>JAKSTM010000051.1 GCA_024402565.1 Treponema sp. | reverse complement strand
GGAGCACAAGGATAGAAAATGAATTTACATCCGGCCTGAAGAAGACTTTCTACATGACCGTGAGTAATTTTTCCAGGGTAACAAACTGATTCCGATGGAATTGATTCAAGACCTTTTTCATAAACTTTGCGGCTGGATCTCATGCTCAGGCGAACACGGAATCCAAGCTCATTGAAGAAGGTAAACCAGAGCGGATAATTTTCGTACATGTTCAGAACACGAGGAATACCAACATCACCCATTGGGGCATCTTCTGCCTTACGTGGAACATAATCGAAAAGCCTCTTGTATTTCCATTCAAAAAGATTAGGCATCTTTTCTGTAGCTTCTTCGATGCCTGTATTTGCTTTATTTGATGCGTCAACAATCTGAACATCATCATCCAGTTCTGCACCACGTTCACAACGGTTACCTGTAATGAAACGGCGTTTTGCTTCAGGAGTTGTAAATGTGTTGATTGTCAGCATACAGTTGTTCTGACATTTTCCACAGCGGCGAAGGTCCAGTTCAACTTTAAAGTTTTCAAGATCTTTAAGAGTTGCAAGCCCCGAATGAACTTCGTGAACTGTATCCTCTGGTTCCCCAGGTTTTGGAGCTGTAAGGTCACGCCACTGGTCGTAAGCAATAAGTGCTGAACCGTAAGCACCCATAAGACCTGCAACATCAGGACGGAATACCTGAACTCCTGCAATTTTTTCAAAGGCGCGGAGAACAGCATCGTTATTGAAAGTACCACCCTGAACAACAACCTTTGTTCCGATATCACTTGCTTTACGCAGCTTGATAACTTTGAACAAAGCATTCTTAATTACTGAATATGAAAGACCTGCAGAAATATCGGCAACCGAAGCACCTTCTTTCTGTGCCTGCTTAACACGGCTGTTCATGAAAACTGTACAGCGGGAACCAAGGTCTACAGGCTTTTCTGCCATAAGGGCAATTTTACTGAAATCGCGGATATCCATTCCCATGGTTCGTGCAAAGTTATCAAGGAATGAACCACAACCTGAAGAACAGGCTTCGTTCAACTGGATAGAAACAATAGCTCCGTCTTTCATGCGGAGACACTTCATATCCTGTCCACCTATATCAAGAAGGAATTCAACACCCGGCACAAAAAAATCTGCAGCACGGTAATGCGTAATAGTTTCAACTTCACCGGCATCAACGCCAAAGGCTGCCTGGAACAAAGCTTCACCGTAACCTGTACTTACAGCACGTCCGATATAACAGTCTTCCGGAAGAAGAGCATAAAGATCTTTCAGAACTTTTACTGCAAGCTCAACAGGATTTCCCTGGTTATGCGAATAGAAATCCCAAAGGATTCGTCCTTCCTGGTCAACGAGAACTGCTTTAGTTGTTGTAGAACCTGAGTCCAAACCAAGGAATACAGGTCCGTGAGTACGGCTTAAATCTCCGCGTTTTGCAACCTGTTCTTCATGACGGATCTGGAACTCATCAAGTTCTGCCTGATTTTTGAACAAAGGTTCAAGACGCTGAACTTCCTGAAGTTCTGCTCCAACAAGATTTGAAAGCCCCGAACGGAAACTTTCGATGGTAGGAAAAACATAATCAGATCCATCTTCAGTTCTAAATTTTCGTTCAGCACTGAAAGCAGACCCCATGGCAACAAATACTTCTGAATTTTCAGGAATAATAATTTCTTCAGGAGTTAATTTTAATGTTTCGATAAAGCGGGCACGAAGTTGATCCAGAAAGTGAAGAGGTCCGCCAAGGAAAGCAACGTTTCCGCGAATTGGTTTTCCACAGGCAAGGCCTGAAATTGTCTGACTTACAACTGCCTGGAATATTGAAGCAGCAATGTCTTCGCGACGAGCCCCTTCGTTAATCAAAGGCTGAACGTCAGTTTTTGCAAAAACACCACAGCGGGCCGCAATCGGATAAATCTGCTGCATTCCTTTTGCAAGTTCATTCAATCCGCCTGCGTCAGTCTCCAAAAGTGCTGCCATCTGGTCGATAAAGGCACCGGTTCCCCCAGCACATGTACCATTCATGCGCTGTTCAACGCCGCCTTTGAAATATGTAATCTTAGCGTCTTCACCACCAAGTTCGATTACAACATCAGTCTGTGGAATTATTTTTTTTACTGCAGTAGTAGCAGCAATAACTTCCTGAATAAATGGAATATTAAGCCATTGAGAAACAGAAAGTCCTCCAGAACCGGTTACTTTTACAGAAAGAGTCTGCTTCTTTCCTGCAGGCAGCTTTGTTTCTATATCATCAAGTGCTTTTGTCACAACCGAAATAATAGTGCTGCGAATATCTGCACGGTGTCTCTGATAATCGGAATAAATTAATCTATCATTGTCATCAAGAATGGCGATTTTTACTGTTGTAGAACCAACATCAATACCAACACGGATTGGGATTATTTCAACATTTTCTGACATTACAGTCCCTCTTATTTAAATGATAACAATATATCTTAACATAAAGGGAAAAAAATTACCAATAACTCCATATTATGTGTTTTTTAGTTGAAAATATATGAATCTCCGCGAATATCTCCAAAAAATTCGATATACAAATTATGAGTTCCACTTTCAAAGTCCAAAAGTTTTACCTTTTGTGTAACCCATCCCGTCTCTTCATTTTCAAGAATTGCAAGAACAGGTCCTTCTAAAGAATCCATACGGAAATTTATTTTTCCTTTTCCCATTACAAGAGCTTCAATCTCTTTTAATTCAGAGTCAAAATCAACATTTTTAATCTGTAACCAGGCACCGTCAGTTTTTCCACTTACAACCATTACTCCAGAATCCAGATTTTTTTCAAACTGAAGTTCCCTGGAATTAAAAATTTCCGAAAAAGTTGATTTCATTTTAGGATCATGGTGTTTTATTGCGGAAACACCTATCCTATTTCCTTCACATGGTTTTATTTCTACATTTTTTTCATCTATATCAAGTTCATTCACACATATACTTCGGAATCCACCTTCACTGCCAAATTCCTTTTGAAGAATCATTGCATGATAAAACAAATACCATTTCCCATTAAACTTTTCATAATGAGTATGATTATTAGAATACTCCATGCCAAAAAGACCTGGATTTTTGAAATAATCATCATGATAAACCCAGGAGTCTGAATCCAGTGGAGTTTTTGACGTCATATAGCACATTGAACAATGAGTTGGTTTGGGAGTATTCAAAAACCATTCATTTCGTTCAACCCAGTTCGTATTAAATGTATAAACATAAGTCCCATTTATAAAATTCAGTTCACTGGCTTCAAAGGAATATGGAGCTTTTATTGTTACAAAATCTGAATCCAAAGAAATCATATCCTTTCCAAGACGAACAATACGCATAGTACCAGGCATAACCTCGGAATCAGTCTGTCCACCACCAAAAGTAAGCCAGCCTACCCCATTATCATCGATGCAGACACCAGGATCAAAAGGAGCCGGACAATTCGTTAAACCTTCTGTATTATTATCTATCAGGGATTTTTTTAAAGGACTTTTCCATGGTCCCACCGGATTTGTAGATGTAAGGACACCCACCCCAGCACCACTATTTGAAAAATACAAATAAAAATGAGTAAGTCCGTCGTCTTCTACACGTTTACAAATTGATGGTGCCCATGAAGCATAAATCCATGGAGCAATTGCTTCCGTATTAATTATGCCTTCGTAGCGCCAGTTAACCATATCGTCAGTTGAAAAGATTTGAAAAGATTTAATTTTTTCATAAGTGTTTTTTTCTGTCTTTTCATACTGCTGGTGATCATTTGTTCCATATACATAAAGACGACCTTCATATTCTATTGCCGTTGGATCAGCACAAAAAAAACAATCTGAAATAGGATTTCCGTTTAAATCTGATTTATACTTTATATCTGTAGGATTTTTCAATTTTCGTTCTCCACAAATATTAGTTTAATCCAAACAGATTCTTAAAAAAACATAGATTTTCTGTGTTTTTACTGTAAAAAATTGAGATTTTAAAGATTCCGATTAACGATTTCAATTAACAATTTCGATTAACAATTTCTATTTTAGTATTTCAGGTTTTACACCAAGGCTTTCAGCAAGTATATTTCCTGTCTCCGTGGAATTATTTGAGGAATCCGATACTTTTCGAAAAGCCCTGATCAAAATATTCTTAGGAGTATGTTCCATATCTATAAATTCAAGCATCTGAACCGAATATCCGTTTTTTTCCAGATATTCACCGCGCAGAACATCAGTAACTAAAGACGAAAATTTTTCGCGAATGATGCCCCATTTTAAGAGAGGTTTCATTGCCTCATCAATCACTGGGTTTTCTTTCTTCTGAAGTTGAGTATTTACTTCATGTTGACAGCATGGAACACTAAGAATAGCCTTTGCTTTCTTAGAAACAGCATATTTCAAGGCAAAATCTGTAGCGGTATCGCAGGCATGAAGAGTAATCACTATATCTGGAGCTTTATCACCTGAATAATCAGAAATATCGCCAGTAGAGAAACGAATTCCTTCCAGCTTTAAATCTTCCGCAATCTTATTGCAATAATCGATTACCTCTTTTTTTAAGTCCAAACCTTCGATTTCACAAGGAATTTTCTTGATTTCAGAAAGAAGATAATGAACCGCAAAAGTCAAATAACTTTTTCCGCACCCAAAATCGGCAATTCGTACAGGTTCTCCATCTGCCTTTAACTTCATAACTTCCGGAATAACGTCATTCACAAATTCCAAAAAACGATTTATTTGACGAAATTTATCGTATTTTGAAGAAATTACCTTTCCTTCCGCAGTCATCACCCCAGTTAGAACTAAAAATGGAACAGGATTTCCTTCCTGAATAAGATAATTCTTTTTTTTACCTGCTGAAAGAAGCCTTTCTGTTACAGTTCCACCAAATTTTTCGTTTTTCAGAACATTCGGCTGAACACTTTCTGTTTTAAGAGGTCTTTCAAGTTTTGTGATTTTCCCTTTTTTGTTAGCAAGATAAGTAATTTCTTTATCGCTGGTTCGCAAAACAGCATTCTTAAATGTAATACCTGCATGATTTTCTATGAACCCGGCAACTTCCGCTTCTGTCATTTTCCTGTGAAAAACCTGCTTTTCTGTAAACATTTCGCAAAAATATTTCGATTCAAGAGAAGATGCTGTATCAAGTCTGATTTTAATTTTTTTATAAGGTTTCCCCAAAATCTCTTCTACAGCTGCAATAGGTTTAGAAAATGACACTGAATAAATCATGTATATAAATATATCATCATTATCAAAGCACTTCCACACAGTCATCTCGTTCCACTTGTCGTCCCAACTTCTTTTTTCTATTCACTTTCTTCTATAAAAATGCTAAAATCAAATTTATGGGTAAGTCTATCGTATTTGTTAATCAAAAAGGTGGAGTTGGTAAGACAACCTCTGCAATTAACATTGGTGCATATATTGCGTTGGCTGGGAAAAAAGTATTATTAGTTGATTTCGACTCACAGGGAAATATGTCTACAGGTGTCGGTGTAGATAAAGAAAAGCCTACAGTCTATGAACTGATGGCAGGTCTTGTTGAACCAGAACAGGCTATCAAACATTCACCGGTACCAAATCTTGATGCAATCAGTGCTTCTATTGATCTTTCAGGTGCTGCTGTCGAACTTATTGATCAGGAAAACCGCGAATTCTTCCTTAAGAATGCCCTTGCGCCATTAAAAGAAATTTACGATTACATTCTTATAGACTGTCCTCCTTCCCTTGGAATTTTAACTCTCAATGGTTTGGTAGCTGCAGATACAGTAATGGTTCCAATGCAGTGTGAATATTTTGCTCTTGAAGGAATTACACTTCTCCTTCAGACTGTTGAAAAGGTTCAGAACTCTTTCAATCCAAACCTTACAATCGGCGGTATCTTCTTCACAATGTACGATTCCCGCACAAGACTTGCACAGGATGTTATCATCCAAGTCAAAGGTTATTTCAAAGATGTTGTTTTCAATACAATTATTCCACGAAATGTTCGACTTTCTGAAGCTCCATCTCATGGACTTCCAATCTGTAAATACGACCCAGACTGTACCGGTGCTCGTAGTTATGAGAAACTTGCAGAAGAGGTAATTCGCCGTGGCTAAATCACAAGGACTTGGACGCGGACTTGATGCTCTGATGGGTGGTTCTTCAGGTTCTGCCAGCGGAAAATCAAACGCAGAAAACTTAATTAAAACAGCAACAAAAAAGGCTTCAAATATTCCGGAACAAATTTCTGTTGATGACAACGGTACTTTGTGGATTGACCCTAAACTTCTTAAGCCGAATCCGAAACAGCCTCGAACAGAATTCGATCAGAAAGCACTGGAAGAACTGGCAGATTCAATTAAAATTAATGGGGTTCTCGAGCCAATCATTATAGAACAAGCTGACCCTACTACATTTTACATTATTGCCGGTGAACGCCGTACAAGAGCCTCTCTTTTGGCTGGTGTAGATAAAGTTCCTGTAAATCTTAGAAAATACGACGACTTCAAAAAACTTGAAGTTGCTCTTATTGAAAACATTCAGCGTGCCGACCTGAATCCTATAGAAGAAGCTCAAGCATATTACAACTTAATCCAGTTGGGGGATTTGAACCAGGACGAAGTGGCAAAACGGGTTGGAAAAAACCGTTCTACTGTTGCCAATGCAATTCGTCTTTTAAAACTTCCAGACGATATGCAGCAAGCTCTTGTTTCAGGCATTCTTACCGCTGGTCATGCTCGTGCACTTTTAAGTGTTAAAAACGATGCTGACCGCCGTGTACTTTTTGAAAAAATTAAGAATGCTGGAGTTTCTGTTCGCGAAGCTGAAAATCTTGCAGAAACATACAATAATGGTGGCCGTGCGGCTAAAAAAGAAGACGGAAAAAAGAAAGCTGCAAAAAAAGATGCAGACATTTCCAACTTCGAACAGCAAGTTAAAAATGCGTTCGGTATTCGCAATGTAACCCTTAAAGGTTCTATGGAAAAGGGTGTATTGGAAATTGAATATACTTCCCGCGACGACCTGGACAGAATTTACAACGTAATTCTCGGAAACAAATGAATCTGACTTTTTTAGGTTCAGGAACCAGTCATGGAATTCCTGTAATCGCCTGTGACTGTCCGGTTTGTAAATCCAGCGACCTTCATGACAAAAGACTCAGAGCCTCTGTACTCATTTCTGATGCTCAAACAAATGTCCTGATTGATTGCGGACCTGAATTTCGTATTCAAGCCTTAAAATTCAATATCAAAAAAATCGATTCCCTGTTATTAACTCATGCACACGCTGATCACCTTCACGGGATTGATGATTTACGGGCTTTTTCATGCTTACGAATGAAAGATAATCCAAAGAAACTTACAACAGAACCATTAAAAATCTATGGAAATTCTGAAGCTTTAAAAGATTTAAAATCTCGGTTCGACTATCTTTTCAGACCTGTTCTCCAAGGCGGTGGAAGAGCTTTAGTTAAGCTGGTAAACACCAGTTCCTATAATCGTGAAAAACCCATAAAAATCGGTAAATTGAATATTTACAAAATCCCAATGTATCACGGTACGCTAAAAACAAATGGTTATGTTATTCAGAAAGGAAAAAAAATATTTGCTTACTTAACCGACGTTAGCCGCATGCCTAAAAACTCGATTAAGTTATTACAAAGCTTTGGAAAATTTGATCATCTGGTTATTGACGGATTAAGGCTTCGTCCTCATTCTACACATTTTTCTTATGCAGAAGCTTTAGAAGTGGCTGAGCAAATTAACGCAAAACACACATGGCTTACCCACCTTTGCCATGAAGTCTCTCATGAAGACGCAAAAAAATGGATTAAGGATAATATTACCAGTTATCCCAACCTGGAAAAGACAATAAAAAAAGGCGGATCTGTAGAACCCGCCTTTGATGGATTAATTTTAAATTAATTTAACAAGAAATTAAATCTTCAAAAAAGCTTTGTAACATTCATAAATCTGAGACAAATCTTCTTTTGAAGTTATTTCCCAAGGAGCGTGCATACTTAATACTGCAACGCCTGCATCAAGAACATTCATTCCATAACGGGCTGCATGGTAAGCAATTGTTCCACCACCACCCTGGTCAACTTTTCCAAGTTCTGCCATCTGATATTTTACACTTGCCTTATCCATTGCACCGCGAACTTTTGCAATAAATTCTGGATTTGCATCACTGGCACCACTTTTACCACGGCTTCCTGTATATTTATTAAATACAGCGCCGCCTCCAAGACTTGAAGAATTGTCTTTGTCATAAAGACCAGCATTAATCGGATCGTAAGCAGAATTTACATCACTTGAAAGCATATTTGAATTGGCAAGCATTCTTTTCACTGTTAATTCTGAATAATTCTTTTCAGCTTTTGCTACTACTTCAGAAACCATATTATCAAAAAGGAAGGATGCCATTCCTGTTGCCCCTACACTACCGATTTCTTCTTTATCTACACAAATGCAACAAGTAGTTCTTTTTGATGCTTTTACATCAAGCATTGCTTTTAATGAAGTAAATGCGCAGGAACGATCATCCTGGCCGTATGCAAGAATCAGCGAACGATCCAAACCAAGATCACGGGCCATACCAGCTGGGACTATTTCAATTTCGGCACTCTGAAAATCAGATTCTTCTATTCCATATTTTTCTTTTAATAGTTTAAGAATTATTTTCTTTCCAGCTTGCTTTTCACTTTTTTCAAGTTTCTGTGGCTTATCACTATTTTCTGTTTTATCGATTTTTTCATTTTTCTCAGCCTTTACAGGAACGTTAAGGCCCAAAATCACATCAAGATCTTCTCCTTTTATGATGTCTGCAGCCTTACCACTCATCTGTTCCTGTGCCAGATGCGGAAGAATATCTGAAATACAGAAAACTGGATCTGAAGGATCTTCACCAATTTTTATATTTACAGTTGTTCCATCTGTTTTACAAACTACTCCATGAATAGCCAACGGAAGTGCTGTCCACTGATACTTTTTAATTCCGCCGTAATAATGAGTATTCAGATAAGTAATATTTTCTTTTTCATAAAGCGGATTTTGTTTCGCATCAAGACGAGGTGAATCTATATGAGCCCCAAGAATATTCATTCCTTTTTCTACAGATTCTGAACCAATATTAAAAAGCGCAATAGCTTTATTCATTTTGGTAATGTAAACTTTATCACCTTTTTTAAGCTTCTTTGCTTTTTCAATATTTTTGTACCCTGCAGCTTCTGCTGCTTTAATTATTTCTGAAACTGCTTCACGTTCTGTTTTTGCGTTATCCAGAAACCTTTTGTATTCTTCACATAAAGTTACGTTAATCATATATGCCTCAAATATACTAATTTTTTTTATTTTCGATTTATTTAAATCTTTTTTTTACTAAATTGTTTTTCCTTCTACAAAAGAACAATCAATAGTTAATTCCAGATTCTCAAAACTTTCACCCAAAATTTGAGCTACAAGTAATTCTCCAGCTTTATTTCCAATCTGGAACAAAGGAAGCTTTACTGTTGTCAACGGCGGATAAGTATATGCAGCAAATTCCTGTCCGTCGAAACCTGCTACACCAATATCTTTCCCCGGAACTTTCCCTTTTTCACGGAGATAATCACAAACACCTGCTGCAATATTATCATTTCCACAGAAAACAGAATCTATATCATTTTTAAAAAGTTCTTCAGAAAGCTTATATCCTGATTCCCGATTCCAAAGTCCATCAAAAACATTTGATTCAACATATTCAAGTCCGGCTTCTGCAAGAGCTTTCTTCAATCCATTCTTTCTGCGAATGGTATGAACACTGTCCGCTTTTCCTGCAATCATTCCGATTTTTTTATATCCTTTCTGAATCATATATTTTGCCATTTCATAAGCTGCTTTCTCATCATTAAACAAAACAGAAGGAACTTTTGGATTAATCGATTTAGCATAAGCCACAACGGCCGGTACTCTAAGGTTCTCAGGAAAAACATCAACGGGACGTGAATGTGCCGCCAGGAATACAATCCCATCCACTTTTATTGAAAGCACTTGTCGAACAGCCTGTGCAACCGCTTCTTTAAAACCTTCTCCTGAATCAAAAATACCTTTTGAATAAAGTCTTAAATTCTGTAAAGAACTTCTGTAGCCTGCTTGTTCGCATGCATGCATAAGTCCTTCGATAACAGCAGGCGAACTAAAGGCGGTAACATCTTCAATAATAATTCCAATAGTCTTTGAAGACGTACTTCTCAAACTTGAAGCAAGAATATTTGGTTCATATCCTGTTTCTTCAACCGCCTTCATTACAAGATCTCTTGTTTTTTTCGAGACATTATTTTTACCATTAATTACATTTGAAATTGTTGCAATAGATACACCACATTTTGCAGATAATTCTTTCAGAGTAATCATTTTATTATGCCTGCCTTTTTACTATATTTATTGAGCGCCTCAATACGTTGTACCAGAGTCGGGTGAGAATAATTCCACCAAACATACACTGGCGGAGGATAAAGTTCACTTAAATTTTCGCTATTTAATTTTACAAGCCCAGATATCAGATGTTCCGAAGTTCCACAGATTTCTGCAGCATATCGATCTGCTTGATATTCGTGTTTTCTAGAAGCAATATTTCCTAAAGGCGTTAATATTTCCGAAACACTTTGCCACACAAAACCCGTTAACGTAATTCCTAGAAATTGAACCCATTTTAAATTTTCTGCAAAACTTCCAGCCGGAGCCTCAGTAAAATCAAAAGAAAAACCAAAAGCCGTATATAACGATTCAGATTTCGAAAACAGGTACAAAAGGAACATCGCTACAAAAATCATTGGTATAGAAAACATCAATTTTTTCAAAATATGCTTCAACTTAAAATGACCAAGTTCATGTCCCAGTACCGAAACCAATTCATCTGAACTCATTTCCTTTATAAGAGTATCATAAAGTACGATTCTTTTTGATTTTCCAAATCCTGAAAAATAAGCATTTGAATGACCGCTTCTTTTGGAAGCATCCATTACAAAAAGACCATCATTTTTGAAGCCGGTTTTTACCAGAAGAGCTTCCAGTTTTTCCTTTAATTCCCCTTCCGGTAAAGGCTCAAACTTATTGAATAATGGTGCAATAAATTTTGGATATATAACCTGCATGAGTAATGAAAAAGAAATCAGGACTATACTTACTATGAGCCACCAGGTATTTTCAAAATAAATAAAAGAAAAAGAAATAGCGGCACTTAATAAAAGAAGTGGAATAAGTCCAATCAGGAGCGATTTTATCTCGTCTGTGATCCATAACTTTAATGTCATATTGGAAAAGCCGAATCTTTTTTCAATGGAAAATTCTTTATATAAACTAAATGGCAAAGAAAGCAACGTTTCAGGAATTTCCGAAATGACACTAAAAACTAAATAACAGAAAAACAAACTCCAAAAGCTATGTGGAAAGCCAGTAATTCGGCAAGACAAATCAAATACCCATGGATAAAATCCAAATAATACCAAACTCAGGACCATTATCATAGTCATGAATGAATATGGTATCCACATAAAATATTTTTCATTTTCATACGCTACTATTTTTTCCAATTTTTCTGGTGAAAACTGTTCGTATGCTCCCGGTACTGACTCTAGAACTTCCGGTATTTTTGAACCGTTCCTTATTCGTGAATGAAAATCCACTAATTCCAGAATCTGATTTATCAGAAACGAAATAATTGTTCCAACAAGAAAAATAATAATAAATGGACTTTTAAAATCTATAGAAAACAAAAACATCACTTCGATTCCTGTTTTAACGACATTTTAAACTTCTTCAAGTTCTTCGACATCATCCACTGATTCCAGCTCTTCCACATCTTCAAAGAGTGTTTCTTTTCCTGACGGACATTGTGCCAGAATCATTTCTAAGAACTGGTCTTCTGGAATTGGTTTAGAATAATAATAGCCTTGAAGGTAATCACATTTTAATTCAGTCAGTTTATCAACCATTTCTTTTGTTTCAATACCTTCAGCTACAGTTTTCATTCCAAGCTTATGAATCATATCAATGATACCAACCAGCATTACATAAGCTTTTTCGTCTTTCATTGCACTTTCTACAATTTCTTTATCGATCTTAACCATACTGAATGGCATATGAAGCATATAATCCAAGTTTGCATAACCTGTTCCATAATCATCAAGAGAACAAGGGAACCCAAGTTCATGAAACTTCTGCATATTCAAATACAAAAGTTCTGGTGTATGTGCAGATGCGGTTTCTGTTATTTCAAGACAAATCTGCCAAGGTTCAAGATTGAAAGAATCCAGAATCAATTTAAATTCATCACTGATTTTTGTCTGCATACACTGAGCTACGGAAAGGTTTACATCAATCATTTTTATGCCTAATTTTTTCAATTTTCGTGTGGCGACAAATCTACAAACCTCTTCGTAAACATAAAGTCCTATACGAAGAATATTTCCGTCCTGTTCTGCTATTGGAATAAATTCATCAGGTGAAACAAATTTCCCTTCATGATCTTTCATTCTGACTAAAGCTTCAGCACCAATAATTCGTTGTTCTTCTGTTGAAAACAATGGTTGATACATAACAGCAATTCTATGTTCCTGGATTGCTGTTTTTATGAGTTGTTCAATATATGCATAACGCTTTCGACTTTTTACATCTATATTTGATGCATAGAGAAGCTTTTCATTTTTATACCGAGTGTCTGTTTTTGAAGAAGAAATCACATCATTTATTTCTTCTGTATTCGACGCATCTTTCGGACATTCAATTACACAAATTCTCACTGTAGTTTTAATCTCTACAAGAGAACATTTCCATGGTTTTTCAAATCGATTAAAAATATCCCCTATTATCTTTTTCTGTTCTGCATCGGAATCTTCAGGTAAAGAAATTGAAAACAAATCATTATCGATATGATAAACTTTGTATTCCATTGAAGATGCCGTTGAATATGATTGTATAAGCGTCTGAAGATATGAACCGATTTGTGTAAGAAAAAAATTCTGAGCTTCAATTCCGAATGTTGCACCAATAAACTGAATATCATCTAAATGAATACTGATTACTGAAAATCTCTGATGATGCTTAAAATGAGATTTCATCATCCTATTAAAGGCTTTTAAATTTAAAACCCCTGTTATAGGATCTGTAACAATTTCTGAAAACTGGAAAGATGTAAAAAACAAAAGAAGACTTATTGAGATTGTAAAATGCTGAATTAAAAGTCTTGGGACGATAAACTGAATTAACACTCCTGTAAGTGTAAGCCCAACAAAGATAAAAATATAAGCCTTTGAATGAATATCAATTTTATCCTTAAAATAAGTAATCACAAAAAGTGATAAACCAATCTGATAAAGAAGAAGTCCATATAAAATAAACACACCGGTTCTTCGTATGTATTCACCACTTTCTGAAATATCAAAAACCAAATTGAAGGAAGGAGTTAAAGCGATTAAAACGATTTCAATTATTATTGGAAAAAAATATATAATCTTCCATTTAATTTTTTTTAAAAGCTCCATTTGTTCTGTAAGAGCCAATGCATAAAGGCTGAAGAAGAATGGAATACTGCAAACAAATATATAATAGAATTCGTTTATTACCCATAACCCTATTCTAGGAACAGCAATCACGCCTGAAAGTTCAAGTGCACTTATTACATCAACAATAGCAGAACATAATGTAGCTGTCCCCAGATAAAAAAACATTCGATTTTTTTGTTCAGGGATTTTTTTCTGAACGATAAATGAAAATAAAACAACTGCAAGGTTTGCGATAGCGGCTACATTGAAGCTTATATTGTATAGCATTCCATTTAAACACATAAAAATAATTATACTGTGTATTCATTTTTTTCTCAAAGTAAAAAACTCATAGAATAAAAAAAAGACTTCCTTTCAGGTATTACCCTAAAGGAAGTCTTTTATATAACCTTATTTGATTATGTAGAAGGAATAACTATTATTCGTTATCCACGATTAAAAATTATCTATTCGTTATCCACGATTATTCATTATCTTCTACGGCTTCGAAACTTGGTTCTTCAGGAAGATTAGAAGCCTGCTGTTCTGCTTCCTGCTTACGGCGTTCAAGGATTTCTTCCATCTGAACGTCCAGGTCTTTATCAGTTCCATCAAAAAGTTTTACATTCTTGTAGTTTCTGATACCAGTACCTGCAGGAATCATATGACCAATGGCAACGTTTTCCTTAATTCCGTGAAGTCCGTCTGTTGCACCGGCAATAGCAGCATTAGTAAGAACGCGTGTTGTTTCCTGGAATGAGGCTGCAGAGATGAATGAATCAACTCCGAGGGAAGCCTTTGTAATACCCTGGAACATTGGACGTCCAACTGCTGGCTGACCACCTTCTGCAATTACGCGGCGGTTTTCTTCGTGGAACTTATATTTGTCAACCTGCTGTCCATAGATGAAGCGTGTATCACCTACAGAAACAATTTCAACTTTGCGGAGCATCTGACGGATAATGATACCAATGTGTTTATCGTTGATATCTACACCCTGAGCACCGTAAACACCCTGGATTTCATCCATAAGGTAGTTCTGGAGTGCATTTTCACCAAGGATAGTAAGAACATCCTGTGGAATTGGGCTACCGGCACAGAGCTGTTCACCAGCTTCAACGTGGTCACCATCACGAACGATCATACGGCGTGTCATTGGAACAAGGTGTTCAAATGTGCGTCCGAATTCGTCTTCGATAGTTACGATACGTTTACCTTTTGTAATTCCCTTGAACTTAACAAGACCAGAGATCTGTGCAAGTACACAAGGAGTTTTTGGTTTGCGGGCTTCGAAAAGTTCAGAAACGCGTGGAAGACCACCAGTAATATCCTGAGATTTCATAGCCTGTTTAGGCATTGTAGCAAGTGTAACACCAGCTGCAACTTTCTGTTTGTCATCAACCTTAACAACGGCACCTGCTGGCAGGTAGTATGTACCAAGTTCGTTACCAGCTTCGTCTGTAATAAGGATACGTGGCTGTTTTACGTCCAGGTGAAGATCAGTAATTGTACGAACTACAGCGCCTGTATCAGGGTCAGCTTTTTCTGACAGTGTAGAACCTGTAATAATATCTTCGAAGAGAACGTAACCGTCACTTTCAGCGATGATTGGTTCAGAGAACTGGTCGAATTCACCAATTGCCTTACCTTTTTCTACTAATTCGCCTTCTTTAGCGTAGATTGTAGAACCGTTGGCAATTTCGATCTTCTGTTCTTTAGAAACAAGGTAAACTGTCTTGTCTTTAACAAGGATTTTACCTGTAACGCTTGCTGTAACTTCTTTTGCACCGTGTTTAACGATTGCTGTTCCACGCATAACGCTTGATCCGTCTTCAACCAGAACAGAGTCACCTTTTTCAAGTTTTACCTGATCCAGAATACGGATTACAGTCATGCTACCTTTACGAGTGAACAGCCAGTTGCCGTTCTTCAGTACTACGTGAGTACCTGTAATTTCTTTCATAAAGGCATTGAACTTAAGAACAATGTGGTTGTCTTCAGTTGTCATTTCGGCAGCACCACCCGAGTGGAATGTACGCAGTGTAAGCTGTGTACCTGGCTGACCAATTGACTGAGCAGCGATAATACCTACTGCTTCACCGATTTCAACAATCTTGTTGCGAGCCAGGTTCTGGCCGTAACATCTGATACAAAGTCCGTGTTTAGCTTCACAAGTAAGAACTGTGCGGAGCTTAACTTTTTCTACACCAGCTGCTTCAATTTTTGCTGCAAGGTCAGGTGTAATGTATTCGTTAACTTCACAAATGAGTTCGCCTGTAATTGGGTGAACAACACGTTCGATTGTGAAGTGTCCCTTAATGCGGTCTGCCAAGTGTACTTTAATGTCATCACCGTCTTTGATTGCAGCATAATCAATACCATTGATTGTACCACAGTCTTCTTCGTTGATAACAACATCCTG
>JAKSTM010000050.1 GCA_024402565.1 Treponema sp. | reverse complement strand
TGTCTTGATGTAAAAGACGGACGTACAACAAAAGGCGTAAAATTTCAGAATAACGTTGATATCGGGGATCCTGTAGAAATGGCTGCAGAGTATTACCGCCAGGGAGTTGATGAACTGGTATTTTACGATATCATTGCTTCTGCCCGTGGACGTGGTCCAATTCTTGATCTTATTTCAAAAGTTGCTTCACAGGTTTTTATTCCATTCTGTGTAGGCGGTGGAATCAATACAATTGATGACATCAGAGATACAATTCTTGCAGGTGCTGAAAAAGTTTCTTTGAACAGCCCTGCAGTAAAAAATCCATCCCTGATTACTGAAGGGGCCCGTATTTTTGGAAATCAGTGTATTGTCCTTGGTATGGACGTAAGAAAAGATCCTACAAAGCCAAGCGGATACGGAACAACAATTCACGGCGGTCGTGTGGATACAGGTCTTGATGCTCTGGAATGGGCAAAAAAAGGCGTTGAACTTGGAGCCGGCGAAATTGTTCTGAACTCAATGGATGCAGACGGTATGAGAACTGGTTATGATATTGAACTTACAAGAATGATTGCTGAAAATGTTCCTGTTCCTGTTATTGCTTCTGGCGGTGGCGGTACACCTCAGCACCTGGCGGATGTCCTTAAAGAAGGTAAAGCTGACGCAGCTCTTATTGCTTCTATGGTACATTCAATGGGATATACTGTTGGTGGAATTAAAGACGATCTCCGTAAAAACGGAATTGCTGTGAGGTAATTTACAATTTGTATATTACAATTTACAATTTAATTTGCTAATTGTAAGATTAATTATTTATAAAATTATTTTTTAACAAGGGGTATATTATGTTTGCTCTTATCGTTGGTGTTATTTTTATTGCATTTACTGTTTTTGCTGTTCTTCCATCTTGTCCTTTGGCATGGGGAGCTGATGTTATTGCATTTTTGAAAGGTTGCGCTCCTGTTTTTGCAGCATTTATCGGTCTTGTATGTCTTTTTATTGGTGCTGCAGACATAAAAGACAAACGTGAAGCAAAAAAAGAAGAACTTGCAGAAAAAGCAGAAGCCCAGAAATCGGAATAAAAAAAACGAAATCGAAAACCGAAATCGTATGCTATTGACATAAGGGGAAGAAAAATTATATATTTTATTACCCCGTAATAAATTGCGACTGCTCATCGCAATTTTAGTATCAACGAGTCAGATGCAAAGACTTTGCGATACACAAAAATTAACAATTTTAATTAAGGGATATAGGTATATCATGAAAACCATTTTCGTTAAAGAATACGAACAGGCTCGCAAATGGTACGTTATCGACGCAGCCGGAAAACCAATGGGACGCGTAGCAGCTAAAGTTGCTGCAATCGTTCGCGGAAAAGAAAAAGCAACATTTGCTAAAAACCAGAATTGTGGTGACTATGTTGTAATCATCAATGCAGAAAAAGTTGCTGTATCTGGTGGAAAAGAAACAAAGAAAGTTTACTATCACCACACAGGATTTGTAGGTGGTCTCCGCTCACAGACATTTGAAAAACTGAACGAAAAACACCCTGGTGATCCACTTAAACTGGCAATCGCTGGTATGCTTCCACACGGACGTCTTGGACGCGCTATGATGGACAACGTAAAGATTTACGCTGGCGCTGATCATCCACATGCAGCACAGAATCCACAGCCACTGGAAGTGTAATTAGGAGTTTGGGAGTATTACTATGGTAAAAAATATTGCTATTGGAACAGGTAGAAGAAAGACAGCTGTAGCCCGCGTATTCCTTCGTGAAGGCTCAGGAAAAATCGTTGTAAATGGTAAAGATGTAAAAGAATACTTTTCTGACGAACAGGTTCAGGTTCTTCGCCAGCCTCTCGTTGTTACATCAAGCGAAAGCAAGTTCGACATCCTCATCAATGTTTGTGGTGGTGGTTTGAACGGACAGTCTGCTGCATGTCTGCACGGAATTTCACGTGCTCTCACACAGTACGATCCAGATGCTCGCACAGCTCTTAAAGCTAACGGATACCTTACTCGCGATTCACGTATGGTTGAACGTAAGAAGTACGGACAGAAGGGTGCTCGTCGCCGCTTCCAGTTCTCAAAACGCTAGTTTTTGGACTTACAAATATGCAGCTTTTGCTGCATAATATGACAAATCCGCATATGCCTGTTTTTACAGACGATGCGGATTTTTTTTTGTATATTTAAACTAGTTAATTATGGAAATTCTTTCCCGTGAAGTTACCTCAACAGGTATATACAGAATTACTTCCTCAGAGGGGGGCGCTTTTTTTATTCGTCCCGAATATCTTGTTTCATTACCTAAAGAAGATTTTCTTATAAATGATAATTTTAATGAAGAACAAACACAGGAAATTCTTGATGCAGGCTTAATTACGGCTTGCGAATGTAAGGCAGTTGAATATCTGGCTCGAAGTGAACAGTGCCGTTCAGGTCTTTTGAAAAAACTTTCTGATAAAGGGTATGAAAAAGAATATATAAACAGGGCTTTGACTTATCTTGAGTCTGTTAACTATCTTTCTGATGAACGCTTTTGCGGGTCCTGGCTAAATACACGGAAAATAAACCATTCAGAAGGCCGGACTAAACTTCTTTCAGAACTTTTAGGAAAAGGAATAAAAAAAGAAATCGCAAATAGCGCTTTGGATGAATTCTTTGCTGAAAATAATGAAAATCAAATAGCAGAACGCTGTTATGCAAAATTAATCAAGAAAGGAAAATCTGGGGAGAAACTTATAGCCGCATTGATTCAACAGGGGTTTTCTTACAAAATCGCTTGTACCTTAATAAAAAATAATGGATTTATTCCGCAAGATTAAATTTGAGTTAAACTAACAATTTTCTAATTTTTTTTCTTCAAGAGTCAATTCAATTATTGTTCCTGTTGGTTCATTTCGCTTTGTTGAAAATTTTGCTCCAATTTGATCGGCACGGTATTGCATAGATTTCATTCCGATTCCGTCTTTCTTTTTTGAGTTTGTGGAAAGACCTTTCCCATTATCAATAATTCGAATAAACACTGTTTTTCTTTGAGTGAATATCTCGACTTTTACTTCTGTGGCTTTGGCATGTTTTAAAACATTTTGTAAAGCTTCCTGAATAATTCGGAAAATATTGATTGCTTGTGGTCTTGTAAATATTTTGTTTTCCGGAAGATTCCATTCATAGGAACAAGGGTATTTTGCCTGGCTTTGGAAAGTGTTGCAAAGATTGCTTAAACTGTCTTTCATACCCAGGGAATCCAGTTCCACAGGGAAAGAGTTATGGGCATATTGTCTGGTTGTTTGGAGGGTTTCAGTAATCAGTTCTGTAAGTTCAACCATTTGTTCTTTGTTTATTGGTTTTTCGGAAGAGGAATAGCATCTGCAAAGCATGGCAAGTCCTGCAAGGCGCTGACATATATCATCATGAAGATCTGTACTGAATCTTTGACGCTCCATTTCTGAAATTTTTAAAACTTCGGCTTCAACTTTAATTCGTTTGTTGTTTTCTTCCATCAGTTCTTGAGTTCGTTTTTCGACCGCTTTTTCCAGTTGTTCGGAATATTTCTGTTTTTGAGCATTTGTCTGGAGACGGAAAATAGTTTGGGCCAGATTTGTAGAAATTGAACAGATGTAAGGATGTATTATTTGGGGGCCATCATAAATAATACAACCAATGACACCGTTGGATGTGTGAAGTAGTTTTACAACAGTACTGGCTGGAAGATTTTCAGAAAGATTTTTTATAAAACTGATTAAGGTGTCTGTTTTTATATGGCCATATTGAGTTAATCTTTCTCCGTTACGACGTAAAAATAATTCATTAGCCTTAATAGAATGTTTTGAAATCGTAGCGTTTTCGTCAAATGGATTTGGGAAAGAATAAAGTGCAAAATCATTTATTCCAAGAATCGCAAGGTTTGTATCCAAAGTGTACATAAGGCCGTCTTCCTGGTTGCAGGAGTTTAGCTGCTGTGCAAAATGGCTCATTTGACGCAGGAAATGTTCAGACTGGAAGAATTTTCTCTGTATGTTTGTAAGTTGCTTTTCGGAATAGGTTTTTGATTTTTCTGTTTTTCGTTTACAACCACAAGATTCACGGATTATGAGTTTTGATTCAACATAGCTCATAGGATTGGTTTCTTTTCCTTCTATGTGATCAAGCATAATATCAACAGCTTTTTCTCCCATTTCACGTAACGGCTGTCGGACTGTTGTGAAAGCAGGTATTTCAAGTTCTGATTGAGGAATATCATCGAAGCCTGTAACAGCGCAATGACTCCATGGGTGTTTAGAACTCTGTGATTTTAAATATTTGTTTACACCTAATGCCATATTGTCATTGGCACAGACAATAACATCAGCAGGTTTATTTTTGTGAGTTTCGATATAAGCGGTCAGTCTTTCTCGGGCGATGGCTTCAGAAAAATCACCGGTGATGGAATCATAAGAAAGATCCGGGTTTTTAGTCATATATTTGGAAATGGTATTTTCGAATATAGCTTTTCGTTCTTTTGAGTCCACATGTTCTTCAATACCAGAAATATAAAGAAACTGCTTATAATTATGATGAGTGAGTAAATGTTTTGTCAGTTTTCCCATTGCATTTTTGGAACGAATTGCTAGGGAAGGGATTCCATCAATCTGTTGTCCTACAGATATAACCGGGATTCCAGGCCATAAACTACGTATAGATTCAGCATTCTGGAGAAAAGGACAATCGGAGAAAACAGAAGACAATAAAATAATCCCGTCAACATCAAAAAAATTAAATTCAGGAAATCTTGTGACTAAAGTGTCTTCGTAGATTGTGGCATTTTCGTGTTGAAGACAGATTACTTCAACGTTTAGTTCCTTTGCCCGTTTTTTTATGCCTGAAAAAACGGAGTTCTGGTATTCTTCATCGAGAATGTTTAATACTAAGGCAAGTTTTTTGACATGTTTCAATTTTTTTTCACTCATAGGGGAAATTTCTTATAAATTTTATAAATTATTATATCACCAATTTATTTTTTATGTTATGATTTAACTATGGCTATTTCAGTATTAATTATCGATGATCATCCTCTTTTTTCACGTGGGCTTTCACAACTTATTGAAACACAAAAAGAATACAAAGTTGTTGCAATGGCACAAAATAGAAATGAAGCTTTGGAGACTATCCAGAAATTTACACCTAATCTGGCAATTGTTGATCTTAATCTTGGTCAGGAAGATGGACTCGATTTAATTAAAGATATTCTGATTTATTCACCAAAAACAACTGTTCTTGTTCTTTCTATGCATGATGAACGTTATTATGCAGAACGTGCTCTTAAAGCTGGTGCAAAAGGTTATATTATGAAAGCCGAAGCAGAAACTCAAGTAATAAATGCCATTCGTACAGTTATGGAGGGAAAAATTTATCTGAGTGAAAAAGAAAAAGCCAGAATCGAAGATTTTAATTCCGGAAAAGAACTTGAAGTGGAAGATACTCTTTCTTCTGTTTCAAACCTTTCTGATAGACAGCTTCAGATTTTTTCTTTGATTGGAAAGGGGTTAGGTACTGTAGAAATTGCTTCAAAGTTAAACCTTTCTATCAAAACAATTGATACCCACAAAGAAAATATTAAGGTAAAACTCCATTGTGCCACTTCTGCTGAGCTTCGTCAGATGGCCATTGAGTGGACACGAAATAATTAATCTAGAATCGTAATTTCAACACGGCGGTTTTTCATACGACCGTCTTCTGTTGAGTTCGATGCAATCGGTTCATCAGAACCTTTTCCTTCCGTAAAGATATGATAACTGTCTCTGACTCCAGCTTTTTTCAGAAAATCTGCTACTGCAGATGCTCTTTCTTCTGAAAGTCTTTGTCTTGCGTTTCTGGTTCCACGTTCTGCGCAATGTCCGGTGATTAATAAATCATTTTGAAATTCTTTTAATATATCTGCCAGTTTTGTAAGTTTTGTTTTCTCACTGTTTAGCAATTTGGATGAGTCAGGTTCAAACTGGATGTTTTCAAGACTGATAATAAGTCCTTTGTTGCTTTTCTTTACAGAAACATCTTCAATTTCCAATTCTGCTACTGTTTTCTGAAGCTGTTTCACGCTGGCTTCGTTATTAAGACTTTTGAATTCAGTTACTTTTGCTTCAGATTTTCCGCGGAAAGTGAAAATTTCACCAGCGTAGTTTTCGATTATTATTTTGAAATCTTCCATGTAGTGGTCGATGATGCCTTTTTCGTTGTCCCAATAAATTGTTTCTGAAGAATTTCCCATTGTGTAAGCGGGGAGGCTGTAATTTTCTATGTATGTTGCTTGTGATTCAAAATAAAATGTGTAATTAACGCTGATTACGTTTAGAATTCTGTTGTCAGTTGTAAATTCATCCCTAAGATATTTATAACGGGCTGTAAAAGGAACATGATAAGGTTTATCTACTCCAAATGTATTTCTTAAATCTTCTGCTTCTGATCCTTCTGCTGTCCAGCTTTGGCCTATTTCTATAGGGTATTCTGGGAAAACAGGGACATTTCTTACTGTCGGCATAAAATATTCATCGCCAATATCCATTTCTCCATTTTGTTTTCGTACAAAATTACTTTCGAATTCTTCACCCCATTGAATATTTGACTGGTATCCCAGAGTTCTTTCTGTGGTCATGTAGGTGGCATGTATAATACCAGAACCGTCTTCTAATACATCATCAACTCTGCTTGAAATACGGTTTATTATTTCTGCTTTATGATTTAACTGTCCGTTTACGAGAACATCTTCGCGGACTGTGGAAACATAGCTGGAAGAATCGCCTTTTTTGTGATTAAACTTGAATAAAACACCTTCCGAAAAACCATTGAATATAATTAAAGAACAAAAAAATGCAAAAAATGTTTTTTTCATATTAAAAATCTCCGGATATAAAATCTGTTATAACATTATCGGCATAAATTCGGTATATTTTTTATTGTATGATTAATTATTTAACCTCTAATCAGAGATTGAGTTACATTATTATTGGATTAATTCTTTTTGTTATTGGTTTATTGTTTGGAAAGTTTACTTCCTATAAGAAAACCAGAAAAATCAGAAAAGATGCGGTAACAAGGTCTCGAGCTGTAATAGGCGGCCAGGTTGCGGAGCAACTTGCACCCTTGCTTCCGGATTTTCCCTGTAACCCGGGAGATTGTCGTTTTGTAGGAAAACCTGTTGACTTCGTGGTTTTTTCCGGGATGACAGAAAACAATTTGATTGATGAAATCGTTTTTATTGAAGTAAAAACGGGAACGTCTTCCTTGTCAGAAAGAGAGAAACAGGTTAAAGATTGTATTACAAATGGTCGCGTAAAGTATTTGGAGTATCGGGTATAAAACGATTTGTTCTACTATATAACTTTTTTTTAAATTTATATTGACGATTTTTACTGTTTTTTAGTATTTTTTACTATATGAGTGATGTAAACGAAAACGAAACACAGGAAACTACTAAAGAGTCTGTTACAGAACCTGTAACAGAATGTTCTGAAACAGCTGCTGAAGAAAGCGCTGCTCCTGAAGCCGAAGAAACAAAAGAGCCAACACTTGAAGAAAAACTCGAGGCTCTTGAAAAAGAAAATGCAGAATTGAAAGACCAGCTTCTCCGCCGCGCTGCAGATTTTGACAATTACAGAAAGCGCACAATCAAAGAAAAGCAGGAAGCTTTTGACTATGGTAACGCAGGTCTTCTTTCAGATCTTCTGGACAGTCTTGATAACTTTGACCGTACACTTGAAGCTTCAAAAGATGCCAAAGATGCAAAAGTAATTGCAGACGGTATCAAAATGATCAACAAAAGCCTGGTTAAAATGCTTGAAGATAAGTACAATCTTTCAAGTTTTGGTGAAAAAGGTGATGAGTTTGATCCAGAACTTCACGAAGCTATCGGTGCTATGCCTGGCAAAGTAAAGAAAGAAGAACTTGGTGAAGTTTATCTTAAAGGTTACAAACTGAAGGATCGTGTTATCCGTCATGCTAAAGTAATGGTAGTAAAACCGGAATAGATTTTTTTATATAAAATAGCAAATAATTTAGGAGTATATATTATGGGAAAAATTATTGGTATTGACCTTGGTACAACAAACTCTTGTGTAGCCGTTATGGAAAACGGTGAACCAGTTGTTATTCAGAACTCTGAAGGTGGACGTACAACTCCATCTATCGTTGGTTTCACAGCTAAAGGAGACCGTGTTGTTGGTCTTCCAGCAAAAAACCAGATGGTAACAAACCCTAAAAACACAGTTTATTCTGCAAAACGTCTTATTGGTCTTAAATATGGTGACCTTAAGGGTGAAGCAACAAAACTTCCTTACACAGTAATTGATAATGGTGCTGATGTTCGTATTGAAATTGACGAAGCAGGAAGCAAAAAGAAATATTCTCCACAGGAAATCTCAGCTTTCGTTCTTCAGAAGATGAAGAAAACTGCAGAAGACTACCTTGGAACAACAGTTACAGAAGCTGTTATTACAGTTCCTGCTTACTTCAACGATGCTCAGCGCCAGGCTACAAAAGATGCCGGTAAAATCGCAGGTCTTGATGTAAAACGTATCATCAACGAACCAACAGCTGCAGCTCTCGCATTCGGATTCGGAAAAGATCAGTCTAAAGAACGCACAGTTGCTGTATACGACCTTGGTGGTGGTACATTCGATATTTCTATCCTTGAACTGGCTGACGGTGTTTACGAAGTAAAATCAACAAACGGTAACACACAGCTTGGTGGTGACGACTGGGACCGTGCAATCATCAACTGGCTCATTTCTGAATTCAAAAATGATTCAGGAATCGACCTTTCAGGTGATCCAATGGCTATGCAGCGTCTCCGTGAAGCAGCTGAAAATGCAAAAATCGGTCTTTCTAACCAGACATCTGTTGATATCAACCTTCCATTTATTACAGCTGACGCAACAGGTCCAAAACACCTTCAGAAGAACCTGACACGCGCTCAGTTTGAACAGATGACAGACAACCTCTTTGAAGCAACAAAAGAACCTTGTCTTAAAGCTATTGCTGATGCAGGTATTTCTGCTTCAGACATCGATGAAGTTCTCCTGGTTGGTGGATCTTCACGTATGCCAAAAGTACAGGAAATTGTTAAATCAATCTTCGGAAAAGAAGGTAACCGTTCAGTAAACCCAGACGAAGCTGTTGCAGTAGGTGCTGCAGTACAGGGTGGTGTTCTTGTTGGAGACGTTAAAGACGTTCTTCTTCTGGACGTTACTCCACTTTCACTTGGTATTGAAACAATGGGTGGTGTATTCACAAAACTTATCGCAAGAAACACAACAATTCCTACAAAGAAATCACAGATCTTCTCTACAGCTGCCGACGGACAGACTGCAGTTTCAATCCACGTACTTCAGGGTGAACGCGAAATGGCTGCCCAGAACCGTACACTCGGAAACTTCGACTTGGTAGGTATTCCTGCCGCTCCACGTGGTGTTCCACAGATCGAAGTTACATTCGACATCGATGCCAACGGTATCGTTCACGTATCTGCAAAAGACCTGGGAACAGGAAAAGAACAGTCTATCCAGATTACTTCTTCTTCAGGACTTTCTGATGCAGAAATCGAACGCATGGTAAAAGATGCAGAAGCAAATGCTGCAGCTGATAAAGAAAAGCGCGAAGCAGTAGATGCTAAAAATAATGCAGACTCTCTCATTTACTCTATCGAAAAGACTCTTAAAGACCTTGGCGACAAAGTTGATGCAGCAGAAAAAGAAAAGATCGAAGCAGCTTCAGCTGAACTGAAACAGGCTATTGCTCAGGAACCAATCAACGTTGCTGATGTAAAAGCTAAGACAGAAGCTCTGCAGCAGGCATCTTACAAGATTGCTGAAGAAGTTTACAAACAGCAGCAGGCCGCAGGTGCCGGAGCTCAGCCAGGAGCTGACGCAGGTGCCGATGCAGGATCATCTGGTGCTGACTCTACAAAATCAAGCGGATTCGACAAAGGAAACGCTGACGATGTAGACTTCGAAGTTAAAGACGAATAGTTTTGAAAGCTGCTATGCAGTTTTAGATAATCAATAATAGGTAATATGTAATGGTTTTTGAAACTAGGATTATTACCTGTTATTTTTTTTAAAGAGTAATTAAGGAAAATATAATGGCAAAGCGTGATTATTACGAAGTACTTGGTGTTGAAAAAAGCGCCTCTGAAGATGAAATTAAGCGTGCTTACAGAAAACTTGCTGTAAAGTATCACCCTGATAAAAATCCGGGAGATAAAGAAGCAGAACAGAAATTCCGTGAAGCAACAGAAGCTTATGAAATTCTTTCTGATGATCAGAAGCGTCCTATTTATGACCAGTACGGTTTCGCAGGTCTTGACGGAATGGGACAAGGCGGTGGAGCTGGCGGATATTCACATGCTTACCAGGATTTTTCAGACCTTTTCGGTGGAATGGGTGGTGGATTCGGCGATATTTTCGAAAATTTGTTTGGCGGTGGTGGCGGTTCAAGGCGCAAATCTGGAGGTCCTGTTGTTGGTGCAAGTCTTCGTTATGATTTGAAACTTGGATTCCGCGATGCCGTTTATGGAACAAAGGCTGAAATCCATTTTAAACATGCAGAAGCCTGTGATGTTTGTCATGGAACTGGTGGTACAGGAAAGAAACAGTGTCCAACCTGTCATGGAATGGGACAAGTTTCTCAAGGAAATGGTTTTTTCCGTATTCAGCAGACCTGTCCTAAATGTCAGGGAAAAGGTGATGTAATTGAAAACCCATGTTCGGCTTGTAGAGGAACTGGACTTCAAAACAAAAATAAAACTGTGTCTCTAACAATTCCAGCTGGTGTTGATTCTGGAAAGCGTATTACTATTCCACGACAGGGTGATGCCGGTTCAAATGGCGGTCCTGCAGGGGATTTGATTGTTGTTATCCATGTAGAAGAACATCCATATTTTGAACGTCATGGGCAGGATCTTTACTGTGCAGTACCAGTTTCTATAGCTCAAGCTGCTCTTGGTTGTGATATTACAATTACTTCTCTTGATGGAAAGAAAATCGAACTTAAGGTTTCTTCTGGTACTCCAAATGGAAAACTGTTGAGAGTAAAAGGAGAAGGAGTTCCTTTTACTGGATCAACTCGTAAGGGTGACCTTTATGTTAAATTTATGGTGAAAGTTCCAACAAAACTTTCATCTGAACAGAAAAAACTTCTTCAGGCATATCTTGAAGCAGAAAAACCTTCAACCACTCCTGATTTGATAAAACTAAACGAGTTGAATAACTAGGTTTTATCAACTTTTTCTCCATTTCTGCCGATTATATGTTATGATAATAAGACGTTACGTCTGAAAAGGCAGAGGTGGATATGTACAAAACAAGAAAACGTTTATCGCTTTTAGCTGTAAACATCCTGGTTATATTTCTTTATGTAGTCATGGTGCTTACTTTGCTTCCTGGAAAAACATCTGAAGCAGGTATATTTGGGATTTGTCTTGTTGGATCGGTATTTTTTATTATTGTTACTTACGCAGCAAATGTACTGAGACAATATGTACTTGGAAAAGTGCGTAAACAGACAATTGAATCTGGCGAAACATTGATCCTTACAAGTTTTATAGAAAAACTCAGATTCTGTTATACACTTGATGATTTTTACGGAGCAATTTCTGAATATTTGGAAAAACAGGCCGACTGTTCATGTCTTCTTGTAGACCGTAAACAAAATTATATTCTCTATAATAGTCCAAACCGTATCACGACAACTGATTCTGTTCGTGAAAAGTTGTTTTTGAGCTTTTCCGAAGACTGGAAAGACAGTTTTAACTATTTCGATCGTCACCTTGGTGTTACGACTAATTCTCGTAAGTCACGTGGTTTCTTTATAGTTTTCCAGAATATCCATCTGTATGTTTTCTGCCGTTATACACGCCTTTTTGACCCTGAGGTTTATAATCGTCTTTTTGAAGAATTCAAACGTTTTATTACCCGTTCAAATACTCTTTCAACTCTTCAGGAAATTGCTTCAACAACAAAGGAATGGGAACAGCTTGCTAATACACAGCAATCCTTCCTTCCTGTTATTGAGGAAATGCCTAAAATCCCAAAACTTCAGATTGCTACATATTTCCGCCCTCTGGTAAACGTATCAGGTGACTATTATTCAGTTCTTCCAATTAGCCAGAGTAAAACACTTCTTATGCTTGGTGACGTTTCCGGTAAAGGTCTTCCAGCTGCCCTTATCATGGGTCTTGTTATGAATACTGTAAAAATTATTGAGAATAAAGAAGATTTGGTTGGTGTTCTTGGAGCTATCGATAAAGCTATTAAAGGAATGCACCTTCAGGATAAATATACTGTTATCTTCCTTGGAATCGTTGATACAGATGAAATGAAAATTCGTTACATTAATGCTTCTATGTCAGATCCAGTTATTTTGTCACCGGCTCCAGACGGTTATCGTATGAAACCATTAACTTCGAATGCATCGGTTGTCGGAATTCTTGAAATGGATTTAGAAAACATAAAAGTGGCTGAAAAGCGACTTTTCCGTGGTGATACAATTTTGATGGCTACTGACGGTGTTTCTGAAGTTATGGATGATTCTGGTGTGGAATTGGGAGATACAGAAATTTTCAAAAAGACACTTCAGTCTGGTGCTGCAAAATCACCAAAAGAGTTTGTGAATGATATTGTTAATCTGATTATGGAATATAACGGCGGCAAAAAGCTTCATGATGACGTTACAATGATGATTGCCAAGGTAGGTTACTAATATGATGTATATGATTTTGAATGTTTTGGCTGTCGTAATTCTTGCTTTTTTAACAAAAATTGTAGATAAAAATTTACGAAATATTACAAATCAAAGTGGGGGAATAGTTGTTGCATTGCTTATCCTTACCATTGAAGCTGCAATTTTTACACTTACTTTGATTTTCCACAGTTACTGGATTGATACAATGGTAAAGATGATGTTGAAGATTATGTTCTCTCTGGAGGCAATTTTCTTTACAACACTTTCTTTTGGTTTTATTACAATTGGTACAAATAAAAGAAATTTCTTTGTAGATTTATTAAGAATCCTTTTTTACGCATTAGGTATTTATATAGTTTTCAAGCAATTCCGTTCAATTGGAATTAATTATACTCGTGGATTAAATATCGGTTCTAGTTATATTTTCTCGGGACCTGCAAGAGAATTTTTCCCTTGGGACTGGCCGACAATTTATTATGCTATTTATTATTTTATCCTTCCAGCCGTAGGTGTTCTTTCCATGTTCATTCTTCGCGAAAGAACTGCTACAGCTCTTCAGAAATATGAAGCAGTCTTAATTCTTGAAGCTATGGTGATAATGTGGTCACTTATTTACTTTATTCATTATGTAGCACGCGTAATGCCTTCATTTTCATATCTGTTTATTTATTCTTATCTGGCGTTTTTTGTTCTTATTTATCAGGCATTGCGAAAAACATCAGTTCCGTCAGGACGTGGTATTTTCTTTAATATCACACGTGCAATAGTTGCTTACATTATTCCTGCTATTTTCTGTGGTCTTGTATTCGCATTTTGTTCTCCAATGAATAAAGATGGATTTGGTTTGTACGAAGTGATTGTAATCCTGACCTCTGCCGGTGGCGTTTTGTTTGCATGGAAAGTTTGGGACTGGATTATGTATGGTAGTATTGCCGCAACAAACGACTATGAATCAAACTTTGAAAAAGGACTTGCATCAATTGACTATACAGGAGAAATGGATGCTGTTACTGAACGTATGTTTAACGTTTTCAAAAGTAACGTTGAGTGTTCAGCAATGGGAATTCTTGTAGATGATGGTCGAGGAAAGCTTGTTCCTGCTTACTCTTCAAATAACTCTACTTTTACACTTCCTTCTAGTTCAAATGTTTTTGACGTTGTTTTGAATGTTGGAAGAAGTGTTTTGATTTATTCTGAAATTGATGACCAGCATGAATATGATGATATTCGTCAACCTCTTAAGGCTATTTTCGAAGAAGGTAAATTTGACTGTATGATCATCCTTAATGAAGGTCACAATATTGTTGGTATTATTACTCTTGGTAAAAAGACCTCTGGTGACCACTATAAGGAATATGATAAAAGTGCATTTATTAAACTTTATTCTTACTTCTTCGTATTTGGTTATTATGTTCGTAACATTTCAAATAAGGAAGTTCTCTCAACTGTTAATCGTGAGCTTCGTATGTCCAGTCAGATTATTACTTCCATTCAGGAAAATATTGATCATATAAAGAGTCATAAAGCCGATGTAGGTTATATGATGGTTCCTGCACATAATATTGGTGGTGAATTTATTGATCTTGTACGACTTACAGATACACGTCATCTTGTTGTTGTCGGTGACTTGAGTGGTAAAGGTATTGCGGCCTCTATGAATATGGTTATCTTAAAGTCTATTATTCGAACATATCTGGCCGAAACACATGACTTTAAAAAATTAATTTCAAAAATTAATGACTTTATTCGTACTTCCCTTAAGAAGGGAACAATTTTTGAAGGTCTGTTTGCACTTATTGATTTTGAAACAGACACTATGTATTACATTAACTGTGGTATTCCTGCCATGTTCCTTTATACCCAGGTTTATAATAATGTTATTGAAATTCAGGGTGGGGGACATGTACTTGGATTTGCTAGAGATATAACACCTTATCTTTCTGTAAAGACTACAAAACTGAATCGTGGTGATATTATTTTGGCATGTACAGATGGTTTGATTGATTCTCATTCCCTTCGTGGTGAAAAATATGGCCGTGAACGTGTTTCACAGGCTGTTATTGACAACTCAACTTACCCTGCACAACGTATGGCTCAGTTTACTTTTGAAGGTCTTAGAACTTTCATGTCAAAAGAAATGGAAGATGATGTTTCTATTTTTGTCTTGAAATATAAGACGAGTGCAGAATTTGCTCCACAAGAAGAAAAGAAAACTGATCCAGTACCTGAAGCTGTTGTTTCAGAGACTGTCGAAACAACCGAAAAATCTGAAGGAACTGAAACAGCAGAAGTATCAGAAAGTAATCCTGTAAATGTTCCTGAATCACCAGAGTCTTCTGGAATGCCAGATTTTATGGATGATTTACCACCTGAAGCTCTTGCTGCTATGGCTGCTGCTCAAAAATTTGAATCATCAGAGACCGAAATGACTGAGTCTATGGATTCTTCAAATGATATTGCTGAAAGTAGTGGTGAAAGTAAAATTGAAGCTAATTCTTCTGTCATTACAGAAGCAACAGAAACAACAAAAGCAACAGAAATTAACGACGATTTCTTTGTTGAAGATATTTCTTCTTCTAAAAAGACCGATGAGCCTGCATTTGAATTCGATCCAAAAGCTTTTGGTTTGCCGGATGACTTTACGTTATAAATCCTTGTAATACGTAATGTATGGTTATAACGTAAACGAAGTATTAAATTAGGAGTGTAATTATGGAACAGTTGACAATTTCAGAAAGAGAAGGTGCAAACTATAAGTTTTATGAATTGAAAGGTGGACTTTCAGCATATACTCTTGGTGACTTTGAAAATAAGCTTTATGAAACAGTATTGAAAAAGAACGTCGTGCTTGATATGTCTAATCTGGTCGAGTTGGATTCTTCAGGCCTTGGACTTCTTATGACCGCTTTTAATGATAGTGTTGACGCAGGAAATAAACTCTATTTTCTGTCTATGTCGAATGAATCTCTTCGTGCTCTAACAGAAACTGGTTTTAAAAGTGAGTTTAATATTATAAATTCAATTACGGAAGCCCTTTAATTTAGTATATTTTATATACTGTCAGGAGGTTGTAATGGATTTTGTTGAGAAGGCAAAAGAAATATTTGAAAAAAGCGCTGAGGCCTCGAAAAAAGCTGTTACAAAAGCAGGGGATGCAATCCAGGAATTTAGTGATAAAAGTGTTTTAAAACTTGATATAAAAAAATTGCAATCTGAAAAAAAAGAGACTTGTGCAGAATTGGGAAATTATGTGTTCAAGTTTTTTGGGGATTGTGATTCATTAAATAAAAGTGATGAAACTGTTACAAACTTACTTGAAAAGATTACTACCATCGATAAGGAAATTACTCGAAAAGAAAAGTTTCTCTCTGAATTAAGTTAAAATTAAGAAAATAAAACTAATTATGGCGTCCCCGGAAAACGAAATGTTTTCCGGTCGGTGTACTCCGGGTTCGGTAACCCTCAGTCCTGCGCAAAG
>JAKSTM010000005.1 GCA_024402565.1 Treponema sp. | reverse complement strand
AACCACACGATTCTTACCTCCGCGTATTCGACGCTGTAAAGCGCATCAACAATATTCTTATCGACTTTGCTATGGATACATGGCGCTACATTTCTGACGGATGGATCAAGCAGCGCACAGTTGCCGGCGAAATCGGTTCTTCAGCTATGCCACACAAAGTAAATCCAATCGACTTTGAAAACGCAGAAGGAAACTTCGGATTCGCAAACAGCATGTTCGAATTCTTTGTTCGCAAACTTTGTATCAGTCGTCTGCAGCGCGACCTTACAGACTCAACTGTAGCAAGAAACTTTGGTGTTGCATTCGCTCACTCAATGATCGGTTACGCTTCACTTCAGAAGGGACTCAGCAAGATTGAAGTTAACGCAGAAAAGATTTCAGACGTTCTTGCAAACACACCTGAAGTTATGGCAGAAGCTTACCAGAACCTGCTCCGTATGAGCGGCGTAGACAAGCCTTATGAACGTCTTAAGGAAATTACTCGCGGTAAGAAAGTTTCTATCGAAGACTTCCACAATCTGGCAAGAAATCTTGATGTAAGTGACGAAGTTAAGGCAAGACTTCTTGCTGCAACTCCTTCGAACTACACAGGTTTAAGCGGAAAGATTGTAGAACAGTTTGACGCTAAGATTAATTAATTTGAATATAAAAATCCTGTGAAGGCGCACTGATAAATATTGCAAGGGAAAAACTCGTGCTTCTTCAGCATGGGGATTTTTCCCGCGTAAATATTTTCAGCGTCTTCCAGAACTTTTTTTGCTGCTTCCGGCGGGAGAGGGCATTCGCTGTGGCTTGGATAAATCTTTTTTATGTTCCGGCTTTTTACAAGATCCCGGAGCTTTTTCAAGGATTCAAGGTACAGCGGAAAATTTCTGTTTTCGCCAAACATAAAAATCATTCCGTTTTTCTGAACCCCGTCACCTGTCAGGATGAAACTTTTTTCTTCTTCTAAAAAAGCAATGCTTCCGTAAGTGTGACCCGGAATATGAATCACTTTTAAACTGCAGTTTCCGGCAGTAAGAATGTCACCTTCCTTAAGCTCGTGTTTTTCAATTGAGTCGGGAATCATTTTAAAATCTTCCCCGTGAACATAACATTTGCCAAAATCTTTAAGACCGCCTGTATGGTCCATGTCGCCGTGAGTCAGTGCAACTTTGACTGGCAGGCTTGTGATTTTTTTTACTTCGTCAATAATGTTTGAATCCGGAAAAGCCGTGTCGATGAGAAGGGCATCATTTTCGCCCACAAAAAGGAAGCATCGTACTCTGCCGTCATCAAGGATAAAAAATCCTTCAGGTTCTTTTGTAACAGTCATAATTTTTCTGATTTATTTTTTTATTCTCAGTTCATCAACCATGAACTCTTCCGGAATTTTACAAGGGCGGAGAGTTTTGGCACTTACACAAGCCCAGTCAACATCAGCTTCAACACAAACAGTTCCGTCTTTTTTTCTCATAATCTGATGGATTCTTCCGCTGATGTAACCGGTTTTTGTCATCTCGCATTCAATTATAAGTTCATCATCCTGAACTGCAGACACTTTGTAATAAAGGTCAACGTGAGTTACATAAAGGAAGTAACCTGCTGCATAAAATTCTTTGTATTTGAAACCAATCTGATGGAGCATATCCATGCGGGCATATTCCAGATAGTTCTGGTAAACGGCATTGTTTACGTGATTGTATGAGTCGATTTCGTAAGGACGAACGATAAGAGATGTATATGTTTTCATAACCTAATAATAGTGCGCTTTACTTATTATGACAATATTAGAAAAAATGTCATATACCTATAAATCACTCTCGTCGAGTTTATGTCTTTGAACTCAAGTCCTGTGCTCGGTCCCTTCGGACCTCGTGCGGAATGAGTTCAAGACATAACTCGCCTGTGTGATTTATATTTTTCTGGTCATGTTTTTATGTTATATTTAATTTATGGCAAATTTTAACAAATCAGATTTACACAGAAATCAGTTTATGCTGAATGGGAGATTTCTGACAAAAGGTTATGACTGGTGGTGGCATTCTTTTACTGCCGTTGATGAAGAAACAGGGGAAGAAAGACCTTTTTTCGTTGAGTTTTTTACATGTAATCCTTTATTGGCAAGACCTGTTCCTACTTTGGGACAGCTGCCGGAAAATCAGAAAAATAAAATCAGACCTTCATATTTAATGGTAAAGGCAGGAAGCTGGGGAAAAGACAAACGTCAGCTTCACCGTTTCTTTTCATGGAAGGATGTTAAGCTTCATAAAAAAACTCCTTATTCTATTGAAGCCGCTGACTGCTTTTGCAGCGATACAGAGCTTCGCGGTTCTATTCATCTTTCTGAAGGCGAAGTAAAAAAACATCCTGAATGGATGTGTGATGACGGCACTATGGAATGGAATCTGAAACTTGAAAAGAAAGTTGCATTCAATGTTGGTTACGGTGCGAGCTGGCTTTTCCGGGCTCTTAAAGCTTTTGAAATGTACTGGCATGCAGAAGGTATGAAGACTCTTGTCAGCGGAACTGTGAAATATCAGGGACGAACTTATGTTGTGAAGCCAGAAACTTCATACGGTTATTCGGATAAAAACTGGGGAAGTAATTTTACAAGTCCGTGGGTATGGCTTTCTTCAAATAATCTGACAAGCAAAGTGACAGGAAAAAAACTTGAAGATTCTGTTTTTGATATTGGTGGCGGATGTCCGAAAGTTTTTGGTATTCCGCTCAAACGAAAACTTCTCAGCGCTTTCTGGTACGAAGGAAAACCTTTTGAATATAATTTTTCAAAATTCTGGACTCACACAAAAACAAAATTTTCTTTCCGTGAAGAATATCAGGATGTCATCTGGAATGTGGAACAGTCTAACAGAAAATCTGTAATGGTTACAGAAATTCATTGTCTCAAAAAAGACATGCTTTTTGTTAATTACGAATCTCCTGATGGAAAAAAACGCCACAACAAACTTTGGAATGGTGGAAACGGTTTTGGCAACATTAAACTTTACAAAAAAAATCGCAAAGCAGAAAACGGCCTCGAGCTTATAGATGATATAGACGTTAAAAATGTTGGCTGCGAGTATGGGGAATATTGTTAGGATTAAATCAAATATATTTTTTTTGATTTTTGGCGACCTCTAAAAAACTTACTTCCGGTCACAATCACGGCCAGCCAGGAACGCTCGCTAGCGTCGCTAATATGAAACGCGGTAAAGAAACTATCGTTCCGCGTTTCATAATTTCCTGGTGGCACGTGTTGTTCCCTTGCGTAAGTTTTTTAAAAGAAGGATTAAATCTAATAAATATTTTTGCTTTAATGAATTACGGAAAGGAACAAGATGGGTGTGCAGGGCACTTTGAGCGTGGCTCTATAGTTTCCTATACGCGCTCAACGTGCAGCGACGCTAGCGAGCGGCCTGCAACACCCATCATTGTGACTGGTAGTAATTCATTAAGAGGTTTGTGCATAATTTGCTTTAATCCATTCTTGTGACTGGGAGAAAGTTTTTTAGATACTTAGGAGTAAACGTAATTGTTAGTTTTAGAATTTATTCTTGGAAATCTTTTTATTGTTTATACCGTTGTTCTCCATATCCTTAGTCCGGGAACGATTCTGGATATTCTGACTTCCTTCTGTAATATCTGGGCGGTGGCAGGAATTTTTTTGATCTGGCTTTCGATTTATCATCTGAAGCACGGCTATTCTTTCTGGAGCAGGATTCAGAAAAAATGGAAGAAAGTGATTTTAATCTTCGCCGGAGTTTGCGGAGTTGTTGCTGTTGTGAACCTGGTTTTAATTCTGACACCTCGGGTTTTAAGACTTGAAGATTTTTCAAGTGAAGAGGAAGTTCCGGAAAAAGAAGTTTGCTTTTCAGACGGAAACAAGGTTTATGTTTTTCTTCTTGGCGGAGGAATTGATAAAAATGGAAAACTTCCGAAACCTGTTATGTGGCGCGTTAAAAAAAGCGCGGAATATTTGAAAATGAATTCAGAAGCTGTCTGTGTCGTAACTGGCGGTACGTTAAAATGGCTTCCTTATCCTGAAGCGCCTGAACTGAAACGGCAGCTTGTAAAAATGGGAATTGCCCCTGAAAGAATTCTTGTAGAAGACCAGGCAAAGGATACAATTCAGAATCTTCAGCTTGGAACAAAACTTCTGGAAAGTGAACTTGGGGTTTCTTCTGAAGAAGTTCTTTCGTCTCCGGTGATTCTGGTTTCAAGCAGATATCATTTGCGAAGAGCCGAGCGACTTGCCCGCCGTATGGGCTTTGAAAATGTGACAGGACTTGGTTGCAGAACACCTGTGTTCCATTTACTAATGGCATATTTGCGTGAAATCTGTGCATACGTTAAACTGAACGCAAGAATTTTACTGACAGGGAAACCTGCAAAATTATAATCTACCCCAGACATTAGCGGCCGCGAAGCGGTTCCGAAAGCAAACGAAGTTTGCGTCGGAATGAGGGTTACCGAACCGCGATTGGCTGGATCAGGGTCCGAAAATGGAAGAACGAATTACAAATATTGAAATTAAGCTTGCATACATGGAAGACTTTGTGAATCAGATTCAGGAAGTGGCCGTTAAGCAGGCGGAAGAAATTGAAAAGTTGAAACATGACAATCAGATTTTGTCGCAGAAATTGAAAGACGTGTACGACAACATGGAAGGCGATATCCCCAACCGCAAACCGCCACATTATTGATAAAGGGTGAATTTCTTATTGAGCTTTAAAGTTTGTGAATATAGAATAAAAAAATAAGAGGTTTATATGAAAAAAGTTGTATTAATGCTTAGTGTTTTGTTAGTTTTGCTTTTATCAGGATGTAACACCGGATACAAAATTCCTTACTTGGAATTGAAAAATGATACTGGGTACACTATTGCTTTAAGAATGAATTATGTTCAGAGTACAAATGACTTTAGAGTTCCAGAAGATAGAGCTACAGAAAAATGGCTTAGAAACGGACAGTCTTGTGTTTATGAAATCGATAAAACAGGTCATTATGATGATATTGTAAATATTCCATTCTGGATTGATGATGACGGTGATGGAACTGCAGAGTATAATCGTACCTGGCATATGGGTTTTGTTAGTAACTATCCGGATAATGGATATGTTTTTTCAAGGGTTTATTTAGATGATGAAGGTAATATTGAGACAACAAGGGAAGTTACTTTACTTGAACGTTCTGTAATGAACTCTGGCAGATCAAGTGATATGGAACGTGTTTCTTCAGTTAGTCAGGACGGAGAAAATGTTATCATCAACGAATAATATTAAGAAATAGATTTATCGCATAGAAATCAGGTCACTCAGTTTTGAGTGGCCTTTTTTTTGATTTTTGGTGACCTCTAAAAAACTTACTTCCGCTCACAATCACGGCCTGCAACACCCATCATTGTGACTGGTAGTAATTCATTAACGCATTTAAACAAATGTATTGGATTTAATCCTTCATTTTATAAAGCCCTTACACTTTTACTTTTTTTGTCACAATGTTACAATAACCGTTATGAATATATTGGTAGCATTGTGCGCAGTTGGTGCAGAAAAAATCCTGGGAAATGAAATTAAACATCTGGGATATAAGCTTGTAGGAAATAGGCCTGGGCGTGTTAGTTTTTATGGAGATGATGATGCCCTTTTTAGAGCGAACCTTTGTCTTCGTACTGCAGACCGCGTTTATTTACAGATGGCAGAATACAATGCTTCAAATTTCGATGAACTTTTTCATGGATGTTATGCCGTTGCCTGGCAGGATTTTTTGAAAAAAGATTCCCGCGTCGTAATCGATAAAGTTCGTGTTTATAAAAGCAAACTTAATTCAGAACATTCTATTCAGGGAATGATTCAGAAATCGATTTATTCAAAGCTTTGTGATATCTGGCATATGAGGTCTATGCCTGAAACCGGAGATCAGGTTGATGTTCGTGTTTACATGGATGAAGACAAAGCTTTTATTCTTCTTGATTTATCAGGACTTCCGCTTCACAAACGCGGTTACAGAACTGACGGCGGCATTGCTCCTCTTCGTGAAACAACTGCCGCAATTCTCCTTCAGGAAATGATGTGGAGACGAAAAACTCCGCTTCACGATCCGTTCTGTGGTTCTGGAACAATTCCTATAGAAGCAACTCTTTATGCTTTCAATATTGCCCCAGGATTTGGCCGCCGTTTTGCAATGGAAAATCTCCCGATATTCGATTCACGTCGTGCGGAAGAAATTAAGCGTGCAGAAGCTGAATTGATTCGAACAGATGTTGAGGTGCGAATTACAGGAAGTGATATTGATCCCGCTGCCGTTAATCGCGCAAAGAAAAATGCAGAATATGCCTGTGTAATGGCTGGACGTGCACTTCATATGGTGGATAAATCTTTTCACGTTCCTCGCCCTGATTTTATTCAGTCAGATTTTTCAGATCTTGCGGCTCCTTACGATACAGGGCTTTTAATTTGTAATCCGCCTTATGGAGAACGACTTCTTAATGAAGAACAAACTCGTGAACTTTATAAGAATATGGGTGGGTTAATAAAAGCTTTCCCTGGTTGGGACTTAGGAATTATTACGGCTGCGGAATTCTTTGAAGAAAGTTTTGAGCGAAAAGCAAATGTAATTAAATCAATAAAGGCAGGAAATTTGGATTCAAAATTTTACGAATTCAAAAATGGTCAGACTGCCCGCAAAGACGGAGAAGACCGTCGTGTAAATCGCCCGAGAAAATTCTAGAAGGTAAGTTATATGGCAATTGTTGTTGAACATGAAAAAAGAAAACAGGAGATTCTTCAGAAGGCTCTGGATGTTTTTATTGATGAAGGTTATGAAGATGTAACTTTTCAAAAAATTGCGGATCGTTGTGGAATTACTCGTACAACACTGTATATTTATTTTCGTAATAAAAATGAAATCTTTCTTTGGAGTATTAAGCAGCTTTTAACAGGCGTTGAATTGGCTATTGAAGAAATTCTTAATGATTCTTCAAATAATGCTGAAACTACTTTGCGAAAAACGCTGGATGTTGTTATTGATGCAATTCAAGAAAACCGAAAGCTTTTTCATGTTCTTCAAATTTATCTTATTCAGCTTGAAAAGTCAGGCGAAAGTGCTAATGATCGCGTTAATCATCGTGTAATCAGAATTCGTCATGTACTTAATCATATTTTAATTCTGGGAATTAAGAATCAAGAGTTTAAAGATTTGAATGTGCGCACAATGAATGAGGCACTTTACAGTCTAGTTGAATCTGCAATTTTCAGAGTTGCTGTTCTGGGACAGAAAAATGTTGATATCTTAAAAGATTCAATCAGGCTTGTTATAGACGGCTTTATGACGGACAAAAAATAAAAATGCAGGAAAAAATATTATGTCAGAATTATTAACCCCACAGATTTTATGCGAAGGTGTAACAAAAATGTTTTCAGTTAATTCACTTTTCGCAGGAAAAAAACTTAGCATAATTGTTGTAGCAAATGAAAAGGCTGGAGGTTTCACACAAGAAAAGCAGTCTGAAAAAAATCTTAAAACATTAAAAGAGTTTGAAGATTTGGTGAAAGAAAAAGCTGTTGTTACAGAATCAATAAAATCAGAAGTTATTATTACAAAAAAAATTGGACACGGAAAAGAAATTGCAGAAGAAATTGCAACTAATGCTTCGGAAGAAGAATTAACAATAATTGTTTCTGCCGGTGGAGACGGAACTTCACTTGAGATTCAAACTGGACTTACAAAATGGGCTTTAAAATCGGAAGTAAATAAGAAAAAAGTCCAGGACAAAATTGCTGTTTTCCGTATGCCTTTAGGAACAGGAAACGACGGAACAGACGGACATACATTGGATGAGTCTTTAAAAATTCTTTCAGAATCAATTCATTTTGCAAATGCCCGTGCAGTAAAATTTTCTGTGAATGGAGAAGTAACTGAAAACGGAATAAAAGCTTCTTGTAAAAATCCGGCTGAATATGGAAATGTGGAAGATAAAGCTCCATGGTATTCTTTTAATGCTGCAGGAATTGGACTTGACGCATTTGTTTGCTGGAAAACAAATGAAGAAAAAACAAAACATCCTGGAAATCATTATCAGCTTATGGTGGACTTTGCAACTCTTAATTATAACAAAGCCTTTCCTCCAGAGGATGCAGTAATCAGACTGTATAAAGATGATGAACTTTTGGACACAATTAATTCCGCTTTTGAAATGTGTGTTTTTGGTGTTTCAGGACATAGAACTTTTGGAAGCGGTAAAAAGATTTTCCCTGTGGAAGAAAATGTGGCTATTGTCAGAAAACTTGATGTAATGACAATGGTTTTGAAAAACGGAAAGTTTACAGACGGTTCTTATATTTCAACAAATCTGGCACAAACTTATCAGGCTGATAAAGTGGTTGTTGATTATAAATATCCTGTTCTTTGTGAACTTGATGGTGAAACTCATCTTCTTTTGGAAGAAAATTTCCCAGTAACTATGGAATTAACAGAACCTTGTATTCAGGTTATCGAAAGTGATTCTCAAAGTTGTTATCGCGGTGCTGTAAAAAAATAAAATTACCAGTGTTGTGTAAATGTAAAGCCGATAACGGCACTTTCCTCTGAAGTGTCATAACCGGCGTAAACTTCCAGATTAGTGAGGGAAAAATTATTTTGAATAATCTGCGGACGAATAAAAATTCCTGCGGATTGTTCAATCCCGTCTTTAAACGTCAAAAGGTCGTAATAAATTCCCATTTTGATTTTTTCCAGTTTGATTGTTTCTGTTGCCTGGAAAGGTGAATCCTTAAGATACCAGAACCATTCCATTTGCAGAAGATTTAAATATGTTGATGCAGTTTGTTTTGGCTTATCGGCGGGACATCTTCCACGGTAGCCGTCATTTTTATTTAGAACAATTCCTTCTCCATTTTTCTGGTATCGAAATGAATCCCCGATTTTATAGCCTAAATGAGGAATAGCAAAAAGGTCTGCAGAAAATTTTCCACCGAATCCATAATTGTTGATAATGTTTTTGCTGAGTCTTTCGGAAAAACAGAAAACGTATGGATTGATTGAAAAATTATAACCGGAATGATTTCTATCAAATAATTCTATGCCACTTCGAACCAGATATTTTTCCTGGTCCAAATCATTTTTGTTATAGTGGAGTGCCATTTCTGCACTGATGTATGGATACAAAGTAAAAAGACCGGGAAAATTGAACATCTTTTTATTTTCTAAACCAATAATGATGTTTTGTTCTGTAATTTCAGAGAATGCTGAACTACTGAACGTTAATGGAGAAAAATCAGAAAACAATGTTGTTTTGATTCGTGGAAGTAAATCCAGATTTGGTCCCCAGAAGGTAAAAAAGTTTGTACGAATTCCTGTTCGAATATAAAGAGGACGCATATCAAAAAAAGTGTATAAACCTGATGAAAGATTTTCTGAATAGAAAAAGTTTTTCAATTCTACACCCGGGGCGTTTTCTGTCATTTCCGGATTTCGCTTTAAAAATTTAATATAGTTTTCCAGTTCTTTTCCAATATTTTTACAAACTTTATCTGTAGCTTTTTCTCTTAAATTTCTTATATATGTGAAACCAGGTTTCTCATATAAAAAGAAAGAAAAACTACCGACATTTGTTGAAGGGTGTCCGGAAAAATAGAAATCAGTTGTGGCTTCACCTAAAATTATTATGTTTCTTAAATCGTCAGCATAGGCGGCATCTGAGAATTCAGAAAGGTCGGTTTTAATCCATGCATAGGGACTGGCAAAAAGTCCGTCAGCTAAAGTTTTTTCCGAAGAAAATTCTGATATGTTACCGATTAAGGCTACGTTTTTTACTTCCGGTTTTTTTTGAGGTTCATATGTGGCGGTAGAAACAATGAGATTACGGCTGTAAGTTTCTGCAATATTCAGTGACCATAAGTCTAGTTTTCCGGAATCTTCCAGACGCATAACAAGTCCTTCGTTCTGATTAACATTAACAGGTTCTGTCATGTAACTCATGGCAAAAAGGGTTCCCATGATATCTGAAATTTCGCCTTCAGTAAAAATAATCTGACGTCCAGAGATTGGGTCTTCTGTTGGAATTATGATTGGAATTATGCATTCTTTAATATCGTAAGATTTACCGGAATATAAATCAGAAATAAATGCATCAAAATATGAGGAATAGAGTTTCCCATTTTTGTCAGGTTTTACTGTTCTATAAAAATCGGAAAGACTGGCACTTTGGAAAATCTGCTGAATATCATCTGGCGAAAAACCTGACGCATAAAGCAGTCCAATTATTGCACCTACAGAAGTGGCAACAATAAAGTCTGGTTTTATGTCAGATTTTTCTAAGGCGCGTAAAACTCCTATGTGAGAATATGCGCCTGAAGAACTCCCGGTCAGTACAAGACCAAGAGGTTCGTTTGCGAAAAGAGAATTAATCGAAAAAATAAATACACATAATATTGTAAGTACAGATTTTTTCTTTACCATTTTTTCAGGCAGGTTATTTTTTCCAATAAGCCGGAACAAAGAATATGAGCATTGTATAAAGCTCAAGTCGTCCGGCCAGCATTGCAAAACAGTACCACCATTTTAAGAAGGATGGTAAGAAGCTGTAAGTATTGCTTGGACCAAGCTGTCCGAATCCAGGGCCTATGTTTCCAACCATAGAAAGAGCGCCTGTAAAGGAAGACCATAAATCCAGATTTCCAAAACAACCGATGAAAGTTGTAAGGGTAACAAGCAGAAGGTAAACAAAGAAGAAAGCAGCAACATTGAATACAACATCTTTACGTCCAGGTTTTCCATTTAAGCGTACTGTAAAAATTCCGTGAGGATGAAGCATGCGTCTGATTTCGTTTCCAGCCTGTTTGAAAAGAATAACCCAACGAATTACTTTTACACCGCCTGATGTTGATCCAGAACTTCCACCAACAAAGAAGACCATAAAACAGAAGAGCTGTGCAGGCACTGGCCATAATGTAAAATCAGAAGTTCCGAAACCTGTTGTAGAAGTTAGTGATGCAATCTGGAAAGAAGAATAACGCAGGGCCGTAAAGAAATTATGGTATTTTGGAAGAAGACACAAAGCTGTAATTATTACCAGAGAAAAGAAAAGTCCTACATAGCTTTTGAATTCTGAATTGTTTTTGATTTCATCAGTTTTTTTTGTAATAAGGTAATAGAAAAGACTGAAGTTTATTCCAGCCAGGAACATAAATACTGTGATGGTGATATCGATAGCGGCTGAATCAAAATATGCGATGCTGCTGTTTTTAGTAGAGAATCCACCTGTTCCTAAAGTTGAAAAAGCATGGGCAGAGGCGTCGAACCAGTCCATCCCAAAAATCTTAAGAAGAATTGCTTCGATTACTGTAAAAGCAAAATAGATGAGCCAGAGTGCTTTTGCAGTTGTTGTGATTTTTGCAGTTACTTTGCCTTTTTCAGGTCCTGTAGTTTCTGCTTTAATCAGCTGGAAACCGCCGACACCAAGGAGTGGAAGAAGAGCTACAGTTAATGTTACAACTCCCATACCGCCAAGCCAGTGTGTCATACAACGCCACATATTTATTGCGTGAGGAAGAATTTCTACATCATCAATAACTGTGGCACCAGTTGTACTGAAACCTGAAACACTTTCGAAGAAAGCATTTGTCCAGGAAATTCCACAGTTTGAAAAATAAAAAGGAAATGCACCCATAAGGCTGGTGAAGATCCATGCTCCCGCAACAACAACAAATGTTGATCGGGTTGAAAGATTGATTTTTCTGTTTCTGAATGGGAAAAAGAAAACAAGAAAAAGAACAAAACTAGTGGCCATTGGAATAATAAAGGCGTTAAGAACCTGATATTCGCCATAAATAAGAGCAACAATAATTGGAATCAAAAATGTCAGTCCAACTATGGCCAGGAGAATGGAAATAATCCTAATAAAATCAATAACTTTCATAAAAACTTCTTTTATAATAGTATTCTTTCTATGAATAATTCTCAATACACACCCGAAGAACCTATATCTTCTATTGCAACAGCTCTGGCACCAGCCGCTTTAGGCATTGTTCGTGTCTCAGGGAAAAATTCCATTGAATTGGTAAGTAAAGTGTTTAGTTCTCCTAAAAGGCTTTTAAACGCAGCCGGAAATACCATTGTCTATGGCTGGATAAAAGATGGAGATGCATTGGTGGATGAAGTTATGGTGGCTGTTTACAGGGCTCCAAAAAGTTTTACGGGCGAAGATATGTGTGAGATTTTTTGCCATGGTGGTCCCGCTGTGGTTACGGCAGTACAGGCCCTTATGCTAAAGAGTGGATTCCGTCAGGCAGAAAGAGGAGAATACACATTCCGCGCATATATAAATGGAAAAACGGACCTTACAAAAGCGGAAGCGGTAAAGGAAATAATCGACAGTCATACTGATGCTTCTCGTGGACGTGCTGCAGGACGTTTGGCCGGTTCGCTTTATGAAGAAATTGATTCCATAAAAAAACTTATTATAGATACATTGGCTGCCATTGAAGTGGAGATAGAATATCCGGAAGACGAGGAAACAATCGCAGATGCCTTTGATTCGTCAGATATAAAACTTGCCCGAGACCGCCTTAAGGAACTGGTTGATTCATGGAAAGGCGAAAAACTTTATCAGGATGGCGCACGAGTTGTTTTGTGCGGTCGTACAAACGCCGGCAAATCGTCTTTATTTAATGCTATCTTGAAAGAGGAACGTGCAATCGTTTCAGATATAGAAGGTACAACTCGTGACTTTCTGGAAAGCTGGGCCAGCTTTGATGGAATTCCTGTTCGACTTTTTGATACTGCCGGGCTTCGTGAAACAGAAGATGTTATTGAAGCGCAGGGTGTAGAGATTACAAAAAATCTTTCTACCGATGCGGATGTGATTTTATATTTGATTGATTCTAATTCAAATATCACCAGTGAAGATATTGAATTCATTAAAAAGAGCAGGGAGCCTGTTTTAGTAGTCTGGACAAAATGTGATGAATTAACTGATGAAATGAATTGCCATGATGCACACAAAATTTTGGAAAAGGCAATTAAGGATAATCCAGAAGAAAAAACAGATCTTCGCGGTCAAGTTTCTATCAGCGCAAAAAAAGGAACAGGATTTGATGGATTATATAAAGCGGTGAAATCAATTTTAACTTCGGGACTTTCTACTGAAAGAAATCAGGCAGGCCTTGGATCAGAACGTCAAAAAGAAGCAGTGACTGAAGCGTTGGAATGTGTGGAGCATGCATTGATTTCTGCTGCAGATAATTACACTTTGGATGCGGTGGTTCAGGATCTGGAAGATACTCTTGATGCTTTGGGAATCGTTACAGGTGACGTAACTCCTGATGATGTTCTTGGAAGCATTTTTGCAAATTTCTGTGTTGGAAAATAAATGGATCGAAGAAAGCAGAATCCCTATTATAAAGAGTTTGGATTATTCTCAAATTGTGCATATGTGTTGAAACAAATAATGCGTTATAAAAAAACTCTTTTTTTTATGACCTTGATTTTATTTGTTTGTATGCCACTTCAAATGTATTCCGGTTCATATATTACAAAGCTAGTCATAGATCTGGTGACAGGGCAATATGAACTCTCAACAGATTATTTAATTTTTCTGACTGCCATATTGGTAGCCGTGTTTTTATTTGTAAACTTTTTACAGGGATTTATTCAGAATTATTCAGGCTGGATGTATATGCTTGTTCGAATGCGAATGGTCCGTGAAAAAAATCTGAAAACTATGACAATGGATTTTTTTCACCTTGAAGATCAGCAGGTTCTGGATATTTACTGGCGGGCAGGGCAAGCTTGTAATGGAACGTTTCAAGGCGTTGAAGGACTTATGCGAATGCTGTCTGATATTTTTGTTCAGATGGGTGTAGTAATAGTTGGTATTCTGATTTTGAGTTCTTTAAATCCTTGGCTTGTTCTGGCAATGTGTGTGATGTCAGTTTTGAATGCATTTATGAGCACTCTGGCAAGTAAAAAGTGCAAGCGTGAAGTTTGGGATGTTCTGGCTCCCTGGTGGCGAAAACGCTGGTACATGGATCGTATTTCTTCAAATTTTGATACAGCGAAAGATATCCGTATGTTTGGACTTAAGGATTGGCTTTTGAACAAGTATCGTGAATTAAATAACTTCCGTTACGATTTGGAAATCCTGAATCAAAAAGTCTGGTTCTGGTGTTCTTTGTGGCATACTTTCAGCTGGATTTTGATTCAAGGAATTTTGTACGCCTATTTGATTTATCAGGTATTTTCTGGTCAGCTTACTGTAGGAAATTTTTCACTTTACCTTACATCGGCCATGACTTTTTTTAGTCATATAAATAATATCACCGGACGATTTGCTGAAATGATTGCCAGAAACCGAGAAGTAAATGATTTTAGAAGTTTTATGGTATTTAATGGTGGTGAAAAAAACTCTGAGTTAAAAACTGAGTCTGAAACAAATCTAGTTCCAAAGATGGATTCATACGAATTTGTTTTTGAAAATGTTTCTTTCAAATACCCCGGTGCTGAACGATATGCTTTGAAAAATTTGAACCTTACTCTTAAAGCGGGTGAAAGTCTTGCCGTTGTCGGTTTGAATGGCGCCGGAAAAACAACTTTTATTAAATTACTTTTAAGGCTTTATGTACCAACATCAGGACGCATTTTATTAAACGGTGTTGATATTCTTTCTTATGACAGGGATTCTTATTTCACTGTTTTTGCACCTCTTTTTCAGGATGTTTCTCTATTTGCATTTCCTCTTTCCGAAAATGTTTCTATGAAAACTCCAGAAGAAACAGAAAAAGAAAAGGCTGAACAAAATTTGATAGACTCTGGTTTTGGAGAGAAACTTCAGTCATTAAAAGATGGAATAGATACACAGCTTTTAAAAGTCGTATATGATGACGGAGTTGATTTAAGCGGAGGCGAAAAGCAGAAACTAGCTTTAGCTCGCGCTTTATATAAAGACAGTCCTGTGGTGGTTCTGGATGAACCTACGGCGGCCCTTGATGCTATTGCAGAAGGGAAGCTTTATAACGATTTTAATAAATTAATAAAAGGAAAAACTTCTGTTTTTATTTCTCATCGATTAAGTTCTACACAGTTTTGTAATAATGTGGCGATGTTTAAAGACGGGCAGATGATTGAATATGGAAACCACAAATCCCTTTTAGAAAAGGGCGGTGAGTATGCCAATATGTGGGAAATCCAAAGTCAGTACTATGTTGAAAATAATGAGTGAAATATGCAGGGAAAAAATAAAAGTCATAAGATAGCAGATTCGTTAATATATTTGACTCGTTTGGGCTGGCGGATAAGGCCAAGAATTTTTTTCTGTTATTTTCTTCAGTTTATTGCCCTTGTTGTGGATAAAGCACGTTTTGTTTTAATTCCTAAATTCATTTTTGACGAAGTAATGCTTTTGTCGAAAGATGCTGGTAATTCGGAGCATTTGAAAAATCTCGCAATATTTGTTGCTGTTGCCATAGGAATGACCGTTTTTCACAACATAATAAACAGCATCGCAATTCATGTGAAAGCTGTAGACCAGTTGTTTATCGGTCAGCAGCTTCAATTGGATATTTCTGATAAATCGATCAGTATGGATTTTGAGTATACAGAAGATCCTAAGGCTTTAGATCAAATGAATCGTGCCCGTGAAGGAATAGACTGGTATTCAGGCGGTTTCACTGGAATATTTGATCAGCTTTTCAATGTTATAAGTAATCTCTTTGTGGTGGCCGGTGTTATTGCTGTTTTAGTTGTAAAGTGTCCGTGGTTAATTCCTGTTCAAGTTCTTGCTATGGTTTTGAGCGCCTTGCTGGTAAACAGAAATAATAAAATCGAGCTTAGCTTCTTTTCTCGACTGGCGAAGGATAATCGTATTTTTAACTACTTTTTCTGGAATGTTGCTGATCCTCAGTTTGGAAAAGATGTTCGCTTGTATAATGCCGCCAACATGCTGGCTGTGAAAAGTGATGTTTATCTTGATGGACAAATTTTAAATACAAAGAAAAGAATTATAAAACAGGTTCCTGCAGTATTTGGTATGAATCTGGTTGATGTTTTAAGAAATGCCTTTTCATTTTTTTATATCGGTCAAAGGGCAGTGAAAGGTTTTCTTTCAGTTGGTGATATCACGTTGTGTCTGAATTCAGTTTCTGTTGCTTATGAAAGTATCAAATCTATGATTACCGGTATTCAAGAAATGAACAAAAGGTGTCGTTATTTTTCACAGTATCTGGATTTTATGGATTACCCAAATGCAAAAATTCCTGGAACAGAAAAAGTTAAACAGGGAAATCATGAAATTGAATTCCGTCATGTCAGTTTTAAATATCCTAGAAGTGAAGAATATGTTCTGAAAGATGTGAATATAAAAATATTAAATGGAGAACATCTTTCTGTTGTTGGATTGAATGGAGCCGGAAAAACCACATTTATAAAACTTCTTTGCCGTTTATATGATGTAACGGAAGGCCAGATTCTTGTAGATGGCATAGATATAAAAGAATATTCAGAAGAAGAATATAAAAAATTATTTGCAGTTCTATTTCAAGATTTTAAATTATTTGCATTTCCGTATCGGGAAAATATTACTCTGGAAAAATCGGAATACCCTTTAGGAGATTTACAAAAGCAGGAAATAGAAAGAATTCTTGAAAAAACTGGAATGAAAGAAGATGTGGATAAAATGATAAAAGGTTTGGAAACTCCGGTTTTTAAATCATACGAAAGAAACGGGACTGAATTAAGTGGAGGTCAACAACAGAAAACAGCAATTGCAAGGGCACTTTATAGAGATGCCCCAATTGTTATACTGGATGAACCTACGGCTGCTTTGGATCCAATTGCGGAATTTGAAATTTACCGGAAGTTTAACGAACTGGTTGGTGGGAAAACTGCGGTGTATATTTCACATCGATTAAGTTCATGTCGTTTCTGTGATCACATTGCAGTTTTTTCTGACCATACAATAAAAGAATATGGAACTCATGATGAACTTGTTCGGAAGACAGACGGACTTTATGCTCGAATGTTTAATGAGCAGGCTAAATATTATCAGTAATTTCTAAAAATTATAACAAAATTACACGAAATCTCATATTTTAATCTTTTGTAAACATTTTTTTATAACTAAATATTGAAATAACAGTTATAATATGTGTTATAGAAAGATAGACAATGATTCTTGACGATAATTTTATTTACATTGTTGATAGTTCTCAGAAAGTTGTGTACTTCAATGAAAGCGCAAAGAAAGCTTATCCGAAAATGGAAATCGGGAAAGCGTGTTGTGAATGTACTGGTCACGATTCAAAGCATTGTGCAAATTGTCCTTCCAGACTTGGAGATCCTCAGTCAGTTTCAGTTTTTAGTATGAATCTAATGCGCTGGGCAAATATGTCTTGTGCAAAGATAGAATATCCGGGGCACGGAGAGTGTATCGTAATAACCGGATCATTTTATAACCAGTTAGGAAAAGAATTATTAAGCCGAATCAAATTTCCAATGAAATTTAATTTCATTCTGGAAATGAATCTTTCTTTAAATCGTTATCATCTTCTTTCAGAAGAAAATTTTGGCAAGCCTGTAGTATTAGAAGAAGAATATCTGACTGACTTAATTGAACGAACTGCGAAAAATCTTGTTCATCCTGATGATTATGAAAAATTTAAAGAAGCTTTTGATGTAGAAAAACTGAAGGATTTTTATCATCAGGGAAGTGGACTTGTGCAGATTGAAGTCCGCGAAAGAAGTTCTGAAGGCCGTTGGGATAATATAAAAATTTCTTTTTCGCCTGAGGATGGAAACTTGGATGGACAGGAAATTGTTCTCGCTATTTTTGAAATTGAGTTACCAAAAGTCCAGAAAAAAAATCTTTCAGAAAGAAATGTCCTTACAGGACTTTATGACATAGAATCCTTCAAGAAAGCCGCTGTTGAATTTTTGCAGGAACCACATGGTGATGTTTGTGCGATTTATTTGGATATTGAACATTTCCGTTTCTTTAATAAATGGTATTCCCGCTGGCAAGGTGACCGCCTTTTAAAACAGGTAGGAATTTCACTTATGGAAATGGATCGAATGTTTGGTTCTGTTTCTGGTTATGGTGGTGGAGACGATTTCTTTATTCTTTGTGATAAACAGGATGTGGTGCTTGAATATCTGGTAAATAACTTGAACAAACTTATTTCCTCAGTTGATGGAATTGAAGGTTTCCGAATGCTGTATGGTGGTTATGTTCTGTCAAATAAAGATGAAAATATTTTTGATGTTCTGGATTCCGCCGAAACTGCTGCACGATTGAATTCATCCATGTCTGCTGGAAAAATCAGGTGGTATGATGAGAGTTTAGTTCATGAAGAGGAACAAGAACTTAAGATTGTTCCAGAGTTTGAAAGAGCATTGGAAGAGCGGGAATTTACATTCTTCCTTCAGCCAAAATGTTCCATTCAGCAAAATAAAATTGTCGGCTCCGAAGCTTTGGTTAGATGGAAACATAAAAGCCGTGGTTTTGTTTCCCCTGGAGAGTTTATCCCGCCTTTGGAACGAAATGGCCTTATCGCAAAACTAGATTCTTATGTTTGGGAAGAGGTTTGTAAGAAAATCGCGGAATGGAAAGAGAAGGGAATTACACCTCTTCCTGTTTCTGTAAACGTTTCTCGAATTGATATTTTTAACCTGGATGTACCAAAAATCTTTAGCGATTTAATTCAAAAATATCAGATCGAGCCAGAACTAGTTGAAATCGAAATAACTGAAAGTGCGTTTGTTGATGACATTAAATTAATTCGTTCGGTAATTCAGGATCTTCGCCATAAAGGCTTTACTATCCTTATTGATGATTTTGGAAGCGGTTATTCTTCATTGAATATGCTTAAAGATGTTCAGGCAGATATAATCAAAATGGATATTAAGTTTTTTGATTTGAATCAGTCAAATTTTGAAAAAGGATTGAACATCATTCAAAGTGTTGTGGATATGGCCCATGGAATTGGACTGCCTGTTATTGCAGAAGGTGTTGAAACCCAGGATCAGATAGATCTTTTAAATACTGTTGGATTGGATTATATTCAGGGGTATTACTTCTACAGACCGCTGCCTGTAGAAGAATATGAAAAATTAGTTAAAGAATTGTGAGACAATATCTCCAAATCCCACAAATGTTCCGATGGAACTTCCAATTGAAGAAAGAAGCAGAACCAGGAGAACTCTGAGGATTCTGTTTTTGTACCAGCCTTTTAATTTGTCTACGTCATCCTGAAGAGTTTCCATATCGCGAACTTTTGGTTTGCATACAAAGGCTTGAAGAATTCCTGCCACAAAACCAACACCAATGAAAGGACACAGAGAAGTAATTGGGGCCGAAATCATAGAAATCAGAATTGTGAGTGGATGTCCACCGGCAATAAGGGCACCAATCCCAGCTGGAATAGCATTTGCGATTACCCATGCAACCAGCATCTGACTGCCAAGTTTTGTTCCGCCGTAAATGAAGCCTGCTACGATCAGACCAACAATGATTGCTGGAATGGACCAGGTTAAAATATGTCCACCAATAGTTTTCTTTGGAGTTTCTGATATTTCGTCCATATCAGTTTGTTCTTCATTTTTGGCGATAAGGTAAAGAGCTTCTTCAACTCCTGGAAGGTGGCCTGCTCCTAAAACGGCAACTAAATTTGTTCCAGGACATTCCCAGATTTTATGTGCCATATAAATGTTTCTTTCATCAATGAGGACTTTTTTTATAACAGGCATGTAGTCTGAAAGTTCGTCCATCATGGAATCCATTTCGTTTCCACTTTTCAGGTTTTCAATTTCCGATTCAGAAACTTCTTCTTTGCTGAATGCTGATGTTAAAAGTGCTGCCAGAAGTTTGCATTTTCCCCAAAGTGAGTTTTTGGCCCATGCACGGCGCAGTGTAACTTGAATAGGGCGGTCAACCATTACAGCCATTGTGTTTGTTTCTTTTGCCACATTGATGGCAGCAAGCATTTCTTCCCCAGGCTGTACACCTGTGTTTTTTCCCATGCGGCGCTGGTATGAAGCAAGAATGAGATTTGCCAGAAGAAGAAAACCTTGTTTCTTTTTAAGGACTGACAGAATATCCAGCTGACCATATTTTTCTTTGTTTTGAAGTGAGTCTGAACGTTTTTCATCCAGCTCAACACAAACACAGTCAGGCTTTAAGGTTTTAATTGTTTCTGTAACTTCATCGATGCTTTCTTTTGAAACGTGAGCAGTTCCAATAAGTGTTATTTTTTTTCCGTTTATTTCAATTATTTTTTGTGTCTGGCTCATAATTACAATCCTAATCCCCATTCTGCGATTCTGTATTCAAAGAACATTGGTGCCGCCATAGAAGCAACTTTTCCATAGTAATCGATTGCTGCTTCTGTAGCATTGTAAAGTTCATTATAAAGTCCAAAATAGAATAAAAGTTTTCCTCGTTTTGTTGTACTTTCTTCTTTTGCAATTTTCATCATAAGAGTATTTGCACCATTCTTACTATAATTGTCGTGATAGAATTTCAGCATTTGGTATTCCAGAGATTCTCTGTCCATTTTCTTCATTAATGGTGCAAGAAATTCTTTGGCTTTGAATTGATTTCCTTCTTTCATATAAGTTGCCGCAATCATAAGTGCATAAGACCAATTTGTGCTGCCGCCTGTTACAAAGGCTTTGTAAAAATCGTTACGGGCAGCTTCCCAGTTCTGTGCATGCCATTCAAGAATTGCCGCTGATTCGTAGGCATAATAATAATTTGGATTTGTCTGGATTACCATGCGATAATTGTCCAACGCTACATCGTAATTATTCTGTTCGTCATTGATTCCGGCGAGAAATGCATAAGCCAGGAAATATTCAGGGTCTAAATCGCGGGCTTTTTCCCATGCAGCTATTGCTTCTTTGTCGCGGTTTAACTGATGCAGATATGAACCATAATCCATATAGAAATCATAAGTGTAAGCATCCACTTTAATTGCTTCTTCTATATATTTAATGGCATTTCTATAATCTTCGTTTTCAGCGCTTAATTTTCCCATGTAAGCTAAAGCCATAGAATTGTGAGGATTCTTTTCAAGAATTGATTTGAAACTTTCGCGGGCTTTTCCATCTTCTTTCAGGTAGAAACTCATAAGTCCGTAGCCAAAAAGTGCATCTTCATTTTCAGGGTCATCTGTAAGTGCCTTAGTATAAGAACTTCGAGCTTGCTTCCATTTTTTATTTAATGCCAGTTCCTGACCTTTCTGAATGTTCATGGCGGCATTGTTTGGGTCTATCGAAAGAATTTTATTTGAATATGCTTTGTAATTAGAATTATCGCCTGATTGTTTTGCAATTAATGCGTTCATTTCCAGAATATCAAGATCGTCAGGATATTGTTCTTCCAGTTCTTTTCCAACGCGGCCAGCTTCTTCCATATTTCCTGAAGAAAGCAGGAGAGAAGCATGAAGGAAAATCATGTCTTTTTCCTGGGCGATTGCTTCGGGAATTGAATCAAAAAGAGCTAAAGCACCTTCAATATCATTTTTTTCCAGTTTAGCCTGAAGTTTTTTTGCAAATGCTACTTCAGGAGGATCTTCAGGTTTCTTTTTTTCTTCCTTTTTCTGTTCTTTTTTTTCTTCGGTTTTTTGTTCGTTTAATGTTTCTGAAATTGAATCTTCTGGAGCAATAGTTTCTTTTGGTGATGATGCACATCCAGAAAGAATAAGAGCAGCTGTAATCCCCACAGCTAGTACTTTAAGACTTAGTTTCATTGTATAATTCCACCCTTTCGGTTAAAATAGCACATTATGTTTGCTCGAACAATCAAAAAAGCTTTTTTGTTTTTCGTTGTCGATATCTTTATAATCATCGGCATTTTCGTACTTCAATTTAGTAATGATTCAATTATCACTGAAAAAAATGGAAATCTTCAGATAACTCTTTCAGAAACAAAAGATAATAACAATAATACAATTCTTAGAAACAAGCTTACTTTGGTATTTAATGGAGTAACTGTTTCTTGTGATGACAATAAACCTGCTCAGATTGTTCGTAGCGGAGCAGACGCAGAAAAGGAACCAGTTTCTCTTGTAGCATGGAAGAAATCAGGTGATCTTTCTTATGAATTTGATTTTACGGAAGATGTTAAATTAAAAGTAGCTCTTTCTGATTTGACAGAAAAGGGTGCTCTTTCCTTTACTACAGAAGTTCCAGCCGGAATTTCAGCCTTCTATATACCATATAATCTGGCAACAAATACAGAAATTTCTGATAGAAGTTCGACACGTATCCTTATGGGAAGCAAAAAGGCACTTTGGGAATTCAATGCATCTTCATTGGATGAAAATCTGGTTGGCTTTATCGGAACAAAAACATCAGCATCATTCTCATTCTTTGAACAGACAGTTGAATTTAAATTCGCTTCTCTTTCTGGTGCTTCTATTGTGGGTAATTACGATGCTGTGGTACGTGACTTTAGAAACAGTATCATTTCGTCATATAAATCTAGTTCTGCTGAAGTTCAGACTAATGAAACATCAGTTGTTGCATATGTTTCAGAACAGGCTTCTCGTGGAAATTATTCTTCTGCTCTTGAGGAAGTGCCACAGAGCTTCAAACGCAGTGAAAACAGAACATATCTTTCTTCAACGTTCTTTAATAATCTGACCGAAATGAATAAGACTTTGGATGCGGATATAAAGGAAAAAGATGCAATTATTCGAAAAGCTGTAAATAATTACAGTCTTAGTCTGTACACCATTAGAAATATTGCAAATTACATGTATCTGTACAGTAATTCGGGAACTATAAAACGTATTACTGAAAATGCAGGAAATGCTGTAATAGAAAATTGTTCGTTGGCTGAAGCAGCCGGTATTTTGAGAACTTATGTTGAAATGATGCCGCTTTCAAAAGCTTATGCATCTCATATGGAAGACAGTTTGAACGATTGTGTAGAAAAGATCGAAAAATCTTGCAAAATGGAAGGAAATACTCTGACGATTGCAGAAAATGGAACATTCCTGTCTGTTGTTCAGGCTGTTGAAGTGGGTGATGCTCTGCTTCGTTATGGTCAGTTCATTGGTGATCAGAGCCTTATTGCAGGCGGAAAGGCAATTATTGCTTCTTATATCGCAGAAACTTCATCATTTGATATGAGAACTTTGGGCGATTTGTATCCTGTAATTGTTCATAATAATACTTACTATCCTCATTTCGTTAAGATTTACACTTCCGGGGATCATGTTGTTTGGGCTTGGACATCTGCTGAAGGTATTGGTTATGAACGCGGTGAAGATAGAAGTGTAACCTTCAATATTGACTTCCCATCAGGATATACACATTACATGATTATTCGTGGTATTTCTCCATTCAGAAATATCTATATTTATGATATGGCCTTTAGAACAGACCCTAGATTTGAAAGTTATAACTCGTCGGGATATGTTTACGATGCAGATTCATCAGCATTACTTCTTAAATCTCGTCATAAGGCAGAAAAGGAAGTAGTAAGGCTTACATACGCTGCACCGGTTGTGGCACAGCCAGAATCTTCTGGAGAAGTAAAGACTGAGCCGGCTGTAGAGTCAAAAGCGGTGGAAGCTTCTGGAACAGAAACTGAAAAATCGGTATCTGAAGAGTCAAATGTTACTAATCAGAAACAGCAGGCAGCAGCCCTTTCAGATGAAGAAATAAAGCGTCGTCAGGCAGAAGCTGCTGCAAAAGCAGCCGCTCAAGCTGCTGCCCAGGCCTCTTATCAGGCAGCCCAGGCGGCTCAAGCTCAACAGCAGTAGAATTTAATTTCGAATATTATTGTTTTGCACTTTCCGCGGCTTCTAAAACGCCGTAGAAAGCAGGTTTACAGTAAAGATCCCGTCCTTCAAAAAGTAAAGGATGCTGTTTGTTTCCCTGATATTCTTTTTGTCCGTCAAGCCATGTGGCTTCATCTGTGATTCCCCACAATGTTACACAGGAAATACCGTGTTTCTTTTCTGTTTTTCGATTTTCGATGAACATAGTAAACATTTCGTTGTAACGTTCTTTCATTTTGAAAGGACTATATTTCATCTGGTGACCGATATCCAGTTCTGTAACGTGAATATCGATTCCTTTTGCAGCATATTTCTGAACGGCTGTTTCAAAGCTATCATTTCCAGTGGCTTTTGGTCCGCTCATGCTGATATGAGACTGCATTCCCATTACATCGATACGGGCATCCGGGGCAGCTTGAATTGCATCGATGATTTTAAGACAGGCATTCATTTTTCCGCCTTTTTCCAGATTTGAACCGGAACTTGTTCCGTAGTCGTTGTAACAAAGAAGAACGTCTGAAGGAGCATATTTATTTGCAAAACGGAATGCGTTTACGATAAATGTTTCGTCTTTATAGATTCTGTACCAGTCTGAATCTTCACGGAGCCATCTTGATTCAGAAGCACCGTCTAAAGCAGCTTCGTTAACCACGTCCCAGGCCCAGACAATATGTTTACCGTTGTTGTTTTTTTCTTCCCACTGTGTAACATGTTCCAGAACACTTTTTATGTACCATTCGTGGCGGGCTGTCATGGTTTCGCGGTCAACATAAGGCGCATCTTTACTGTTGGAGTATCCTTCTGTAAAGAACCAGTGTGGAGTCTGTGAATGCCATGTAAGAACATGACCGCGAATCTGTAAATTATTCATTTTTGCCAGTCCCAGAATTGCATCCATGTCGTTGAACTTTGGAAGAAGGGCAGGTACCTCGATTGTTTTACCAGTATTATCTGTATACTGTGTTAGTTTTGTTGTAGGATTTTGCCAGGCAAAAAGGAAATCTGGTTTGAAGGCATTTCCAAGGGTAATTGTGTCTACATGGCGGTAAAGTCCGTCCTGGATATCAACATCTGTCAGTTCGCCTTTGTAGGTTACAGCCATTCCAAAACGGAAGTATGGTTCAAATGCTTTTTTAAGACTAGGAGCATCCATCCAGCTGACTTTTGATCCTAAAGTTCCTTCTGTTTCCATTTTAACACTCAGGTTTTTGATGTAGAAAGTTACATCATCCATAGGAATTCCAGCTTTTGAAAGGTACAACTGCTTGTTTGAACCAAGAATAACAGTTGTTCGGCCACTAAAATGAGTCCATTCGTTGGTTTTTACGGCTTGTCTGGAAAGTTCAGGGAATCCTGCTTCAAAATCGTTAATCATCCAGATTATGTCATAAGTGGCATCTGTTCCTGTGATTTTCAAATCTCCCGAAAGAGTAATGGCAACTTCCTGATTTGCTAAAGATGACAAATCTACAGAAATAGGATTCTGTTTTGTACAGGCTTTACCTTTAATTACTGTAACATCCTTAAATCCGTCAACTTTTTGGCCGAATTTAATAGATTTTTTGTCTTCATCAATTCTGTTGACTGTAATAGGTTCTGCAGCATGAAGGCCGAAAGAACAAAGCATCAGAATTGAGGCAAGAATTGTAACTTTGTTTTTATTCATTGTTTATCCTCTTGAAAGAATCATATACGAAGAATTTGATATTGGATATACCAAAATCTTCATTTTGTGCGTCAAGTGAAAAAATCGAAAAATTTGAAAAAAAACAAAAAAATTTCGCCTAAATTTCGAAAAATATGCTATAATAAAAAAACTACTGTATTTAAAAAAAGGGCAGTATTCAGGAGCTCAATGTGAGTAAGCACGATTTTCCAAAAATTCATTTTTATGATCAGGATTTTGTAGATATATATAATAAAACATGGGCATGGGTTTCTTCTCAGTGGATTAATCCTGAAAGTGGAGAACAGGATACAGAAGGTTATTTTGTTTACCCTGAAGATGGTAAATTCATTCTTAATCAGATGGATTCAGTTTTCTCTTCTTTCTTTTTAGTTTATTCAAACCGTAACTTTGAAGCAGAAAAAAATATCGACTATTTATATGCACGTCAGGAATCCAATGGTGCTATTCGCTGGAAATATGATCTTTCAACAAATGAACCTGTGACAGAAAAGAAAAATCCAGAAGGAATCGGGCTTCCACTTTTTGCATGGGCTGAATACAACCTGTATCACAAAAGTGCAAACAAACGTCGTATTAAGGAAGTAATGCCGGTTCTTCAGAAATATATGAACTGGATTGATGAAACTTTCAAAAAGCCAAACGGACTTTATGCAGTTCCATTCCAGGCTTCTGGTATGTCAAACAGTCCTCGTGACGGCGCAGTTTATCCTGTAGATTTCAACGCCTGTATGGCTCTTAATGCATCTTATATGTCGGCTCTTGGTGATATTCTGAATGATAAAGAATTGAGTTTCCAGTATCGTAAAATGTATTTCTCTATTAAGACTCGTGTAAATGCGCTTATGTGGGATGAAAAGACTGGATTCTATCACGATCTTGATAAAAATGAGCAGAGACTTAAGGAAAAAACAATTGCAGGGTTCTGGCCTCTTCTGGCAGAAATTCCAAATGCGGATAAAGCAGACTGCCTTGTAAATCATATTAATAATCCAAAAACATTCGGAACTGACCATCCGTTCCCTTCTCTTTCAAAAGACAGCGACTCTTATAATGAAAAGGGAAATGCATACTGCGGAAGTGTTTATCCTTTGTTCAACTTTATGGTGATTAAAGGATTGGAAAAATACAATCAGTATGAATTGGCTCGTGAATGTGCAATCCGCCATTTGTATTACGTCCTTGAAGGAATGATTCCAAATGATGATAAACCAGGTGACCTTTACGAAGCTTATCTTCCTGAAGGTGAAGGAAAACCTTCTTCTAAAGCACGCGGTGTATTCCCTAAACCTCGTTATCTTCAGACAGCAGGCTTGAGTACAATTGCTTTGATGATTGAAAATGTAATTGGACTTGAAATCAGTCTTCCTCGTAAAACTGTAGACTGGGTAATTCCGAACCTGGAAATCATGGGTATTGAAAATCTGTCTCTTAAACGCAATCTTATTACAATTCTCAGCAATAAGTCTAACCGCGGTTGGGAAATACAGATGGAAAGCGAAAAGCTTTATTACTTTACAATCAACATTATCGATCAGAAAAAGAAAACACTTCCTATTCCATCAGGAAAGTGTTCAATGCTCATCGATAAACTATAATCGATAAACTTTAATCGATAAACTTTAATTTTATTTAATCGATAAACTTAAATCGATAAACTTTATTATTAATTTAATAAGTTATTAAAAAAGGAAGGCACCAATGGCAACTCCTGAAGCAGTAATTGAAATCGGCTCTACAGGAGTCCGCCTCCTGGTTGCCGAAGTAACCCCCGAAAAAAAACGAAATATTCTGGACCGTTCGGAACTTCCGCTTCCCCTCGGCCGTGATGTTTTTACTTCATTTAACATTTCAAGAGAAACTCAATCCCTGTGTATTCAGATTTTAAAGCGTTTTCGTGAACAACTGGCAGGTTGGGGAATAACTCCAGAGCAGACTACTGTGGTCGCTGCATCTGCTTTTCATGAAGCACGAAACCGCGACTCTGTAATGGATCGTGTTCGTGTTCAGACTGGATTCCGTATTCGCATTATGGACGGTATCGAAGAAAATCGTCTTATGTACCTGGCAGTTTCTGAGTGTCTTAAAGAAGAACCTGTGGATCTTCGTACAAAAAATACAATGATTCTTGAAGTTAGCGGTGGATCTACAGAAGTTATGATGATGCGTCACGGAAAAATGGCCGGAGTTCACAGCTTAAAATTGGGAACTGTTCGCCTGGAACAACAGCTCCGGAGTTCCCTTTCCAGCTATGATGATATGCGTCGTTACATTCGTGAAGCCATTGTGAATACTAAAGGTTCTCTGGACAATGAACTTGATATTGCTCAGGTCGAACAGTTCATGGCAGTTGGAATGGACATGACCCTTGCTGCGGTAAACGTAGGTCATCCACTTACTACTTTCTTGTGGGAAATTGACCTTGGTGCTTTCGACAGATTTGTGAAAGAAATTCAAAATTATTCTATTGATGAATGTGTTGCCAGATTTAAGATTTCATACAACGATGCACAGACTCTTCAGGCGAGTCTTTTGATTTACAGTATTTTCATTCACCTTACAAAAGTTCAGAAGATTATTGTTCCGGAGACTAATATTCGCGACGGTTTGATTATCAGTAAGACTTCAACTGAAAACGAAGAACTCATGGATGAATTTAACAGTCAGATTACGGCTTCGGCACGAAACCTTTTACGAAAGTATCATGGTGATGAAGCACATGCTGAATGTGTATGCAGCAACGCCCTTAAGCTATACGATATTCTTAAGAATGAATTGGGATTAGATGAACATTCCCGCCTTATTCTGGAAGTGGCTGCAATTCTTCATGACATTGGAATCTTTATACACCTTAATCATCATAATGTTCATAGTCATTATATAATTAAGAACTCAGAGATTTTTGGTTTGTCAGAAATGGACAGGACTTTGATTTCTGAAATCGCCCGGTTCCATAGAGGAAAACTTTTGCCTCAGGATGATGAACGTTTTGCTTTACTCCCACGAGTTCTCCGAATGACAATCCTGAAACTTTCTGCAATTCTTCGTGTGGCCGATGCCTTAGACCGAAGTCATAGTCAGGAATTTGCGGATGTAACAATGACAATTTCGCAGGATATGCTGAATATAAAAACAGAGTCAAAAAAGAATACAGTTCTGGAAAATATTGCTCTTTCGGAAAAAGGGGAACTTTTTGAGTCTGTATTCGGGTATCGTGTAGTACTCAGTTAATGCAAGGAGGCTGTTATAAATGAATGACGCACCGATAAGATTTTTTAATCGTGAACTTTCATGGCTGGAATTTAACAATCGTGTTCTTTGTAAAGGATTGGACAAAGGACTGCCTCTTCTTGAAAGACTTCAATTTCTCTCTATCGTTACCAGTAATTTTGATGAGTTTTTTCAGGTTCGCGTAGCGGCGGCAAAAGGCCAGTATTATAACGGTGTAAACATGGAAGATATGTCAGGTTATACACCAAAAGATTTGCTGGACAGTATTTCGAAGCGAGCCCATGAAATTATAAAAAAACAGAATGACTGCCTTATGCTGGATGTTCTGCCTGCTTTAGCAAAAAAAGGTCTCGAATATGTTACTCCTGCAGAATATACTCAGCGCCAAAAAGATTATGCCCAGAGTTATTTTAGAAATGAAGTTTATCCTCTCTTAACACCACTAAGAACTGATACAGAATTCTTTCCGAATATTGCAAACTTAACTGAATATACGGCTTTCCTTCTGGTTCCTATGAAAGGAGTCCATGCAACACAGAATGGTCTGGAAGGGGATGTAACTGCACCGCGTATTGCCTTGGTTCAAATTCCTTCAGGGTTGGACCAGGTTATCTGGCTTCCTGGTGAAAAGAAAAATCGACCTTTTGCAATTCTTTCTGACATCATTACAGAATTTGGTCGTCAGCTTTTTCCGGGCTTTGAAGTTTCTGAGACATTGGTTTTCAAAGTTGCTCGAGATGCAGACTTTGCGGTAAACGAAGAAGTTCGTAGCATTTCAGATGAAAAAGAAACAGAAGGCTTTATTCAGGAAATGGAAAAAGTTCTTTTGCAGAGAAAAACTTCCTACCCAGTTCAGATGACTTGTAATTCTACCAGTGAAAAGATTATGCAGTTTCTTATGGCAAATCTGGAACTTAAGGAAAAAGATGTTTATAAAGTTTCCGGCATAATTGATCCGGGGGTAATTGAACTTCGTGATGCTGATGAAAACGGAGAACTTCAGTTTGAGAAATGGGAACATTTTTATCCTCACGATCTGCCTGAAGAAGAACCTTTATGGGACACCCTTAAACAGCACGATAAGATTCTTCATGTTCCTTATGAAAGTTATCAGCCTGTAATTAAAATGATAAGTGATGCTGCAGATGATCCTGATGTTCTTGCTATAAAAATGACTTTGTACCGTACAGGTCGTGATTCACCGATTATTTCGGCATTAGTTCGGGCTGCAGAAAACGGCAAGCAGGTTGTAGTTCTTGTAGAATTGAAAGCCCGTTTTGATGAAGAGCGAAATATTGCATGGGCAAATGTTCTTGAAAATGCAGGTGTAACAGTTATTTACGGCCTTGAAAATCTGAAGGTTCATGCAAAAATTCTTATGGTTATGCGTCGTGAAGATGGTTCCATAAGACGATACGTTCACCTGGCAACTGGAAATTACAATCCAAAGACTGCAAAGTTATATTCAGATATTTCGCTTTTTACAGCTAATCCGGAAATAGCAAATGACGCTACAGCATTTTTTAATCTGGTAACTGGTTATTCAACTTTACAGAAAATGAATTATCTGGCGATGGCCCCGGTTTCATTGAAAAGTCGTTTGCTCACAATGATTGATCGTGAAATTGAACGTTCTACAGAACAGAATCCGGGACTTATTATTGCAAAGATGAACAGCCTTACTCATGAAGAAGTAATTCAGGCTTTGTATCGCGCAAGTAATGCCGGAGTAAAAGTGCTTCTGAATATTCGTGGTATTTGTATGCTGGTTCCAGGTGTTGAAGGAATGTCGGAAAATATTAGGGTTGTTTCTATTGTAGACAGGTATCTGGAACATTCCAGAATTTTTTATTTTCAGAACGGCGGATCAGATGAAATCTGGTGTTCAAGTGCAGACTGGATGAGTCGAAACCTTGACCGCAGAATTGAATTAATGTTCCCGGTTATGGAAAAAGAAGCATTCCATACAGTAAAAGAAATTCTGGATTCATATTTTAATGATACAGATTCCGCAATGGAATTGAATTCAGACGGAACCTGGACAACTTCAGAAAAGAAATCTGGGGTTAGTGCACAAGAAGTTTTGTATAAAAAATATAAAAAACTGGCAGCTACTAAAGAACGAAAATTGGAAACTGAATTTAAAGTTCGAAGAAAGTAGCTGATATAAATTGATTTTGGAGAAATAATATGATTCATGAAAAATATTTTGAGATGCAAAAAAAACATGAAGAGTTTTTAACAAAAAAGAATTCTGTAAAAAAAGATTTTTATAATGGAATTTATGATCGTTGGGAAAATCCTGTACTTACTCGGGATCATATTCCGCTAACCTGGAAATACGATGTTAATAAGGAAACAAATCCTTTCTTTATGGAACGGCTTGGAGTAAATGCGGTAATGAATTCCGGTGCAATTTTTTTAAACGGAAAATATTGCCTTGTTGCCCGCATTGAAGGAAATGACCGTAAGTCATTTTTCGGTGTTGCTGAAAGTGATAATGGGGTAGATAATTTTCGTTTCCGTCCTTATCCAATTCAGCTGCCAGACACTTGTGCCGAAGAAACAAACGTTTATGATATGCGTTTGACTCAGCATGAAGACGGATGGATTTACGGGACTTTCTGTTCTGAAAGTAAGGATACCTCAAGTAAAGATTTGAGCGCAGCAGTTGCTGCATGTGGAATCGTACGCACAAAAGACCTGGAAACATGGGAACGCCTTCCAAATCTTGTTACAAAAAAATCTCCTCAGCAGAGAAATGTTGTTATTCATCCTGAGTTTGTTGACGGGAAATATGCTTTCTATACTCGTCCAATGGATGATTTTATTGATACAGGAAGCGGCGGTGGAATCGGATTTGGGCTTTGTGATGATATTACAAATCCTGTAATTGAAGAAGAAAAAATTATAAGTCCACGTGTTTACCATACAATCACTGAAGTAAAGAATGGAGCCGGTGCTGTTCCAATTAAAACTGACAAAGGCTGGATCCACATTGCTCATGGTGTACGTAATACTGCCGCAGGTCTTCGTTATGTTCTTTATGTTTATGCAACTAGTCTTGAAGACCCGACAAAAGTAATTGCAGAGCCTGGCGGATTCTTCCTGGTTCCTCTTGGAAAAGAACGGGTAGGTGATGTTTCAAATGTTGTTTTCAGTAACGGCGCAATTGTAAATGGAAATGACGTTTACATATATTATGCTTCAAGTGATACACGTATGCATGTTGCAACAACAACTTTGGAAAAATTGATTGATTATACTTTCAATACTCCGAAAGACCCTCACCGTTCACCGGATTGTGTAAAACAGCGTTGTGAACTGATTAAGAAAAATCTTGAACTATTAGAAAAAAATAAATAATAGTTTGTTGAGTTTGATATTGAGTTTAATATTTAGTGTATGGAAGATTTTTTTGTTCGAACCAGAGCGTTAATTGGTGAACAGGCTTTTTCAAAACTTCAAAATTCTCACGTCATTGTATTTGGTGTGGGAGGAGTAGGCGGTTATGTGATTGAAGCTTTGGTTCGGTCCGGCATTGGTGAAATTACCATCGTGGATAATGATGTGATTTCTGAGTCGAATATCAATCGTCAGATTATTGCTCTTCACTCAACAGTAGGTAAAAGTAAAGTTGAAGTAATGAAAGATCGGTGTCTGGATATAAATCCGCTTTTAAAAATCCATACAATCCAGGCTTTCTTTTTGCCTGAGAATTCAAATGATTTTGATTTTTCAAATTTCAGTTATGTTGTGGATGCCGTTGATACAGTGACTGCAAAAATTGAAATAATTAAAAAGGCAAAAGAAGCAGGGGTTCCTGTTATTAGTTCTATGGGAACAGGAAATAAATTAGATCCTTCAAAATTTCAGATAGCAGATATCTCTAAAACTTCAGTTTGTCCTTTGGCTCGTGTTATGAGGCGGGAACTTAAAGCTCGTCATATTACAAAAGTAAAAGTACTGTTCAGCACAGAAGAAAGTGTCGGCGTTGTTACAGACAACTCTAACGGGCGTCATGCTCCTGCAAGTATTGCTTTTGTTCCAAGTGTGGGCGGACTTATGATTGCAGGTGAAGTGGTTCGGGAATTAACATCACTATAGTTTTGGGGAAGTAATCTGCTGAAAATTTTACAAAAAAAGAAAACAAAATTGTATGATTTGAAAATTTTATAAAACAAGATTGTTTTTAGTTTTATTACCAAGTATCCTAAAAGTGAATAAGGCAAGGGCGCAGTTTTTTCTGCGCCCTTTTTGTTTTTAGGAGGACAATGTGGGAAGTATTTTTGATATTCTTGGACCGGTTATGGTAGGACCTTCCAGTTCTCATACAGCAGGTGCGGTAAGAATTGGACTTGTAAGCAGAATCTTGCTAGAAGATATTCCAATTTATGCAGATATTAAATTTTCGGGAAGTTTTGCTGCTACTCACAAAGGGCATGGAACAGACTGTGCAATAGTTGCTGGGTTACTCGGAATGCAAAGTGATGATATGAGAATTCCTGAAAGTCTGAAAATAGCAAAAGCAGAAAAACTGAAATTTTATTTTTCTAATGAGGAAATTCCAAATGCCCATCCTAATACTGCAGTAATAAGTCTTCAGGGGAAAAACGGAAAACGAATTACTGTTCAGGCTTCATCAATCGGTGGTGGAAAAATAATGATAAATAAAATAGACGGAATCACAGTAAATTGCAGTGCAGAAATTCCGACTCTTGTTGTTCATAACTCAGACGAACCGGGACATGTTGCTGCTGTAACCTCTTTATTATTTTATAACAAAATAAATATCGCGCAGATGCAGCTTTTTAGAAATGAACGTGGCGGTTATGCAGTAATGGTTTTGGAATGTGATCAGTCCATTCCATCTTCCATTATTTCTATGATTGAAGAATTACCTGGAGTAATAAAAGTAACTTACATCAATCCAGGTGAATAAGAATGAAAAAGCAAGGAGGCATGAAATGTTTGAAAGTTTGAAATCAATAATGGAACAATGTGAAAAAGAAAATAAAGATTTTGCCGAAGTGGTAAAAATGAATGAAATGAAATCAACTGGGGCTTCAGAAAAGGAAGTGATTTCTAAAATGGAAAGAATGTGGTCAGCTATGGAAACAGCCAGTGAAAATTACGATGGTGCGCTTGTTTCAAAAAGTGGATTGTCTGGTGGAGATGGAAAAAAGTTTGAGGAATATGAAGCTTCAGGAAAATCATTGTGCGGTGAATATATTTCGGAAGTGATAAGTGAAGCTTTGAAAATGGCAGAAAACAATGCCTGCATGAAACGAATTGTGGCAAGCCCCACAGCAGGCGCTTGTGGTGTTCTTCCAGCGGTATTAATTCCTTTATACAAAAAAGAAAAATTTTCAGTGGAAAAAATAATTTCGGGAATGTTTGTTGCTGCCGGAATCGGACAAGTAATTGCAAATAAAGCTTGTATTAGTGGTGCCCAGGGTGGATGTCAGGCTGAAATTGGATCGGCCAGTGCCATGGCTGCAGGAACTTTGGTTTACTTAAAAGGCGGAACTGCAGAACAGATTTCTACTGCTGCCGGATTTGCCCTTCAAAATCTTTTGGGACTTGTATGTGATCCTGTAGCAGGCCTGGTTGAAGTGCCTTGTGTAAAAAGAAATGTCGTAGGAGCGGTAAATGCTGTTTCCTGTGCAGATATGGCTTTGGCTGGCATTATAGCAAAAATTCCTGCTGACGAAGTTATTGTGGCTATGGGGCAGGTGGGATTGAAAATGGATTACACTTTACGGGAAACTGGTCTTGGGGGAGTAGCTGGTACGCCTGCTGCACAAGCGGTGGTTTTAAAATAGAAAACGGTGGTTTCGATAGACTCAACCACCGTGTAAGTTTTGTGGTGGTTTCGATAGACTCAACCACCACTTTTTTTTAGTATTCCATTGGTGTTGGATGACGGCATGAATTAAGGAGAAGCTTAACTTCAGATGTCGGTACTTTCTTAAGAATCTTTTCACCGTTCTTCAGTTCAATCACCATAATAAATACATCACCACAATCGTTCATAGAAACTTTATCAATTAATCCTGGTTTTCCGTAATGCATATAATCGGCCTGATTAATGGCTTTCAGTGTATCATTAAGGTGCCCGAATCCGTAAAGAGTCAGGACTCCGCTGTAATTAAAATACAACTGTTTTGCAAAGTCTCCATGTATATGAAAAATAACCGATACTTCAGTAATTCCACCAGACTGCCCTAGTAATTCAGTAGAAACTGTTCTGAATGTCTGCGGAACAAAATAGTCTGACAGTTTTATCATTTCCATGTCAGAAACTTTTTCTGTAGTCATTTCATAAGCCTCCGTTTTTGTTTTTTTATTCTGCTGCTTTGACTTTCATTTCTGTATAGTTAGGATAACAGATTACATCATAGTAGTAGTCATACAGTTCTGGTGGAATCAGGTTAGTGTTGTTATTTGTGAACAATGGCACAATTACTGTATCTTCGCTGACAGCAACCTTTTCTGCAGCAAGGAGTAAATCCTGGCGTTTTATAGCATCAGTTTCAAGGTTTGATGCGTTCATAAGCTGATCGTATTTTGAATTACTCCACTTGATGTCGTTGAGGGAGTTTCCAGTTACGAACATCATAAGCCATGTTGTTGGGTCATTGTAGTCTGCGTACCACTGCATACGTCCACACTGGAATCCTTCACGGCGCTGTGCAACGTAAACTTCGTTTTCAAGAGCCTGAAGTTCTACTGTTACACCAAGCTGTTTCCACTGCTGCTGAAGAACCTGAGCGACATCACCTTCATATCCCATAGAAGGATATGTGTAAGTGATTTTTGGAAGTCCTTCACCGTTTGGATATCCGGCTTCGGCAAGCAGAGCCTTTGCTTCTTCAATATTTTCTGGAAGCAGATCTCCCTGCAGGTCTCCCCAATATGTTCCGTCAACTTTTGAGTGGTAGAAACGACCAACAAAAGTTGTAGAAGGCTGACAGCTGATTCCGACTACAGTTGCAATGTCTTTGCGGTTTAGAGCAAGTGCAAATGCTTTACGTACTTTTGGATTGTCGAATGGAGCAATATTTGGATTCAGCATAATGAAGTTTGTCTGTGGGATTTCAGCAAACTGAAGATCTGGTTTTCCAAGATATGCTTCTGCAATTGAAGATGGTGCGCCGGAAAGTGTTGTAAGTTCACCTGTCTGGTAAGCAGCAGATTTAGCCTGATCATCATCCATAAAGCGTTCTTTGATGGAGAGAAGGTTTACTTTGTCAGCTCCATAGTAATATGGATTCTTCTTGTAAACGATATATTCGCCGGCTTTTCTTTCTGCCATATACCAAGGACCGTTACTTAAGTTTTTAGTTGGTTCCATGTCCCATGTCTTGTCTTCGTTTGTAGCATACTTAACATTTGAAGGCATGTAAGTAGGTACGTTACAGCACAGATCCAGGAAGTAAGCACATGGACTCTTTAATGTAATTTTCAGGATTTTTGGATTTGATGCATCAATTCCAACTTCATCCAGTGAAATCTTTCCGTTGAATGCGTCTTCTGCTCCTTTGATTGGGAACAGGAAGTCAACGTACCAGGCGCCGTTTGCCGGTTCCAGGGCACGGACCATTGTGTTCTTGAAGTCTGCAGAAGTTACTGCAGAACCGTCAGACCATTTTGCATCTTCACGGATGTAGAATGTGTAAGTAAGAAGATCTTTACTGATTTCCCATTTTTCTGCTGTAGCAGCTGTGTAAAGACCATCTTTTGTGTAAGTAATAAGTGGATCCAGGGCATAAGTCTGGTGAGAGAAATATACATAAGCAGCGGCACCAGCAGGATCATATTCACCTGTTTCTGACTGGTTTGCTACAGATATTTCAAGGATTTCGCCTTTTTCATTTGTTTTAATGCGGCTGCCTTTTTTTCCACCACAAGAGGTAAGTACTGCAAGTAACAATGCAGAACATCCGGCTGCGACTAAAACTCTTTTAACGTTATTCAAAATTCTCATGACATACCTCCTTTGTATGTTACTTATCTTCAAATACAGCCTGTTCAGGACTTAAGCCCTTCTGACTGTATTCTGAAATCTTTTCAGGGCTATAAAGATTGCAGGCAACTTTTCTTCCTTCAACTTCATAAACTGCTGGTTTCTTTGATTTGCATTCTTCTGTGCAGTATTTGCATCTGGCAGAGAATGGGCAACCTTTTGGCGGATTGATTGGGCTTGGAACTTCACCTTCAAGAAGAATTCTCTTCTTTGTTTTTGCCTGTTCAGGATCTGGAACTGGAGATGCCGAAATCAGGGCTCTTGTATAAGGATGGAGAGGATGTTTGTAAACATCATCTGATGAACCAAACTCAACCATATTTCCAAGATACATAACTCCAATCTTGTGACTGATGTGATGTACCATTTCCAGGTCATGTGCAATAAACAGATAGCTGAAACCGCGTTCATGCTGAAGTTTTTCAAGCAGGTTGATTACCTGTGCCTGAATAGAAACGTCCAGGGCAGAAATCGGTTCATCACAAACAATGAATTCCGGGTTCAATGCCAGGGCTCTTGCTATACCGATTCTCTGACGCTGACCGCCGGAAAACTCATGAGGGTAGCGGCGGATATGGTCAGGCTTAAGTCCTACAGTTTCAATCAGATCCTGTACAACAGCCATGCGTTCCTTTGGAGAACCAATCTTGTGAATAACCATTGGTTCTTCGATAATTTCACCAACAGTCATACGAGGGTTCAGGGAAGCATAAGGATCCTGGAAAATCATCTGCATACGCTTTCTGTATGGATTCATCTGCTTGTTTGAAAAATCTGTAATGTCTACTCCATCAAAAATAATTTTTCCGGAAGTAGAAGGATGAATCTTTAGAATGGTGCGACCCATGGAACTTTTTCCACAGCCCGATTCACCAACGATGCCAAGGGTTTCGCCGCGTTCCAGTGTGAAGGAAACGTTTTCTACAGCATGAACCTGTTTTCTGTGTCCTGCATCAAAATATTTGCAGAGATTCTGAATTTCAAGAATCGGCTTTTCAATTACAGTACTTTCTGTTTCTGCTTTTCTAGGCATTTACGTCTCCTCCTTGTTCTGCGATTATTTCTTTGTAGTTTTCTTTGCAGTGGAGCCAGCATTTACATGCGTGGCTTTCGCTGAAAGAAGTTTTTCCCGGTGCGTACTTTGTACAGATTTCCATTGCTTCGTTGCAGCGTGGTGCAAAAGGACACTGGTTGCCAAGCTTAATTAAATCTGGTGGAGTTCCAGGAATTGGTTTCAAAGGTTCTCTGTGATCAACATTTGAATTGGCAATACTGTTCAAAAGACCTTTTGTGTATGGATGTTTTGGTTCATAGAAGATTTCATTTACAGTTCCTTCTTCCATGATGTTTCCACCGTACATAATGCTGATTCTGTCACAAAGGGAAGCAACAACTCCCAGGTCATGTGTAATCATAATTACACCTGTATTCATTTTCTTTGTAAGGTCTTTAATCAGATCCAGAATCTGTGCCTGAACTGTTACGTCCAGAGCAGTGGTAGGTTCGTCACAAATCAAAAGCTTTGGATTACATGCCAGTGCAATTGCAATAATGATTCTCTGGCGCATACCACCTGAGAATTCAAATGGGTAGCTCTTCAGGCGGCTTTCTGCAGCCGGAATGCCCACCATCTTCATAAGTTCAATGGCACGTGCACGGGCTTCCTTCTTTGTACACTTTGTGTGTGACAGGATACCTTCTGTCATCTGCTTTTCTATTGTTACAATCGGATTCAGGTAAGACATAGGATCCTGGAAAATCATACTGATTTCATTTCCACGAATGTCTTTCATCATCTTTTCGTATTCTTTCTTTTCTTTTTTTGTCTGGTAATTTACAGGGCTTATATCTTTTCCGTCAAAGATCATTTTTCCGGAAGTTACTTTTCCGTTTCCTGCCAGAAGCCCCATAAGGGACAACATTCCCTGAGACTTTCCGGATCCGGATTCACCTACGATACCAAGAATTTCTCCTTTTTCCAGATGGTAGTCTACTCCGCGAACAGCCTTAACAATTCCCTGGTCTGTTTTAAACTCTGTTGTTAATCCTGATATTTCTAGTAACATTTCGGCCTCCTAGCGCTTTCTCTTTGGATCCAGTGCTCTTTCAAGTCCTTCACCAACGAAGTTGAAAGAAATGATTGTCAGACAAATGGCAACCAGCGGATAAATTGTCTGCATTGGGTAAACCTGAATAAGTTCACGGGCAGATTCTGCAAGAGTACCCCATGATGCTTTTGGAGCTGAGATACCAACACCGATAAAGCTGAGCCATGCTTCTGTAAAGATTGCCTGTGGAACCTGCAGTGTAACGTTTACAATGATTGGACCCATAGCATTTACCAGAAGGTGCTTGATCAGGATTCTTTTTGAACTGGCACCAAGAACAAAGGCTGCCATTGTGAATTCCTGTTCCTTAAGGCTTTTTACTTCCTGGCGGACAATTCGTGCCATACCAATCCAGCAGGTTATGGAAATACCAAGCATAATACTTGTAACACCAGCACCAAGCCAAAGCATGATCAGAACAATGTAGAGCATTGAAGGAACCGAATAGATAATGTCTACAATTCGCATCATTATCATGTCCACTTTTCCGCCAACGTAACCTGCAATACCTCCGTAGAGAGTACCGATGATCAGGTTTACTACGGCAGCCATAAGTCCAACTCCTAAACTGATTCTGGCACCGTAAAGAATACGAACAAAAATGTCGCGTCCCATTTTGTCGGTACCAAACCAGTGTGCTGCACTTGGGCTGGCATTTCTTAATGACATGTTCTGCATATCGTATGTGTATGTACTGAATACAGGTCCAAAAATTGCCATTAAAACTACAATGGCAAGAATTATAAGACCAACCAGAGCACGCTTGTTTTTCTTGAAGTCGCGTACTACAGACTGGAAGAAGGTCTGACTTTCAATTGCAATAAACTCATCATTTTTTTCAGATTTATCCAGCTTTCTGAATAACTGTTCTTCTGTCATTTCACTCATTTCAAACCTCCTTGTTACATTGACTTTCTGATTCTAGGATCCACAATGGCACAAATTACATCTGCAATCAGGTTACAAAGAATAATGATTGCACCCATGAAAATCGTAATTCCCATTACAACTGTGTAGTCATGGTTCATGATGGAGTTTGTAAACTCGCGGCCAAGACCAGGAATTGTAAAAATTTTTTCTATGGTTACTGAACCTGTCAGCAGGAAAGCAACCATTGGACCCATGTAAGTAATAACAGGCAGCATTGCGTTTTTAAGAACATGGCGGAAAAGGATTGTCGATTTACTGATTCCTTTTGCCTTTGCCATTGTGATGTAATCCTGTCTGATTACTTCTTCATAGGAACTCTGTGTAAGTCTTGCAACTGCCGAAATTGGGTAGAGTCCCTGAGCAATTGCCGGCAGAATGTAATGCTTTGGTGTTGAAAGCCCGATCGTCGGGAACCAGTGCAGTACAACACCGAACAGAATCATGAGCAGCAAAGCCACGATAAAGTTTGGTACACTTACACCTAATGTAATTCCCGTAAGCCAGGCACCCTTTGCAATATTTGATTTTGATTTTGCCATCATGATTCCGGCAAAAATCCCAACAATCAGAACTAATACAAAAGTAACCAGACCAAGTTTTATTGTTGGAACCATAGACTGTTTAATGATGTCTGTAACATTTGTTCCAACTTTTTTATAAGATGTTCCAAGATCACCGTGGAGCATATTTTTTACATAAATAAAAAACTGTTCTACAGGTGGTTTATCAAGTCCATACTGGGCTTCCATTTTTTCAAGAAGATCGCCTGTAATATTCTTGGATTGAAGGGGACTTCCCGGCATAAGCTTAGTCATTGTGAATGTGATTGCTACAAGAACAAACAAAGTCAGTAAACCAAGTAGAAGTCTTTTAATAATGTATTTCAGCATCTGCTTGAACCTCCTTTTTTCAAAAATCCAAAAGATAAAAAAAAACGACAAAGAAATCTGCTATTTCTAGCGACCTCTTTGTCGTCTTTTCGAATTTTGCTGCACATATTTTCTGTATCAGCATCTCATCGTCAATATAAATAACATATAAAGAACTTTAGTGTCAATAAAGTTCTTTATTATTTGAAAATGTGATAAAAAACTTCTTGTTCTTTGTAGTTTTTACAATCTTAACTGGTTTTATTGACAAAGCTTGTATTCATAAAATATTTTCTTTTCTGAATAGAAAACGCATGGAGGTTCTGAAATGAAAGTTGTCGTAATTCAGGAAACTGTTATGATGCCGGATTTAACACCGGAAGAGGTTACAGCCCATTGGAATAAGCTTAAAGAAATACCTGGTGTTGAGCTGGAAATAAAATATCCAAAAGGATATCCAATGCCAGATGAACTTCATGAGCTGGTTGGGGATGCAGAAATTGTATTTGGAATCTGGATTTCAGATATGGTAATCAATGAAGAATGGTTGAGCCATCATCCAAATTTGAAATACATTGCCACTTTGGGGCATGGATGGCGTGAATTCGATGTAGAAATGACACGTCGTAAAGGCATGACTATTACAAATACAGTTTATGGTGCTCAGACAATTGCAGAATACGGATGGGCATTGCTTATGGAAGTTTGTCACCATGTAAACGCTCACTCTGACATAATTAAAAAAACAGACTGGTCAATTCACGATGAAAACGGCCGTCCTGTAGAAAGAGCAAAGTTTGATAACGTAGTAACTCCTCAAATTGAGCTTTATGGCAAAACCTGTGGTATTTTCGGTCTTGGAGCAATTGGCCTTGCCTTTGCAAAAATGGCTGCCGGATTCGGAATGCGTGTCATTTCATACAGCCGTCATAAAAAAGTTGGGGCAATTTACAGCTTTATCGAACAGGTTGATTTTGAGACTTTGCTTAAGGAAAGTGACGTAATTTCAATTCATGCGCCGTTTACGGCAGATACAGCAGACACCTTTGACAAGGAAGCCTTTGCAAAGATGAAAGATGGCGTAATTCTTATAAACACAGCCCGCGGCGGACTCATTGTTGAAGAAGATCTTATGGCAGCACTGGAAAGCGGAAAAGTTTATGGAGCCGGCCTTGATGTTCTGCGTGAAGAACCACCTTTGGGCGACAATCCTCTGTTCCATACAGACAAAACTTCGATTACCGGTCACATTGCCTGGCTTACAAAGGCAAGCCGCTTAAGAGCAGTAGATATGGCTATCGAAAATTTCCAGCATTACCTGAATGGTATTCCAACAAGTGTAATTAACTAGAAAAATATTTTGGGGGAGGGGAAAGCCTTCCCCTGACTCCATTCCGTCATTTCGACAAGCTCCATGACCGTAATGGAGTCACCCCTTCGCCTAGGGGGAAAAATTTCCCCCTAAAACCCCTTTATCTACTCGTAATAAATAAAATCTTCGTTGTAAACCCAGAATAATGGCTTTTCAGATATGGTGCAGCCGATTTTCTCATGAAGTTTTATGGATCCTGTATTGTCATGGACTATCTGGGAATACTTTATTCCTTCATCATAGTTCTCAAAGGCTGTTTTCATAAGTTTTGCGCCATAGCCTTTTTTTCGGAATTCGGGCTTTATGTATAAAGCACCTGCAGATTCATCAATGTGGAAGGCAACATAACCAGTTAAAACGTCATTTTCGTACCAGCCAAAGAGCCTGTTTCTGTGGAAAAGCTGCTGAATATAAGTTTTAAGTCCGTATGTTTCTTCGGCAAATGGCATATCTTCCGGTAAAAGAGGCTTAAACTGAGGAAAAATGCCTTTTTCTGTGGTTTTTGTATCATAAACCGCCTGAACACATTGGTAATGAACTGAAAAATCGGGTTTCAGAAGGTCATAAAGTGTGGAATTTGTGGTCTGAAGCCTTATAATATCCTGATTTTTTATGAAGCGGGCAAAATCCGGGGCATTAGGTCCTGCATATTCGGCAATAAAAACTTTTGAAACAGGACAGAAAATTAAAAGAGAGTCTTCTGAATTTTCAATAATTTGGTGGGGGTGCTGAAGGGCAGAAACAACATGGGGGTAATTAATCTTGTCTTTGAGTAATTCCTCCATAAGCATGTTTTTTATCAGCATGTTTCTGCCCCTGTGATTTTTGTAAATTATACCACAGCTTTTTTCATCCAGCGACCGCTTTTAAGTCTCCAAAGGTTTGCAACACATCTTGCAGCCCAGTCTATTGTCATGGCAATCCATACTCCAAATACGCCCATTTTGAATACGCCGCCAATCAGGTATGCCAGACCAATTCTGAATACCCACATAATAATGATTGATGAGATCATGGCGAATTTTACGTCGCCTGAAGCTCTCAGAATTGATGTAAGTGTCCATGCGGCAGGCCACATTATCATACAGCAAATACTGTGGTACCACATGAGTTTCTTTGCCAGATAAAATCCTTCTGCGCTAAGGTTGTACCAGCTGGCGATAGTCGGCGTGAGGAGGATAATGACCACATTTTCAATCCAGAGAAGGATATAAGCCCATTTAATAAGCTTTTTAGAATACATTTTGGCTGAATTATAGTCATCGGCGCCTACACATTGTCCAACAACAGTGGTTATGGCCAGTCCCATGGCGGCGGCAGGTATAGTGGCCAAAAGCTCGATTGTGCTTGCTGTGGCATTTGCAGCTATTGATGCTGTTCCAAAGCTTGAAATAAGGCTTTGTGTAAAAAGCTTACCAATCTGGAACATAGCATTATCTATTCCGCTTGGAATACCGATTTTCAGGATTTTTTTGATTACATCCCAGTTGAAGCCAAGACGCAGATATTTATCAATATGCAGAGGCAGATTCTGGTTTCTCAGAACAAAAATAACGATGATTCCAGCAACAGCACGTGAAATCAGTGTAGCAAGACCAACACCTGCAATGCCCATGTGGAAGCCAAAAACAAATATTGCGTTTCCCACAATGTTCAGAATGTTCATTACAGCGGAAACATACATTGAAAGCTTTGTATTGCCCATGGATCTGAACAGGGCGGTTGAACCAAAGTAGACGGCAATAAAGGGAAATGAGAATGCCGTAATGTAAAAATACGTTACTGCATTATCCATAACGTCTTTTTCAACGCTTCCGTAAATCAGGTTCAAAATCTGGTGATTCAAGGTAAGGCTGAAAACTGAAATTACAATAGCTGTAACAAAACAAACCAGAATCAGCTGATTGGAAATGATTTTTCCTGTTTCATATTTTTTTCCACCTAAAGCCTGAGCAGCAACAACGGCGCCTCCGGCGGCAAGTGCGTTGAACACATATATTAAAAGGTTACTGATTGTGTTTACCAGTGAAACTCCGGAAACAGCAGTTTCTCCGGCTCCAGAGACCATTATCATATCGGCCATTCCAACCATAACAGAAAGAATCTGTTCAACAATCAAAGGAAAGACCAGTGTGAGCAGGTATTTTCTGTCAAAATGGATTTTTTGCTGTAGTACATCTGACATAGGAACCTCCAGGTTGTAAATTATTTTATGGAGACAGATAATATTTGTTTTTACAAAGGAATGTCAATTTTTCAGTCATAATTTCATAAAAATTTGTAAAAATTACAAAAAACTGGATTTATTTTTGTAAGACAAATGATTGTTTCAGAAAGGGCTTTTTTTTAGACTTCAATTACTTGCTGCAAATTGTTAATGCATCTCATCAATCAGTTAACAAAGACAACGACGAAAGAAACGCAGGAATCTGGAGGATTTTTATGGATTACAAATCATTATTAAGAGACAGCATTAAAGTATTACCTGAAAGTCAGAGAGCAGCACGTCAGCCAAAAAGCAGTACAACAACTCCTGATATTTACAGATTGAATTATAACGAAAGTGCATACGGCCCTTCGCCAGTGGCACTGGAAGCTTTGGCTGAAGCTTCTAAACGTCCTTACATTTATCCGGACTGGTTCTCTGTAGAACTCAAATCAAATTTTGCAGAACTGCACGGCCTTGAAAACATGTTCAATGTTATTACAGCAACAGGTTCAAGTGCTCTTATAAATATTCTGGGTGAAGTATTTATTAACCCTGGGGATGAATTCATTGTTGGTGATCCAAGCTATGAAGCTTTCCGTGATGTTGCCATGGTAAATGGTGCTGTTCCAGTTGTAGTACCTTTGGATGACGAAATGAATTACGATCTGGATGCAATGCTTGCAGCCGTAACACCAAAAACTAAAATCATGGTTATCTGTAATCCAAATAACCCTACAGGAACATTTGTAGATTCAGCAAAACTCGAAGAATTTATTAAGAAGGTTCCTGGACATGTTCTGGTAGTAATTGATGAAGCTTATCTGGAATTTGTAAGTGCCCCAAATACTTACAGTATGATTAAACTCATAAAAGAAGGATACACAAAACCTTTACTTATTCTTAAGACCTTCTCAAAGGCTTATGGAATGGCAGGTCTCCGTATTGGTGTTGGTGCTGCACAGCCGGATTTAATTTCCCTCCTGACTAAATCCGGTGCAGCATGGAACATCAGTGCTTTGGGACAGGCTATGGCCGCTGCTGCACTTAAAGACCAGGCTTATATTCAGAAAATCCATGATTTGAATGAAGTGGAAAGAACAAAAGTAGATTCCGCTTTGAAAGAAATGGGTTGTAAAGTTTACAAGTCAGAAACAAACTTTATCATGTTTAAGGCACCAAAAGATTCACTTGAGATTCAGGCAAAGCTTGCAGAAAACAAAGTCCTTATTGGTGCTCCAAGAGGTTTCTGTCGTGTAAGTCTTGGAACTGCAGAAATGAACGATAAGTTCCTTTCATTGATGAAAGAAATTTTGAAATAGTAATAATGCTGTTGGTATTTATTATTCTTTACTGTATATTTTGTTTGGGTACCGGAATTTGGAGTTTTAATGATAAATCTTAATGAAATACTTAAACTTTCAATGTTCAGTAATTTTAAGACAATATGTGGTAAAGAATATCTGGGAAACCAGGTTAATGCTACTGTTATTCTAGAGTACGAAAGCAGCAAAATTCATTACTCGGGTTATGGTCCGGGATACTTTGTTTTGCTTTCGTATTTTTTTGCTAAATCAAATCCGGAAATTGTAAACGGAACTCTGAAAACTCTTATTCAGAAAAACGTATCTGGCATTGCCATAAAAATTGCACCGGAAGAAACTCTCCCTTCAGAAATAGTCCATCTGGCTGTAAAGCATCATGTTCCTCTTTTCACTTTTTATGATGAGTTTATGGAAGATCTGATTATCAATATTAATCAGTCCATGAAGACCAGAGCGCAATATATTATTCATGAAGAATATTTGAATTCAATTTTACGGGGCACACCTTCTCCTGACACAGTAGAAAAAACTGCGCTTCAAATAAATCCTGAGTTTAAAAATTTTGTTCGGACCGCAATTATTTTTTCGAAGAACCAGGCATCAAATCTTCAGGTTCATACTTTTTTTGATAAAATGATGTATCGAAAATATCAGTATGAAAGCAATACAAATTACTCATTTGTAAAAATGGGAAATGGTGTTGTAATAATCTGTTCATTTGAAAATGATGATGCGGTCGATTTTAATGGCTATATTTCAAAACTTTTGAAAGAGAATAATTTTTCGCCGGAAGATTTTTATATTGGTGCCTGCGAAGAATTACTTCCTCTGTACAGTCTGAATGATTCTATTCAAAAAGCAAACTGCGCCAAAATGGTTTGTAAATTTCATAACCTGGATTACATGTGTTACAGGGATCTTGGTATTTATAAATATGCAATGGCAGTCATCCAGAATAAAATGCTTTGTGAAGACATGTTCAAAAAAATCGATATTATAAAGAATTACGATAAAAAACATGAATCTAATCTTCTGAAGACAATAATCTCTTATGTGAATAATAATAGTGATATTCAGAAAACTTCTGAAGAATGTTTTCAGCATACAAATACCATTCGTTACAGAATCAAAAAGGCCGAAGAATTAATTGGCCTGAAAGAAAACACTGCAGAAGAAGAAATCACTTTTATGGTCAGATGTTATCTTCTTCGTCAAATCATGGCTGAAACCTTATAAACTTTTTTCTTAAAAATTCTCTTGACACCTCTGTTGTATCACTGTACTATACACTTAATACAGTGATACAAATTAAAGGAGGCATTATGGCTTGGGAACTTGATTCCGACAGACCAATTTTCTCTCAAATTGTTGAACGCATTCAGCTCGATATCGTTTCTGGAGTTTATAAACCTGGAGACAAGTTACCGTCTGTACGAGATCTGGCTGGCGTTGCTTCTGTAAATCCAAATACGATGCAGAAAGCGTTTGCAGAACTTGAACGTACAGGACTTGTTTATTCGCAGCGAACAACAGGTCGATTTATTACAGAAGATACTGCAATGATTGCGGAATTAAAAAACAGTCTGGCAAGAGAGAAAGTAATTGAACTAATTCAGCATATGAAAAAACTTGGTTTTTCAAAACCAGAAATGATTTCATTTTTTGAAAGTTTAATTGAGGAAGTTGATGAAGTTGATAAAGGAGGAGAGAAATGAGTCTTGTTTCTATAGAAGATTTGACTAAACGTTACGGAAGTAAAACTGCTATCGATAAACTTAATCTTGAATTGGATGGTGGACAGATTATTGGGCTTCTGGGACCAAATGGAAGCGGAAAGACAACCCTTATAAAGATGATGAACGGGCTTCTTGTTCCGAACAGTGGAAGAATCCGAATTGAAGGAAATAAAATCGGAGTGGAGACTAAAGCTTTGGTATCCTATTTGCCCGACCAAACTTATTTAAACATGAATCAAAAAGTTTCTGAAATAATCAGTTTTTTTGCTGACTTTTATTCAGACTTTGATGTTGACCGAGCATATTCCATGCTTGAAAAATTGGGAATCAGTGCTGATGACAGACTTAAAAAAATGTCAAAAGGAACGAAGGAAAAGGTTCAGTTGATTCTGGTAATGAGTCGTCGTGCAAAACTTTATATTTTGGATGAACCAATTGCCGGAGTTGACCCGGCAGCACGAGATTATATTCTTGATGTGATTCTTTCAAATTATGATCCAGATTCTACAATCATAATTTCAACACATCTTATTTCAGATATTGAAAAAATTCTTGACCGCGCGATTTTTATTCGCGATGGAAAAATTGTAATGAATTCTTCCGTTGATGATATTCGTATGAATGAAGGAAAATCTGTGGATTCACTTTTCAGAGAGGTGTTCAAATGTTAGGAAAACTTTTAAAAAACGAATTCAAATCTACATATAAAGTAATGTGTGCAGTTTATGCTGCTTATTTTCTTATTACAGTTCTTGGTTCAATAACTTCTTATCTATTGGGATCCGGCCAGTCTGAGGCAAATTTCCTGACTGTATCAGTTATTGTATTTTATGTTCTTTCTACCGTTGCACTTTTTGTTGCAACATTTGTCTACATCTGTATTCGATATTTCAAGACCATGTACAGCGCTCAGGGGTATCTTACACATACTCTTCCTGTAAAAGGCATTTCAATTTTTAATGCAAAACTCATTGTCTCTGAAATTTGGATGATTATCTCCGCTGTTCTTCTGACGCTTTCTGTATTCTTTTTTGCGAATGCTGCTTCTGGTGGTGAAGTTTGGAGAGAATTAACAAGATATTCATGGACTGAATTCACAAGAAGATTTTACGAAGAAGCAGGTATCAGTTTTATAGGTATGATACTCTGGGTGAAACTTGGAGTTATTCTTGGCATGCTGATTATGAATCTCTGGATTTTCGCAAGCTTTGCTATTGGTCAGCTTTTCGACAATCATAAAGTTGCTATGTCGGTACTTTCCGGAATGGTCCTTTATTTTGCTTTTCAGATTGTGGGGTTGATAGAACTGTTTTCTTTAGCTGGAACGAAAAAAGGAATCAATATCAGTTTTGGTACACTGGAATTTGAAATGTTTATGAATAGCACAATGCTGATTTCAACTATTTCTTCCGTAATTTTCAGTGCAATTCTTTATTGCGTTTGTGTTTTTATCAATAAAAGAAAATTGAATCTGGAATAAGAAGGGTTACATGGGAAGAAGAGTTTTAAGCTTATTAGTTTGTCTGCTAATTTTTACAGGAATGTATGCTGAGGATATCTTTTCGGAGCTGGATTCTTTTCCGGAAGAGAAAATTGAATTTGTTCCGGAATTTGAAAAGCCTGAAATTGATTTATCACAAGAGAAAATATTTCCTGTGGAATCCATTTGCGGAAAGACTTTTGTTAGAAAAGACACTGAGAATAAGCTGAAACTGATTTACACTTTCAAAAAAGATTTTACGTATTCTTTCAGAACTGAATTTGGAATTATGAAAATGACAGTTCTGGGAGATTATGAAGTAAAAGAAAGCACGATAGTTTTGCATCCAAAAAAGCATGAAGCAAAAATATTGGGAATTAAAGTGGAAAATATGGAGATCAAAGATTCTGCATATGATCCTGTAACTTTTGATTGTTTTGTAATTAGTAAAGGCGTTTATCTGGGGGAAGATTTTTACAAGCGGAAATAATCAGTTTGTCGACACCTTCGGTTCCTGAGCTTGTGGTCCCTGCACCTGAGGTCCCAGAACTTGCGGTTCCTGAACCTTCGGTCCCTGAGCTTGTCGAAGGGCCGAAGAGTCGGAGGCTCACCCTTAGTCTTTACTAAATATTTTCGACCCTGCAGGTACAGATTCTGTTACCCAGGTATTAGTCGCAACCTTCGGTCCCTGCACCTGAGGTCCCTGAGCCTGTCGAAGGGCCGAAGAGTCGAAGGCTCACCCTTAGTCTTTACTAAATATTTTCGACCCTGCAGGTACTGACTCAGTCACCCAGGTATTAGTCGCAACCTTCGGTTGCTCTGCGAGTTTTTTTCTGGTTCGCAAAAGGCTCACCTTTTTGCTTCGCAAAAATCGAAAAAACTCACCCTTAGTCTTTACTAAATATTTTCGACCCTGCAGGCACAGATTCTGTTACCCAGGTGTTAGTCGCAACCTTCGGTTGCTCTGCGAGTTTTTTCTGGTTCGCAAAAGGCTCACCTTTTTGCTTTGCAAAAATCGAAAAAACTCGCCTCTAATCTTTACTGAATACCTTTGAACCTGCAGGTACTGATTCAGTCACCCAAGTATTGCCACCTATGGTGGCGCCTTTGCCGATAATTGTGGCGCCGCCAAGAATTGTAGCATTGGCATAAATTGTAACGTCATCCTCGATTGTAGGATGGCGTTTTTTATCTTGAAGACTTTTCTTTACGCTTAAAGCTCCCAAAGTTACACCCTGATAAATTTTAACGTTGTTTCCGATTACACAGGTTTCGCCGATTACAATACCAGTTCCATGGTCAATGAAAAAGCTTTCACCAATCTGAGCGCCAGGATGAATGTCGATTCCTGTTTTGCCGTGAACGTGTTCGCTCATGATGCGCGGAATAATTGGTACTCCGTTTTTGTAAAGGAAGTAAGCAATGCGGTGAACGAGGATTGCTTCAAGTCCTGGATATGAAAGAATGATTTCTTCGTCGCTCTTTGCCGCAGGGTCACCTGCCATAAGAGCTTTGACATCAAGTGAAATCATTCTGCGGATTTCAGGAATTTCTTCAATGAGGGCAAGGGCGGTTTTTTCTGCAAGACGGAAGCAATGTGAGTTTGCAACGGCGTCTTGTGCTTTTGCCTGTTTGCTGCACATTGTGAAGAGCAGGGCTTTTTCAATTTCTTTTGTAAGAGTTGCAATGATGCTGTTTACTTTAAGCCCTGTTACATAACGAAGGTTTGACGGACAGATTTCTTCAGCAGTTCGGAAACCAGGGAAAACCAGGCTCTGTAAATCAGAAAGAACCTGAACCACGTTCTGGCGGTTCGGAAAGTTTTCTGTTTCGCTTCTGTTGATAAGTCCATAAGTGTCGTAGGAATCGAGGATTCCGTTAATCAGTCCGTCAATATTCATACTGCAAGAATATCACAATTAATCTTTTTGTTGTAGAACTGTTTCTGTGTTCTCTTCTTTTTTACCTAAATTACTCCAGTCAATTTTTCTTGTACAGAACATAAGGATAGCAAGAACCATAAAGATGAAAATTGAGCCAAGGAGGAGAGCATAATCTTCACTTTTCAGGGAAATGAAAAGAAATGCATAAAGATAAGTGAAAACAGGAATCAGTATAAAACTGACTTTTATTTTACGAGAAATAAGGCCTGCATAAACAGATACCAGAATGGCAGTAGCAATAGCAGTTATAAAATAAGCGGCTGTGAAGTTCATGTGTTCTGAAAATGAAAGAAGCAGCAGGAAGAATACAACGCAGGCTGCTCCGCTAAGAAGATAGTGCACAGGATGAAAATTGATTTTTGCAAAAATTTCAAATAAAAACAGTGCCAGAAATGGGATAATAATGAACATGAATCCATAGGTTACAGAACGAAGTAACAGGTCGTAAAGATCCACCGGATTTTTGTAACTGAAGCCTATAAGATTAGAGGTCTGCTTTGTTGAAGATGAGGACTGTCCCTGTGTAAATGGAATAAACCAGGATGCTTTAAAGCCTTCTTTTGTAACAGTTCGTGAAACAGGAAGTCTGTCTGACAGTGTGAAATTTGGTGACGGCCAGTCGCCTTCAAGTTCAATTTTGGTTGAACCTTTGGCCGCCTGTACTTTGAAAGAATCGGCACCACAAATTTCAAGCTCAGTGGAAATTTCAAGAGGTCCGGTTTTTGAAGGAATGCCAACTTTCACAACAGAAGATCTGGAATCATAGGAAATAAAATCGGTTCTATATTTTGTATTATTTACATTGAATACAGGACGAGTGGAAAGATTCTTTTCACCAATATTCAAATATATCTTTGCCTTATTAAACTCATACTCCCGGACCCCATAGTCTTTCAAGTTCATATCGAAAATGGAATGAATTTTAATTTTTCCAGTAAAAATAGGAGAGGAATAAATACCAAGGTTGCGGGTTTGAGTAGTAAACTTTCCCTTTACTTCCAGTTCTTCAGGTTCAAGAGTTACAGTGCCTTTGGTTACTTCTTTTTCAAAATGTTTTTCGGCATTAATCCATCTTTCAACAGTATTAGTTTCTTTGTATGGAACATCAATATAAAAACCTCTGATTATTGTATTTCCTCCTGCAGCATTGAGAATTTCTTCCTTAGCATAGTTACAGGTTCTTTCCCGATCCCAGGTTTTCGATTTAATAAAAGAAAGCCCTATAAGCAGCAGGATAACAATGGCTCCAATAGTAATAAGTTTTAATCCAATACCCTTTACAATTTTTTTCATAAAATACCTCTTTATTGTTTAGTTTGTATGGAAATACTAAACGATAAAAAAGTCAGAATTATGTCAAAATTGTGTCATTTTTTTTCGAGCTCTTTTGATCCTGGAAGTATGACTGTAAAGCAAGCTCCACCAAGCGAAGGACTTTTTAAAACTTGAATATTCCCGCCAGCATTTTCACATACGGCTTTTACAAGTGGAAGGCCAAGACCGGAATGATTGTCTTTGTTTTTTCTGGTGGAATAAAACCGGTCAAAAATTTTAGGTAGGCTTTCATTTGAAATTCCGGGACCATCATCGTGAATTGAAATTTGAACAAACTCTTTTTTGCCTTCGCAAAGGATTTTACTTTCAATGAATATTTTATTTCCAAAGGAACATGCATTTTCAAGCAGGTTTTCTGTCATGCGGTCAAGAAGGTCGGCATCAATTTCAATTTTTTTATTACTACAGTTAAGACTGAAAGAAAAATTTTTGTCTTTGTGTCGCAATTGAATCCGCTTAGTAATGTTTTCAAGAAATAAATCACAAGGAATTAGTTCTTTTTCAGAATCTTCAGAATCAATTTGGGAAAGTCTTCGGATTCCACTAAGAAGCATTTCCAAATGAGAAACTTCATCGGTAATAGCAGAACAGCTTTTAAGATTTTGTTCTGGACTGCTTTCATTTTGCATAAGTTCTGCAGACAGTCTTATGGCAGCCAGCGGATTTTTAAATTCATGAGAAAGGTCTGCAGAAAAGCTTTCGGTAAACCGAATACGATCAGCAAGTTTTTTTAGAAGATTTGAAAAGCTTCGGCTTAATTCTCCTATTTCGTCATTTCTTCTGGCTCCTGTTAATTTTTCTTTTACAAGATGTCCACGTTGATCGGTACAACTTTGAGTTTCTTTGGCAAGTTTTTTTAATGGAAAGGAAATTCTAAAATAAAAGAAAATTGTTACAGCAAGTATGAGAAGAAGTGACCATAAAAATATTTTTGCAATGTCACGTCTAAGCTCATAAAGATTTTGAAGAATTTTATAAGTGGAACGGGAAACAAGAATGACGCCTATTACCTTGTTGTTTTCCATAACAGGAATTGCAGAATATAGTGTCACCGAAATTTGGTCTCCAGAAGAAATCCTTGTAATGGCACCGTATCGTCCTTCTAAAGCAGCTGCAACTTCTCGTCCGTCATAAACTGTTTTGTTGTTGTAATAATCTGCACTGCCGTAAACATCAATTGCAGGTGGACGGAAAAATTTTCTGTACAGGCGGATTGGAAATGAAAGGGTTCGGTATATAAGACTTCTTTCCGGTTGAACATTTTTTTCTTCCTGTGTTTCCATGCTGCTATTGATGCTTTCATCTGTTTCAGAATTTTCTTTTGAATTAATAATTTTACTTGAATCCGAAATTAAAAGTCCCGATACGTCAAGAATGCGAATGCGAGCATCAAAACGCTGATTCATATTTTTTAATATTTGGTCAGCGTTTTCTTTGGAAAAATTGTCTGAAAGACTTGCAGCAAAAATTCGTCCCTGTTGAACAAGAGAATTTTCCAGGGAAGCCAACTGCTGTTTTTCATAAGTTTTTAAAAGAAGAATTGAGCCTGCAGGAAGAAATACAACAAGTAGAGTAAAAATAAGAATTTGAATGCTTATGCTGATTTTTAGTTTTTTCATTTTAGTTTTGTGGAGTTTCAGAAAGTTTGTATCCAAGTCCGTATATGGTTTCGATCAGGTTTGATCCAATTTTTTTTCTAAGTCGTTTAATGTGACAGTCTACCGCCCGGTCATTTAGGTAAACATCATCTGGATACGCCTTTTGAATCAACTGATCTCGTGTAAATACAGTTTTAGGATTTGAAACAAAAGCTTCAAAAATTCTAAATTCAGTGACAGTCAATGCCAGGTCCATTCCATTTTTTGTAGCAGTGTAGGAGTCCCGATTTATAAGGAATTCTCCGAAGCGTAAAATGTTTTGTTCTTGAGTAGTTTCGCTTTTTGAATAGCGGCGTAAAATTACGTGGATTCTGGCTATCAGCTCGCGGATAGAATAGGGTTTTGTAAGATAATCATCTGCTCCAAGCTCAAGTCCCAGAACTTTATCAAATTCATCATCTCGGGAAGTTAGGAACATTGCTGGTGCAGCAGGGGAAATTTCTTTAATTTTTTTGAAAAGAGTCAGACCGTCCATTTCCGGCATTATTATGTCTAAAATGAAGAGGGAAGGAAAATCTGAACTATTTATTGAAGATACAGCGTTATAGCATTCAAGTCCGTTTTCGAATTCCAAGACTTTGTACTGTTCTTTTTCAAGAGCAATTTTTAAACCTAATCGTATATTTAATTCATCATCGCAGATGGCAATTGTCATTTTTCTAGTATAACAAAGGTAGTGTGAGTTTGCCACCTGTGATTCTATGCTAGTAAAATTATTTTTGTCGCCGCGCATGAAACGCGGCTTGTGCATCTATCCTATTTTAATGTTAAATCGCCGTCTTTAATCCATCCTATCTTTCTAAAGAAAAGACCGAAGGCCCATGAAAGGAGAGCAGGCAGAACGAAACATACAAGTACAAGACCGATCCATTCCATGGCACCAGGCTGAATTGCAGAAGCTCCGTGAGTTACTGCAACTGCGCTTGGTTCATACCATCCTGTGATTACACCGATCTGTCCTACAAGACCACATGTTCCCATTCCTGAACTTACAGCAGCGCCGTTCATTTCAAGTTTAAAAAGACAAGTTGCCAGTGGCCCTGTGATTACAGAAGCGAGAACTGGTGGAAGCCAGATTTTTGGGTTTTTGATGATGTTAGGCATCTGAAGCATTGAAGTTCCCAGTCCCTGAGAAAGAAGACCGCCCCATCGGTTTTCGCGGAAAGACAGAACTGCGAATCCAACCATCTGAGCACAGCATCCTGCAACTGCGGCACCGCCTGCAAGTCCTGTAAGTCCGAAGGCTGCACAGATTGCTGCAGAAGAAATTGGCAGTGTAAGTGCTACACCAATGATTACTGCGACCAGGATTCCCATCCAGAACGGATGAAGTTTTGTTGCCCATACAACAAGGCGTCCTACGGAACTTGCAGCCATACCGATGTATTTTGCTGTAAGAACAGTAAGAAGAGCTCCAACCAGAATTGTAACAGCTGGTGTCACAATAATATCAACTCTTGTTTTCTTGCTTACAAGGTTTCCCATTTCGGCACTGATGATTGCAATAACCAGAACTGCCAGAGGACCACCGGCTCCGCCTGTAACATTTGCGGCAGCACCAACGGCAACAAGTGAAAGCAGAACCAGAAGAGGAAGCTGCATTGCAAAGCCGATTCCTACAGCCATTGCTGCTCCGACAACATGACCTTCTGTGGCAAAGTTTCCGGCATCAACCAGGAACTGAAAAACAGGATTTACATTAAGGCGCAGAAGCTGCTGTCCTAATGTTTTGATAATTGTTCCGATAAGGAGGGATGCAAAAAGTCCCTGTGCCATACCGCTCATAGCGTCGATAAGATAACGCTTAACGTATTTGTTCATACGAACTCCTTTGATGAGAAAAAATAAAAATGTTTTTGGGAGATGTGTATCACCGGAGCGCCGTGGCGTCTTCAGTAAGGCTGGTTCTGTGAACTCGGGCACGTTTACATCGTACAAAAAGAACTATATAGAAAAATTGAGTTTTTTTCAAATTTACCATACATTTATTTCAGATATGTACGTTTCCGAATTCTACAAAAACTTTTTTGGATGCAAAGTATATAAGATTTCTCTTGATGCCGGCTGTACCTGTCCCACCCGTGACGGTACAAAAGGAAGCCGTGGCTGCATTTTTTGCAGCGCATCAGGTTCAGGAGATTTTGCTGCCACCCGTGAAAAACCGGTTTCTGAACAGATTGAAGAAGCGAAGAAGCTTGTAGAAAAAAAACTGAAGGGACGAGGGGGTGACGTCAGTAGTGGCGGAAAGTACATCGCATATTTTCAGAATTTTACGAACACCTATGGCGACCCTGAACGGCTGGCGGCGTTGTATAATGAAGCCGCTGCCTGTCTTGATGTCGCAGGCATTTCAATCGGTACCCGGCCTGACTGTCTGAACGACAAAATCCTTTTTGAGATTTCGAAGCTTTGTGACGCCGCTTCGGACGGAAGCTCTTTTGACGCCTTGGCAGAACATGACACCGTTTCACATAAAGACCCTTTTCTCGTTTCCATTGAACTTGGTCTTCAGACCGTAAATGAAAAATCAGCAGATTTTATTCGCCGTGGTTTTCCGCTCGAAGAATATTTTAATGCCGTTCAAAAAATCCGCAAGGCAGACAGCCGCATTCATATTGTGACACACGTAATTTTCGGGCTTCCCGGTGAAACTGAAAAAGATATGATGGACACGGTGCGCACTGTCTGTGAAACAGCGGATGGAATAAAAATCAGCTGTCTTCATGTTCTTAAAGAAACAGATTTGGCAGACCTCTATGAGAAAGGAGAAATAAAAACTCTCGGGGAAGAAGAATATTATGATCTGATTGGAAAGGCTCTTGAAATAATCCCTGAAGATTTTGTAATTCACCGCCTTACAGGCGACGGCGCAAAATCAATTCTTATAGCTCCAATGTGGACTGCGAACAAGCGGAAAGTTCACAACGAACTTTCACGCCGTTTTAAGATTTTCTAAAATCCAATTTCCCGAATCTTTTCTACAAGATTTCTTCCATAAACTTCAGCTCCAAGCTGATTTGGATGAAGATTGTCCAGGAACTATTCTGAAAGATGAGGAACAAGACTGAATCCGTCCACGATTTCAATATTTGGATATTTTGAAAGGATTGTTTTTAATTTGTCTGCAAAACTTACAAGTGTAGGAACACCTTCCAAATTTTCGCCACGCCATAACGGAGTAATTACCAGGGTCGGAATATCTTTTCCGTAAAGTTCAAAAAGTCGCGGGTAATATTCTTCAATGTCTTTCATTGTTTCGGTTCCATACTGATTGGTTCCCAAAGCAACGATAAGTTTTTCCGGTTTGTATCCTGGCATCGGAAGTAAAGAATTTTTGTCATAAACATAACCGCCAATTCCCTGATTAATTATGTCGTAGTTGAGAATTCGGTTTGCAACAGAAACATAAGTTTGTGATGAGCGTAAAGGACCGTATCCTTGTGTAATTGAATCACCAAGCCAAAGGACTTTTTCATTTTTCTTGGCTGGAACGAAGTCTCCGTCAACCTCAAAGTTTTTTATTCCTACAGTAGCATCCGCAGGCAGATAGATTATTACATTTTTATTGCCGTCATTATTTTTGTAAATTCCGTCTAAGCCTGCTGTAAGGTCAAAGAATATTGTCCCTTCTTCAGCGAGTTCTTTTACATAAAAAATCTGTGTGATGAGTCCGTCTATACAAAGTTCGAAAGAATCTTCTGAACCTTTCCAAAAGAACTTGTAATCAAAGCTGATTTTTTTTGCATCAGTTTTGATTTCGATTGTTTTTGAAGTGGAAGCAGTGCAGCGTTCATACCAGAAATCTGATGCTTTCTTAAAATATGAAATCTGTTCAGCGTTATATTGAAATGACTGAAGATACTTGTCATCTGTTTCGCTAAAGTTGTAAGCGCCAAAATAAATTTTCTGTAAATCCTTATTTGTAAGTTTCATAATATTCCTCTTTTTACATTCTAACATAAGTTTAATAATTTGGATTTATAAAAAAACGATGTTTCGTGCGGGCTATAAAAAAATATGCTACAATAAACTTATGAGTATACTTAAAGACGAAATCGAGAAAATAAAAAAGACAGTAACTGCAAAAAGTCCATACGATACAGTTATTCAGGATGTATTAAGAGTTAAGAAAGATGAAACAGTCTTGATTATCGCAAACCCTGAAACCGTAGAAATTGCACAGGGGCTTTTTCATGCGGTAAATGAAGTGAAAGGAAAACCGAGCTTGATTTTCCAGAATGACAAAACTTCTTTTGATAATGCTGAACCTTCGGTTCTTGCTGCAATCGGAACAAATCCAAATGTTGCAATTTCAGTTTCAAATATAAAACTTGGAAAAGATCCACAGGCTACCGCTAATCCATATAAAACCGAAAATGGAGAAGAATATCCTCACATTTTTGATTATCTTCTGGACGGAAAAAAATCTATGCGCGCAGTTTGGACTCCGGGAATCACTATGGATATGATGAACCGAACAGCCTGTATCGATTATGCTGAATTGAAAAATCGATGTAAAAAACTTGGTAAGATTTTTGAAGGCGCAGAATTCGTTCATGTTACAGCTCCAGCCGGAACAGATATTCTGGTTCCTGTAAAAGGACGAAAACTTCTGAATGATGACGGAGATTTTTCAACTCCAGGAAGTGGTGGAAATATTCCTGCCGGTGAAGTTTTTATCAGTCCTTTAGTTCCTGGAACTGAAGCTGGTGGAGACACAAAAGGCTGTGAAGGTGTAATCGTCTATGATGGGTCTATGACTTTTTTCGACGGTGATTCCATTCTTGATACCCCAATTACATGTAAATTGGAAAATGGATTTGTAACAGAAGTGTCTGGTGGGGACGAGGCAAAACGTCTTCTTCAAACTATTTCCGATGCAGAAAGACGTGCTATTGAATATGAAAAGAACGGAAAACTTCCTGCAGGAAAAGGTGAAGTATATAAACGAAACGCAAGAAATATCGGGGAATTGGGAATCGGTTTGAATCCGGCCGCAACTATTACAGGTAATATGCTTGAAGATGAAAAAGCATTCCGTACCTGTCACTTTGCTATTGGTGAAAACTATGATAACGATGCTCCAAGCCTTATTCATCTGGACGGTGTTGTGCGATATCCAACAATCACTTTGAAATATGCCGATGGACATGAAAAATCAATTCTTGTAAATGGAGAACTTCAATGTTAAAAAAAACTTTTTCAGTTTTGTTATTTGCAGTAATCTCTTTATGTTTTGTTTCTTGCCATAAACAGAAAATAGAAAATGATTTTTTATTAGAAAAGAATTTTTTTCTTGAGCGGGAACAAATTTCCAGCATACAAAGCCTTGCACTGGCTGGGAATCCTCATTGGGGAAGTGAAGAAAGTGATGCAGATGAACGACTGAAAAGTTTAAATCAGATTGGGAAAAGATCCTTTGATGCTTTTATTTGTCTTGGTGATATTGCGGTTCCAGCTTCAGGAAAAAATATTTATAAAAATCCTGTTCAGACATTTAATCAGAGTTTAAAAGGAATTCCTGTTTTGTCACTTTCCGGTGAACTTGAAAAGGAAAAGAAAGCAAAACAGTTTTCTGAAATCTTCTACGGGTTAAAAAAATCTCCGGCTTGCTACCAGATGGATTTTGCAGATGTACATCTTTTATTTTTAAATCTGGAAAAAGCAATAGATAAATCAGTCAAAGAAAAAAAGTGGATCGAATCACAATTACGTCAGATTCCTAGTGATGAGAAAACAATTGTCTTTTCATTTAGTGATTTTATTAACAGTGATTTCGTATCAATTTTTGAAGAGAATAAAGTGGATCTTGTTGTTTCCGGAAACAGTCATAAAATGTCTATTTCTGAAAAAGATGGAGTTTATTATATAACTGCAGGTTCCATGGGAACATTAAAAAATAACTCAAAGAATGTTAATTTGCCTGAAACCCAAAATCAGATTTGGGAAAATAATTCTTCATTAGGTTTTGTAGATTTGAATCTTTCTGATGAAAATAAAATCAGTTTTGCCTTTTTCGATTCTAATGGAAAACATTTGAAGTCTTATGAAATAAGATCAAAATAAAAAAACGGCTTGAATATCACAGTTCAGTGAAGTTCAAGCCTTTTTTTTATTTATCTGAATAACGGTGATTGAGCTTATCGAAATTACCGTTATTCACATTTGTTTTTTTAACGTTCCGTTGTTTCAATAATATTTTTGAAATTTTCCTGAACTACAGGATCTACCAGGATTTTGCGTTTTCTGTCGTAATGACTGAAAGGATCTTGTGGACTTCCTTTTCTCTGAATGTCCCATAAGACAGGACACATTCCGTTTTTATATGCATGAAGACATACGTATTTTAAATAGTTCTGGATAGATTCCTGTTCTTTGTTTTTTGTTGGGCATCCGTATTCACCTATGATTACAGGAATACCATTGTCCACAAATGTAGTTTTCATTTTTTTCATATTTCCACCCAGTTCTGAAATTTCTTTTGGAGATCCCCAGGTTTTCTTGTTTGTTCCCCATGAAGCATTTTCTTCAAGAATCGCAAAAGTTGCTGGTGTGTAATAATGAACGGAAACTGCACACATTTTTGCAGGATCGTCAGGCATTTTGAATAATGGATCACATGTTTTAATTATGTCAGTATTCACGCCGGAAATAAGGAGAAGCCGTTTTGCATTGTTTCCGCCTTTTGAACGAATAAGGTTTACAAAAACCTGATTAATTTCGTTTGTCAGTTCGTAAGCAATTTTTTTTCCTTTTACATCTCCAGAATTATATTCGTTCCAGACCGGTGTTCCATTCTTGTATTTAAAGTTTCCAAGCTCTTCATTTTGACTTTCAAAAATTACTTTCTCATTAAAGTCCTTGAATGTGTCGGAAACTTGATTCCAAATGGCTTTATATTTTTTCATTCCTTCTTCTTTGTTTTCAATCATTTCCGTTTCAATCCAACCGTAATCCCAATGCTCGTTTATGATTACGTACATTCCTGAATCAAGTGCCCATTCTGTTATTTCTTTTACCCGAGAAAGAAGGTCTGGAGAAATTGTATAATTTCCGTCTTTACTCATTAGGTTTGTCCATGCAACAGGAATTCGTAAAGTTTTGAATCCAGCATCGGCATAACCTTTAATTATAGAAGGATTTATCACAGGACTTCCCCATGCAGTTTCGTAAGCCCGGATTCCACCGTTTTTATTTATCCAGTCCCCACAGGCTTCCATTGTGTTTCCAAGGTTTATTCCAATTCCCATGGCTTCAACCATTTTTTGTGCTTCAGTTTTTTCTACTGCGGTAATCATTCCTATTCCTAAATTAAAAGCAAATAATAATGCAAAAATTCTTTTCTTCATATTTGTCCTCATAAAAAATATTTTATGTTTTTATGTGTTTGTATGTAAGTCTGAAAATTTGATTAGTTTACAGTGATTTTTTATTTCTCTATAATAGAAAAACTATGGCAAATAACGAAAATACTTATAACCACTGGGCTGACCAGGTGGCCGCAAGAATCATCAAAGAAAAGGGTGATCTTCCTTCTTATACATGTGCTTCAGGAATTACTCCTTCGGGCACTGTTCATATCGGTAACTTCCGTGAAATTATCACAGTAGACCTTGTAGTTCGCGCTCTCCGTGATGCCGGAAAAAATGTCCGCTTTATTTATTCTTGGGACGACTACGATGTATTCCGTAAAGTTCCTGGCAACATGCCAAAACCAGAAGTGCTGGCAAACTATCTCCGCTATCCAATTACATCGGTACCTGACACTTTTGACCGCGATGAAAACTACGCACGTCATCACGAAGTTGATATTGAATCTCAGCTTCCACGTGTTGGAATTCATCCTGAATTCCTTTACCAGTCTTCACGCTATCAGGCACACCGCTATGTAGAAGGCATGAAAAAAGCTCTTCAGAACCGTGAACTCATCAAGGAATGTCTGAACACATACCGCGATGACGAACACAAAATGAAGCCTGAAGACGTTTACTGGCCAACATCAATTTTCTGTGGAAAATGTAAAAAAGACACAACTGAAATTACAGGTTACGACGGAGAATACGGCGTTTCTTACAAATGTGAATGCGGCTGTGAAGAAACTGTAGATATCCGTGAATTCGGTGGAATCAAACTGGGCTGGCGCGTTGACTGGCCAATGCGCTGGAACGAAGAAAAAGTAGTATTCGAACCAGGCGGAAAAGATCACATCAGCCCTGGTGGATCTTACGATACAGCTAAAGAAGTTTCAAAGAAAGTATTCGGATGGGATGCTCCTGTTACAATGAAATACGACTTTGTTAAGCTTAAGGGTGTTCCTGGAAAGATGTCTTCTTCAAAAGGAAAAGTAATTTCCCTTGTTGATGCTCTTGAAGTTTACCAGCCTGAAGTTTTGCGTTACATCTTTGCCCAGAACAAAGTAGACCACGAATTCTCAATCAGCTTTGACCTGGACGTTCTTACAATTTACGAAGCTTACGACAGAACAGAACGCTACGTTTGGGGAACTGAAGAACCAAAAGAAAAAGATCCTGCAAAGAAAGCAAGTCTTCTGGCTCGCGAAAAACGTATTTACGAACTTTCACAGATTGACGGTATGCCTTCTGTAATGCCTTACCAGGTTCCATTCCGTCTTCTTACAACTCTTCTTCAGACATACGACGGAGATGTTGATGCAGTAATCAAATCTCTTGGAGACGTAAAACCTGAACAGGAAGAATGCCTCCGCCGCCGTGCAGCATGTGCATGGTACTGGATCAATGAATCGGCACCTGACTGTGCAGAAGACATGTGCTTCAAGATCCGTAAAGACGGTTCAAAAGCCGAAGATATTACAGGCGACATGCTCAAAGCTGTTCAGCGTGTTCGTGACGAAGTTGTACCTCGCGTTGGCTCATTTGCCATGGATAAAGAATGCCAGCAGGCTATGTACGACATCGCTACAGAAATGGGACTTGAACCAAAAGCACTGTTCACAGCTCTTTACCACGCAATTATCGGAAAAGACCAGGGCCCACGCCTTGCAAACTTCATGAAAATCATCGGTAAAGAAACACTGACACAGATCTTAAGCGTTTACTAAGACAGTTTTTTTCTTAAAAAAGCACATCCGTCCGGATGTGCTTTTTTTGTTTGATCAAATGTTCCCCGCGCCTGCGGTCCCTGAGCTTGTCGGAATTACCGTTATTCACATTATAAAACTGAATGATTTTATAACGTTCTTGAAAACATTTTTTTATATTTAACTTTGGTGAAATTCCGTTTTATAATAGAAGAATGAAGCTTAATAATAAATTTTTAATCATTATCTTACTTACTGTTGTAGAAACATTTTCTCTTATGTTACTTCTTCTTTTTGGAATGCAGAAAAATACCACAATGAAGAATTTCCAGTACAGACAGGGACGAATGCAGCTTCACCTGACGGAAACAATAAATTTCATAAATAATACAAATCTTTATAGTGCACAACTCGCCACAATAAGTGATGATTTCAATGATTGTGTTAGTAAACTGGAAGAAGATATCAGAGTACTGACAAATAAAGAGGGTATGAAATCCCTTCCTGCAGAATTTGATGATGCAATTCAATATATTCCAAATTTATGGAGAAGCATGAAGTTTACTCTTACCCATTTGGTTACAGAATTCGAAAAGCTTCAGGCAATTCCAGTAAATGACGTAGAAAACTTTTATTTAACCCAATATGGAATTGGCGGTGGAAAGCCATATCTTGTGGACGAAGAACATTACACAGAATTAAATGATACCTGGAGATCTATTTCTGATCTGGTTGGAAATTTCAGAAAAACTGCAGTTCAAATGTCTGAATTGAACGAGGCTGCTGTAGAAAAGCTTGGTGAACTTTGCGTTAAAGAAACAAATGGTTTTGCAAAGATGGCATTTGCAATTGGAATTTTAGCGTCAATTTTATTTGTTATTTTTGTTCGTATCACAACACGTCGTATTACAAAACGTATTCTGGATGTCAGAGATATTTCCGGTGATCTTAAAGAAAAAGATTTTACTGTTGAAATAGAACCAGGCGGGTCAACTGAAATGATTGACCTTATGAAAAATATAAATAGCATGATTTTTGAGTTGAATTCTTTTTTCAATATGGTCAAAAAAACAGCAGGAAAGGCTATTGATTCCGGTCTTCAGATTACAGATTCTGCAAACTCAACGGCAAGTGCAACAACTCAGATTGATTCAAATATTGAAGTTATTACAGCTGAAATAGATGGTGTTTCACAGTCTGTTGAACGTTCTGTTGAAATTATCGAAGAGATGAATACACAGGTTAATAACCTTGTTCTTTACAATGAACGTCAGACAGAAGCTATTTCAAATGCAAATCAGACTGTTATTTCTGTTGCAGAAACGCTTGCACAGATGTCTACTACTGCAAATGAACGCTCAAAAGATGCAAAAGAAATGAATACTCTGGTAGCTGATGGTGATGCAAAAATCAAACAGTCTGCTAAAAAGCTTGAAGAAATCACAGTTCAGCTTAAAGAAATTGGTGGAATTGTAAAGATAATTAATGAAATTGCAAGTCAAACAAATCTGCTTTCTATGAATGCGGCTATTGAATCAGCTCATGCCGGTGAAGCGGGAAAAGGATTTAGTGTTGTTGCAGAGGAAATCAGGAGCCTTGCAGAAAATACTGCAGTAAACGCTAAGAAGATTAAGGAAGCAATTGGTGAGATAGTTAATTCAGTTTCTGCGGCAAATATTGCCGGAAATCAGGCTTCAGAAGCTTTTGGAAAAGTGCGAATTAACGCCGATCATGTTGTTCTTTCTATGGAAGAAATGTCGGGAGATATTTCAAAGATTGATGCTCAAATGCGAATTATTCGCGAAAAAACCGAAGTTACCGCTCAGGCTGCCAATGAAATTAACAGTTATTCGAACCAATTGGCCGAACGTCAGAAGGTTGTATCGGAAGAAGTTGCATCAATGAACAGTCGTTTCGCCGAAGCTCAGAATGGTATTCATGAAATCAAGAAAGGTACTTCGGATATTGTTAGTCGAATTAATGAAGTATCTGAAAATAGTAAAGAAACTGCTGGAAATATGAATGATTTGAAAATCATTCTGGAAGAGTTTAAGACCACTTCTTTGGATTCTGAAAACTCAACTGATTCTGAAGAAGCAGAGAATGAACTAACGGATTCAGCTTCAAATTCGGAAACTAATTCCACCGAAGCGGTTGAAGTAACTTTTGATTAATCAAGGTTAAAACGAACAAATTCACTTGTCATACTGTCAGTATTTTGTTATTCTGAAATTGACATTTTTACAAAAAATGTCATAATAAAATAAAATAACATTTTACAGGAAGGACAGTATGGCAACAAAGTATGCTTTCTTGTTTCCGGGACAGGGTGCTCAGGTTCCCGGCATGATTAAAGATCTTTGCGAAGCTTATCCAGAAGCACGCAAAGTAGTAGATGACGTAACAGCTATCACAGGCGTAGACATGCCTAAACTTCTGTGGGAAACAGAAAAAGAAGTTCTTAGTCGCTCAGACAACAGCCAGCTGGCAATCACAACTGCATCTCTGGCAGTAATGAAAGTTCTGGAATCAAAAGGCATTACTCCATCAGCTGCTATGGGATTCTCACTTGGTGAATTTCCTGCATTATATGCTGCCGGTGTTCTTTCTTATGAAGATGTAATAAAAGTTGTTCGCGCACGCGGACAGATTATGCAGGCAGTTTGTGAAAAAATTGCTGCAGCAAACGAAGGTCATGCACCTGGAATGACAGCAGTTCTGGGACTGGCTCCTGAAGCTGTAAAAGAAGTTTGTGCAGGCATCAAAGATGCTTATCCTGCAAACATGAACTCTTCAGTTCAGACTGTAGTAAGCGGAACATTCGACGCACTTACAGAAGTTGAAGCAAAGGCAAAAGAAGCTGGTGCCCGCCGTGCTCTCCGCCTTGCAGTTGCAGGTCCTTACCATTCACCACTTATGCAGGAAGCTGCAGTTGAATTCGAAAAAGCAATCGCTGACGTAACATTCAATAATCCAAAAATCACAATGTTCTCAAACGTTACAGGCGCTCTTGCTACAGACGGAGCTGAAATCAAAAAGAACGCAGTTCTTCACCTTACAAATCCTGTTCTCTGGACAACAGAAGAAGCAGTACTTGCAGAAACAATGAAAGCTGACGGTTCAGAATGGAAACTGATCGAACCTGGTGTTGGAACTGTTCTTGCAGGTCTCTGGGCAAAAACAGAATACAACGAAACATGGACATGTACTTCTATTAATAATGTAGAAGGAATTAATAATTTGTAATTTTTATAAACTCAGAGACAGTAATAAAACAAGTAGCTGAGTTTTAGTATATATAGCTGTGGTCAAAAATGGGGACGCAGGTAAAAACGGGGGAGGAACCCGAAGGGAGGGTGGTCCCCCGTTTTTACCGTCGCTGGGACCCGATTTTTGACCAAAGAAATGGAGAATATAAAAAATGGAAAAAAGACGTGTAGTTATTACTGGACTTGGAGCTATCACTCCTCTTGGAAATAGTGTTGATGAATTCTGGGCTGGAATCAAAGCTGCAAAAAGCGGAATCGCACCAATCACACAGTTTGATGCTTCTATCAACAAAGTTCACTACGCTGCAGAAGTAAAGAACTTCAACGCAGGCGACTTCATGGATTCAAAAGATGCACGTAAAATGGCACGCTTCACACAGTTCGGTGTAGCAGCTGCTAAACAGTGTCTTGATGATGCAGGACTTATGGGAAATGCTGAAGTTCTTGATGAAACAGGTATTATCCTTGGTGTTGGTATTGGTGGTCTTGAAGTAACAGAAGCTTCAGTTCTCGGTCTCCAGAAAATGGGATTCACAAAAACAAACCCAATGGCTATCCCACAGCTTATTCCAAATGAAGTAGGCGGAAACATCGCAATCAACTTTGGTCTTCACGGACCAGTTCAGTCTATTGCTACAGCATGTTCTTCTGGAACTGACGCTCTTGGTGTTGCATTTGATATGGTTCGCTCAGGTCGTCTGGACACATGTCTTACTGGAGGGGCAGAAGCAACAATCTGTCAGTTCGGTGTTGTTTCTTTCGAAGTTCTTCACGCTCTTTCAACAGGTTTCGATGAAGATCCAACAAAAGCTTCTCGTCCATTCGATAAGAACCGCAACGGTTTCGTAATGGGTGAAGGTTCAGCAATGCTCATGTTCGAAGAATATGAACACGCAAAAGCTCGTGGTGCTAAGATCTACGCTGAAGTTGCCGGTTACGGTGCTTCTTGTGACGGTTACCACCTTACAGCTCCAAACCCTGATGGAATCACAGGTTCAAAATGTATGACACGCGCTCTGAAAGATGCAGGAATGGATCCTTCAGAAATCACATACTACAATGCACACGGAACTTCTACACACAAAAACGACTCTGCTGAAACTCAGATGTTGAAGATTGCATTTGGTGAAGAAAATGCACGCAAGCTTAAGATTTCTTCTACAAAATCTATGCACGGTCACTGTCTTGGTGCTACAGGTGCTATTGAAGCTATGGTTTGTGTTAAAGCAATTCAGGACAGCTTCATTCCATGTACAAAGAACCTGGACGAAGTTGATATCGAAGGCGGATGTGACCTGAACTACGTTCCAAATGTAGGACTCAACGAACCAGTTGAAGCAGCTATGTCTGCAACATTCGGTTTCGGCGGCCACAATGGCGCTATTATTGTAAAAAAAGTTAAGTAACTTTTTTTACAATAAAGGTAATAAGTAATAGGTAATAGGTAATAATTTTTTAATTATCAGCTATTACCTATATTTTTTTAGGAGAAAAATATGTCATTAACAACAGATATCAAATCACTTTTACCACATCGTGAACCATTCCTTTTCGTAGATGAAATTATCAGTGCTGATGAAAAAGGCGCAGTTTGTGAACACGTTTTCACAGAAAACGAATTCTTTTTCAAAGGACACTTTCCTGAATATCCTGTAGTTCCAGGAGTAATCCTTTGTGAAACTATGGCTCAGGCTGGTGGAGCAGCTCTCCGTTACCTGAACATCGTTCCTGCTGACGGACTTTTCTTCTTTGCCACACTGGACAAAGTTAAGTTCCGCAATCAGGTTCGCCCTGGCGACAAAGCAAGAATGGAAATCACATTCCTCCGCAACAGTCCAAAAATGATCAAGCAGGCCGGCAAACTCTACGTCGGCGACACCCTCTGCTGCGAGGCTGAGTGGATGTGCCTCGTTGGTTCCGCTAACTAGCGGAACCCCAACGTTATCAAGATAACGTTGGAATCTGCTTCGCAGATTAACGAGTGCACAAACGAAAACAGACGTTTTACGGATGTTTTCGTATGCATCACTGCCTCGTTCCGAGCAGCCAGTTCCCGATAGGGAGTGGCTGTGATGGATCCTTGGAATAAATTGCCTCGTTGGCTCTGCCAACTAATCAAAAAAAAAACGCTTCAGAATTTCTGAAGCGTTTTTTTTTACAGGTGCCAGAGACGCCCGGTGATTTACATCAAGTTTTCAGAAAGGTTCATTGTTACACAAATCTTTGAAATGCTTCCGTCACGGGCAAAAAGTTTTTCTGTCTGTTCAACTGTAAGTTTGCATCCTTCAGAACAGTTTTCTTTTCCTTTTTCTGTAACAGAAATTTTGTTTTCATTTCCAAGAATGTATAAAACAGGAGTTCCACACCAGGTGAAAGAAAGTTTTCCTTTAATATTGAATTCTGATTTCTGGAGAATGCGTGGTTTGAACGAAGCAATTCCGTTTTCAACAGAAACTCCAAGTTCTCCCCAACGAGTAAGAATTTCTTCTTTTACCTGTCCAGTCATTCCAGGCTGTTTTGCGCCTTGAAGATTTGGTGTATGGGAATATGGATCAGATGGAAATGCTCCATAGATTTCAGGTGACTTGTTGTAGCCAATTCCTTTTCTGATGTCATAATATGCATCTGCCAGTTCCTTTTGGTATTCTTTTGCGTTTAGAGCACGTTCCTGAACTGCAAGAAGAAGCTTTGCAACCATGTGCCAGTAAATGCTTCCCAATCCTTCAAAAGCATAGAAGGTACCGGATCTTCCTGTGAAACTTTGGTGATTGAATGTTTTTTCGTAAAGCGCCAAGACTTCTTCGAATTCTGCATCTGTTGGTTTTTCATTTTCAGGTAATTCTGAAAGAATTTTTTTCATTGTGTTAGCATTCACAAAATCTGCATTGAAATGATAGTAATTGGCAGAATCTTTTATCAAGATTTTATTTTCCGAACGATTAATTAAATCTTTTATTTTTTGAATGAAAGATTCAGAAATACAGTTTTTGTCTTCGAAATCAGGTAATTCCTTATTTGGGTAGAGCATGTATGAATATTGGTGCGGTTCAAACATTGCACTTTTCTTTAGTGCTTTTACAAGTTCACAGGTTTCTTTGTCTGAAAGGAATCCTGAAGAAAGAACCGCAACCTGACCTTCCAGCATTTCCTGAAGCGACTGAACATCCATGGAATCTTTCTTGATGATAAGTGTGTTATATGAGTGATAAAGTCCATCTTCACGCTTATTCAATTTTATTGTATGGTCGATGTGATTTAAGATTTCTTTCAGGTTGGAACAAATTGTTTCTGATGTGATAGAAACTTGTTTGTCTGAATATCCGCTTTTGTAAATCTTTTCATATTCCTTCTGGAATATCAGTCCGGCGCTTTCTACAAAATTGTTTCTGGCCTTTGAATCTGTACAAACGGAAATACATTCATTTTCGGAGTAGAGTTTTGAAATAGATGCAAAACATGCAGCGATTTCCAATGGCAGATCAAAACTTTTTGCAGCAAGTTCATCGCTTCCATATAAATCAATAAGGAATGAAATGAAACGGCGTAGGTAACATACAGTAACCATAGAAAGACCGTAACCGGCAAGGGCGTTGTTCGCATCGTTCCATTCAGGTCGCTGTGTATTTAACCATATACCACCACCAGGAACAAAGTTACATGCTTTATTGATTACAATCTGTAAAAGCTTTGCTGTTAGTGTCAGCAGAACAACATTGTCGTTTTGATCGCGAATAAGTTTTGCATCACTTCCATAGGTTTTAGATTTTTCAATCAATTCATCACTTAAGGCTTTATCGAAAATAATGGAATGACGTGGGTTTTCTTTAATTTCGTTGTATGGTCTCACGATAAACGGAACTTTTGAAGTGGAGTAATATGCTTTATCAAGAGATGCCAAAAGTTCTTGTTTATTTGTTTTACTCCAAAGTTCCAGAAGTTTTTCTACATAAATAACTTGATGGTCGCCCCAGTATCCAATCTGAGCCCATGGATTAGCCGGATCAGGAATTTCCCAGTCTAATCCGTCACGACTAATTCGGTAAGGATTATATCCTTCTGCAGTCATGGCGTTAAGGAATTTTGCAACCATATTCTTGATATATTTTGGATAACTGAAAGACAAGGCTTCCCAGTTCTGGAAAATATCTCGCCAGTTTCCTTCATAGTTTAAAATTGGTTTATCCTGTTCATCACGAAGTCGGATATTAAAGCGATTCCATGGTCGGCTTGGGTCTCCATGACGGCGACTGAATGTTAGAGGCATATATTCCTGGAAGAGGCGTATGGCCTGTGCGTTTCCGGAAGCTACTATTTTTTCTTCTAAGTTTTTTTGGAAAACAGTGTTTTCAGAATTTATTTCCATCAAAAGGGAATTTATAAAATCATATTCTTTTGTATTTCGGCTTTTTACAAATTTTAAGAAATCATCTTTTCCAATGCTGGCGCTGTCCAGAAAAATTCCCCCGCGCATAATATTGAACATAACATTTGCGTAGTGATGTGCAGCAGCCATTTCATCAGAGGTTTCTTGAATGCCGTCACTTTCAGAAACATATTTATCCATGAGAGAAATACCTTCCTGAATATTTTGTTCGAGTTTTTTTACGGCATCACTTCGATTAGAAAGGATTTTTTTCAAATCGCATACTTTTGCATGAGTAAGCGATGTGTCGAAAACCTGATACCATTTTACAGAAGCATTGTTACTGTTTTTTTCTCCCAGAACAGTATTGTGGTCAATATAACATGATGATCGTTTTCCTTTTAATACTGAAACCGAGGGAAGTTCTTTATCTTGGGCAAAAAAGTCCGGCGTATCAGGATCCAGATAAATTCGATCGTTTGTAGAAAACCAGCAAGTGTTTGTGTATAGACCTTCGTTTGGCTCGGCCTTATCTGAAGCAATGGATGAAACTGTAAAAAGTGCAAGCTTAGACTCTGAATCATAATCAGTTTTTTTATATGCATCTAAAAGGAAACTTCGCTCTTCCTGGAATGAAGCGGTTACGCAAGCAGGCAGAATATTTCGACAACCATCCAGGGCTTCAATAGAAATTTCTGTTGAAGAAAGATTTTCGATTTCAACACAGCGAACAAGGCCAAACTGGTCAGAGCTTGTCCAGCCTGTTCTGAAAATGATTTCGAGTTCATTGTTTATTTCTTCGAACCAGACTTTTGTTCCGCTGATGTTTTTGTATAAATTATGTTGGATTTCATTTCCTTCAAGACTTCTGGCAAGACTGGAAGCTCTTAATGAAGCAAAGGGTTCTGATTTGTAGATTTTTCCATTCTTTGAAATTTTAAGAAGGGTATACGAACCTGTATTGGTTTTTCCGTCGCTAATTTTGTCGGCAGTGTAGTAGGGAAAAATGCTGTGATCACAATTAATGCGTCCTGCCGTAATTCCGCCATGGGACCAGAGGAAATTCCAGACATCAGATGAACTAGTAACTGTTATAAAAAAATCGTCCATCTGATCATAGTTTTCGATTTTGTAAAATCGTTCGCCATGAAGATCTGTAAAATATCCCTTTGTTTTATCTTTCATAAAAGTCTCCTGCTTTTCTTTCCTTAATTCAAATACTATAACTGTGATAAATAAAAAGATTTTAAAATATTTGGGGCAATATCGTAAATTTTGGATTTGGGCTCGGAAATAATCCCTATTCTTAAATACTAGTATTCGAGTATAATTTTGAATATGAAACGTTTAACTAAAAATTTTGCTATAGTATCTTTTTGTGTATTGTTTTTGGGATGTGCAAGCAGCACAGCTTCAAAAAAAACTTCTGAACCTGTAAAGGAACTCCCACCTGAATATCCGCCACTTTATGAATTGACTGGTGCCAAAGGATTCAAAATGGGTGGATGCATGAGTCCTGAAAATCTTTCCAACGCGAATTATCAGAAAATGATTATTTCTGATTTTAATTCTGTAACTGCTACCAATGAAATGAAAATGTATTCCCTTCTTGATTGGGGGGTAAGAAGTAGAGATGGAATGCCAGCATTTAAATGGGTGAATTGTGATAATTTACTTAGATTTGCTCAAGAGAATAATATAAAAGTCCGTGGTCATGTACTCGTTTGGGATGCTTATATGACAGAATGGTTTTTCTATAAAGATTATCGCAATAAAGAATTTGCAGATGCGGAAGAAATTAAAGCTCGTATGAAGTTTTCGATTGAAACTGTAATTCAGCATTGTGAAGAAAACTTTCCGGGTGTTGTTTATTGTTGGGATGTAGTAAACGAAGCAGTTGCTGACAGTCCTTCTGAAGCTGCTGGCGGAGATAAAGCCCGAATCCGAAAAACACGTGGTGGATCAAAAAATCTTTATTACGAAACAATAGGACGTGATTACGTAAAATGGGCATTTAAATATGCACATGATTTTGTTCAGGAAAAAGGATATGACATTAAGTTGTTCTATAATGATTACAATAATTTCTATGCAGATAAAAGAAATTGCATTATCAATCTTGTAGAAGAAATAAATGCGCAGGATGACGTAATTAATGTAAATGGTGAACGTCTTTGTGATGGAATTGGAATGCAGGGATATGTGGGCGGATATGGACAACAGAATGGTTGTATGAATCCTGGTGATATTGCTGCAATTAAACAGACAATAGAAAAATATGCTTCTTTAGGATATGAAGTCCAGATTACAGAAATGGCACTTCGAAACTATGATAGAAGTGAGGAAGCACAAGCCCAGCATGCAGAGTTTTATGGAAAGTTTGCCGAAATGCTTTCACATATAAATGAAACAGCAAATGGAAAATTTACTTGCTGGGCCATCTGGGGATTAATGGATAATCCAAGTCTTCCAACAACTGATTACAGTTACAAAATGAACGGTCCATATTGTGGAATGTTTCAGTGGAACTGTAAAAAGAAGCCGGAATTTTATAACACTTGTGAAGCAATGTGTAATTAATTTAGAAGCAGTTTGTTAAATCTGGCTTTACATTTTTCTTGTAAAGATATTTCAGCGGGTGGATATTAAAAGCATTTGGATACCACCCGCCGATTTCTTCTGTGCTGATTATGGTCATGGAAATTGGGTGAATCAGTGGAATAACCATGCCGCTGTCCAGAAGAATTTTTTCTGCCTGGGCAAGGCGTTCAAATCTTTCTTTTCCAGAAATTCCTGAAGCTTCATCGATGAGTCTATCAAAGTCTTTGTTTTTCCATCCGCTTTCGTTCATTGTAGAATCCCCGCGGAATAGTTCAAGGAATGCTAATGGATCTGCAAAGTCACCAATCCAGTTATAGGAAACAATATCTGCATCACATTTTTTGATGTGTTCAAAGTAACCGTTGTAGGAAAGTAAATTAATCTGAACATCAATACCAAGCGGATCTAAAGCTTCTTTTACGGCAGTAATGGATGCTTCATTCATAGTACCTTCAGATAAATCCATAATAAGTGGAATCCTTTCGTTCTGACTTAATCCTGCCAGGTTTCTGGCATCCATCATCAGAAGTTTTGCTTCGTCAGGATCTGTGTATGAAAAACCTTCTACTTCAGGATAATCGGATAAAGGATAAACAAAAGTTGGTGCAGGTACATAAGAATTGCCTCTAAGAATGTCCCATGGCATTGCTTCTAAAACAGCCAACCTGAATTCTGGCATATCCCACACAGGGCTAGTTTTTGAATTTGCGGGTTTCTTCGAAGAATCTTTAAAGAACATATATTCAGTTCCAAATTCTGCATTCAGTTTTATGTCACCAGGTTTTAAAAGTTTGTTTGTGTTTACATCGTAAGAGGTAATCCATTCAGCAAATCCAGTGTTGTAAAACTGTGTATTTTCTTCATTTCCTAATGATTGGAAGAAACAAATCATTTTTAATTGAACGTTTTCCGAGTCCCAATAAAACTCATTTTTCTCAAGAATAATCTGGTTGGGTTTTATATCGCCGATTGAATAAGCACCAGAAAAAACTGTCGGTATTCTATGAGTAATCGAGAAAGCAGCGTGACATAAAAGACTTGGGAGATAGCTGGCTGGTTTGTTTAAGCGAATAGAAACAGTAGTTGGTGATACTACTGTGATTTTTACATCTTCGGCACTTCCGGTTCCTGTTCTATATTCTGCAGCACCGGAAATAATATCAAGCATAGAAGCATAAGGTGCATCTGGAGTTGCTATTAAACTAAGCCAGGAATTTCTAACATCTTCAGCGGTAATATTTGAGCCGTCAGAAAATCTTGCATTTGAGCGAAGGTAAAATGTCCATCGTTTCTTGTCACGGGAAATTTTATATTTTTCACAGATCGCAGGGACTGGATTCAGGGAATTTGGATCGTAAGAAAAAAGGCCTTCGTAAATTCCTGTAAAAATCTGTGCATCAGAAACATAGCTTGATGTTCTTGGATTTAAGTCATGTGGCTGTGAAGATTCAATTACAGTCATAACATATTTACTGGCTTCCAGAAGATTGTCAGATAATTCTTCTGCCAGTAAATCTTCAACCTCATCGTTTTCGTCTAAAAATCGTTGAGAGAAAACAGGTGAAAGGAGAATTCCAAAAATTAAGAAAGCAAGAATGTTTTTTTTATTAATCATTTTCAATTCCAAGTTTTTTCATTTGTTCGGCTTCTTCAATAAAAGCCTGATATTCACCGCGTTTTTTATTGCAGTTGATTATTGTGTTACGCATTGTATCCAGATCAAGTTTCATTCCTTTTACTTTTGGTCTGTCATTAGGCGCAACTGCAGTTTTAAAGTAATCATCTAAGGCAGCAATGGTATTATACATATTCTGATTTTCGGAAATCTGTTTTCCCAGAAAAGAAAGAATCTGATCTTCACTGGCAGCCTGGATTTTTGAATATTCACTTCCTTTTGCTGCAATTCCAGAATAAAGTCTTTCCTTTTTATTTATATCACTCAAAATTTTATCCAGCTGGATTTCTTTTGTTGTCTTATGTTTGGTTACAGGGTCCATAAAAGGAACTTTAAGGATCTCAGTATTCTTCCGAATGCCAAATGCTTTTCGTAAAGCATCCAATAATTTACTAAAGAATGAATTATTTTTTGTATGAAGCAGTTTGTTGTTGACTTCCATCTTTTCTATGAAAGAGTGATAGGTTGGCGGAAGAGCGCCAAGAACTAAAACTGAATTCATAAGGAGTTCTTTTGTGTCTATTGATTTTTTTACTGCCTTTTTAACTGTATCTTTAATCTCCAGTTTAGCCATTACTTCTGCTCTAAGAGCATTTTTATTTGGGGCTTGGTCTTCGTTAATTATTTCATTTACAAGTTCAGTATAAAAAGGTTTTTTACCCATGGCTTCAGCAAAGATTCTTTTTATTTCAGAAAGTTCGTTTTCTGAAGATTCCATTGCTTTTTCTGTATTGAATGAAGGATGTTCCAGTAAATCTTTTCTGATTGTAAGCTTGTATAACTCGCGTTGAAAACGAATTAATTGATTTAGCATCTGGTTGATTTCAGCTACAGTTTGTGAACAACGTGACATATGGTCGTTCACCATACTTTGAACAATCTGAGGAGAATTTGCGCGGGCTTCGTTAATCATTAAATATAGTCCGCGGGTATTTGGTTTTGTACTGTTGGAAGACATTTCTTCCCAGTTGAAACAAGTGTTTAATTCCTGAAGTTTTTTAATTTTAGGAAGATTTATATTATCAACGCTGAAACGTGTGTAAGTGCAAACGAAATCGAGCATAGAGTAATAATCAGAAAAACGTGTTCCGATTACAATGCTTTTGTCATTTTCGTTAAACGGCCCTGTTTCTGGAACAGTGATTTCCGAAATCTTTTTATCGAATCTGTATGGATCAACTTGGATGATGTTTTTTTGAATCAGAAGATCGTAAAGATTTTTGACACAGGAATAAAGAAGTCTGTATTTTTCAAGCATGCGAATAAATTCTGTGTTATTGTACCAGTCAGTTTTCTGGAGGATTTTTTTCTGAAGTTCTTCTGTGAAATTTGCGTTGTCTTCCATATTTTTTCCTTAAAACGAAACTTTCAGACCTGCTGATATAATCATACCATTCAGTTCTTCGTTTGCTATTAATGAACCCAATGGAAGATAGAACTTCGCAAAAGGCCCAAACTTTGTTTTTGATGGTAATCCCACCATCCAGGTTATTCCGCCTGAAAGGTAAAGGAATCTGGCTTGTGACCAGAAATAGTGATTTATCATTTCTACATCTTGTGCTTCGTTTGCTCCATTAGAGAGCCATCCAAATCGCATAAGCATAGATGCACCAATATCCAGTTTTAACTTTGTAGTATTTATAGGTAGAGTGAATACAGCCGGAATATCCAGCATAAACGAAAGGGTTGTGGAAGTTCTGTTTTCAATCTCTGCAGGAAGAGCTCTTCCGTCATACCATAAGTAGTAGGAATAATAGAAATTTAGTGAAGGTTCTATAGAAATAAATCCTTCATTTGGCCAGATAATTCCAAATCCCGGATTAAAGACAATAGGCGAAGGTGCGCTGTGTTGTTTATCTCCGTTGTTATAATAAAATGAAGTAGGCATGGTAAAGAAATAATCTAACGAGCGGGCAACCAAGGCTTGAGTGGAGAGAAAAATAAGGAGAAAGGCGAAAATATATTTAGCTTTTTTCAATTATAAATATCTCCTAGCTTGTTATTTTTGTGTATAGAGTTTTGTCTAAATCAACAGTGATAAAACCACTTCTTGAAGTCATATAAAAATCGCTTTCTTCCCAGGCCGCATAAAGAGTTGCACCGGAAATTATGAAGCTTGTGTAATTAAAGCCATATGGAAGACGTGGCAGTCTTAAAGCAACTGGTTTTCCTCGTCTCAGAATACGCCGCCCATCTAAAGCACCTTCTACATAAAGGGTCCCGTCCTGGAAAAGAATACCGCTCCAAGATTCTGCAACTACACCATATGCCAGTAGTGCTTCCTCATTTTCTTTTGCCACATTTGAATAAAGTCGTGGAGAGGTTCCGCCGGCTGTCATACAAGTCAGATTGAAAGGTACGGTAGATGCCATCCCATTTAAAAGTTTTTTAATTCTGTCAGGGGCTTTGGAAAAGGCAAGAGGTTCTCTTTCTTTTCGGAAAGAATCGGCGTCACTTTCAACAATAGAAATATTTGATGAGGCAACGGCTGGACTTTGATTTAGTAAAGGAATATTTGATGTCCATTTTATATAAGAAAAATCAGTTTTTGCATCTTCTTCACTTTTTATGCAGCAGAACCAGGTTCGCCCGTCCCAGATAAAGTCTGTAACCTCACAAGCTTTGTTTGAAGTGAGATTATCACAGTTCACAAGCGGATAGGAAATTTTTGAAATCGGGTCAAATTGAACCAGAAAAGGATGCTGATTATCCTGTAGATTAGAATTAAAGAAAGTACTTTTGTATAAGGAATATACTGGAGTACCGTTAACAAAAACAAGATTTCCGGCTGTTCGTTCTGAAAACAAAGTGGTGTCTTTATTTAACTCTATGTTATCGCCGGAAACAGAAAGAATTCCAAGTCTATTTACAATTAAGAAAGCGTTTTGAATTGTTCCGTCTTCTGCGCTTGCGGAATTAGCGGATGAAATGCGTATTGCTTCTGTCCATGGTTTTTGTGGGACAGCAGGTGCGTTTTGTGGAAGACTTACAGTTGTGAATCCTGTTTGAGAAAACGCATACCATTGGTGAGGTTTTGTATTTTGTTCATTTGAAATCTCTATAATGCTTGTATCAACTAGATTATTTTTTTTCTTACAGGAAAAAAACGAGAAAAATAGGCTGTACAAGCATAAAATCAGTAAAAATCGTTCAAATTTTTTTTGCATAGACTGTCTCTATCTATTTTTCTCGGCATAAAGACAGTTATTGCTGAATGTTTTTTTCCATTTTCTGATTTTATAATAATCATTTGATTTTCTGAAATCATGAACCTATTTTCAGAGTTTTCATAAATTGGAAGGACCTTTTTTTCATGAATCTGGTTGTTTTCCGGGATGTAGGAAGAAAGAATGAAATCGGAAAATGATTCGGAGTCTTCAAAAGCTGGTTTTATATTTAATTTTACTGCATTAAAGGTTCCTGTGCTTAAAGAATTTACAGTTTTCGGAAAATCCAGTTTCCATGGATTATAGAAGTTCTGTTCTGAATTACTATTGTCATGTATTTTAGCGGAAAGTTTTCTCCAGTTAATGTGAGAAAGAAAGTTTTTTGTTCGCTCTTTCTGCATAGAATGGCTTTCACAGTATTTATACAGGTATGTCCCAAGTTTTGCTGTGAAACCATCTTCCCAAGTCAGTTCGACTGTATTGTTTTTACAAAGAGAGGGATATACAGAACCAGCTGGTTCAAAGAAGATTGTTTCAATTGTCGATTTTCCCCAAAGCGTAATAGGAATTGCTTGAATAAAAAGTACATCATTCTTTGAAACAACATGGGAAAATGATTCTGTCTCTGCAGGCAAATAAAAACTTTCGGAGTAGTTTTCCCCTAAAAAAGAAATCTGCCAGCCTGAAAGATCGGGGTATAAATCAGAATTCTTTGTGGGCGGCCAGGCTGGCAGATAAAAAGATATTTGTTCTTCGGGCGAAAAACTTTCTCCCAAAGAACAGGCGAGTATGTTTAATAATGTAATAGAAATCAGGATGAACCATGAAAACCAAAGTTTCTTTTTCGTTTTGCCCACACAAATAGTATTTATTTTTAAATACAAAATATGCAAACAAAATGAAAATATTTAAAAAAATGATTATTTGTTGTTTTTTATTTCAATCTGGCAAAGGCTGTCACAGATTTCGTTGTATTTGATTCCAGCATGACCTTTTACCCAATTCCATTCCACAGAAAGAGAAGAATTCAGTTCATCGAGTATCATCCATAAATCCTGGTTTTTTACTGGGTCTTTACTGGCGGTTTTCCAACCTTTTGCTTTCCAGCCTTTTATCCAGGTGGTTATTCCATTTTTTACATACTGACTGTCGATATTTACTTTCACTGGGCGTCCAGCGAACTGAGGTGTATTTTTAATTACAGAAAGAGCGGCAATGGCAGCAGAAAGCTCCATGCGGTTATTTGTTGTATTTTTTTCTCCACCAGAAAGCTGTTTTTCCTGACCATCAGCAATTACAACTATGCCCCATCCTCCAGGACCAGGGTTTCCGGAACATCCGCCATCTGTATAAACAATAATCTCATTAGTCATAAGTATAAGTATACCTTATAGCATAGAAAAAAAACTTTATTTTTGTAGAAATTATAAAAAATTTTGTTATATTTGCCGATAATTATGTTATAATCTTTTTAAATTTAAAAAAGGTGTTAACTTAATTGGAAAATTTTGACTCGCTGGTTTATGCAATCGATAGTGATTACAGGCTTGTTTCGTATAATAACAAAATGGCCTCAGTCATTCCCGGTGTGAAGAAAGGTGACTTTTGTTATAAGATTTTTAATGACCGTTCTTCGCCCTGCGAAAGATGTCCTGTAAAATCGACAGATGCTGCATCTTTTAATTTATTTAGTAAAACTCTGAATCTCTTTTTGTCGTCTTCACATGCAAAGATTGATTTACCTGATTTTGGAACCATTAATCTGGTTACTTGTCGTCAGGTTTTAAATAGCGAAAAAAGCCTTATGGAACGCATGGCTTTTTTACCGGCTTGTGATTATTTTCTGGAAATAAACCTTTCACAAAATAAGTATCGTTATTTGCATCGTGAAGAGAATATTTCGTCTGTTGAGTATAATGTTGAATCTTTTGAAAGTCTGGTAAATCGTCTGGAAAAAACTTCTATTAATCCAAATGACGTTCAGAAATTCCGTAATTTCTGGGATTTGAAACTTTTGCCACGAAAAATGGCAGAAACGACAATTCCTCTGGTAAATACATATCGTGAAAAAAATGCAGTTGGTTCTTGGGATGAAGTGACTGTAACTTTAGTTCCAGAAGAATATGTTGGAAGTAAGGATCAGATAATTCTTGCGTTATATCACATAAAGAATACCACTCAAGATGTTAGAAAACTTAATGCTTCGGAAGAAATTGACTCATTTACAGGTCTTTATACACGTCGTGGTTTTGTAGCTCACGCGGAAGAATATGTAAATGAACGTGCTCAAAGTGATTTGTGTGTTATCGCTATGGACGTGGAGCATTTCCGACTTTTTAACAAATGGTATGGCCGTCCGGAAGGAGACAAACTGATAAAGCGTATTTCAGTGTTCCTTTTGGAAATGGATCGTATGTTTGATACGGTTTCTGGTTATGCAGGCGCGGATAATTTCTTTATTATTTTGGATAATCAGCCTGTTGTGATAGATTACTTGATGCGCGGGATTTCCGAAATTCTTGCTAAATTCGACGGAATTGAAGGTTTCCGTATGGCATTTGGCGCCTGTTGCATTGTTGGTGAAAAATATGACATTCGCGATGCAATGGACTCTGCAATAACCGCAGTTGAGCGTATTCTTGGAAATTATCAGGAACAAATTTGCTGGTTCCAGAAAGATATGCTTTCTGATATTGAGCATGAACTTCAGATAGCGCCTGAGGTTGAACGTGCATTGTTGGAACACGAATTCACATTTTATCTTCAACCAAAATATTCAGTTTCAGATAAAAAAATTGTTGGTTCTGAAGCCTTGGTTAGATGGCTTCACAAAAAGCGTGGTTTGATTCCGCCAGCAGAGTTTATTCCAATTATTGAAAAAAATGGGCTTGTTACTCGTGTTGATATGTACATTTGGGAACTGGTTTGCGAGACCATAAAAAAATGGATGGATGAAAGTCTTGATATTGCCCCGGTTTCGGTGAACGTTTCCCGCATCGATATTGATTCTGTTGATGTTCCAGAAATCTTTGAAAATCTTGTCCAAAAATATCAGATTGACCGGAAATACCTGGAAATAGAAATTACTGAAAGCGCTTTTGTGGAAGATACACGTGGACTGAAAAATGTGGTACAGAAACTTCGTGCCGCTGGATTTAAAGTTCTTATTGATGATTTCGGAAGCGGTTATTCGTCATTAAATATGTTGAAGGATCTTCAGGCCGATGTTCTAAAAATGGACATTAAATTCTTTGATCTGAATAATACAAATTACGAAAAAGGCGTTGATATCATCGAAAGCGTTTTGAATATGTCTCATAAGATGAAGCTTTCAGTAATTGCTGAAGGTGTAGAAACAGAGGACCAGATAAACGTGATTAAAAACATCGGTTTGAATTATGTGCAGGGCTTCTATTACTATAAACCGATGTCTGTAATTGAATACGAAAAGATGATGAGAGGGGAATAATTTTTATTCCCCTGCAAGGAATTTGATTGTCAGACAGGAAACAGCACGGGAAAGTTCGTGCTGAAGTTTCGTGATTTCTTCTGTACATTTGTTGATTTTTGAACTGAGTAAATCCGCTTTACTTCCGTATCCATTTTTGAACAGAACTTCCTGGTGTTCGATTTTTGCATCCGCTGTTTCGATTTTCAAATCCTGATATTCAATCTTCATAGAGCAAACCTGTGCTGTATTCCACTGTTCGTTCATTGTTTTTCTGATTGTAGAACGAGTTGCTTCTGCATTTACTTGTGCAGATGCAGTACTGCTGTAGTCTCGCGCAACGGCATTTAATTTTTTTCCGCCATCCCAAAGTGTTGTTTTAATTCCCACTGAAACGTTAATGGAATAATCGTCTTTTCTGCGCCAGTTTGGTTCTGCAAAAGGGAGTCGCTGTCCGCCATAACCGGCACTCATTTCCATCCCAACATCCGGTTTCCAATAAACAGCACCTTTTGAAATTTTTAATGCCATATCCTGAATTACTTTGGCCTGAGTAGCCATTTTTATGGAATCCTGATCTCCGCTTAATGCTTTTTCTAATAGTTCATTATTATTTCTTTTCATTATTTCGGGGATTATGTTTTCATCGAAATTAAAGTTGATTTCATTCAGGAAAAGATTATCTATTCCTGTAATTCGCTGGAGTTCTAGAATCTGATTTGTAATTTGTTCAAAAACACCTTGCTGAGCGATATCTAATTCTTTTGCTTGTATTTTAGCGTCAACGACATCCTGATGAAGCAGCATACCTGATTTTTCAGCATCTTCTGAGTAGGAAACCAGTTCTTCTGCATAGAGTTTTTCTTCATCAAGAATATTCGTGATTCTATTCAGATAAAATAGTGTAACAAGTCGTGTTTCCAGTTCGGTTTCTAGCTGACGACTAGTGTAATTCAATTTTATTTTCTGAATGTTTGAGATTTCTTTGTAAAGTTTTGCTGCATTATGAAGCTTACCCCATGTAAAAAGAGGTTGTTCAAGAGTGAGACCAAAATTGTAGTAAGTATTTTCCAGCCCATCATAGACCTTTATGCGTTGTCCGGTTGCTGCAGGTTTTGTTCCTGTGGGCCAGTTTACGGCGCTGATAATATCATCAATATTTACAGCCAGACTTCCGACAGGCGGATTTACCATATAAGTTCCGGAAATGGTTAAATCGATTTTTGGTCCCATTCCTGCAAGCGCATCTTTATAATCCAGTATTGAACGGTTATATTCTTCCTGTACGGTTTTTATATCCGGATTATTTTCCTTTAGTTTCTCCTGTAAATCGTTGAAGGAAAAAACATCACAAAAAAGGAATGTTGAAAGTGAAAATAAAATAAATGAGCAAAAAAGACTTTTATTTTTCATACAGTTTTTCTTATTTAAGTTTTACGTTATAAGATCTATTATCGGAACGTAATATTGTAGTTGCGTTTGCATTTCCGTTTACAAAAAACTGAACTTTGATTTCTGCATATTTTCCGGTGTAGCTTTCGTCAAAAATATAGAAACCGTTTCCAAGATTCTGGAAATTTCCATGTTCCTGATTTCCGGCGGTTCCAAGATCTCTTGCAAAAGTTGAAACTTCTCCAAGATCTTCTGTGTAATTTTCCCCGTTGTCCAGTGAGGCTTTCATGGAGATAAGAACGCCGTCATTTTCTGCATTTGAAGGGTCAGTTCCATAGATTCCACTAACAGATGGAATTTCAATTTTTGTTGGTTTCCCATAAAGGTTTATACCAAATTCTTCGCCCGAGATTTTTTTAGAAACTTTGTTTATTTCTGAATCAAAAAAAGCATAATCTTTTGCTTCGTTTGTCCTGTTGTAACAAGACTTCCAAGTTACTTCATCTTCTGCCATTTTGTATGAAATTTGAATTTCAGGTTCTGTTTCGATTTTTGCGTTTTTCTGTTCATCGCTTTGCCAGCGAGGGTAAGAAACTTCTATTCTTCCTTGTCCCAGTATTGTAGTTTCGTAAACCTTAGGAGCGGCATATACATTTTCGGAAGTGCTTTGTGGAACGCTGATTTTTACAGAGACTGCAGGATTTGCTGTTTGTCCGGAAACAACATCATTAACATTAATGTTAAGAACTGTTGATTTTTTTATTCGTGTTAATTCCTGGAAAACAGAATCGCTTGTAGAGTCAGAAACAATTAAAATTCTTTCTTCACTTTTTACCAGACCATAGTTTTCGTGAAAGAAAATCAGATATATAGTTGAATAGTCGGCGTCTTTTCCGAATTTTGATTTTTCGGTTTTCCAGATAAGTCTGCTTAATGTAAAACGTCCATCATTTCCAGAGTTTGTATGGCAAAAATATTCTGCTTTGGGATGAAATTTATCACTTCCATTCCATGATGAAAAATCATTGTCACGATCTTCTTTATTTGTGTATGCATAGATGTCTACATCAGCAATTCCTGTTTTGGGTGTAGAAGTGCTTTCGGAGTCCACAACTCGCCCAGAGGCCACTCCGGAAAAAACAGAGTAACAGCTTGTAAGTAAAAAAATTGAAAGAAGTCCAATAATCTGAAGAGAAGATTTTAATTTGTTTGAAGACATATTATTCCCCAATGTAATAAGTTAGTTATAAGGTGTTATAAAACTGCTTTGAGTTCTTTTTCCCAAATTTCAGACATGAATTCATATCCATCCTGATTCGGGTGAATCCCGTCCTGGCACATTAATGTTCTATAGTCAGGTGTTTCAAGAAAAGCTTTTCTCATGTCTATCATAAAAATACCGTTTTTGAAACAGTATTCCATTAAGTTCAGATTGTAGACTTCGTGATTCTTTGAAAGTTTATCTATAGGATTTTCTCCAAGAAAAGAGTCCACATTTGATTTTCCGTTTTCATCCAATGTGCGTGTAATGTGATTATACCAGCGGTCGGCAACAAGACTTGGTGTTGTCATTACAACAGGAAGTGCTCCGTTTGACTTTGCAGCCTGAACCATTTCGGAAAGAATGCGTTTGTAGTCTTCCAGTGTTGTTCTAGGTTTGATTTCCGGATTTTTCGGATTCGCTGCAACCTGTGCCCAGTCATAGTCACAGTCATTTCCACCCGATTCAATAATTACAATGTCAGCTTTTTCACCTTTTTCAAAGAATTTATTCAGGCGGCGCTGACTCTTTGAAATCACACTTCCGAAGACAGAATCATTGAATAATTCAAAGCCTAGTACTTTCTGGGCCAGAGTAAGGGAGTTTTCCGGCAGGATATCAAAAAGATGATCAGAATATCCTGTTACGGCTCCTTTAAGAATACTGTCTCCGAATACTGCAATCTTTTTTGCCATAACTTAAATAACACCTTTTGTACTTGGAATAGCGCCGTTTCTACGGGCATCAATTTCTGTAGCCGAGCGCATGGCACGGGCACAGGCTTTGAAGATGGCTTCCATTTTGTGGTGGTCACTTCTTCCGCGGATAACATCAATGTGAAGGTTGCAGCCGGCACCGTTTACAAATCCCTGCCAGAAGTCTTCGTTGCAGTCAGTCATGAAGCTGGCCTGTTTTCCGTCCTGTCCAAGAGAAACAAGAGGGATTCCTGTAAGCTGTGAATTGCAAACCAGGAAAGGGCGTCCGCCAAAATCAACTGCAGCCTGAGCCAGAGTTTCATCCATAGGATAGATGAAGAAGCCTGAACGAAAAATGCCAGCGCAGTCACCAAGGGCTTTGGCAAATGCCATTCCAAGAGTAATGCCTGTATCTTCTATTAAGTGGTGCTGGTCTACTTCCAGATCGCCTTTAAGTTCTCCGCTTAAATCAAACATTCCGTGTTTGCAGAATGCCTGAAGCATGTGGTCAAAGAATCCGATAGGATTTTTTACATCACATTTACCACTTCCATCAAGATTCAAAGTAAGCTTAATCTGAGTTTCTTTTGTGTTTCTTTCTACTGTTGCAGTTCTTGCCATTTTATAAACTCCGTTACCTTATTTTAGCATTATTCGAACCAGTTTTCCACATGGAGCGGGAATTCACTGCAGATAGCTTCAAAGTCTTTTACATTGCGTGTAACAAGAACCAGGTTGTTTGCCAGGGCAGTGGCGGCTATCTGGGCGTCAACAATCGGGACAGGAGTACCTTTGTTTTTCATTCTAACAAAGATGGCAGCCTGAAGTGATGCACAATGTTCATCATATGGAAGAATAGAGAAATGGGTCTGAATATAATCCAGGTATTCTGTAGAAAGAACTTTCTTTTTCTTTCCTTCTGGCAGGATTTCGATTCCTCTGAGTGTTTCATACCAGACTGATGCGCTGATTGCAGAAAACATTCCTCTGGCATCCAGTTCTGTCAGGAGTTTTTCAGAAGGAAGGGGTTTGGTAAGTTCAGATATAATATTTGTGTCCAATAAGTAAATTCTTTTTACTGCCATAAATTACTCCTTTCATCAAATTCTTTTCTGTCTTCCTGATGCTGTTTTTCAAGGATATCTGCAAATTCATTATCCAGAATATCTTTGTTCTTCAGCCTCCATTTCCTTACCTCATCAACAAAGCTTGGTTTGTGCATTTCCTGATATTCATCATTGAGCTCGTTGAACATTTTCAGGCTGATGATGACGGCGGTTGTGGTTCCGTGTTTTGTGATTTCAACAACTTCGCCGTTTTCTGCCATGGTTACGTATTCGCTGAATCGGGCTTTAATGTCATAAAGTGGTGCTGTCATAGCTGCCTCCATTTTGTGAGAATATAGTTATCATGTGACTATATAATATGGTTATATAATAGTCATGTCAAATTTATTTGGGGGTTTTTAAGGGGATAAGCAACTTGTTGCGTTCCCCTTAGGAGAGGGGGTAGCGGAAAATGAAAAGGACGGTCATTTCTGACCGTCCTTTTGCGTTTGAAGCGAGGGGGAGACTTCCCCCTACAAAATAAAAACTACATTACTTTTCTGAGTGCGTATTCCAGAATGTCTGTTGCGCCAAGTTCGCGGAGTTTTGGAAGGAGAGTTGGTACTTCGCCTTTCTTTACTGCGATCTTGATTGCGTAGCCGTCGTCACCGTAGAGAGGTGAAACTGTAGGGCTCTTCATGCTTGGAATTGCAGCAACCAGTTTTTCGAAGTTTTTCTTTGAAACGTTCATTTCAAGCATAACCTTGTCGCGGGCTGCGAGAACTGCTTCAAAGAGCATTTTCAGTTCCATGATCTTCTGTTTTTTTGCAGGGTCTTTCATGGCTTCTTTTGAAGCGTACATGCGAGTAGAAGAAGTCATGAGTGTGTCGCAGATCTTAAGGCGGTTTGCTCTAAGTGATGAACCTGTTGATGTATTGTCGATAAGGATCTGTGCTTCTGAATCCGGATCATCACGAACGAAACCTTCTGATGTTCCCCATGTACGGAAAATTGTTCCGTCAACTTTCTTTTCTTTGATCCAGTTCTTTGAAAGGTTCTGGTATTCTGTTGCAATTGTTACAGGCTTTTTAAGAAGTGCGTCAAAATCAACTGTTTCAGGAACAGCTGCAACAATGCGTACAGGGTCGAATCCCAGGTCCATGATTTCTACAACTTTGTTCTGAACTCCGTTTTCGTAAACCCAGTCTTTTCCGCTGAATCCAACGTCAGCTTTATTCTGAGCAAGGAGTGCACTTGTAATCTGTGGTTTAACTACCTGGAATGCCAGGTCTTTCTGGTTTGTTGTCGGAAAGTAAGTTCTGTCAGGAAGATGGATTGTAATACCTACGTCATTCAAAAGTTCGTAAACTGATTCGTAGATGCGGCCTTTAGCCAGCAGAATTTTTAACTGGTCCATTTTTGTCTCCTTATAGTGTCACCAATTTTATAATAATGAAATAAGTATAATAGAAAGAAGGAATGAAAACAATCTTTATAAAAGGTAGGATTAAATCAAATACATTTGTTTATATGCGTTAATGAATTACTACCAGTCACAATGATGGGTGTTGCAGGCCGCTCGCTAGCGTCGCTGCACGTTGAGCGCGTATAGGAAACTATAGAGCCACGCTCAAAGTGCCCTGCACACCCATCTTGTTCCTTTCTGTAATTCATTAAAACAAATTTATTTATTTGATTTAATCCTGCTTGTAAAAAACTTACGCAAGGGAACAACACGTGCCACCAGGAAAGTCTGCAGCCCGGCTTGATAGTTTCCTTGCCGGGCTGCAACTTAGCGACGTCAGCGAGCGTTCCTGGTTGGCCGTGATTGTGAACGGGAGTAAGTTTTTTAGAGACCATAACTAATCAAATAAAATATATTTGATTTATTTGTACATTTTTTTTAAGCAGCGCTTTAATTGAATTCTGTCTTTCTATTAACTATACTGTGACTTATGGAAAAACTTATTGTAAATAACTACGGATCTTTTGACCTTACTTTCGTAAAAGGCAAAGGTTCTACAATGTATTCTGCTGACGGCAGAAAATATATCGACTTTGTATCAGGTATCGGCGTGAACTGTCTGGGACACAATTACAAGCCTCTTGTAAAAGCCCTGGCAAAACAGGCTGCAAACCAGATTCATATTTCAAACTACTACTTCTCTGATGTAGGACTTGAGTTTGCAAACAAACTGCTTTTTGTTACAGGTTTCGAAGGCGGATACTTCGGAAACTCAGGGGCAGAAGCAAATGAAGCTGCAATCAAACTGGCCCGCAAATACGGTCAGCTGAACGGCGGTGAAAAACGCAAGACAATCGTTACTCTGGAATCAAGTTTCCACGGAAGAACTCTTGCAACACTGACCGCAACAGGACAGGACAAGTTCCACCCTGAATGTTTTGCTCCATATCTTGACGGATTCAAAACAATCAAACCTAACGACTTCGACTGTCTTGCAACAGCTTTCGACGATACAACTGCAGCACTCTTTATTGAATGTATTCAGGGAGAAGGCGGAGTAAATCTTATCGACCCTGAATGGGCAAAGGCAGCCGCTGAGGCTGCAAGAAAAGCCGGTGCCATCGTTATGGCCGACGAAGTACAGACAGGTATCGGACGTACAGGAACTTTCCTTGCAAGTGATGCTCTTGGTTTCGAACCGGAAGTTGTAACTCTTGCAAAGGGAATTGCAGGCGGTGTTCCAATGGGAGCAATGCTGTTCCGCGGAAAAGCAAATGGTGTATTTGTTGCCGGTGACCATCAGTCAACATTTGCCGGAAACCCTCTGGCATGTGCAGCAGGTAATGTAGTAATCGACACACTCACAGAAGAAGGTTTCCTCCGTGACGTTGTAAACAAAGGTGACTATATGCGCGAAATCATCAAGAGCTGGGGATTCCCTATTGTTAAGGATGTTCGCGGAAAGGGACTTATGGTAGGTGTTCAGATTGATGAATCTGTAAAACCTTTCGACATTGAAGTAAAAGCTCTTGATGAAGGACTTTGTACAACAACTGCCGGAAAAAACGTTGTACGTTTCCTTCCACCTCTCAACATCAGCTGGAAAGAAATTGATGAAGGACTTGAGATTTTCAAAAAAGTTCTTTCTGAATTCTGCAAATAAGATTAAAACATATCGGATAAGTAAACACAAAAGGCTGCCTTTTTCAGGCAGCTTTTTTATTGGAATTTTTATCAGCTGATTAGAGATATTTGACATTTCGATTTTTTGCTTTACAATTGAAAGTTATGAAATTAAAAGCAAAAATGTTTACCTTTTCCGGGATTTGTATCTTTATCACACTTTTATTTACAAATCTCACAGTTAAAATTCTTTCAAAAAAGAATTTCACAGAAGCTTCAAAAACTTTTCTTGAAACTAATTCCATCAAGCAGCAGCTTGAATTTCAGAACAGTTTGAACAGCGAAATTCAGCTTTCTCTTCAGATGGTTAATTCCCCGACTATCGTAAAGTTTATGGAGTCCCCTGATAATCCTGATTACAGAAAAGCTGCTATGGAAGAATATGCCAGTTACCAGAATTCATTCCGCAGTAAAAGCATTTTCTGGATTAATACAACAGATAAAGAATTTTATTCTGATATGGAATTCGCTTATGTAGTTGATCCAGAAGATCCTGCTCAGTACTGGTATAAGATGACATTGAACGAAACTCCTGTTTATAACTTTAACATCAATTATAATCCGGATCTTGGAAAAACATTGATGTGGGTAAATGCCGTTGTTCGCAATAAAAATGGACAGGCTATTGGTATAGCAGGAACAGGAATTCCTCTGTCAGATTTTATAAGCGAAAACTTCAAAAATGCTCCTAAAGTCGGCACTATGTATTTCTTTAATGATTCTCTTGAAATCACAGGTGCTTTGGAACAGAAACTTATTGAAGATAAAACTGATATTTCTGAAATCATTACAGATATTGATTTTAGTAAGCGCAACAAGACTGACAGTACATATTTCCAGGGACATGATGGAAACTATATTGTTACTCCAATTCCTTCAATTGGATGGAATATCCTCCTTTTCTATCCGAAGGCCGGCTATAGCAATAATGAAGCTTATGTTGTTGCTTCAGGTATTCTTGTTCTGGTTCTTGTATTCCTTGCTCTGTTCACGATTTTCATCCAGAGAATTATCAAACGCCTTAATATGGTTCTTAAATATATTGATGAATATGGGAAAGCCATTGCAGACGGAAATGCTGATCTGAATAAAACAATTCCAACAAAAGGAAAGGATGAAATTGGAAAACTAGCAGAAGGTTTCAATGGTTTTATCAGCAAACTTAAAGATATTGTAGGAAATATGAAAGCTTCAGAAAGTGTTCTTAATGATGCGGGAAAAAGTCTTACAGAAGTTACAGCATCTACTCTTGATAATGTAGTTCATATTTCTAAAGATATTTCGCAGGTTCAGGAACAGATCAGTTCTCAGTTTAGAAGTGTAGAAGATACAGTTTCTGCAATTTCTTCCATTAAAGATACAATGGGTGAACTTACAACTCTTGTTCAGAGTCAGAATTCTGCAGTTTCAGAATCTTCATCATCAATTGATCAGATGCTTCAGAATATTCAGTCTGTAAACAGTCTTGTAGCAAACATGAATGCGTCTTTTGATGAACTTATTTCTATTACTCAGAAGGGTAGTCAGACTCAGAATGAGGTAAACGAAAAAGTTAAGGTTATCGAAAATGATTCACAGATGCTTTCAGAAGCCAACGCTGCAATTGCTTCAATCGCTGAACAGACAAATCTTCTTGCTATGAATGCTGCCATTGAAGCCGCTCATGCCGGAGATGCTGGTAAAGGATTCTCGGTTGTTGCCGATGAAATCCGTAAGCTTTCAGAAACATCTACCGAAGAATCAAAGAAAATCGGTGACCAGCTTGTAAGAATCCGCGATTCAATTCAGGCTGTTGTAGGTTCAAGTGAAGCTTCTATGCTTGTATTCGGTGACGTTCTCCAGCGTATTACAGAAACTGACACTGCAGTAAAATCAATTAGAGAAGCTATGAGCATTCAGCAGGCTTCGTCAGGCACAGTTAGTCAGTGCCTTTCAAAAATGGAATCTTCTGCAAGTCAGGTTCAGAATGCTTCATCAGCCATGTCTGTACATACAGATAAGATTATTAATATCGTACAGAATCTTTCAGACGCAACTGAAAAATCGAAATCTTCAGTTGATGAAATGACATCCGATCTTAATAAGATTAAGAATGGCGGAGAAATGCTCAAAGACATTTCTCACGATGTTGATGATTCCATCCAGCGCGTCAGCGGTCAGATTGGAACATTTACTGTATAAAGATTATTTACGGCAAACCCAGGCGCAGAACATACACATGTCGTTTGTTCTGCCCGGGAGCGCCTTTTTCCCTTCTGAAACTTCAAGATTTCTTCTATATAAATCCAATCCCTGACAGTAACACAAATCAACCATTCGATTATTTTTCGCATTTTCCATCAGTTTTTCGTAACTGTCGTTTACCGTTCCAATAATAAGTTCAGGCTCTTCATTTGCAAATCCGCAGCATGGAGCAACGCGGCCGTCAGAATGAACATAGAAAACATTTCCAGTTCCCTGACAGTAATCTTCTGTAAACCATTTTTTGTCATGCCACTTTGTTCCGGGCTCAGGAAGAAAACTTTGTGAAAATCTGTAAACTGGTACTTCCAGTTCACTATAATCGTTTATAATCGAAAGTTGACCGTTTTTTGTTTTTTTATTTGTTTCGCCGGTAACGTAGCCGCCAATAGTCAGACCAAGTTCTATCAGATTATCTTTAAACTCCAGGTCATCATGTTTCGGATCCGAAGCATCAATGACGCTCAAAATTTCAACGCAGGTTTCATCATCAAAAATCTGGTGGCAGGCAGCTATGAACATAGCGATTTTCTGAATAGATGAACCAGCTTCGCCGTGGAAACAGTCCCACGAAAGCCCGATTTTCCCGTCAAACCCGGCGTCCCGCACCCGGTTCAGTTTCTCAAAAAGTTCGTTTTCGTCTTTCCACCAGACACCATTTGTCATAAGTCGGTCAAAAAGAAGTTCGTTTTTAACAGTTTCTTCTATTAAACAACATGTAAAATCAAGATTTAAGAAAGGTTCGCCGCCTGAAAAGCCAACTTTTGTAACTCCATGGCTCGCACAGTCGTTTAGAAATCTGATCGCTTCGTCGGTGTTCAAATTTCCGCCTTTTTGATTTACAAAACAATGGCCGCATTTCAAATTGCAGACAGAGGTTGGACAAAAAATGATTTCATCGGGGGTGAATCCAGGGCCTATAGAAGTTTCCATGGCTATAATATAACGGGAAAATAGGGAAGGGGAAAGCCTTCCCCCTGGGCTCAAACCGCTGAACTATGTTTTCAGCGGTTTTCGCCACACCCCCTTCTCCGGGGCACATCCCCGGACCCCTGGCGGAACCGATCCGGCGGTAAAAAGAAACGGCGTCTTCGCTATGCTGGCTCAGTCAAATATTTGTTTAAAATAAAAAGAGCGCCCTGACGGACGCTCTTTTTTTTCATGCTGCTTTAACTAATCCTAGCGGAGTGGCGGAACCTTTCTGGCTATGTGAAATAACGCATTTGTTCAGTTCCGCCTCCAGTTTCATCGCTATGCTCTGAAACTGGTTTGCTTTATTTAGCGAAGTAATGAAAGAACATTCTGTGAGCGACGCAGCAAGCTGCTTCGTGGTTTGCCTGAGCCCGGCGGAACCGGTCCGGCTTAGTAAAATGTTACAAAAGTGCAGTTCCGCCGTCAGTTTTGAGCAGAAAAAGTCGCTCCGCTTCTTATTTCTGCATCAAAACTGAAAACTTTTTCATGGACTCGCTTGCTCAGTCAAATATTGAGTTAAAAGCAAAAAGCCCCGCTTACGCGAGGCTTTTTTTTATGCAATTCTTACGCTTTAATCCTAGCGGAGCAGAGAAAGAACGTTCTGTGAGCGACGCAGCAAGCTGCTTCGTGATTTGCCTGAGCTGGCGGAACCGATCCGGCGGTAAAAAGAAACGGGTAGTGAAGTTCCGCCATCAGTTTTGAGCAGAAAAGGTCGCTTCGCATCCCTTTTTCTGCATCAAAACTGAAAACGGCGTCTTCGCTATGCTGGCTCATTCAAATATATGTTTAAAATAAAAAGAGCGCCCTGACGGACGCTCTTTTTTTTCATGCTGCTTTAACTAATCTTAGCGGAGGAGTGAAAGTACGTTCTGAGAAGACTGATTTGCCTGAGCCAGCATAGCTGTTCCAGCCTGAGAGAGAACCTGGTCTTTTGTGAATTCAACCATTTCTGCAGCCATGTCTGTATCACGGATGCGTGATTCAGAAGCCTGGAGGTTTTCAGCACCGATATCCAGTCCTTTAACTGTCATATCAAGGCGGTTCTGGTAAGCACCGAGGTCAGCACGCTGTTTGTTGAGCTTCTTAAGAGCTTCATCAAGTGTACCGATAGCGCGGTTTGCTTCATCTGGAGTTTCCAGAGACATGATTGTTTCGTCACCAACGTTGCGGAGTCCGAGAGCAGCAGCTGACATTGTTCCAATGTAAACCTGTGATCTCTGGTCCATGTTTGCACCAATGTGGAACCACATTGAAGCTGTTACAACGTTTTCACCTGTTGGGCGAGCGAAACGTCCTGTAAGCATATTCATACCGTTGAACTGAGCAGCAGAAGCTACGCGGTCAACTTCAGCGATAAGAGAAGAAACTTCAACCTGGATCTGCATGCGGTCTTCTGAAGAGTAAATACCGTTTGAAGACTGTACAGCCAGTTCACGGATGCGCTGAACGATGTCAGTTGTTTCCTGAAGATATCCTTCTGTTGTCTGAATGAAAGAAATACCATTCTGGGCATTCTGTGATGCCTGATTTAAACCACGGATCTGTGCGCGCATTTTTTCAGAAACTGCGAGTCCTGAAGCATCATCACCAGCGCGGTTGATTCTCATACCAGAAGAAAGCTTCTCCATGCTTTTCTGCTGGTTCAGATCCTGAATTCCCTGGGAACGCTGAGCGAACATAGCGCTCATATTGTGATTAATAACCATAAAACACTCCTTTTTTTGGTTAGTTCTTTAATGTTTGGTTTTCGCAAACCACTTCCGGAAGATACACTTCCATGGTGGTCCGCCACACGGGTTTCCACCACCCTTTACTCTAGTTTCGGTGAAAGAAACCGGAACTTTAGAAAAAAAACAAAAAAAATATAAAAAAACTTTTCTGTATTTTTAAAGTTCTAGACTTGAAACTTTCTTCCCAATTATGTATATTTATTAAACCTATCCTTATGTTAAAAAGGGGGGTAGTGGGTTCTTTGAGATCAGGCGGATTTAATCCGGTGCAACCGTAAAGTTAGTTCTACTTCAAGTATGCGAGCATCAGGTGGGATTTTCAGGTATGCACGGCCCTTAACTTGGGAATAAGTAACGTTGTTACTTTTCTATATAATATGACAACATGTTTAGGGTTTCTGATGGCTGTTCAGCCGTTACTCGGAAAACCAGACCAGTTGTCAAACAGCTTGCTTGATAACGTTAGGTGGTGTCGGGTAAGGATATTTCGAATTGATGAATATCCATTCAATGCAATTCAAATTGAATATCTTTTCCAATGCTGTCTCTAACAGAAGTCAAACAAGATAAAAACATGTTAATAAACGTGGTTATAGTCGTGTTTATAACCTTGTTTATGAATATGGTAACAAAGTGTGTCTGCGAATGATGCAGGATCTTTTAGATGCCTGACACATTCTGGCTTAAAGTGCAACACATATTAAATAATAATTGCCGGGAAAATAAGGACTTCCGGTAAAGGAGAAACAACATGGCAAAGGAAGAGTTCAACAGAACAAAACCTCACATGAACGTTGGTACTATCGGTCACGTTGACCATGGTAAGACTACACTGTCAGCCGCTATCACAACATACTGTGGTAACAAATACGGTGACAAAGTACTGAAATACGACGAAATCGATAACTGTCCTGAAGAAAAGGAACGTGGTATCACAATTAACTCTCGTCACCTTGAATACCAGTCAGACAAACGTCACTACGCACACATTGACTGTCCAGGTCATGCTGACTACATCAAAAACATGATTACTGGTGCTGCACAGATGGATGGTTCTATCCTCGTTATCGCTGCAACAGACGGTGTTATGGCTCAGACAAAAGAACACCTCCTCCTGGCTCGTCAGGTAGGTGTACCAAAGATCATCGTATTCCTTAACAAAGTAGACGCTCTTGATGGCGACGAAGAAATGCTCATGATGGTTGAAGAAGACGTTAAAGACACAGTCCAGTCTTACGGATTCTCAGCTGACACACCAATCATCAAAGGTTCAGCATTCAAAGCTCTTAACGAATCTTCAGATGCAGCTAACACAGCTTGTATCGAAGAACTTCTTAACGCTATGGACACATGGTTCGACGATCCAGTTCGTGATGATCAGAAACCATTCCTTATGCCAATCGAAGACATCTTCACAATCACAGGTCGTGGTACAGTAGTTACTGGACGTATCGAACGTGGTGTTGTTCACATGGGTGATGCAGTACAGATCGTTGGTATCAAACCTACACAGGATACAACTGTAACAGGTATCGAAATGTTCAACAAAACACTTAACGAAGGTATGGCTGGTGATAACGCTGGTATCCTCCTCCGTGGTGTTGAAAAGAAAGATGTTGTACGTGGACAGGTTCTGGCAGCTCCAAAATCAATCAACCCACATACAAAATTCGAAGCTCAGATCTACGTTCTTTCTGCAAAAGAAGGTGGACGCGAAAAGCCATTCTTCTCTGGTTACCGTCCACAGTTCTACTTCCGTACAACAGATATTACTGGTACAGTAAATCTTACTGACGGTGTAGATATGGCTAAACCAGGTGACAACCTGAAAATCGAAGGTGATCTGATTCACCCAGTTGCTATGGATGAAGGTCTCAAACTCGCTATCCGCGAAGGTGGACGTACAATCGCTTCTGGTCAGGTTACAAAAATCATCGAATAGTTTTATTTGATATACAAGGGGCTGTGAAAACAGCCTCTTGTAATCGTTTTTTAGGAGTAACATAAAATGGCTAATGGAAAGATTCGTGTCAGACTTCGTGCATTTGATGTAGAACTGATCGATCAGAGTGCTAAAGCTATCGTACAGGCTGTTCAGAAAGCAGGTGCAAAGGTTTCAGGACCTATCCCTCTTCCAACACGCATTAATAAGGTAACAGTTCTTCGTTCACCACACGTAAACAAAAAGTCACGTGAACAGTTCGAAATGAGAACTCACAAACGCCTTATCGACATCATGAATCCATCAGAAGATGTTCTGGATTCACTGAGAAAGCTTGAACTTCCTGCCGGTGTTGATGTAAACATCAAACAGTAGGCACAGAAACAGCGATAGCTGTTAGAAAACTTAAACTAAAGGTACGATCCCCTTGGATCTGGGACGACGGCCTTAAAAAATAACAGAAGGAGCCGATAAAATCGGTCCTTATTAGGAGATATCAGAATGAAAGGTCTGATTGCAAAAAAAATTGGCATGACACAGATTTTCGATGCTAGCGGTAATCTTACACCAGTAACCGTGATCCAGATCGAACCAAACGTTGTTGTTGCCAAAAAAACAAAGGAAAACTGCGGTTATGATGCTGTAGTGCTTGGTCTTGATGACATGAAAGCATCTAAAGTAAGCAAATCATACGCCGGACAGTTCCCAGAGAACGTTGCTCCAAAACGTCAGCTTAAAGAATTCCGTGATTTCGAAGCTGAAGTAAATGTGGGTGACTCAGTTGGTCTTGAACTCTTTGAAAAGAGTCGCTTTCTGGATGTTACTGCTACATCAAAAGGTAAGGGATTCCAGGGTGTAATGAAGAGATGGGGCTTCCATGGTGGACGCGCTACACACGGTTCTAAATTCCACAGAGAACCAGGTGGAACTGGCGAATGTACAACACCAGGCCACACATTCAAAAACACAAAACTCCCTGGTCACATGGGTTGTAAACGTGTAACAGTTCAGAATCTTAAAGTTGTTAAAATTGATCCTGAATTGAAAGTAATCATGGTTCGTGGAGCTGTTCCAGGAACTAGAGGCTGTACACTGATCGTCAAGTCAGCAGTAAAGAAATAAGGCGGAGGAATAGAACATTATGGAAAAGAAAGTTTATTCAACTGCTGGTAAAGAACTGCGTACAATCACACTTGATGATAAAGTATTCGGTCTCCCAGTAAATGACGACGTAATTTATTACGCAATTACAAATGAATTAGCTAACAAACGTGTAGGAACTGCTTGTACAAAAACTCGCGCTGAAGTTCATGGTTCAAATGCAAAACCATACAAACAGAAGGGTACAGGTAATGCACGTCGTGGTGATAAGAAATCTCCAATCATGGTTGGTGGTGGTATCACATTCGGACCAAAACCACGTGATTTCAGCTACTCAATTCCTAAAAAGGAAAAGAGACTTGCTATGAAAACAATTCTTTCTATGCAGGCTCAGTCTGACAGACTTACAGTTGTTGAAGATTTCACAATCGAAAGCGGAAAAACAAAGGATCTCGTTGCTATTCTTAACAATTTTGCTAAAGATGAACGCACAGTAATTATCATGAAAGATGAAGATCCAATGCTTAAGAGAGCTGCAAGAAACATTAAGAATGTTTCATTCCTTTCTTACAACCGTCTTCGCGCACACGATCTGTATTACGCTCGCAAAGTTGTACTTCTGGAAACAGCAGCAAACAATCTTTCAAGTTTCTATGCAGAAGATAAGGAGGCTAAATAATGACACTTACAGACGTTCTTATTGAGCCTGTTGTATCTGAAAAAGCTTCTATGCTTCGTGAACAGAACAAATATGTTTTCATCGTTCGCAAAGATGCAACAAAAACAGACATTAAAGAAGCCGTTGCAAAACTTTTCAATGTTACAGTAATCAACTGTACAACAATGAATGTTATGGGAAAAGTTAAACGTCTTCGTGGTAAACCGGGAAGAACAGCTTCTTTCAAGAAGGCTGTTGTTCGTATCGCTGACGGCCAGTCAATTTCAGCCTTTGAAGGCGTGTAATTTGGTCCCGGTAACCGGTATTGAGAATTAAGGGGAACTAAGATGGCTCTTAAAGTATATAAGCCAATG
>JAKSTM010000049.1 GCA_024402565.1 Treponema sp. | reverse complement strand
GAAGCCTTTCCATTCTTCTCTTAATTCCATAAATATATCTCCTATAATGAAATCAATTTTAGGTTTGTCACAAGTATAATACAATAGAGTGAAAAAAACAACAAATAAAAATGAGAATGATTCCTAATTTTATCAAATATAGTGTTTTTTCGTAGGCAAAACCCCTTATTTTCCACTATATATGGAATTTTTAGGGAATTTCTATTTTGTCTAATCACGAAATTTTACTATTTTTTTTCTTTCAAAATGACAAAAACTGTTATTTTGTCCATCCGTCATATTTTTCACATTCCAGAATCGCTTTTGCATTAGCAACCCGATCCTTTTCCGGAGAAGGCAAATCATTCAAAACATATCTGATTCCCAGCTCTTTATATTTGAAAGCGCCCAATCCGTGATATGGAAGAACTTCTACACGCTGAACATTATGCAAAGAACGGATAAAATCACGAGTTTTAATAAGGTATTCGTCCTTATCTGTAATGCCTGGCACCAGAACGTGGCGAATCCAGATAGGTTTTCCGATTTCGTCCAGATATGCAAACATTTCACGGATATTTTTCCCTGTCCGCCCAGTCAATTTCACATGTTCTTCTTCATTAATGTGCTTTATATCCATAAGAAGAAGGTCTGTTACATCCATTAATTTTTTAAACTTTTCGAACCATTCTCCTTCCTTTGTAAAAGGAGATCCTGAAGTATCAATGCAGGTATTAATTCCATTTTCTTTTGCTTTTGTGAACAGTTCCAAAAGGAAATCCAGTTGAAAAAGAGGTTCACCGCCACTTACAGTAATTCCACCTTTTTCTCCCCAATATGCGCGATATTTCAAAGCATCTTTAACAAGTTCGTCGGCAGTGTAATCCTGACCGTCGGCCATATTCCATGAATCAGGATTGTGACAGTACTGACAGCGAAGAGGGCAGCCTGCAAAAAATACGATATAGCGGACTCCAGGTCCGTCAACTGAGCCGAAAGTTTCAAGTTTAAATACTTTTCCCACGAATATCTCCTTAAATTAACTAAACGAATTTTTCACAAAAATTATGACTCGAAATGGGGCCCCGCAACGCGAAATCATGACTCAGCTTGCCACGGGTGTTGCTTTTAGGGCTAGGCTTCCGCGGGCCTAAGACGCAACAAGTGGCGCTGGTCCTGATTCGCTGCGCCCCATTTCAATACATTACTTTTTCCACAAATAATTCCATTTAAGGAGATATTCGTGGATTTTTCCAGGAAGGGGGAAAGTCTTCCCCCTGGGTTCAAATGCCTGGTTTCGACAAGCTCAACCGACGGCATTTTCACCACACCCCCTTCTAGCGGGGACACCCCGCAACGCCCCGTTACAACAACCCCTAGTATACAATAAACTAAAAAATAATAGTAGAATCAACACCATGAACGAAATTTCCGAAATCAAAGAATATGCTTCAAAAAATGATGTGCCAATTATGAAAGATGGTGGCATTGATTTTATGTGCGATTTAATTCGGAAAAATAATTACACCCGCGTCCTTGAAATTGGAGCGGCTATAGGTTATTCCGCCATACGATTCGCATCCGTTGCCCCGGACGTTCAGGTTACTACAGTTGAAATCGACATCGACAGGTATTCAAAAGCCGTTCAGAACATTTCTGACTGCGGACTTTCAGACCGAATCAACATTTCATGTGAAGACGCTCTCCGCTGGAAACTTCCGGAAGACGCCCGCTTCGACCTGATTTTTATAGACGCCGCAAAAGCTCAGTACGTTAAATTTTTCCAGAAGTTTAAGGAATACCTTGCAGAAGGCGGCGTTATTGTCAGCGACAATCTTGCTTTTCACGGCATGGTTGAAGACATGAGCCTGACTCATAATTATTCCACAATCAAACTGCTCAGAAAAATCAGAAAATATGTTTCGTTCCTTAAATCAAATCCCGAATTCAAAACAGAGTTTTTTGACCTTGGCGACGGCGTTTCTGTTAGCCGGAAAAATCCAGCCTTCAAACCAATACAGTTTGAAAAACTTGAAAAAGGCGACACTGCCGGCATAAAAGAGATGTCAGAACTTGCCACGGCTATTGTCCGCGAGCACTTTGACCCAATTATCGGAAAAGCCCAGAACGATTACATGATTTCAAAGTTCCAGACACCTGAAGCAATTGCAGAAGCACTTTACCACGGCTACCGCTATTACTTTGTAAAAGACGGCGACCGCATTGTAGGCTTCACGGCTTTTGTAAAAAAAGATGATGAAATGTACCTGAGTAAGTTCTACCTGAAAAAGGAAGAACGAGGCAAAGACTATTCCCGCTACATGCTCCGCTTTGTGGTTCAGAATGCAGAAAGCCTGAATCTGCACAACATTACTCTGCGTGTAAACAGAGAAAATCCTGCAGTTCAGGCTTACAAAAAAATCGGCTTCAATATCGCCCGCGAAGACAAGGCAGACATCGGCGAAGGCTTCTTCATGGACGACTATGTAATGGAGTTTAGGGTTTAGTATCCATCTGACATTTCGCGGTTAGCGTCTTTCTTGCAGAGTTCGTCGTATACAAGAGAACGCTTGCGAAGGTCTTCTTTAAGTTCTTTAGGGAACGGCATGTTACGCCAGAAAATTCCGCGAACATCTTTTTCAAGACGCTGAACACCTGTAGATTCCTTTGTCATCCACAGAATGTAATCTTCGATGAAGTATTCCTTAACGTCGCCTTTCAGCTTGTTCTGTTCAAAGTGCTGGAAGTACTGTCCTGTAAGACCTTCTTCCATCCAGTAATAACTGGCCTTTTCCTTTGCAACCTGCCAGCGTAAATCGGCAACTGCTGTAAGAACTGCAATCTGAAGATCGCGCGGATACATTGGAACAACGATACGTCCACGAGAAGTAACGCGATTGTAACGGTCAAAAGGTTCCCAACAGAAACCACGGTCACCATAAGTAGGAACCAGAAGAACATAAGGAACGATGCGATTCGGAACATTTTTATGAATACGATGAAATGCTCCAGGATCCAGACTTTCAATCCAGCGAAGAACTTCAATTACGTTTTCACGCATACCAGTTCCTTTTTCTGTACAATGATAGAATTCTCGTGTAAAAACCGGGAACTGATTTCCCTGACGACCAATAGTCATTTTTGCCATCTGACGTACTGTATCGAATTCTGTCTTAACCGCTTCAGTATCTGCTGTTACAACAACCGGTCCACCAGCTTCAATTTTGTTCTGAACATTATCAAAAACACCCTTTGCTTCCTGGTATTCAGCAAAAGCTTTTGAAAGTTCTTTGTCATTTTTTGAAAGTCTATGAAGATAATCAGAAATCTCTGCAAACTGTTTTCTCTGATATTCTGAAAGTCCCTGTTTATGAGGCTCGTATCCCATAACAGTCGGGTGATCCATAATATTATCGATTCGAGTACGCAGTTCTGTCTCAAGCATAGCCCGTTCATTTTCTTTAATATTTAAAATATTTTCAGCATTTTGAAGTTTTCCAGAGTTCTTCGACTGAAGTTGATTCAAACGCTGCTGTTCAAAAGACGAAGCTTCTTCCGCAGACATATTTTTTGTATGGGTTGGTTTACCTTCATCGGTCATAGAATTATTCATACGACCTGCGGCAATTTCCTTAAACCATTCATCAACGTAAAGAACAGGCTCATTTGTTTCATTAGTAAGTTTAAACGTACTGAAAAAATCTTTCTGTTCTGGACGGAAAAGTGATGGCAATAATACTGCATAACGAATCAACATTTTCTTAGGCATTGGAAGATCTTTATCCCCAGCCTTTCCAACCATACCTCGAAGAAGTTCCCAATACGAAGTTACAATTTGCTGACGATAAACTGTTCGATCTTTTGGATCCTTACAGGTTAAATATTTTGAAAGAATCTGATGAACACGTTGTGCCGACTGGTTTTCATTTGAAAGTGCAATTTTGTAATATTGAGGATCATTAAAACATGTAGAAGGTGTATCCAAAAAAGGTTTTTCAATTGGAGCGAAACCGGTCTGACTTAAATCGACTTCGTGAATTGAACGTCCTGCAGAAGTTCTGTTTTCATAATCTTCTTTTGCTTTTAATTTCAACTCTGTAGCTTTAATATCATAACGAGTTTCTGATGTATCCGCTGTGGCAGATGATAAAAGGGCCGCGATTTCCGGATCAAGTTCGTCGCTCATAAATCCTCCGAGGGAATAGTTCTACTTTTACAAAAATTATATCATATTTTCAAGGAATGTGGAGTAATTAGTTTTAATCTACATATAAACTTACATATGTAAACTTACTTCTCCACTAGAAAGCTCGCGAATAGAACCATCTTCCAATTGAACTACCAGTCTTGCCCTTTGAGTAATGTCTTTTACCAACGCTTCGTAACGACCCTCATTCTGTTCAATAACAGGTGTTACAGTAATTTTCTTTCCTATCAAATTTGAACGGTCTTTGTATTCCTGCATTGTAGATTCAAGTAATTCTGAATTCTCATAAATCTTACAAGCGCAGCTTACAATTTCACGAACAAGATCTTCAGGCGTAACGTTATTACTTTCCTTTTCTGATTCCAAAACTGAACCTGCACGATTTCTTATCTCTTCTGGAAACTTTTCTTTTGGTGTATAAATATTGATTCCGATTCCAATTACCAAAGCGCCGATAATATTTTTTTCAGTATCAATTTTTCCTTCAGTCAAAATCCCACAAACTTTTTTTTCATTAACGTAAACATCATTTACCCATTTTATAGTGGAATCTTTGTTATAAAGTTTTTTCAGAGAACGACATACGGCAACAGAAGCAACAGACGTATATATTGCAGGGTCAAAATCTTCAGAAGTTTTTTCAGGACAAAAAATCAAACTAAAATAAACACCGCTTTCAGGACTAAAAAAAGAACGGCCCAAACGACCTCGACCTGCGGTCTGACTTAAGGCCCAGACTACATCTTTATGACAGGATAAAAAACCTTTGCCAGAAGTTTGTGCTGCTTCTAAAAGTCTTGAAGCTTCCGTATTTGTAGAGTCTATAACATCGAAAAAATGAAACATTACTTTGATCCAAGAAGAGTAAAATCATGTGCACTTGAGCAGAAAGTAATTCCACTTCCAGGAGTTTGAAGACATGGAAGTTTTTTTACTGCTTCTATTACAGCATCACATTGTTCATTAGGAACAAGAATAACAAGCAGATCTTTTTCTGGAACAATTTCCATTCCAAAAAATTTTGCATCCCCTTCTTTTGCAGTTCCACGGGCATTAATTATTGTTCCACCACCAGCCCCTGCCGTTCGTGCAGCGGCCATGGCATCTTCGGCATATCCTTTATTTACAATAATTGAAATCATCTGGTAATCTGCTTTTTCATTCATTTGATTTTTTTCTCCCATTTCACTTCCACATTTAATTAACTTTGAAACATCTACAGTCCAGACAACGCCGTAATGTTTTTTCTTCTGCTTTGACACTTCCACTAATGTTTCAAGGACTCCTATTTTTATCTCTTCAGGCACCAAAATAAGAACCACATCTTTTCCCGCATTCCCAAATCCTAAAAGAGAAAGAATATTATTTGAGGCAGTCCCCATCCCCATCAGGACAGTTCCACCACCCGCTCCTGCAGTGTGCGCAGCCTTTACAATTTCGTCCCCCTGATTGTGAGGCACAATACTGAAAATCAATTTGTAACTCATAAATCTCCCAAAATATTCAGATTCTTTTCAAGACGAGAAGCCCTGTTACGCAAATCACGATTTTTCTTTACTTGATAAATAATACCCAAAACCTGAATGGCAATAAGTGGTGTCATAGCAACCAAAGCAATTACACCAAAAACATCATTAGATCCTGAGTTTCCACAATTCGAAGCACCAAGTGCAAAAGACAAAACAAAAGTAGAAGTAATTGGTCCTGAAGCAACTCCACCCGAATCAAAGGCAATACCGGTAAACATTGCCGGTGAAAAAATCATACATAAAAGTGAAAGTGCATAACCAGGAATCAAAATCCAGCGCAGACTGAAGCCATAAACGGCTCTCACCATGGCCAAAGCAATTGCAGATGCGGCACCTACCGAAAGGAAAATAAGTAACAAACGTCTTTTGATTGTTCCACCGGAAACTGACTCAACTTGTTCTGTAAGTACCCAAACTGCTGGTTCAGCACAAACAACAATTGCACCAAGAACAAAACCAGTTGCAATCAAAAGAACGAACCAACCACCGCCCAGACTGAATGCTTTTTGACCAAGTAAAAGTCCAAGTTCGCGTCCTGTCTGCATGAAACCACCATTTACCCCAACCAGAAAAATGAACAATCCTAAAAAGGCATAAACTATACCGATAAGAATTCTGACAGTCTGTCGTAAAGTCATGCGCAAAAGAAAAAATTGGAAGACAACAAACAAAAATACAAGAGGTAAAACCGAAGTAAACGATTCTTTCAAAACCGTCGGCATGATTCCTGTAAACGACGACATCACTCCACTCTTTACCACAGTCTCCGCCTGCGCCAAAGTTTCTGAAGTCCCGGCAGCTAGTCCCTGATTTTTAATAACAAAAAAACTATAAAAAAGAACCGCCAGAACTGGTCCTACCGAAGTCACACCTGTTAATCCGAAACTTTCTTTATCGTCTTTTCGAACTGAAGAAACTCCAAGGCCCAGTGCCAAAATAAAAGGAACAGTCATTGGGCCTGTTGTGGCACCTCCTGAATCAAACGCAACTCCTAAAAAATCTTCAGGAACAAAAAGGACAAGAGCAAAAATAATTACATATAAAACAAGAAAAGTAATTTTTACAGAAAAATTCAGAACACTTCGTAAAAGCCCCAAAAGAAGAAAAATTCCAACTCCTGCAGCTATTACCAAAACAAATACATTTTTATTTACGGAAGAAAAAACAGATTTTACCTGATCCCCAAAAACCTGAATATCAGGTTCAGCGACGGTAACAAGAAATCCAATCAAAAAAGCACAGAACAAAAGAAGCCAAAGTTTTCGCTTTTTAGTAAGCTCGGCTCCAATTCTTTCGCCCATCGGTTCAATACCAAGATCTACACCCGCCAAAAAGATAGTAAGGCCAATAATAAGAAAGACACCGCCTATGGCAAATCGGACAAGTTCAAGTGCCGGCAAAGGGGCAACAGTAACACCCAGGAGAATTACTATAACCATAACAGGAAGGACAGATACTGCCGTTTCCTTTAACTTTTCCAGAAGATTCATCTATATTCTTTTACACTCTCTCTCTTAAGTTTTCTGCCGCTATAAATCGTCTTTATATCTTATTTCTCCGCCTTTATTGTCTTTTTTATCCTGACAATCTTCCTCTTCCATCTCCTCTTCCAGAAGATTCATTTCTTCCAAAGGAACTCCGTCTTCTACCGCATTTTTCTTTACATAAGAATCATAAAGTCTGTGCAGAAGCCCCTTACAATTGTCATGCATCAAATCATAAAGTCGCGGAATAAGAATTTGTTGCGTCATTGGATCAAGACCTGCTCCAAATTGATTTGCAAACATAAATACATAAAGAACGTTATCATCAAGCAACTCTCGTTTCATGAACAAAACTGCATCATAACGGAAGTGAAGGCCTTTCAGATTTAACTGAATATCTCTGACTTTTTCATAATCCTTCATATTCAATTTATCTTTAGGAAAAACGAAGGAAAAATGAGAAACAGAAATATCCTGAAGAACGCCTGTAAAAGATTCACCATTATAGTCAAATCCAAAAGTACAACCTGCTGTTCCAAGAGCACGAACATTTTTTCGGCGTCCCATAGCCTGGTTAGCAAAAAGAACTTTTTCGATTATCCCAAAATTCTGTTTCTTCTGATACTCAAGTTGAATACAACCGCAGTTTAATCCAAGATCAAAAAGATATTTGTACTCAATCCGGGCTTTCTCGTCCTTACTCTGACGTTTAGTAAACAGTGCTCCCATAAGGACACTGTCGCCATGTTTTTCACGAAGTCTTTTAATTAATTCAGCCCAATCTACACCAGGAATATTTGAATCAAGATTAAAAAAAAGAATAACATCATTGAAAACTGAAATCATTATTTCAATTTTTTCTTCAATAGAAATCTTCTTTTCATTTTCAATGAAATAACATTCATACCCCTGTGCCAGATATTCTTCACAAAAATCTTCGGGAAAAATCGTTCTATCAGGAGTAATAAAAAAAGTTTTTCTTCCAGCAATAATGTCTTTTACTGATGCTGCCAATAGCGACTCCTAAACCTCTCCATAATGCTGACAAACAACTATATATATTATAATAATAAATACAATTTTAACAAAGAAATTAAATAAAATGTGCAATTGTATGATGTTCAATCATTTTGGTCTTTACTGCAACAATGTAACTTCCAAACATAGCAGTAGCGGCGTCAAAAAGAGCGGCAAAAGAACAAATAATTGGAGCGGCCGGTTTCAAAAGAAGGAAACTTGTTTCAAAACCCTTACTGTAAGTAGTACATAAAATTGCAAGAAGAACAAATGCGCCACCAGAAGGAAGACCTCCAAGAAGGAATGACATTCCAAGTGCGCTTACAGAAACCCACAAAATATCTTTAAACGAAATGGCAAGACTGGAATATGAACGCCAGATAACGATAAAACTGATTACAACAACCAAAGCTGAACCGCCACGGGCAAATATCGAATACAAAGGATATGTAAAACCGCTGATTCGACGGCGAATTCCCAGACTATCTTTTCCATGTCGGATATTAAGAGGCACAGTAATATTTGTGTCACCACTGAAAAAAGCAGTAATCATTGAAGTTATTCCTGCAAAAAGAATTCTGTATGGATGAGGATCATGACAAACGTAATACAGAATAAGAGGATAAATAATTCCAACAATGAGAACAAAGTCTACAATGAACATGATAATCATTGGAGTATAAATTCCAGTGCTCCAAACTGAACGGAAAGTAATAGTCCAGTTACACATAATAGCAATCATTCCGATTGAAAGAATTTCTGTAAAGAAAACTGAAATTCCATAAATCAGTTTTGAAAGACTATCCAAAAGAGTACTTACAGGACGGAATGTAGTTTCATCAACAGAACTTTCCCATCCAACAAGAAATGCCAGAAGAAATGGAACTAAAAGGAAAGAACCTTCCAGGAATGCTTCAAAAGCAGAATCTGGGAAAAGAGAACGAACCAGGTTACTAACTCCAAGTGAATAAGTTTCTGTAACCTGATCTACAGTAATTGGAATACGAGGAAGTTTTACGATTACTATAGAAAGAACTCCAACCAGTGTAAGAAGGACAGATGAAAAAACAGTTATAAGAGCTGTCCAGGCTGATGCCTTAAAAATAAGTTTGGAAGAACGAAGCTTGTTTACAGCCACTGCGCCTGAAAAGAAAATAAGTGGCACAACAATATATCGACCGAAGCGAATAAATAAATCAAGAATAAACGAAATTGCGGCACTTACGGATGGATTATCCACAGGGAGAATCAATGCACATGCAAGTCCAATAGCAACACCAATAAGGTACTTAATCCAAACTTTCATAGAGGATATTCTATCATAAAATTGAAATTTTGAGAAATCCGCATTATATTTATTGCATGGCAAACATTTTAGTGGTGGGAAAAGATTTACCAGAATCAGAAAGTCTAATTAAAAACTTTGAACTCAAAGGTCACAAAATTTTTGCAACCGCCAGTTCAGATATATCTATTAATAACGACAATATTTTCACATTTTCATGGAATAAAGCTTCCTCTATTTCCGCAAAGACTCTTTTAATTCAAGCAGAATCGCGACTTGTTCAAATAGACCGAATTTTAATTGTTTTTGATGGAACTGCTTATGCAAAAAAATTCGAAAGTGAAAGAATAGAAGATTGTACCCAGGCCGTAGAAAACATGATTTCGGGATATATCTATTTTTGCCAGACTTTATTAAACAGACTCTCACAGAAGAATAAAGATATTTCAATTTCGTTCTATTTGAAAACTGCGGCTACAAAAGCTGACATCGTTTCGGCAAAGGGAATTGCCCAGGCACCTTGTGCAAATACAGTGGCTATTGCTCAGGCCGCTTTCAAATCAACTGCCGAAAACTTTTGTGCCGCTTTAAACGAAGTTCAGGGAGTAAAAGTTTTTTTGGTTCAGTCAGAACCAGGAAATGAACTATACGCAAATGACCGCGAAACAGGCGGATGGTTTCTTTCGTATTTTGAAGCCCTTGAAAAACTGAAAAATAAACCTGCAACAAAACAGGCCCTTTCCTGGGTAAAGGCCGGCGGAAAAATGCCTGGAAGTTTTGCCTTATTCAGATAATTTTTTTATTGCTTTGTAAAAGGTAAAGTACCTTCCGGCTTATATTCGCCGGCAAGGACTGAAGCCATTGCATCCAAAGTGTAACCGCTCCAACTGTATCCCATCAGAACTGAATCAGCCCATGTAAGGCGCTCTGAATAAACCGGATACATTATTGAACAGACAATTACTTTCTTTCCAAGTTTCCTTATAGACTCCGCTATTTTTGCATGTCGTTCACTTCCAACCAACAAAACAATCGTATCAAAATTCTGAGCAGTTCCAGGAAGGTTATCTATTACCCACTGTGTCTGATTTGGCCCTGTTTCATATTGGAAACGAAATTCTCCAGCTTCAGGAAAACGTTTCTTCATGTACGTAAAAAATTCTGGAAGTCCTCCAACAAGAAGAATCCGTCCTGAGTTATTTTTATCGATTGCAGCTTGTCCTTGATAAACTGTAATTGACCGGCAAGCCTGTTCCAGAAAAAACTTTTCCCCATCTGGATCTGGAATAGCGGAATCTATATCTGCACTGTCAGGATAAAGTGGCGCTGCATTGCCGCCTTTAAAATATTCCAGTTTTGCTTTGATTACACGATACGCAGCGTCTTCAACCCGCTCTCGAAATTCAGGATCTGTTGAAATCAGATTCAAATTATTTGTCCACAAAGCTTCATTCAACTTTGCAGTTGTTGAAGAAATGATGATGTCGTTTCCTGCCTGAACTGCCATGCGGAATGCATTTGAAAGAGAACCAGCATACATTGTGGCACCGTTCATCATCATGTCATCTGTAATAATAAGTCCCTGATAACCAAGCTGGCCGCGAAGCAGATCAGTCAGAAAATATTTTGAAAGACTTGCAGGTGTTCCACTTGGTTCAATTCTCGGAAATGAAAGATGTCCCGACATAACTGCAGGAACGCCAGTATTTATCAGATAGCGAAAAGGAATCAATTCGCGGTTTGTAAATGTCTCAAAATCAACATCGATTTTAGGAAGAGTTCCATGTGAGTCATTTTCTGTATCACCGTGTCCCGGGAAATGTTTCACAGTAGGAATAACTCCCGCAGCCATACTTCCTTTTGCCCATGAAGCTCCAAGAACTCCCGACTTTACAGGATCTTCGCCAAAGGAACGGGAAGAAATAATAGTAGAATTATGATTTGTATAAAGATCTACAGTCGGGGCAAAGTTCATGTTAATGCCAAGAGCCTTAATTTCCCGCGAAATGTAATAAGCACTATAATACGAGTCTGAAGGATAGCCGCTTGCCCCGATAGCCATGTTTCCGGGAGTAATTGCAGTGTCACCTTTTACATGGCGAATCCAACCGCCTTCCTGATCAGTTGCAACAAAGAGAGGAATCTGAAAACGGTTCTTTGCCGAATGCTGCTGAAGTGAAGTAATTGATTTTGCAACAAGATAAATATTATCTGTGTTCCATCCAAAAACCTTTACGCTTCCAAGCCCGCGACTTACCCAGTCGTAAAGAATCTGTTCAGGTTCTGCGCCTGCCCATCCGAACATGAGGATCTGGGAATAAAGTTCAGTCGGAGTCATTTCCCGAACAATTTCACGGGCAAGCTGGTCATGAGGCTTGTTGTCCCAGAAAGAGAGGGAGAAAATTGAGAATTGACAATTGAAAATTGACAATAGGATGAAAATATACTTCTGAACTTTTTTATTAACAAAGGTAACAGTTTTCATTTTTTCACTAAGAGTTATGTATCATTTCTGCTGCGCTGTTGGCGGCAATGGCACCGTCAGAAACTGCAGTTACAATCTGACGGAAAGGTTTTGCGCGGACATCGCCGGCAACAAAAAGCCCCGGGATCATAGTCTGCATTTTTTCATCAGTAACGATATAGCCCGCTTCATCTTTTCTAAGCATATCAACAAGGTCGCTTGTCGGAGCCATTCCGGCAAAAATGAAAACAGCATCGGCTGCCACTTCTGACTTTTCGCCGGTCTGAGTATTTTTCAAAATCAGTTTTTCAACTTTCATTCCACCGGCGATTTCTTCAATCACTGTGTTGTAAACAGGTTTTACCCCGACAGCAAGCATTTTGTCCACTACGGCTTTCTGTGCGCGGAATGTGTCACGGCGATGAATAATTGAAACATCACTGGAAAGAGTTGCAAGGTAAATTGCTTCAGAGCAGGCCGAGTCTCCCCCGCCTACCACATAGATTTTTTTGTTTCGGAAAAAAGGTCCGTCGCAGACTGCACAGTACGAAACTCCGCGGCCTGCAAATTCTTTTTCGCCCTTGCAACCAAGATCTTTGTGAACAGCACCTGTTGCAAGGCAGACACATTTTGCCTGATATTCTTCGTTTTTAGTTTTTACAGAAAAAAATGCGCCGGGCTTATCTACTGAAAGTGCACGGGAAGAAACAAAAGTTGCACCAAAGGCTTTTGCCTGTTCCTTCATATTCATGATAAAGTCCGTGCCGTTTACCATTGGGAAAACTCCCGGGTAATTTTCAAGGTCGGCAATCTGAGTTACCTGACCGCCTGGAGCGTCGCCTTCAATAACAAGTGTATTTAATCCGGCGCGGGCAGCATACTGAGCCGAAGCCAGAGCGGCTGGTCCCGAACCGATAATGATATAGTCAAAATTCTGCATAGGAAAAGTATAACAGAAAAAAGGATATCAGTCGAACAGGAAGGCCTTAAGTTTTTCTTCAAGCAGACGGGAATCAAGTCCGCTTTCCGCCGTTTCCTGAGTAAACAAAAAGTTCACACCGCAAAGCCAGCCGTTACTTTCATAAAGCCTGATTTTTTCAAAGGCCTGAGCCCGGTACTCTTCGTTATCCATTAAACCAAAATGCTCCAGGATTATTTCTTTTCGCGAAGCCTTATTCAAAATAAAAAAATCCGGGTGATATGTCACATAACGGCCGTTCTGCATTTTCATTCTGACAGGAAACTCATAACGGTACGGGATACCAAGCGCATTCAGTTTGTCCGCAATTATTTTCTCGCTTTTTGAGCGCACCCGTTCCCCGCGATCAGTGTAATATTCCGGGTCCCCTTCCTGAAAATATCGCCCCTGAAACTTTTCTTTCCTCCAGGCGTCAGCATATTCTTCGTCGGTCAGAACAAGTGGCGCGATAATTTCACGCCGTGCCGGATTTTCCACATCGATATTCTGAACCAGTTTGTCCGGCGCCGAATCCTGAAACCTGGAAATTGCAGCGCACCAGCTGTCGCAAAGCTTCACCACTTTTTTCAAATAATCTCTCTGGGCCAGAGTCCGCGCAAGAGACATCTGATCTTTGCCAAGATACTTGCCCGCCGTGTCACCCTTTTGCGTCACATAATAATACTTCGGCCCGTGCCCGCCATTTGCTGTGCGCAGATTTCCTTCAACTTTTATTTTTCGTAATTCTACCGCGGCCTTTTTTCCCGTCTTCTCATAAAACTTTTTCCGGGACTCAAGAATTTCTGACAGCGATTTCATGCCTTACTCCTGAAGTTATTTTTATGGGCGAGCCGGCAGCAGGCTGCCGTCGGGTGTTCCGTGGTTCCGCCGTCTTACGCGGCTCCATTGTTTGCGGCAAGCCGCAAACAACGCTTCGCGCCACTCCACCCCCTCTCGCGTGCCAAAGCACAACATGTGGGAGGAGCGCCGCAGTGTGAGCGGGGCGGCGCAGTGATGGCGCGCGGGGGGGGGTGCGGGGCGCCCACTTTGCTCATGCCACCGCTTTTCGCGGGGCGTCCACTTTGCGCGGGATGCCCCCGCACCGCCGCCACCTCGCGGCTCCACCAGTATCCCCGCCCCGCAAGGCGTCCTTTTTTCCGCAAGGCGTCCGTTTTCCGCGGGGCGCCCCGCGTCAAATTTGGTATAAACCTCACATACAGCTTCATTTATACCACAATTTTCTCAAAATTCAAGATTTTTCCCCGGTTTTCCCGCGCAATTCTCGGACTTTTCACGTAAAAAACGAAAAAATCCGGCAAAATCTGCCGGATTCGTCACCTTTTTCTTAAATTTTTCACTTTTTCTTGGTATAAATCCGACAATTTCGACATTTTATACCACTTTTCACATACACAAGTGCCGCAGCGCCGTCACCTCGCGGCTCCACCAGTATCCCCGCCCGTGCAAAATACCTCGCGGTACCACAAGACGCCAAACGCCCAGCCAGTTTTCTCGCGGTGCCGCAGGGCTCCAAACACCTCACGAAGTCACCCGTGGTGCCGCAGGGTTCCAAGCGACTCACGAAGTCACCCGCGCCGCCACAAAACGCCTGCCCGAAAGCAATACCACCTCGCGGTTCCACCAGTATCCCCGCCCGCGCAAAATGCCCCGCGGTACCACAAGGCGCCAAACGCCTCACGAAGTCACCCGCGCCGCCACAGCACAATCACTTGCAATGTCACAACTGCCCCAAAGCAATACCACCCCGTGGTGCCGCAGCTCACCGCAATCTGCTGCCGCCCTTACTCGAACTAAAGCACCCAGGTGTTGATAAAGTCTGCGATGCCGTCGTTATTGTTATCGAAGCGGGTCACATAGCGGCAGACATTTTTCATATCTTCCTTGCCGTTACTCATGCACACGCTGAGTTCTGCTTTTCGCATCATGCTTTCGTCATTGTAGCTGTCACCAAAACACATAACGTTTGCAAGACTGATTCCAAGACGGTTCGCCAGTTCTTCAAGGGCCTGACCTTTACCTGCATTTTTCGGCATGATTTCCAGGAAGAAAGGCTTACTGGTAAAAATCTCTGCACGGTCAGTGAATTTTTCTTTCAATTCTTTTTCAAAAACTTTCAGCACTTCAGGTTCACCCGGCACCAACATTTTAGCATGACCGCCTTTCATAAAGCCTTCAAAATCTTCGACAGAATCAAGCTTTACGCCGCAGAGCTCTGCATCAACCTTTGTCCAGTCATCGATGCGGTCTGCCACAATTGTATCAGGGAAATAAACCTGTGCCGGAAGACCGCGCTTTTTGCATTCGCCGTAAATTTCAAGAAGCACTTCTTCCGGCACTTTTCTGGCAAATACCTGCTGCCGTGTATGAAGATCAAAAATGGAAGAACCGTTCATAGCGATGATGTAACGGCCTGCTTCCATGCCCGCAATATCAAGTGTTCTCACATGTGGAAGAATGCCGTATTCCATTCGACCCGAACAGAGCACAATATAAATACCGCGGCGGGCAGCTTCTCTCAAAGCTTCCTGAGTTTTCGGAGTAATAGTGCAGTCTTTGTTCAGAAGCGTATCGTCCAAATCAAAAGCCATAAGTTTTACATCTAGGTGAGAAGTAGGGATTTTTATCATGATATTTCCTTATTCAGTAAAATAACCAATAACTCATAAAAATTACTCCCGGTCATAAAACAGCTGCCAGCACCGCTAGCTAGCGTCGCTGGCGAGCATGTTTTATTCCCTCGCGTAATTTTTATTAATTTCTAGTGCTTATTACAAAATATCCCCTATCATATTAAAAATCCCTGATTTTTTCATTAGAATGTAAAACTATGAATACAGAAAACATTGTTATCGTTCTGGACCATCCGGACGAAAGCCGTAACGTAGGAGCTGCATGCCGTGCCATGGCAAACAGCGACATCAAAACATTAAGAATTGTGGGAAAGAAAGAACACTACGACGTAGAAAAAGTTCACGTCCTTGCGATTCATGCGGCATATATTTTTGACAATGCAGAATTTTTTGATTCAATTACAGAAGCCACTGCCGACTGTGTCATGAGCGCTGGAACAACCCGCCGCCGCGGCCAGAAAAGAAAGGGCAAGCTTCTGTTCCCGGAAGAGTTTGCAGAAAAAGCCGGTCAGATTACAGGAAATGAATCCAATGCCGGCGGAAAAGTTGCCATCGTATTCGGTAATGAACGCTCAGGTCTTTCTGACGACCAGCTTTTTGAATGCACTATGGGAGTTACAATTCCAACATCAGATGATTTCGGTTCTCTGAATCTTTCTCACGCAGTTCAGATTCTCTGCTACCACATGTTCCGCGAAAACCATAAAACTCAAAGCGGCTACACACCGCTCACACTGGACCGCCTGGACCAGACAGTAAATACAATCGCAGATGATTTACAGAAAATAGGATTTTTCAAAGTGACGGGGCGACCTGACATGGAAAACTTCTGGCGAAGCATTCTGAGCCGAGCCGCACTGTCCGAAGGCGAAGCCCAATATCTTGAAAAGGTCTTCAACAAAGCCGCCGGCCTTATCGGCAAAAACACCGCCAGCGAGTAAAAAAAAGCGCTTCACGAACTGAAGTGCACCCCTAAAGTTGGACAAATAAAGTTCAATTTTAGGAGGTGCATTTT
>JAKSTM010000048.1 GCA_024402565.1 Treponema sp. | reverse complement strand
CCTTCGGTCGGCTTTATAAAGCCTGCTATCATATAGAATGCTGTGGTCTTGCCAGCTCCGTTCTGACCCAGAAAACCTACAATCTCACCCTTGTGCATGGAAAAGTCGATTCCTGCTACGGCTGTTTTTCTTCCGAATACCTTTTTAAGGCCATATACTGCCAGATTCTCGTTATCTTCCATAACTCATTTCTCTTCGCTCTTTTCTTCTGTAGAGCTTTCTTCCTCTGCCAGTTTGTTTTCTTCTGTCTTATCCTCAGAGAATATCGAGCCAGAGACTTTTCCCTCCAACGTAATCTCGTCTTTATCCAGATCTATAAGAATACGCAGCGCCCTGTACTCGTCATTTTTCCAGAATACCACAGGCATTCCGGTAAGTTCCAGAATATCATCATTCCGATTATATTTTGCAAATTCACCTCGGCATACCATGTCGTCCTTAAGGATTCTTACTCCGATCTGGATCAGACAGGTCTCATCCTTGCCCATGTACTCAAGAAAGTTGCCCTTTACTATGACTTCGTTCTTCTTGTCCTCCATCACAGCAGAGCCTTCCACTCTGATAATGTCGTCCTTGCGGTTGAAGAACAGCTTTTCGGCTTTGAGAGAAATTCCCTTCTGATTATCGATTACCTCGACATTGTCGGTGCATTCTGCAAATTCATTGTCGCTGCCATAAATCTCGATGGAGTCCGCTTTTATATTTGTGGAAGAGGAGGTTATTCCTGCATTTCCCTGGAGCGATGTATGCTCTTTTCCCTTGCCTCTGTTTGATGAGAGAGTATCCCCATAGAACGAGAAATCATCTGTGGCCCAGGCGGCTGTATATATTGTGAATAGTAAAATAATACTAATCAGTCTCTTCATCTTCTACAAACCTCCCATATGCTTTTTCAAGGAATGTAAACGACTTGTCCTTTGCGTCGGCGATAAAGCCATAGCCTTCGACCTTTGTTTCCTCTCCCTGTTCTATTACGACATAAGTTTTATCCAGGCTCTTAAGAATCTTTTTTTCGTTGTTCCATTCAAGATAATCAGCTTTTACCACAAAGTCCTGCGATTCGGAATTGAGTATGATTCTTCCGTCGAATACAATGTTGTCCGTATCGGAATAATGTATTGCTTTTTCAGCGGCTCCCTCCGTGCCGGTCTTTCCGTCGGATGTATATTCACGAAAGCCGATATTGTCAAAATAGGTTACCCCTCTGCTGTTGTAGGATTCTGCATAATCTGCCGAAAGAAAATATGATACTTTTCCGTTCTCCACCACTGTCTGCGAGAAGTTTTCCAGCACGCTGTTAGGAATTTCGTCTGCCAGAGTCTCGGTTATATCGGCTTCCTTGTAGTTGAGCTTGCAGCTGGCAAGAAGCAATGCCGAAAGTAAAATTGGAGTTGTGGCTTTTATGAATTTTCTGACAATATCCATATATGCACGATTATTTTATACATAATGAAGAATGTCAACCTATATGAACATCGGCCATGCCCACAGGGAAAGCAGCATTACTCAGCGATGAGCGTTTTATCTCTCACTATTTTCATACCACGCTGTTACTTTGGATGTCTGATTCGGCTAAAGGACTCAAATACTGAGCTCAAATGCTTCGCAATGCTGCTTTTACCTTGGGTTATATACTGGGGCTTATCTCAGTAGCAAAAGAAGAGGAGTAACTTTAATTTGACATAATACAGTATAGAAGCTAAGCTATATAGGATATGACACAGACACAACAGCGTCAGGCGGCAAAGAAATTCAGCGAAGACTGGAAGGACAAAGGCTACGAGAAAGGAGAAAGCCAGAAGTTCTGGCTTGACCTCCTGTGTAATGTCTATGGTGTACAGGATTTTGCTTCATTTGTTTATTTTGAAAACCAGATAAAAGATAAGTTTCAGGATAAAACAATTACAAACTTTATTGATGTTTACATACCAAGTACCAAAGTAATGATTGAACAAAAAAGTTCGAGCAAAGATTTGCGTACTCCTATCAAGCAGTCTGACGGATCTCTTTTAACGCCGTTTCAGCAGGCAAGAAAATATATATCAGGCCTGCCGCTTTCCAAGCATCCTCGCTGGATAATTACCTGTAATTTTGACACCTTTCTTGTTTATGACATGGAAAACCCCAACGGCGAACCGGAAGAAATCCTTCTTGAAAACCTTGAAAAAGAATATTACCGCCTTGCCTTTATTGCGGACACAGGGAACGAACACCTTAAAAAAGAACTGGAAGTATCTAAAAAAGCCGGTGACATTATTGGCGATATTTACGATAAGTTTTTGGAACAGTATAAGAAAGTGCCGAACCTTGATATGGAAAAGTGTCTTAAAAGCCTGAACATGCTTTGTGTGCGGCTTGTATTTTGCCTGTATGCCGAGGATGCCGGAATATTCGGCGGAAAGAACATGTTCGGCGACTATATCGCTCAGTTCGAAGCAAAAAACATCAGAAAAGCTCTGCTTGACCTGTTTAAAAAGTTGGATGAAAAAGAAGATGTGCGAGATCCGTTTGACGAGGAGCTGAATAAATTCCCTTATGTAAACGGAGGCTTATTTACAGAGGAAGACATTCTGATTCCTAACTTTACCGATGAGATAAAAGACCTTTTGATAAAAAAAGCAAGCTCAGATTTTAACTGGTCGGAGATTTCGCCGACTATCTTTGGTGCGCTGTTTGAATCAACATTGAACCCTGAGACAAGACGTTCCGGAGGAATGCATTACACAAGCATCGAGAACATTCATAAAGTAATTGATCCGCTGTTTTTGGACGATTTACGAAACGAGTTTGAAGAAATAAAGCAGATAAAGACTGAAAAGATAAGAGATGAAAAACTTGTGGAGTTTCAGAAGAAACTTGGTTCCCTGAAATTCCTGGATCCAGCTTGTGGAAGCGGAAACTTTCTGACAGAAACATATTTAAGTTTAAGAAAACTTGAAAATGAATGTTTAAGACTACGTTTTAAACATGGTGCTTTGGATCTCTTTGATGATACGGTTTTTGTAAACATTCATCAGTTCTATGGAATTGAAATTAATGACTTTGCAGCAGTTGTTGCAAAAACTGCCCTTTGGATTGCAGAAAGTCAAATGATGAATGAAACATCAAGAATCTTGTCCAGAAATCTGGAATTCTTACCTTTAAAATCTTATGCAAATATTGTTAAAGATAATGCACTGACAATCGACTGGGAAACAGTTATCCCGAAGAATGAACTCAACTACATAATGGGAAATCCCCCATTTGTAGGCTTTACTTATATGAACGCCGATCAAAAAGAAGATATGGAACTTATTTTCCCTGGTATAAAAAACTTAGACTTTGTTTGTGCCTGGTATAAAAAAGCAAATGAATACATTAAAAATACAAAAATAGAATGTGCTTTTGTTTCTACAAATTCAATTACACAAGGAGAGACTGTTTCAAGACTGTGGGATTGTGTGGATTTTACAATTAATTTTGCATATAAATCTTTTATCTGGGATAGTGAAGCTAATTTAAAAGCTCATGTTCATTGTGTAATTGTAGGCTTTGCAGATTTTAGCAGAAAAGAAAAATGGTTATATTCTGACAAACAAAAGAATAAAGCGTCAAATATAAATGCATATTTAACAGATGCTCCTAATATCATTGTAAAAAGTCGTAATAAACCATTATGCAATATTCCAAAAATGATTTACGGAAACAAACCTGCTGATGGAGGATTCCTAATCATAGAAGATTGTGATTATGAAAATTTTGTAAAAAAAGACCCAGAATCAGTTAAGTTTATAAAACCTTTATTAGGTGCAGTTGAATTTTTGCATAATGAAAAACGTTGGTGTCTATGGCTTGATGGTGCTGATCCATCAGAAATAAAAAAATGTCCTCTTGTAATGGACCGAATAAAAAAGTGCAAAGAGAATAGAGAAAATAGTGTCGCTGCCGGAATTAGAAAATTTGCAGCAACTCCAACTTTATTTGCTCAAATTACACAACCGGTTGGCAAATCTTTTATTCTCGTTCCAAGAGTATCCTCTGAAAATCGCAGATATGTTCCTATGGATTTCTTAGATGGAAATACAATAGTTTCTGATGCAGTTCAAATTGTTCCAGAAGCTTCTCTGTATGATTTTGGAATATTAACTTCAAATGTTCATATGGCATGGATGAGAGCCGTTTGCGGAAGGTTAGAAAGCCGTTACCGTTATTCAAAAGATGTTGTTTATAACAATTTTGCTTGGTGTACTCCAACTGATGAACAAAAAGAAAAAATAGAAAAGACTGCACAAGCAATTCTTGATGCTAGGGCAAAATATCCAAAAAGCTCTCTTGCAGACCTTTATGACGAAACACTCATGCCGCCAGAATTACGTAGGGCCCATCAGGAAAATGATAGAGCCGTAATGGCCGCTTATGGATTCAACACAAAAATGACTGAATCAGAATGTGTTGCAGAACTTTTTAAGCTTTATGAAAAGCTGACAAAGTAGGGTAGTGTATGATCATTACAAAAGAATGGCTTCATGAAGCTATTCTCATTGATGAAAAAATAGGTAATTACTCAATATCTCAGAAGCAAACAGACCTTCTCTATAAATGGTTTCCTGATTTATTTTATGAAGAAGAAACTAAGACCAAGAAAAGCTTTGTAAAGGATTGGCCGGATCTTCTTTGTAAAAAGGAAATAAGTGAATCTCAGGCAAATGTGTTTATCCAGGCCAAAATGGATAAATATGAAGCTCCCCATTATGTTTCTGAAACTCTAAAAATCCATATAGATAGAGCATTGGAACGTTATAGGGAAAAATACGGAGAAGAACCTAAACGTCCTCAACTTCGTTTAATATCTTTGATTGGTCACATGGAAGGTGTTCATATTCAGGAAATATTTTTCTTTCCAGAACCTAATATATCAACTCAGGTCAGATTTTACTTTCAGGCAAAAACAAGTGACGATCCAATTACTTATTGGGTTATATGCAGCAGTTCAAAACTAATTGAAAAAAATGGGAAGAAATGTCCTGAAACAATTCTTTATAAAGAAATACCTAGAGAAATTATTGATAATAGTATTCCAATCTATGGGGACAAAGTTAAAGATTGTACCGGACTTGAAATAACTGATTGTATCAATGAGTTTAGACCTAAAAAGAAAATTGTTATTATTAAAAGAAAACCTAAAATGCCTAAGCCTATAAAAGAAGATCCAGGCTTAAAAGCTTTGCGAAAAAATATGGAGAATTTTAATAATGACTTTGAATCAATCAATGAAAAAAGAATTGAAAAGGGTTTAGAGCCTATTACTGTTAAAGATTTTGGAGCAGCTTTTAACATAGATCCTCAAGATCCTTTCTCTGTCATGAAATACAATCCTTCTCATGCAGCTTTGAAGAATTTACTTGATTAGAACTATGGAGTAAAAATTGAAATTAGATAAGAATTATAGAAAAGTAAACATTCATAATGGTATCGAGTTTTCTTATGTGCAAATGAAATTATTATTTGAAAGTGTTCCTGAGTTATTTATAAAAGAAGGCTGCAAAGGTCCAGGTTTTAATGATGCCGTAAAAAACTTAGATACAGATACATTCAAACTAAAAGAACAGTTTGAAAAGAATTTTCCTCTTTATAAAATGAGAGATTCCTTCAAAGATAAATCTACATTGGAAAAACAACTATATACAAAAGCTCAAAAGAACTTTGTTGCTCAATATGGCAAAAATTTTACTTATGCACCACGATTTATAACTCAATTCATTGAAATGTATTCATGCAGTGTAATTGATAATCTAAGCATGCAATTCTTGGAAGAGAATGAAACTTTGTATTTATTCTTTTTCAATGGTCAAAACTGCATGGCTCTGGAACAACCTCAAAACCAGGATATTCTGATCAATATAAATCAAAAGGAATTCAAGCTGCCATTAAAAGAGATTAAAAATACTTTTTACAGAATTCTTGTAAAAGGTGAGAATCTACTAACCTAAATATTTAGGTTAGTAGACAGAATTTAGATTATATACAGTAACCTAAATATTTAGGTTTTCTATATTTTTATAACATCTTAATGTTTTTATCCATTCAAAAAAATCTCTTTTCTTTCTGTTTACGATTGCTTGGTGAACATTTGAATTAAACTTTCTGTTACTCACTCGCTGAACTACACAAGAAGCATACCTGGAAAGAATTAAAGATCTATCTTTTTCAGGAAGTTTCCAGAATAATTCCGGTGATATTTTATGAGCTGCTAATTCTGAATTAAAAGTATCTGCGGTTGTATATTCAACTTTATTCATTTTCACACCTTTTATTAGATTAGATAATGAATGTCATTTTGTTCCATAGTTTGAGCAAAAGTATTTGTTTTTATACTTTCTTTCACTGATACATAACAATTAAAAACTTCTTCTTTTAGTTCTTCCGCAGTTCTTTTTGAAGAATCAGAACAATATCCAGATGCAAGTATATGAAATATATTGTAAGCCTGATATTGCAATATTTCTGATAACAACGATGGAGAAATATTAAATTTTTCACATATAAAATTATACTTATCCGATTTTTCTAATGATTTTTTTAATTTTTTATATTCATCAAATGTCATTCTTACACTCCTTTTTTATATTCCGAACATTTATGATTTACACTTACATATTCACCCATGATCACACAATATCTATTTTTATAAATGCTACAAGTTGCACAACATTCTAAGGATTCATTCAAATTCCTTACATCTTCATCAAGGAAATATTCACAAAGTTTTTTATTCATAGCAGCCGGATGCATTTCATAGACTGTTGCGTTTTCTTTTGGCTCAAAACCCTTTTCTAGCCATTGATTCCTGGTTTGAAATCTTACTTTCAATTCCTCAGGAAGTCTTGTCTTTATAACTTTCCCATCATACTCAGATAGATATGAGGTGTTGTTTAATACTTTCATAAAATCAATAATCTGCTCTTGTTCCATCTTTTTACCCCCTCTATTTCGTCAAAAATCAGTTTTTGCACGTACATTTATACGAACTATTGCAATCTAGAACAGTCTAGATTGGATCATAATTATCCCTGAAATCAAAATAAGCTTTTCCTCTCCTTTCATGAGCCGGCCCTTCCCCATATTTATCAATCATTTCAAAATTAAATGGATTGTGTTCACACTTATTACATTTGATTGAATTACATGCATTTCTGCATTCATTGATGAATTCACAATCCTGATTCTGTTCATATTCCATAAAAACCTCCTGAAACAAAAAGAGGACTTTCTGAAAAAGTCCTCATATATAATATAGATTCAGTTATTACATTTTAGGCAATAACTCAGAAATAAAGTTAAAATTCTCTTGGAGTTTTTTTACCATATTTCTCTTGGTATTCTTTATGACAAGAAATCAAATATTCATGTAAATTTAATTTCTTTTTATCTTTTATAGGCATTTCCTGATAAAATGTTTCCAGGATTCTATACTGAAAAAAATTATTTGCTGCATAGGTAGCACCATCAATTACAAAATCATTTGAATTTTTATATTCTTTGACTGCCTTTTCCTCAATTGATTTTTTTAATTTGCTAAAACTATAACCTTCTAAATATTCTGAAATAGCATTACTTTCAATTTCACTTTTCTGTGCAGCAAGATCTTTTTCAAGTTTTGTCCGTTCGGCTTCAAGTTCTAATTCCTGGTTTGCTTTCCATTCTTCATACTCTCGTTTTTCAACTTGTCTGGCTAATTCTGCAGCCATCTTTTCATTACCATAACTTTTATAAAACCATCCACCGAAAAGAGTAATGGCAACAACAATTAACATTGCCGGCACTACAACAACAAGACAATTAAAAAGATTTCTCAATCTTAATTTTTTCATCTCATTTATAAGGTTTTGAAAATCCGGCAACAAACTATTGTGAAAATCTATAGAACTATCTTTAATGCTTTTACTACAGTTCTTTGCTGCCTTTTCAATATCATCTTTTGCAGTAACAGAATATGACTGACAGTTTGTTTTAACGTCCGCTATAATATTCGTTGTCTGGCTCTTTAGGCTTGATATTTGATTGTCCGCTTTGCTTTGGAAGTCCGATATTTGACTTTTGATTTCGTTTCTGCTCTCGCTCAGCTGCTTCTCGCTCTCGTCTTGCAGCTTCTTGAATTGCTTGTTCATGACGGTCTGAATCGACTCTATCAGAATACTGTTTGATTCCTGATTCGAAGTCGATGAGTTTTCTTGCTGCTTCTGCATTGCTTCCAGGGTTTCCTGAATCTGATCCAATTTCTCTGCCAATAGAAGATTGCTGTCCATTTGTTAATTCCTCCGTTATCTGATATGGGGTCCAATCATCAACAATTTTCTTTTGGGCCCTGAATATTTTGAATTTCCGAAGCGGTGATTTTTCAATAATTTCGGATGCCTTATCCTTTATTTTTCCCACTACTTCCTTAAATTTATTTGATACTTTTTTGAACAAAGTCATTTCTGCCAATGTATCATCAAGTTCCTGGACCTGATATTCACTATCAGTAAATGACTTTTCTTTCTCCGATTCTTTGAAAACCTGGAGAGACTGCTGCCTTTCTTTTACTGCTATCTGCTGCACAAGAGACATTTCATCAAGCGGAGCTTCTGTAAATGAAGCTTCAATTTCTGATGATTCTCCCATGAGATCATCATAGGCCGCATTTCGTTCTGCTGCTTTCCTGATACGGTCCTCAATAGGTTTCCAGACTGTCTTTCTCCATTCTGCCATCTGTTCAACAGTCTTGATTGCATCAACCTGATCCTTAATCATTTTGACTTCTTCATCGTCATAAATGTTTTCTTCGGTCTGTCTCAAAATCAATTCTTTCTGTTTTGAAAGAGACATATATTCAGGATCTTCCATCAGGGCCTTTTCAAGTTCTTCATCAGATACAGACACCTTATCAAGTTCTGCGGCCAGCTCTTTATTTTTCTTTTTAGGGTCTTTTGTTCCTGATGCATATAATTGACGGTCCGTCTTTTCGTTTCTTCTCTGCTTGTTCTTTGCAGCACCAAGATGCCGTTGAGCTTCAAAAGGAATGCTCAGGAACTTCTTTTCAAGTCGAGTTATGCGGTCCATATTCAGGACTTCTTTATCCTCTTCTTTTTCTAACCACTCCTCTACTTCATTTCTCTGATCATTCAGAGTCTTTTCACTGATATAGGTCCACTGTTCAGGATACTTGTCATAAAGAAGTTCAATGCATTCTTTTCGTCTTTCTTCCTTATCTTCGATTACATCAGAAAGATCCTGGTCTAATTCTGCAAGCTCTTCTTGATGAGCTGCACAGAATTTCTTTTCAAACATTTTATTGTTAATGTCCGCCCAGGACTTTCTAAGATTTTCAAGAAAATCTTTTGTGTTTGCTTCACGATCTTTCTTATCAAACCACCCTTCTTTGTTTACCTGGCGGATGGCCGCCAGAGCATGAAAATGCTTGTTACTGTTGTTTGATCCATCCTCTTCAATATGTGCTGCATGAAAAGCACCATCAACAACAATTCCTCGTGAAGTAAAATTTGTTTTGATCCATTCTTCAAAGCATTCCAGGTTTTCTTCATCGGTGAATTCATCCTGGGCCGCAAGGTTGAAATTCCTTGCGAATTGACTGTCTTTTCTTGTCTCTCGTTCCTCTACAAGATTCCAGAATTCGCCATAATCCTGGTATTCCTTGTTACCCTTTTTGTAGGTTTTAACCTCTGCAAAATCAGGATGATCTTCCGGCAAATATCTTTCAGTATGAATTGCCTTGTCTTTATGATGTGTATGATCGAATTTCTCACCGGTTGTTCTGTCATAGACTTCACTTCTTGTGATGTAAGCAGCAGCGGCCGTTGCATCCATGCCTTTAGAACGGCCCACAATTTTGACTGTCTGATGATAAAGACTCACACACACCTCCTATAGAAAAGTTTACTGAGAGTGTCGGGAGACTGGTCTCCTGACGCAAGAATCCAAAGAGCAAGGCTCGTTGGTCCGGAGGAGATTTTCAAGCGAAGCTGAACGAAGGCGGCCAAGAGAGCCAGGCCGGAGTGAAGCTGAGTGCAGAAAATCGTGAGGGTGAAACCCTCTAGGATGCAAGGGCAACAGCCCTGCTCGGAAATCCAAAAGAGCGAAGCGGTTTGGTCGTAGATGGCCGGCATTTTGTCGGATGGCCTTTTGGGGACATCCTGACTGACGGACAGATACGAAATCTAGGCGCGTGGGAGTGAATTGCCAAAGGCAAGAGACCCCCACCACACCCCTTGTGGGTGTGACTTAATACGTTGAGGAGGGACTTGTCCCGAACTCAATGTATAAGTGCGCCTTTATCCTAAAACGGCTAAAGGTATATTTTAAATATACTAACACTGCTTGCAAAAATCAATGAAATAACTCGGTTTTGTTCTTTTATTTTGATTTGTGAGATGTTATATTTTAATTATGGCTGACAAAAAAACTTTGGAAGAAATTGATACAAAATTAGAACAACTCAGAGAAGAAAAAAGGCTGCGTTTGATTCAGGAAAAAAAACGTGAAATCAGGAAACGTTATATTTCTGAAAATTCCTTTAGAGGAATTGAGAATCAGATTAAATATATGCTCGGCGGAATGATCCTGAGCATCTGGGGAAAATCAAAGGCTTTGCAGACTCTTGAAAAAACGGCTATGGAAGATAGTCAGAAAAAAACTGTTGAAGCTTACACCCTACACTATAAGGATGCCATCAATGAAGAAATCAGCAAGATTGAAAATGCAGAGGAAAAAGAAAACAGAACTAAAGCCATTCAAGGAATTTTAGATAGACATGCTGCAAGAATAAAATCTGAAATATAAACTTTGTTACTTAATTTTTTTATGAGGAAATAAAAAATGCCTAAAGCCGTAAAATATTATTCTGATGAAGAATTAGACCAGAAAATCAAAGAAATGGAAGCTCTGAAAGAAGCTCGTGCAAAAGAACGTCAGGAACTTTTAGACCTGGCTAAAATCACTTTTATGGATGCCTGGATTGAATCCAAAAAGGATGATCCTGAATTTGTTCCGGCCATGAATAAGAAGATCACTGCAATGATTGAAAGTATGACTTCAAGAAAGGACAAGAAAACAAAAAAAGCCTTAGAAGAATTTCTAAAGCTTTTTCCTTTACCTCAAAAAAATTAGCATCCATCATATTCTGAAGCTCTGTTTTTTGTACGTTCAAGTTTTCTCAAAAGTTTAGAGTAATCTTTTAGAACATAATTTTTGTCGGCTTCATCCATATTGCAATCGCTGACTGCTTCAATCTCTCTTTGTAACAGATTAAAAAGCAGATTCGCTTCACTGAATTCCAGGTTCATTTCAACTGTCATTTAAGTCCCCATTGTTTCATAATTTTTATAGCTTCGATTTCATCACTTGATTTCGTTCTTTTTATACCTGGCAAATATTGCATACTTCGAGCTTCGGCCATTGCCTTTTCAAACTGTTCAGGATAGACAGTCTTAAAATGGTCAAGTTCATCAAAATGTTCTTTCAGGTTTTCTTTTCGCTTATTCTCCCAGGCGGTTATATCATAATTCAATTCGTTATATTCATTACGCTCTGAATCAGTAAGAGACTCATTGTTAAGAAAAACTTTATCATCAAGTTCCTGAATTCGTTTTTTCTTTGCAGCAATTTCTTTCGGTGGCCGGCCGCCAAGTTTTCCATTGGATTTTGAAGATACGGCTTTTTTAGGTGTTGCCCTACCCCTATTCTCATATAGAATTTTATTTGCATTCTGCAAAGATGCCATTTCCCTGGCTATTTCTTCCGCCTGATAGAAAACCTTATCCAGATCTGCTTTATCAACATAAATACGGCTTTTTCCCTCAGATGCTGCACAAAGAGCTTCAAGTCTGGCCCTGAGTTGATCTGTTTCTTTTGTCAGATGCTCAATATGATCATCCATCATTTGTTTTACTGAATTCATAATAATAGTATAACCTATATATTTAGGTTTCTCCAATAATAAAATAAAAGAAAATCTTCTGCAAAGAAGAAATATTATTGTTGATCCTGGGGAAGTTTCCCCAGACCCCACCTGCCGCGGTGAAGCTCTGCTTCACTCTTGCCCTAAACAATCCATATTTAAATTATAAGAACAAATAAAAATTACGATAAAAGAATTATCAAGTAACTAACCCAGGCGGTAGCCCAGATTCCAAAAGGCCTACGGCCTTAACAACCTGATTAACAAATCTCTCACTTATACTGTCATCCTGAGGTGCTTTTCCCACAACTTCGGCTCTGGAAGCTTTTCTTTGTGCCGCCTGAGCTTCTTTTTTAGCCTTTATTACTTTTACAAGCCGATTAACAGTATCTGTTGAAAATCCGTCTCCCAATGCCCTGGAAATGGCTCTATTTGAATCCTGAGGATGTTTTTTAATGTATCTTTCAATCTTTTTGAGTTTCTTTGTGGCCGCTTTTCGGCGGACCATCAAAGATCGTTCTCTGGCCGCATCATCATATTTTGAAGCTTTAATTTTAAGGGGTTCAAGGTTTGCCCAGGTCCAATATCCGATGGATTCTCCGATCTGGCGGAGTTCTTTTTCTCCTCGATATTCTTTTGCAAGCGGGTCTGGATTCTGTTCATCGGCTTTCTTAACAAGTTCAATACACCATTCAATAAATTCAGATTCTGAGCAATCGGAAATCATTCTTTTTTTGTAGGCTTTATGTCTGCAAAATTCAAAAAGTTCAGAATTGCGGCTGCCTTTTTCTGTTCCGGCAAATTCTTCCAGGTCCTCAACCTTTACCTTGTTTCTTGAGAAAAAGGACTTCTTAGGCTGCTGCACATCCTCCCAATTTATATCGAGGTGGCTTGCAAGTTCTCCCAGATTGTATTCATGATCATTCAATAAGACAGTTTTCCAACTTTCATGAATAGGATTTTTGCAAAGAGTCTTGTTAAAATGAATGTCAGCTTTTAGGGCTTTGCATAAAGCCTTGTAAACTGCCTTGTAATATTTGTAGGGTTTTGAGTTTTTGAAAGCATCCTGACAAAAAATCGGAGCACTGAGTTTATACCAAAGGTGAGCATGGCCATTTTCAGGATTGAAAACAACAAAGTAGGGTGCCGGGAAGTTGTTGTCATAGATTTCATTTATATCGAATTCTCTATCAATGTCAAAAACTAGCCATCGGATATTGAATTTAGAATTTGGTTGGATGTAAGGGAATTTTAATGCGTTTGAGACAAGTCTGTTTCTGTTTTTTTCCTGGCCTTTTTTTTCTGCACTACGAATTTTTAAAAAATCTGACATAGGTCCGATTGAATAAGATTCAATCAGGCCTTCTTCATAGATCAATGCAGATGTCCCATTTACTGCGTAAGCCACTTTACTTTTTTCCCACCCAACAATTTTAAACATTTAGAGTGTCATAGACTGACACACTGTTAATTTTTATCAATTTTTTTGGTGGATGGCAGGTCAGGGGGCAAAAAAAAAGAACTTAAGTAGTTGGTATTTCTCAGTGCTTATTCCTGTATCCTGGCTATCACACCAGCAACATTGCCTTCAGATATTCAATGTTTAGATACTGGGCACCTCGTTTTCATTTTTGAATCGGCGGTGCCACTACTAAGAAGTTCCTGGAAGTGGCACTCATGTTCAAAAATGCCAACTACTTAAGTTCTCTTAATTTAAAATTTATCTGAAGGTAACAAACGGGTGATTAGTCCGTCGCATATATTATCGGCTATTATTTGAAAAATTTCAATGACATAATTAAAAAAATAACCTAAATATTTGGATTCTTTGCTTAAATTCTGATACCCCTCAAAAAAGGCCCTAGAAACGCTTCAGAAAGGGTGGGTAGGGTAATTTGTCGATTTTCTTTAAAAACCCCTCTTAAAAGGCCGCTATTTGCGTGTTTTATTTCATGCTATCATTTTAATATTATTTTACTAGCAAATTACTAGTAATGATATTAAACTAATATTATACACACTAGCACCGATAATATTATATATGCTAGTAATTTGCTATTATTACTAGTAAAAATAAAATTTACATGTTACACTATTTTGTGTGGAATTAATTTTGGGAGGATTTTACAGATGTACACAATTTGTTTTTACAATCATAAAGGCGGTGTAGGAAAAACATCTTTGACCGGAGCAGTTTCTTGTGAGCTGATCTTGAAAGGCAAGAAAGTTCTTATGGTTGATACAGATTCCCAGGGGAATCTTTCTTCTCAGTTTTTAAATGGTAAAGAAGCTGAAAATGAAATAGCTGACTATCTAGCAGACTACACAATCGGTCTAGAAAATTGTATTTACAACACTAGATATGACAATCTTTTTATTGCTCCATCAAAAAAAATATCTGAAAAAGGCAAGCTTAATGATTGGGCCACAACAGAAGCCGGCAAACTTGAAAATAGGGATAGTTTAAAATACCTGGTTGAAGATGCTCAGAAACTTGGATTTGACTATTTGATTTTTGATATGCCACCTTCTTATTCTGAACTCGATAAAAAAGTAATGCTCTGTTCTGATGAAATCATTCCGGTTTTGCAGATCGCACAAACTTCTATTGATGGTCTCGTGGATTTTTATCAACTTTTGCAGAAGCTTAAAAGAAGAGACGAAAAACCTTTATGCAATAAATTGATATTCAATCAATATCAGAAATCAAAAGCCGTTCAAAAAGCAATTCTTCCATCAATAGAGCAGCTTCCAAGCAAAACTTATTTTATTCCGAATGATGAGTCATTCCGTAAGGCAGAACTAAAAAAAGTAGCATTACAAGAAATTGGCATGAAAAAAGATACTCAGGAAGTATTCAACGAATTAATATCAGAAATTATGGAGAAATAAAAATGGGATCAACACTTAAACCAAGTAAAAGTCAAATTGAATTACAGTCAGCTGCCGCAACCGGTGTTCAGAAATTAAACATTGTTTCTCAGAATATGGCCGAAGAGGTGAATACAGAGGAAACAAAGAAAGAGAAATCAAAAGAAGTTCAGATGCTTACCTTAAATGTTCCAAAAAATCAGTATGACGAATACAAGAAATTATTCGGAAGTTCAGGCTATTCTCTGGCAAAAGGAACAAGAATGTGCCTGGATTACATTTATAGAGAAATAAAAAATGGAAACCTGGAATTAACAGAATCAGGATTAAGAGAATCTGTTTCAGCAAGAATTAGCAGATAAAAAATTACAATACCGGATGGAAATAATATGAATCAGGCAGAACAACAGAAAGCTGCAAAGAAATTTAGCGAAGATTGGAAAGATAAAGGATATGAGAAAGGGGAGAGTCAGAAGTTCTGGCTTGATCTCCTTTGTAACGTTTTTGGAATTCAGGATTTTGCAAACTTCATCAGTTTTGAAGATCAGGTTAAATTGGACCATACATCTTTTATTGATGGATATATTGCATCTACAAAGGTCCTGATTGAACAGAAAAGTATTGATAAAGACCTTAGAGCACCTATTAAACAATCTGATGGATCTGTATTAAATCCATTTCAGCAAGCAAAAAGATACATTACAGAACTTCCGGTTTCAAAACATCCTCGATGGGTTGTAACAAGTAATTTCCGTTCATTCCTGGTTTATGATATGGAGCAGCCAAACGGAGAGCCTGAGGAAATTCTTCTTGAAAATCTTGAAAAGGAATTCTATAGACTTTCATTCATAACAGATCAGGGTAGTGTGCATCTTAAAAAGGAATTGGAAATATCGAAAAAAGCCGGAGACATTATCGGTGAAATTTACGATGCTATTCTTGCTCAATATAAAGATGCTGCAGCCCCTAGTCCGGCCACTCTAAAAAGCTTAAACATGCTTTGTGTCCGCATTGTATTCTGTCTCTATGCAGAAGATGCCGGAATATTTGGCCATAAGTCCATCTTTGGAGATTACCTAAAAGGTTTTGAAGCAAAGGACCTCAGAAGAGCCTTACTCGATTTATTCCAGGTTTTGGATCAGAAGCCGGAAGAAAGAGACGAATATCTTGAAGAATCTCTGGCCGCATTCCCTTATGTAAATGGCGGTTTATTTACAGAAGAAGATAAAACAATTCCACCATTAACTGATGATATAAAAGAGCTTCTTGTTAAACATGCTTCAAGCGAATTTGATTGGTCTGAAATTTCACCAACAATTTTTGGAGCTATCTTTGAATCTACATTGAATCCTGAAACAAGACGTTCAGGCGGCATGCATTACACAAGTATTGAAAACATCCATAAAGTAATAGATCCTTTATTCCTTGATGATTTAAGACAAGAGTTTGAAACTCTGAAAGAAATAAAATCAGAAAAAGCTAGGGAAGAAAAGCTCATTGTATTTCAGAAGAAACTTGGCAGCTTAAAATTCCTAGATCCAGCTTGTGGAAGCGGAAACTTCCTGACAGAAACATATTTGAGTTTAAGAAAACTTGAAAACGAATGTTTAAGATTGCGTTTCAAACATGGTGCATTAGATCTTTTTGATGATACAGTTTTTGTAAACATCCATCAGTTCTATGGAATTGAAATCAATGACTTTGCAGCAGTTGTTGCAAAAACTGCCCTTTGGATTGCAGAAAGTCAGATGATGAAAGCCACATCAGAAATCTTGCTCAAAAACTTAGAATTCTTACCTTTGAAATCTTATGCAAATATTGTTGAAGGTAATGCTCTTAGAATAGATTGGGAAACTATAGTTCCTAAAAATGAATTAAATTACATTCTTGGAAATCCACCTTTTGTTGGCTTTACTTATATGAATGCTGCACAAAAAGAAGATATGGAACTTATTTTCCCTGGTATAAAAAACCTTGATTTTGTTTGTGCCTGGTATAAAAAAGCAAATGAATATATTAAAAATACCAAAATAGAATGTGCTTTTGTTTCTACAAATTCAATTACACAAGGAGAGACTGTTTCAAGACTGTGGGATTGTGTGGATTTTACAATTAATTTTGCATATAAATCTTTTATCTGGGATAGTGAAGCTAATTTAAAAGCTCATGTTCATTGTGTAATTGTAGGCTTTGCAGATTTTAGCAGAAAAGAAAAATGGTTATATTCTGACAAACAAAAGAATAAAGCGTCAAATATAAATGCATATTTAACAGATGCTCCTAATATCATTGTAAAAAGTCGTAATAAACCATTATGC
>JAKSTM010000047.1 GCA_024402565.1 Treponema sp. | reverse complement strand
ACAACGTCTGCTGGAACTTCCTTAATGTTAGGATCTCCGGCCAGGTTGTTTGCTTTAAGCCAGTCGCGAACGAACTGCTTGTCGTAAGAAGCAGGGCTTCCACCAACTTCGTATTTTGAAAGATCCCAGAAACGGCTTGAGTCCGGAGTAAGAACTTCGTCAGCCAGAACCAGGTTTCCGTCTTCATCAAGACCGAATTCGAATTTTGTATCAGCAATGATGATTCCGTTTTTGTAAGCGTGTTCGTAACATTTCTTGTAGATTGCGATAGCTGTATCAGCAATTTTCTGTCCAAGTTCTGCACCAAGGTCATTTTTCATGTAATCCAAAGTTACGTTGATATCGTGACCTTCTGCAGCTTTTGTAGATGGAGTACAGATTGGTTCTGCAAGTTTTTCTGCCTGTTTATATTCTTTGTCAAATGAGTGACCGAGGAATGGTTCGCCCTTCTTGTAAGCTTCGTACATAGAACCGAACATGTATCCGCGAACGATTACTTCGTAAGGAATCATCTTCAGTTTTTTACAGAGGATTGTGCGTCCTTCGAATTCAGGTTTCTGGAAATCAGCCGGCATATCTTTAAGATCGCTTGAAATCATATGATTTTTTACCAGGTCGCCTGTGTAATCAAACCAGAAGTTTGCCAGTGCGTTCAGAACCTTACCTTTGTCTGTAATCATTGTTGGAAGGATTACATCAAAAGCTGAAATGCGGTCAGTTGTAACGATGACCATGCGTCCGTCTTCCAGGTCGTAAACTTCACGAACCTTACCAGAAATAATTTTCTTCATATATAACTCCTAAGTCTTTCACACTGGCACAATTAACGATCGATTAATAATGCGCAATAATGAATAATTTATAACTTGTTTATTTGAATGCCGTATTTTTCAGAAATTGCTTTGTACTCAACATTTTCTGAATCTCCTGTGACATACAACCGGATAGCAGGATTATATTCTTTTTTTTCATCTTTTGAAATATGACACACATCCAGAGCTCGGCGGGCAACTCCATCCCTGCTATCCACAACTTTTATGCTTTCTCCAAAAACCTTCTGAATAGTATCTGCCAGATTTAAAAAATGCGTACATCCAAGAATCACAGCATCGCATTCTTCCTTCCGGAAGAATGCTGCAGCCGGCTCACAAGCTTTTTCACATTCTTCCTGAGTCGCTGTAAAACTTTTATGTTCTATAAAATCAATAAGTTCCGTATCTTCACGAAGAACTAATGTACAATCATTTGCATAAGTTTCTTTTAAGCGTTTTGTATAATCACTCTGAACTGTTGCTACAGTAGCAAGAAGTCCGATTCTGCGTTTTTCCGATACTGCCGAAGCAGTTTTTATGGCAGGAACAGTACCAACTATTTGAATTTCAGGAAAAGCCTTACGAATCTCCTCCAGGGAATTTACACTCATTGTATTACAAGCTACAACGATAGCACGAGGATTAAACATTTCTACGATTTTGTTACAAATTGAAAGGACACAGGAAATTATTTCTTCTTTTGATTTTGTACCATAAGGGAAATTAGCAGTATCGCCCACATAAACACACTCCGCCTGAGGAGCCAGTTCTTTTAATTTTAAAAGATATGGAAGACCGCCTGTTCCTGAATCAAGAAATGCAAAATCAATCATTTTCTTTCCCGCAAAAGTTTGAGGTCAGTATACATTAGATTGTCGATGAGGTAAACTGATTTTATGTTTGCCAATAACAAATGCATGGTTTCAAGCTGTTCCAAAATGTCTCTTTCCACTTTCGATGAAAATGGTGAAATTCAGGAAACCCGTTTTTATTGTCTGGATCATTGTCCTGATCCAGGAAGTGCCAGAAAAGCAATTTCTACCTACATGAAGACTCATGACACAATCATAGGATTAAATGCTTCCGGCTTAATTTTTACCAATTTTCAATTCGAAAATAAAAAGTTTTATGGCTGCAATTTTTCACACTGCACTTTCACAAACATTACTACACGTAATTTAAGAAGCCGTACCAGCATTTTTGATTATGCTATTTTCAATGACTGCAACCTGGTAAGCAGTAACATGCTGTTTACTTCTTTTTCCGGCTGCACCTTTAATCATACACTTTTTACAGCAAGTGAATTGATTCAAAGTAATTTCAACGGAATAAAAAGTTATCAGTCCTCTTTTGATGATTCAGACTTGTTTAATTCAAAATTTATTCTAGCCGACCTGGTTAATACATCTTTCAGAAACTGTAATGTTAAACGAGCTGACTTTTTCTCTTCTAAACGGACAAATGTTTCTTTCAAAATGTCAAATACCCGTGAAGCCCGATTCAAGCTGGACGGAAGTGAATTATACACTGGTGTTGAACAAGATGATTCCAACGCAACTGAAGAACTTGAAAACAATACTGGAGGTACCAAATGAAAATCTATTTCCATTTGAATCTTGAAGGATTTTCTAATTGTTATCTTCTGGTAAATGAAACTAATAAGGAAGCAATCATTGTAGATCCGGGTGAAGTAACAGAAGAATTAATAGAACAAATCGAAAGTGTTCCATATCATGTAGCGGGCGTGCTCATTACTCATAACCACGGAAGTCATGTGAATGGCTTAAAAACCCTGCGAAAAATCTACTCTCCAAAAATTCTTGCGGCGGACTGGGACGTTGCCAGAGAAGATACCACAGTCATCAGTGGTGACGGAAAAATCAGAATCGGTGGAATGCTGGTTCACTACATGGCTGTTCCAGGACACACAGCAGATTCCATGGTTTATAAAATCGGAAACATGCTGTTTACAGGGGACGTTCTTATGGCGGGAACTATAGGAAATACAGTATCTAGTTATTCGAAATACATCTTAAAATCAAATATTGAACAGAAAATTCTGTCACAAACTGAAGATACTGTAATTTTCCCCGGCCACGGACCTTTGGCTACTGTAGAGTCTATAAAAGCCTTCAATATCGATTTCGAAAGCCAAAATCCTGGAAATATGATATAATCTCCATAATATGGAACATAATATGATTTTATCTGCCTCAGGATGGCGCAAAGTATTTGCACTTTCAGGCAATGAACAGGATAAAGCTCCTGAAATCTCTTCTGAAGACATGGCACTTTCAGCAATTGCCGCTGAAGTATTCTATGATTATCTTCAGCCCCTTGTAAAATCAAAGACTGGAGTGGAATGCCCTGTTATTGCGGTGGGTATGGATACTCGTCCTACAGGACCTGCCATTGCAAAAGCAATGAACAGTGTTCTCCTTCAGAAAAACTGTATAATCCAATTCACTGGAGTGTCGTCTGCCCCGGAAATCATGGCATTTTCACGAAAAATCGATGGTTTCATCTATATTAGTGCCAGTCATAATCCAGTTGGTCATAACGGCATAAAATTCGGAACAAATGATGGTGGAGTTTTAAACGGCACAGAAAACGCAAAACTGGTAGAAGAATTCAAAAAACGGCTTTCAGCTCCTGACGCCTGTGATGCGGCTTTACAAAGAATTAATAAAGTTAGTGCCAGCGAAATGAGAAACCTGGAATCACAGAGTGCAGGTGCAAAGCATAATGCTCTTCGTGCTTACGAAGATTTTGCCCGCCTGACAATCGCGGGAAGTGAAAATAAAGATATTCAGGAAAACTTCTTTGAAGGAATCCGTGACTCCATGGCACTGAACAAAACAGGTATTGTCTGTGACTTTAACGGATCTTCAAGAACCTTATGTATTGATCGTGATTTCTTCAAATCAAACAGAATATATTTTTACGAAATCAATAACCAGGCAGGTAATTTCGCCCACGAAATCATTCCAGAAGCAGAAAACCTGGTTCATGTTGCTGCAGAAATGGAACGTCTCCAGAAAGCTGGCTGCAAAGAAGTAGTTCTTGGTTACATGCCTGACTGTGACGGAGACCGTGGTAATATCGTTTACTGGGATGAAAAAGCACAGAAAGCCTGTATTCTTAAAGCACAGGAAGTTTTCAGTCTTTCGGTACTTGCTGAACTAACATATACCATCTGGAGTTCAACAGACAAAAATATAAAACCTGCAGTTGCCGTAAACTGCCCTACTTCAATGCGCATCGAAAAAATTGCCGAAGCCCTGGGAGCCGAAGTTTTCCGCGCAGAAGTTGGAGAAGCTAACGTGGTAAACCTGGCACGCGAAAAACGTGAAGAAGGCTACACTGTTCCTATCCTTGGTGAAGGTTCAAACGGCGGCACAATTACATACCCGGCCGCTGTCCGTGACCCGCTCAACACAATATTTGCAATTCTTAAGCTGCTTACTATCCGTGGAGGTGGTCTTTACGAACTCTGGTGCAAAAAATCAGGTCATAAATACAAGGATGACTATACACTTACTGACATTCTTGAAAGCCTTCCTAAATACACTACAACAGGCGTTTCTGAACCGAGAGCTGTATTAAAAGTTTCTTCCCTAGATCATGCCGAACTCAAACGGGATTTCCAGAAAAAATTCGAAGCAGACTGGAAAACAAATCCAATCCGTGAAAAATACGGTCTTGAAAGTTACCGTGTGGCCATTACAAACGGCACAAAAGAACGTTACGACGTGGTAAACTGGGGTGAAAGTGGAAAAGGCGGCTTAAAAGTTGTCTTCTACGATAAAGAAAAACAACCAGTTGCATTTATCTGGATGCGCGGAAGCGGCACAGAACCTGTTTTCAGAATTATGTGTGATGTCCGTGGAGATAATATACAAATGGAAAAAGATTTATTAGAATGGGAAACAGAACTAATTAATAAATAAGAATTAATAGATAAGGAGTATATGATGACTAACGAGGAAATTCTTGCCCGCGCAAAAGATTACATTGCACAGGAAAAAGATGAAAGATTTGCAAATGAAGTAAAAGATCTCATTGCAAAAGAAGACTATAAAGAACTGGAAGACCGTTTCTACCGCACACTGGAATTCGGAACTGGTGGTCTTCGTGGTGTTATGGGTGGCGGAACAAACCGCATGAACACTCTGGAAATCAACCTGGCAACACAGGGACTGGCAAACTACCTTATTAAGGCAATGCCTGAAAAAGCAAAGGCAGGAACACTTTCTGCAGTAGTTGCATATGACTCACGCTTGAACTCAGACGTTTTCGGTGAAGCAACAGCTCTGATTTTTGCTGCAAACGGAATCAAAGCATACCTCTTTAGCGGTCTTCGCCCTACTCCAGAACTTTCTTATGCTATCCGTAAACTTGGTGCAGACACTGGTGTTGTTGTAACAGCATCACATAACCCACGCATGTACAACGGTTACAAAGCATACTGGAACGACGGTGCTCAGGTTATTGAACCACATGATGTTGGAATCATCGAAGAAGTAAACAAAGTAACAGAAGTAAAAACAATGACACGTGTTGAAGCCATTGCTTCTGAAAAACTGGTAATCATCGACAAAGAAATTGATGAACCATTCTGGGAAATGTGTAAAAAAGAACTTTTCCGTCCAGACCTTATTAAAGAACGTGCAAAAGATGTAAAAATCGTTTACACACCACTTCACGGAACTGGTGGAATGCATGTAACAAAAGTTCTTGGTGATTTAGGACTTAACGTTATCACAGTTCCAGAACAGGCAAAACCAGACGGAAACTTCCCAACTGTTGTAAAACCAAACCCAGAAGAAAAACCAGCCCTTACTCTTGCAGTAGAACTGGCAAAGAAAGAAAATGCAAACTGTGTTATGGCAACTGACCCTGATGCAGACCGCTTTGGTACAGCATTCCCAGACAAAGACGGAAACTGGGTTCTCCTTTCAGGAAACCAGATGGGTGCTCTTCTTATGGACTACGTTCTTCTTTCACGCAAAGAATTCGGAACAATGCCAGCTAACCCAACAGTAATCCGCTCTATCGTAACTTCACCTTTCGGAGATTACATCTGTAAAAAATACGGTGCAGAAATGATGGAATGCCTTACAGGTTTCAAATGGATTGCTGCAGTTGAAGCAGACTTTGAAGCAAAGGGAACAAAAAATTACGTATTCGGACTGGAAGAATCATACGGATACAAAGTTGAACGCGATGTAATGGACAAAGACGGTATTTCAGCTGCTGCAATGTGTGCTGAAATGACAATGTACTGGGCAAGCAAAGGAAAATCAATTCTTGAACACCTTGATGAACTCTACAAAGAATTCGGATATTTCGAAGACCGTGCAATCAGCCAGGAATTCCTTGGTTCAAGCGGTGTAGAAACAATGAAAGGTATTATGACAAAACTCCGCACAGAAGGACTTAAAACTCTTGGTGGAAAAACAGTTGTTAAGATTCGCGACGTTCAGGAATCTGTTGAATTTGATCCTGCAAATCCAGCAAACAAAACTCCTTATGGACTTCCAAAATCAAACGTTCTTCAGTTCTTCCTGGATGGCGGTACAATCGTTTCTGCCCGTCCTTCTGGAACAGAACCAAAGATTAAGTTCTACATTAACTCTGTTGCACCAGTTACAAACGGTGACCTGGCTGCAGCTAAAAAAGATGCAGCAACTCTTTGTGATGCAATCGAAGCTGACATCAAAAGTATTCTTGCAAACGCATAAAGATTTTCAGATTCTTAACATAATCTGAAATCAAAAAAGCAGATGTGTCCTTTAGCCACTTCGACAGGCTCAGGGACCATTTGATAAAACAAAACTTCTGTTTCATAGATTCCTTTACCATAGAACGTTTATGAAACAGAAGTTTTTTTATTTTTCTACAGAACAATGAGGGATTAATAATGAAAAAAGATGAAGGACTTGGAACTATTTTTTTTATGCCGATAAAAGTACTTGCTATCTGCTTCGTATTTGGTATAGCCTTTGTATTCCCCACTGTTCTTTTTGTTTCTTTCTTACCAAGAATTATTCCTGGAAATATCCAGGTAAAATTTGGTAACACCCTTTCAATTCTTTTATCCCTGGCATGGTTTGTTTTCTTTTGCATGTTTGGAATTAAATACATAAAAGCTTGTAAAAGATGGCTGACTCTTGGTCATTTTCATGAAGAATACAATGATGAATATTTCAAAAGAATCCGAAGAAAATGGCTGAAAAACAACAATGGTCCACGTACAAAAACAAAGCAATGGACAATAAACTTATCAAAGTTGCTTAATGAAAGAACTCTTTCAAAATCTTACCCAATCCAGAATGGAAGTACAAATCTTTTTGCTGATCCCATTAATTACCAAACCGAAGTTGATATTTCCCTCTTTTTCCACGGAAACACACCTATTATTGGAGACAAAATAAAGATTTCATTTTCTGTTTCTTCCAATATAGACATGAAAGCACTTCACATAGCACTTGCAGATACCAGTTCATCGGAAAAGATCGGATACAAAAAACCAACCGAAAGAACGGTTTGCGCAACAAACATTAAACAGAATGTACCTTTCAACGTAGAAAAAGAAATTCTCGTAGAAGAAAATATTCAAACTACCTGTGCAATCCTTTTATGGAATGAAATAGAAGAAGTTTCACAGGAAGCTTTTTTATCACATAACCGCCGCTAACCAATTCGGTAATTTTTATTAAACTCTTTTACATGTTTTTCAAGTTCTTCCAGGGCCCATTCTTCCTGTTCTGGTTCACGGTCGCACATACAAATCAAAAGATTCAATATTGAAATATATTGGAGTGCAAGGAAATATTCATTTCCTTCTTTCATTTTCCCTGCATCCATTAATATTCTGAAAAACGCACCATGCTGCTTAACTTGATCTTTATAATAAGTTTTATCATAAAGCTCTGCCAGTTCCTGATTATGATACTGTTCAACGGTCATGAACTTTCTGAAATTTCTGGCCCATTCATTATGTAATGCATTCTGAAAAAGATTTTTCGCCAGAAGAATTTGTTCTTCTTCTGTTATTTGAGCAAGACTTTCTTTCTCTTCTAACCGATCTGCGAAGTCTACTTTCAGGTTCTGCATATTTTTTGCATACCCTGCTTTATATAACTCCACAATTCCATCATAAAGCGCCTGTTTATTTGCAAAATGCTTATACAATGCCGACGGAACAAGACCTACTGCTTTTGCCAGGTCTTTCATACTTACAGAATCAAAACCACGTTCACCAAACAAACGTAAGGCTTCGAAGAGATATTTAGATTTTGTGTTTTCCATAAAACAATTGCCGAAACTGGTCCCTTTTAATAGAAAAGACAAAACCCTGCTCCGCTAAGATTTCTCACGCAAAACAGGGCATGGTCCTTTATAAACACTCTCTCCAGTGCCAGCGATAACTTGTTTAATGAAGATATCGATTTAAGCAAGTGAACGGACATTCACTTTATTTAAAGTTTAGTGAATAAACATTCACTAGTCAAGTCTTTTTTGCATCCATAGAATATCGTACCAGCGGTCATATTTTTTACCAACCGCTTCAAGATGCCCCACTGTTTTGAATCCCATTTTGTTGTGAAACTTAAAACTGTCATGTGTAAGATATTCATCTTCTTTTTCGTTGAAAGCAACTCCTGCCAGCATATTTATAATGCCACGTTTAGAAAGTTCCTTTTCCAAAACCTCATACAAAAGTTTACCGCATCCTGAACAGCGTTCATCTTTATCTACATAAATCGAAGTTTCTACTGTCCAGTTATAAGCTTCACGTTCAGAATATTCATGAACATAAACATATCCAATTATTTTCTGTTTTCCAAGATTTTCTTCATCTGGAATTTCGCAGACAAAATATGGAAACTTTTTTGATATATTCTGAATTCGTTCTTCAAAATCTTTAAGTGATGGAACTTCGATTTCAAATGTAATAGCAGTTTCCAGAATGTAATATGAATAAATTTCAAGGATTCTTTCAGCATCTTCCAGCTTTACAGGCCGGATATTAAAATCTTTTTTCATAACTTAAAATATCCAACTAATTATTTCTTAAACTGACTGATAAATTTCCATGCTTCTTCATTTGTATGCTGACGACATTCATGCTCCTGGCCACCAACACTTGCAAGAGCTGTGCGAACTACCCCGTCCTCACTTTCAAAATAACGAATGGTTAAATCACTGTTTCGTGATTCATTATGAACCACTTCTACTCTGTCTGCCTTTACGCCATAAAACTTTTCAGCCCAGGAATCCTTTTCAGAAAATTTCAAAGCTTTTATTTCTTCCGCTTTTTTCAGTTTATTTGTACCTGCCATATACTGAATACGGTCAAGACAAGTTTCATTTTGACCTGGTAATTCTGGAAGTGGAGAACATTCGCCGCCTGAATAGAAAATTAGTTTTGGAGTATCAAAATTGATATCGTCAGAAAGACTTTTTCCCCATACATTTTCTTTTATCGGGAATAAAGCACTTGCCGGTGCGAAGCCTGCAAAGTGTTCAGGATATTCACAATACAAATCCCATGTCTTTCCACTTCCCATAGAGAAACCTGTAGCATAGATTCGATCAGAATCAACGTTATAGCGTTTCTTTACGCCTTCGATAATCTGCATAATTTCTGAAGCAGGAAAAGAAAGATGATCATCAATTGCAACGTAAAGGAAATTATATTTATGACAGATTTCCCACCATCCGGAAACAAAGGTCAGGAACATTGCTGTATCTCCGCCACCATGATGTCCCATTAAAAGAGGTGCCGGCCCATTATCAAAAAGTCCTTTATTGTAATAAGCAAAATATCCGGCTTTATGAGTTGGTGTTTTTACAAACTTATTTTCCGGAGATGTTTTTACTTCTACGATACCCGATTCTTCCACCATATTCAGTTTTTCAAAATCCGGCTCAATTTCCATATTTCCACACCACATTTTGAAATTGCGAACAAAGCTTTTGAAATCTCCGTAATAATCAGCTTTTTCTTTTATAAGGAGATTTTTACAACAAGCCTGTGCGAACACTGAATTGATTTCTGCAGAATTACCTACGCTAAGAACCGCAATATCGTTTCTCTCAACTTCAGGCATAACTGAAAGTCTTTCCATAGAAACCATAGCCGGAGTAATTTCGCCAGGTCCCCAAAGATATTGACCATCAATTTTCTTAAGGAGATTTTTTGCCACGAAATCAGCAGATTCCCCATAACTGTAAATATCAGCACGGAAAATTGCGCCACGAAGGAAATAACCTTCAAACTGTCTGGTGAAGAAGTTATTCAGTTCCACAATGTTATCGTTATATTCAGGGTGCATTTTTACGTTGGCAATGATTTCCTGATACAGATTTATACCTGCGTTTTTCCAACCACCATCACAAGTTGGATAAATAAAGAAAACTGTACCGTCTACATCTGCAGCAACTTTAGAAAGTCCAGTCTTTTTTGCAAAAGCAACTGCTTCTGTCATTCCCATTGGTTTTTCTTCAAAAACCAGAAGTAAAGGCTGACGGAATGTATAATTATTTACTTTTCCTTCGATTGTATTTTCCGGAATAAAAGCCTTTAACTTGAAAGACTCAAAGGTATATTCAAAAGTTTTTCCGCCTTCTACCGCTTTCACTTCAGGACGTTCATTCATAGCCATTATTTTTTCCTCTCTATTTTTAAATTTATATTTTTATTTATATGCTTTTTTAAGATACTCAAGTTCCTGTTTTGTAATATTCAAAATAGTTCCATGACGTTTTTTTAATTTATCAAAGGAATATTCATCATCAGCAAGAAGTTTCCATGAACCCCGTTCGTTTTTTGAATCTTCAATATCTGTTGTCACCAAAGGAAGATACCCAGCACCTGCCATATATTGATCGGCAATTAATCCATATTCAAGAACCTGTGGATTCTTCCAGTCTTTTCTATTGAATTTAAAAAGTTCAGGACCTTCAAGACTTGTATTTGTCAGGGTAGTACATTTCTTTCCAGTCAGATCAAGTCCCAGCTCGTCTAAATCCAGAACCTTTTGCCATGATTTATAATCCAGAAGATTTTTTGTTTTCATTATCAGGATAGCACCGTCTGCTTCTGCATTATCACCATCTTTCGAAACCGAATAATACCAGTCTCCAATTTTTAAAACAGTTGTATCTATAATTTCACGACCATTCTGGCAGTCAATGAACAATTTTGTTTCACTGAAAGTTTCAAAATCTTTAGTAGTAACATAATAGATGGCATTTGGTTTTATTTTCATTTTTGTTTCCGGATTCATGATACTTGAAGCAAAGAAAATAACGTATTCCCCGATTTCATCACAGTAAATCATTTCGGGAGCCCAGGCCATTCCAGCATTTTCAGGAGCAACTTTTATAAGTTTAGGTTCACCCCAATTAACCAGATCAGTACTCTGCCACAGAACAAGATAAGGACTGCCTGTGGTGGAAGCATCATAATACCCCTGTTCGTTTTTTACCCATCCGCCTCTATTAAAAATACTTAAATCAGTTGCCACCAGGAAAAATTTGTCACCTTCTTTTGAGCGGTATAAAAATGGATCTCTGACACCTTTTTCACCAACATCACTAACAAGAACAGGTTTTCCCCCATTCAAGTCTTTAAAATGAAGTCCGTCTTCACTAACAGCAAAATAAATCTGTTCACCACTGCCGTTTTGTTCCCCAATAAAATGACCAAAAAGATATCCTGCAAAATCGTTCTCTGAAAGCATAAATTATGTCTCCTTCTATATTCATTATATCAAGAATTATATTATGTACTATAGAGAATATTTTGTACTTTTAAAAAACACTGTTGTCGCTTATAGAATATTTTTATATTCTAAAAACTTTAGAAAGGATAAACTGATTTTTATGACAGAAGACAATTTAAAATCACTTTTAGAAGATATGAGTCTTGAAGAAAAAGTTGGACAAATGCTCCAGGTTTCAGGACTTTTTTACGGTGACGATGATGCATTAACAACAGGCGGCCTGGATTATTTCAAGGCAACAGATGACGAACTTCTTCGTGCAGGTTCTATCTTAAGTATCAGTGGTGCTGATAAATTAAAGAAACTTCAAGACAGGCTCATGGAAAAGCAGCCTCATCATATTCCTCAGATTTTCATGCTGGATATTATTAATGGATATGAAACTATTTTCCCGGTTCCTTTAGGACAAGGCGCAAGCTTTAATCCAAAGCTTTCTGAAAAATGTGCCGCCGCAGCAGCCCGTGAAGGCGCCGCAGCAGGCATTCACGTGACCTTTAGTCCAATGTGTGATTTATGCCGCGATGCCAGATGGGGCCGCGTTATGGAAAGCACAGGAGAAGACCCATTTCTTAATGGGAAAATGAATGCGGCTATGGTTCGCGGCTACCAAGGAAAAGACATTAAAGACAAAGGACAGCTGGCTTCCTGTATTAAACATTTCGCCGCTTATGGTGGCGCAGAAGCAGGCCGGGACTATGATACAGTGGAACTTTCAGAACGTACATTACGCCAGAGTTATTTGCCAGCCTATAAAGAATCAATTGATACGGGCGCTAAACTTGTAATGACAAGTTTTAACACCCTGAACCAGGTGCCATCTACTGCAAATAAATGGCTTATGAAAGATCTCCTTCGAAATGAATGGGGATTCAATGGAGTCCTTATTTCCGACTACGGCGCCTTAAAAGAACTGGTACCGCATGGAATAGCAAAAGATCCTGACCAGGCGGCCGAGCTTTCTATAAATGCCACTGTAGACATCGATATGATGAGTCTTTCATACATTCGTGGACTTCCAGAATTAGTTAAAAACGGAAAAATTTCCGAAAGTCAGATTGATGAATGCGTATGGCGAATTCTCAAACTTAAAAACGAACTTGGCCTTTTTGAAAACCCATACAAAGATGCAAATCAACAGGAACAAGAAAGACTTTGTTTATGTAAAGAACACAGAGAACTTGCTCGAAAAGCCGCATGTGAAAGTTTTGTTCTTTTGAAAAATGATTCCATACTTCCACTTGATGCTTCAAAAAAACAGAAAATTGCTTTCATAGGGCCTTTCGCAAAAAGCCATGAAGTTTTTGGCTCATGGTCTTTCCCTACTGATCCTTCCAAAATGGTAAGCATCGAAGAAGGTATTTCTTCTCTATTGAAAAATAACGACGTTTCTTTTTCTGCAGCATTCTGTGAAGGAAGCCAGATTCTGGGGCATGATTTTAAATACAAAAACTGGGTTCGCTTCACACATGATGACGAACTTAAAAAGAAGCTTTTAAAAGAAGCAGTAAAAGCTGCAAAAAAGTCGGACACTGTAGTAATGTGCCTTGGAGAACATCAGCAGATGACTGGAGAAGCGGCAAGCCGTTCACGAATAGTAATTCCGGAAGAACAGCTTGAGCTTTTGAGAGCCGTAAACAAGGTAAATAAAAATATTATAACGCTCATCTTTGCAGGCCGCCCTCTGGAACTTCAGGAAGTTTCCAGTCTTTCAAAAGCTGTAATGTACATGTGGTATCCGGGAGCAGAAACAGGAAATGCAATAGCTGACGTTCTTTTTGGAAAGTGCGAACCAGGTGGACGCCTTCCAATGAGTTTTCCGTATACAACCGGACAGGAACCAGCACATTACAACAGATTCCGTTCAGGCCGCCCGAATAATGGAACACTGGAACAAACATTCTGCATGGGATACATCGACCAGATAGACAGAAACCTTTATCCTTTCGGATTTGGACTAACCTATACAGACTTCGAATACAGTCCTGTTTCACTTTCTTCTAACCGCCTAAGCAAAGACAGCAGAATAACAGCAACTGTTACTGTTAAAAATACAGGAAATCGTAAAGGCACAGAAACCGTACAAATGTATCTTTGTGACTGTTTTGGAAGTGTAGTACGACCTGTACGTGAGCTTAAAGGATTTAAAAAAATCACACTGGAACCAGGCCAGTGTGAAGATGTTTCTTTTGAAATCACAGAAGAAATGTTCCGATTCTGGAACATTAATAATGAATTCGTTAGCGAAGCCGGTTCCTGTCGCGTCTTTATTGGTAAAGACAGCTGCACAGAAAACGGCGCAGATTTCGAATTAATTTAAGCGGCCGGATGAATCGGGGTTTCAATTCTCAAAGCAAATTCGTTTGCTGGTAAAGGTTTTGAGAACAAGAAGCCCTGAATATCATCACATTCCAGTGCCTTAAGGAACAGGAACTGTTCTTCTGTCTCTACCCCTTCTGCAGTAATGTAATAACCAAGTTTCTTTGTCATTTCAATAACACCAGCCAGAAGATCCTGACCAAAGTCATTTTCAATTCCATCGATAAGGCTCTTATCCATCTTAAGTGTGTCGAAACACTGCAGGTTCAAAGTTGAAAGAGCGGTGTAACCTGTACCAAAGTCGTCCATAAGAATTTTGAAACCACGGTCGCGGAAACGATTCAAAAGGTTTGCCATACTTCCACTTGTTGAAACAAGAGTTTCTGTAACTTCAAGCTGAATTTCTCGTGTGGTCAAATCATGCCGCTCCAGAATCGAACAATAATATTCTTCAATGTTGTCCAGAAACAAAGTAGCCTTACTGATATTTACAGATACCGGAACAATTTTAAGACCGGACTTTTTCCAGTTTGACTGATATTCGCAAACCCGCTCAAAAATATATTCGTCCAGCTTTACAATTTTTCCTGTACGCTCAAGCATCGGAATAAATTCGCCAGGCGAAACCATTTTTTTGCCTTTATAATTCCAGCGAACCAGAGCTTCACAACCTGTAAGTCTCTTTTCTGCCGAATTATATTTTGGCTGGAAATATATTTCAAATTCACGAGCATTCAAAGCTTCATCAAAATGATCTTCAAGTTTCTGAAGTTCAATCTGACGTTTCTGTTTTTTATCATCAAAATATGCAAAACACTTTGAATCAGGATGTACATCATGTGCCGCAATTTCAGCTTTATGACTTGCATCTTCCAGACGATTTGCTTTCCTAATTTTGTAAATTCCAAAATGAGCATTAACCCAGGAAATATGTTCCGAAATAGCTTCGTCATGAATAATATCACGAAGTAACTCCAGTCGCTTTTCCAGAGTTTCTTCGTTTATATTTCCAAAGTAAAGCAGGAAAGAATCTTTCTGGTTATGACAGAACAAATCATCTGATCTTTCTTCCAATGCCAGTAAATTCCATGTACTCTTTAACAGTTTGTTACTTCTTCCCTTTCCGATGGCAAGTGATGTATTTGTAAAGTTTTCAATATTCATGTATACCATGAACCCGTCTGAAATTTCATTACGCTTTAAAATGTTAAAGAACTGATTTGTATTTGGCCCGCCTGTCAAAGGTGAAACATAAGCCATACGGTTTGTTAAGCTTCTCTGATGCATTGAAACAACTTCTACCAGGAAAATTGAAACAAGACCAAAAATCAAAACAAACATAAGCATGCGGTAAAGATTTACTTTTGTTGGTCGGAAACGAGCTGCAAAATATTCTTTTGGAACAAGCGAAATTGCATACCATACATGCTTTTCTCCCATAATATTTACAGGTTCTACATCATAGTAATATTCTTTATTTCCAAAAATTAAAGTGAAATAATTATTCCGCTCTCTATAATTTCCCCCAATAATTCTATTTACAATTTCAGTTCGTGAAATATTTTCATCTTTCATATTTTCGAAAAGCTTATTAAAAAGATTATCGTGAATATTTATTAAGGATTCATTAGAACTTATATTTACTATTCCGTTTTCACTAATAACAATAGTAGCCCCAACCCCTTCGAAAATTTCTGAAGAAATATCATCACTTAAGTATTCTGTTTTATAAGTGATGGCAGCAATTCCGTCAATTTCCCCTGCACGATTATGAATAGGCATAGACATAACTGTAACATGATCGTGATTTTCGTCCATGGCATCCTGTAAAACATCACTGATATAAGTTTCCCCGTTCATTCCTCTTTTAAAAAACTCACGGAAACGGAGATCTGCCGAAAACCCACTGGTAGCATGAGAAATACCGTTTTTATCACAAAAGCCAATTCGAACAAGACGGAATGCATCTGTAACCGGCTCAAACATGTACAAATTTTCCAAACGTTTTTCCGGCTCAATATCAAATCGTATAGCAACACTTTTTAATAGCTCATAACGAATCTCTATCTGCTCACGTAATGACTGAGAAATCTGGAATGCTACGTCTTCAAGGTTCTGTTCAAGCTGTTCCAAATAATTTTTTTCAACAAGTTTTGCACAACGGTATACAGCACCAAATAATGAACCTACACAAAGAACAAAAATCGAAACATAGCTGAATAATTTTCTCTTTTTAATAATTTGCTTATTCATAAACATTATCTCTAATAACTCTATTATACACCCTTATCTCAAAAATCTCCAAATGAATTCTATTATTTTCAATAACGTTTTTTTATTTTGACAAAACGGCAAATTCTGTAATATTGACAGGTTTAACACCATATTACAAATGTGAATAACGATAATTTCGACAAGCTCAATCACCGTTATTCACAAAAAAAAATCCCCGCCGGAATAATTCCAACGGGGATATGTTCGCAAGCCTTATGACTTGCTACTTAACTATGCGTTCAGGCGACTTTCGATATCATCAAGGATAGCGCTGAGTTCCTTTGGAAGATGTGAACCGAATTTTGTGTAGTGGTTTTCACGTACATCTTTAAGTTCTTTCTTCCATCCTTCAACGTCAACTTTGAGGATTTCTGGAAGTGTCTTCTTGTAGTAGTCTGCGAGACCGTCTGTGTTGATAGCACCTTCTTTTGGCATGTATCCGATTGGTGTTTCAACAGCATTGTCTTTTCCGTCACAGCGGTCGAAGATCCAAGCGAGAACACGTGAGTTGTCACCGTATCCTGGCCACATGAATCCACCTGGAAGGTCTGCATTGTTTTCGTCCTTGCGGAACCAGTTAACGTAGAAGATCTTAGGAAGTTTGTCCTGATCTTTTGCAGAAGCACCTACGTTTACCCAGTGCTGGAAGTAGTCACCCATGTTGTATCCACAGAATGGAAGAATTGCGAATGGGTCACGGCGGATCTTACCAACTTCGTCTGCATTGATTGTAGAAGCAGCTGTGATTTCTGAACCTACGATAGAACCGAGGAATACACCGTGGTTCCAGTTGCGGCTCTGGTGTACGAGTGGTACAGTTGATGGACGGCGTCCACCGAAGAGGATAGCGCTGATAGGAACACCTTTTGGATCTTCCCATTCTTTTGCGATACATGGACACTGTCCAGCTGGTGCTGTGAAGCGTGCGTTTGGATGTGCCATTTCTTCTCCCTTAGGAGCCT
>JAKSTM010000046.1 GCA_024402565.1 Treponema sp. | reverse complement strand
CGGTAGAAAGGACGTTTTTTAGTACCAAATCTCTTAAGTCTGATTTTGACCATTTATTCCTCCACAGAGCTCTTGCGAGTTCTGAATTTTACTATTAATCAATGGGCATAATAAACCCATATTGAGTTTGAGATGATATTTTATAGGAATTTTTCACGATATTCAAGGGTTAAATGCCCTTATACTCCTAGTTATTAAACCGGGAAAGGAACTGTTTTGTTCTTTCTTCCTTAGGAGAATTAATAACATTTTCCGGTGCTCCTTCTTCAACAATAACACCACCATCCATAAAAATAATATGATTTGAAGTGTCACGTGCAAAGGACATTTCGTGAGTTACAACTACCATTGTCATCTTTTCTGCGGCCAGGTCCTTTATGACTGCAAGAATTTCGCCTGTAAGTTCCGGGTCCAGGGCAGAAGTTGGTTCGTCAAAAAGAAGAACTTCTGGTTTTAATGCCAGGGCTCGTGCAATAGAAACTCGCTGCTGCTGACCGCCGGAAAGCTCGCAAGGGTAGTTATTTTCTTTTGCAGAAAGTCCCATACGGGCTAAAAGTTCATGAGCAATGGCTTCTGCTTCTTCTTTTGATCGTTTTAAAACACGAATCTGTGGGTCAGTGACATTCTTGAGGACGGAATAATGAGGGAAAAGATTGAAATTCTGGAATACAAGACCTGCATTAAGCATGATCCCAGGTAATTCTTTTTTTGGTGCATAAATTCCGTTTTTTACCAAATATTTTCCGCAAATGCTGATGGAACCGTCAGTTATTGTTTCCAGGTGGGAAATACAACGGAGAATTGTGGATTTTCCGGAACCGGACGGTCCGATAATTCCAAGGACTTCTCCTTTTTCTACCGAAAATGAAACGTCTTTGATTACTTCAGTATTTCCGAAAGTTTTCTTTAAGTTTTCTACAGTGATTATTTCGCTCATGATAATTCCTATTTATAGTAATCAAGTTTCTTTTCAATTAGTTTAAATGCTTCAGCAACAACCCAGTTCATGACAAAATAGAAAATACCGGCAATGAATAATGGCCAGAAAGAGAAAAGTGCACTTTGGCGCTCTTTTGCAACCATAAGAAGTTCCATGACACCGATTACAGAAACCAGGGCAGTATCTTTTACTAAAGTGATTACTTCATTTCCCATTGCAGGAATAATTCGTTTTATGACTTGTGGAAGAACAACAAAGAAAAAAGTCTGACGTGGAGTGTATCCCAGTACTTTAGAGGCTTCATATTGTCCCTTCGGAATTGATTCAATTCCTCCGCGATAAATTTCAGCAAAGTAGCAGGAATAGTTGATTGAAAGAGCAACAATAGCAGCCACAAAGCGTGGCCAGCGGAAAGTGATTCCTGCTCCGAATGTTTTGTTCAGCCAGTTGATAAAAAGTCCTGGTCCAAAATAAACAATGAGAAGCTGAAGCATTAATGGGGTTCCGCGAATAATCAGAAGAAAAACATTTGTAATTCCCGATTGGAATTTGTTTTTAGACATTCTTCCATATGCAATTGGAAGGGCGAGCGGAATAGCAAACAAAAGTGTAAGGAAAAAAACTTCCAGTGAAACTCCACAGCCTTTGAACATGGCGTGGATCATTTTTACATAACGAGGTGACATAAGATAAGTATATAGAGAATAGATAAGAATTAATAGGTAATAAGTAATAAATAATAGGTAAGAGGTAAGAATTAATAAGTAATAGATAATAAGTAATAAAAAAGCCGGTCGCTGCAGGGCAGGTGACCGGCTTTGTCAGTATTTACTGATTGATTATTTGATTACAGAAATGTCCTGTGAGAACCATTTTGAGCAGATATTTGCAACTGTTCCGTCTGCCTGCATTTCTTTAAGAATCTTCCATACTGCATCGCGGAGTTCTGGTTCAGACTTTCTGAATCCGATTCCGTATTCTTCGTTAGCCAAAGCTTCAGAAACGATTACGAAATTTTTGCCTGTTGTTTTGATAGCATAAGCACCAACAACTGAATCCATTACAACACCGTCAACACCGCCGATTTCCAGGTCGTTGAGAGCAGATACATTTTCTTTATAGTAAACTGTGTCTTTTACAGATGCTGCAAATGCTTCGTTTGCTTCAACAGCTTCCTGTGCTGAAGATCCAGACTGAAGTCCAACTACTTTTCCTTTCATGTCTGCAAGAGTTTTGATTCCTGAATCAGCACGAACGATAAGAACCTGTTCGTTGTTCAGGTAAGCAGCTGTGAAAGAAAGGGCTTCTTTGCGTTCTTCTGTGATTGTGAATCCGTTCCAGATACAGTCGATTTTGTTTGTGTTAAGTTCCATTTCTTTTGCATCCCAGTCGATTGGCTGAGCTTTGAATGAAACGCCCATGCGTTTTGCAACTTCTTTTGCCAGGTCAATGTCGTAACCTACGATAGTTCCGTCATCGTCTGTGTATCCCAGTGGTGGGAAAGAAGCATCAAGACCAAGCACGAAAGTTCCGCGTGCTTTGAGAGCTGAAACTGCATCAGTAGCAGCTGCTGCAGGTTTGTCCTTTTTTGAACATCCGATTGTTGAAAGTGCGATTGCAACTGCACAAATAACAAAAAGTGATTTTTTCATTTATATATCTCCTTTAAAATAAATGCCTTTTTTTCGGGTGGTCCCCGCATTTTTCAAATGTTTTATTCGTTTATCAGTTGTTTTAAAGAATTAATCTGTTCCATTACTCTTTCAGGAGCAGGACCACCGATTGTTTTTCTGATTTTTACACATCCTTCCGGTGTGATTTTTTCAAAGATGTCTTCTTCGATTAATTCTGATTCTGCGCGCATTTCTTCAAGACTAAGGTCGTCAAGGCGACAGTCTTTGTCGATGGCGCGGCGTACACAGCGGGCAGAAACTCCATGGGCGGTGCGGAAAGGCATGCCTTTGCGAACAAGGTAGTCTGCAATGTCTGTTGCATTCAGGTAGCCGCCGTCACAGAGGGAAGCCATGCGGTCTTTGTTCCATGAAGCAGTTGAAATCATGTATGTGAATACGCGTACACATGAAAGAACTGTATCGATTGAATCGAACAATGGTTCCTTGTCTTCCTGCATGTCGCGGTCGTAGGCAAGTGGAAGACCTTTCATCATTGTTAAAAGAGCAAACTGATTTCCGTAAACTTTTCCGGTTCTTCCGCGGATAAGTTCTGCAAAGTCAGGATTCTTTTTCTGAGGCATGATTGAAGAACCTGTAGACCATTTTTCTGAAAGTTCGATGAAGCCGAATTCTACAGTGTTCCAGAGCACAACTTCTTCACTGAAGCGTGAAAGGTGCATCTGTATAATAGAAAGACAGTTTGCGGTTTCCAGGAAGAAGTCCTTGTCGGAAACTGTGTCCAGTGAGTTCTGTGTTACGTTTGCAAATCCCAGAAGGTCTGCTTCATACTGGCGGTCCAAAGGAAGTCCGCTTCCGGCAAGGGCACAGGCTCCGATAGGAGAGTAGTCAATGCGCTTGAGGCAGTCAGAAAGGCGGTCAATGTCGCGGACAAGCATCCAGGCCCAGGCGCAAACGTGGTGTGCCAGAGTTACAGGCTGGGCATGCTGCATATGTGTGAAGCCCGGCATAAGTGTGTTCAGGTTTTCTTCTGCAATTTTTACAAGGGCTGCAATTAAAGTTTTGAGGGAAGCCTGAAGTTCCGGAATAATGCGTTTAAGGTAAAGGTGTTCATCAAGACAAACCTGGTCGTTTCGGCTGCGTCCTGTGTGAACTTTTTTTCCAGCCTCCCCGATGCGGTCTGTGAGTGTTGCTTCAACAAAAGAATGGATGTCTTCTGCTGAATAATCAATGGCAAGAGCTCCAGATTCAAGGTCAGCCTTGATAGATTCAAGTCCTTTTACAATCTGGTCTGCTTCATCGTCAGAAATGAGTTTTACGTGAGCCAGCATTTTTGCGTGTGCAATGCTGCCGTTAATATCATCCAGGGCCATGCGTTCATCAACATGGATGGAAGTTTCAAAAGCTACTGCTTCGGCATCAGGTCCGTCCTGAAAACGGCCGTGCCACAGAGCTGCGTGATTGTCGTTTGTCTGAGTTCCGTGTGCGTTCATATTTTTCATTTTAGTGTTACAAACCTGCATTTGCAATCTGTTCGGTAATCATTGGAACAAGTTGCTTTTTGCGGGAAACAACATCCTTAAGATAATAAATTTTATCTTCCATTTTCTGGAAGGTAAGGGCAGATTCAAATTTTTCATCAGCATCTATAAGAAGAATGCTTGAAAGTTTTGTAATGTCTGTAACCAGAAGGGCTGCGAAAAGTCCTTTGCGGCTTTTTCTTTCCATGGAAAGCTGTTCGAAATAATCTGCTTTTTTTGAAAGGATTTCGTTTGTGTTTCCAACTTCAATCTGGCTGATTGTGTAAACAAGTTTTCCTTCTGTGTATTCTTTCATATCCTGATGAACAACACTTTCAGGGCTTCGTCCCGCAATGCGGCTTCCGGCTTCAAGAATTTCTTTTCCAAGTTCCTGCCAGTCCAGGTTTGTAATGTTAGAAAGATATTCAGCAATGTCACGGTCTGTGTCTGTAGTTGTTGTAGACTGCAGAATAAGTGTGTCGGACATGATTCCGCAAAGAAGAAGACTTGCAATTTCTTTTGGAATGGAAATCTTGTTTTCCTGATAGAGCAGGGTAATGATTGTAGAAGTTGAACCGATAGGTTTGTTTACAAAAGTAATAGGATATTTTGTAGGCATGTTGCCAAGTCTGTGGTGGTCAATGATTTCCTGAATGCGGATATTTTCAATGCCGTCACAGGCCTGACTGATTTCGTTGTGGTCTACAAGAATTGCATCCACCTTTGGTTCCATGTTGATGTCATGTTCAGAAATGAGCCCTATAAGTTTTCCGTCATCATCAACTACTGGAAGACAGTGACAAGGAGATGCTTTGAGAGCCGGTCTGATTTTTGTGATTGTATCATTTTTGTGAACAGCAGGAATTGATTTGTCGCTCATTACCGAAACCGGTGTTGAGTAGGCAATCATCATGGAAGTGGCAGCTACAGGATAAGGGCTGATAACAACCGAAACGCCGTTTTCTTCTGCTTTCTGGCGCAGTTCTTTTCCAAGAACATAGTTAGAAGAAAGAATGAGAAGCTTTATTTTTGCGTTGATACAAAGTTCATGAATGCTTTCGCGGTCAGAAGCAATTACAACAATATTTTCGCTTTCGTGTTCTTTGATTTTTTTTGCAAAGCTTTCTGCGTGGGCGGCACCAACCAGAATCGAGGCTTTGAAAATTTCGTCTTCATTATGGACAACAATAGGCTGTGCATTAAGGGTTTTTGCAATGGCTCCAATTGATGTTGTAATTGGTGTGCGTTTTACCGGGTTCAGAACGCTCAGAAGGTTTTTTGTAAAGTGAGTGTAATGGAGGATTGAGTGATATTTCCCTTCTGAATCAGTTACAGGAATAACGCGCACTCTTTCAAAGTCTTCCATTTTGCCGATGGCGCTCCAGACTGAAGCATCGTCCCTTACGGAATAATCCAAATCCGGCATAAAATGCTCAACTTTAGGCATAAGATTTGGAAGATATTCAGGACTTGGTACATTAAACTTTTTGAAAATATAATCGGTCTGAGGGTTCAAATGCCCGGCGCGGGCCGCAACATAGTTTTTGAACCCCAGAAGCTCTTTTAATTTTGCATAGGCTACTGCACTTACAACGCAGTCAGTATCCGGGTTTTTGTGACCGATAATGTAGGTTTTCTTTTCCATGAGAATAAGTTTAGCAACTTTTTTACTTCAATGGAAGAATCTTCTGTTTATAAACTTTTGCGTAGAAAATCAGGCTGAGACCAATGGACATAATTTCGGCAATAGGGAAACAGAACCAGATATTGTCTACATTTCCGGTAAGGGAAAGAAGGTATGCCGCAGGAAGAAGGACCAGAACCTGACGGCAAACAGATACTATCATACTCAGCATTGCGCTTTGAAGACTCTGGAATACTGAGCCCAGAACAATGGCGATTGCAGCTCCTATGAACGAAGAGGCAATGATCCGCATTGCAGGAACTCCAATAGAAAGCATTTCTTCACTTGCTTCAAATATTTTAAGAAGCTGGGCTGGGAATACTTCAAAAATAAGGGTTCCTAAGGCCATGATTCCTACGGCAATAGAAAGACCTGTTTTGATAGAAGAGGTAAGTCGTTTGTAATTTTTTGCCCCGTAGTTGAAAGCAATGATTGGAACGATACCGCTGTTTAGTCCGAATACCGGCATAAAGATAATACTGTTCAGCTTGAAATAAATACCATATACAGCGATTGCAGTTGAACTGAATGTGAACAGGATTTTGTTAATAAGCGCTGTTGTGAAAGATGTAATAGAACTAAGGATAATAGAAGGAATTCCAACACGGTAAATCTGTCCGATAATTTTGATGTCGGGGCGGAAAAAGTATTTGAACTCAAAGTGAATGTCTTTATTGAATTTGATGTTCAAAATGAATGCAATAGTCATTGCAATTATCTGTCCTAGAACTGTAGCCCATGCAGCACCGGCAATTCCCATTTCAGGGAATGGTCCGATTCCGAAAATCAGAATAGGGTCCATAATAATGTTTGTAAGGGCTCCGGCCAGCTGACTCCACATGGAAAGCATTGATTTTCCTGTGCTTTGAAGCAGCTTTTCACACATCATGGCACCATAACATCCGAAACCTGCAAAAAGAACGATTCTTGTGTATGTAAGCCCCAATGTTCTGATTTCTTCGATATCGACCTGAGAGTAAAAGTAAGTTTTCAGGAAGAATATTCCCAGAATTGCAAACACTGCATAAGTAGCTAAAGCCAGGAAAAGTCCATTCATTGCTGTTTTGTTTACATCATCCTGACGTTTCTGACCTAACCGCATTGAAAGCAGGGCGTTTACACCGACAGAAGTACCAACTCCGAAGGAAATCATAAGATTTTGCACCGGGAAAGCCAGGGAAACGGCTGTAATGGCGTTTTCTGAGATTTTTGCAACGAAATAGCTGTCTACAACATTGTAAAAAGCCTGAACCAGCATGGAAAACATCATTGGAAGAGACATGCCCATAATCAGGCTGAAAATAGGCATAGTGCCCATTTTGTTTTCTGAAGATATTACTTTTTGATCTTTCATAGTTCGCATATTATACAGATTTGTCTTTTTTGATGAAACAGGGAATAATCCTATTTTTTTTCTTGTTACTTGGAGAAAATAGAAGTATATTTAAAGCATTATGATTACACCTGAAGAATTAAAAGAAGAATATTTAAAAATTTACCATGAATCAGCACATCCAATTCTGGTAACCTCAGCTCCTGCAAGAATCAACATTATCGGAGAACATATTGATTATAACGGCGGGTACGTTTTTCCAGCTGCTATTGACCGCTACCTTTATGTAGCTATCAGAAAGCGTGATGATAATAAAATCTTCTATAAAGATTTGTTCTATCACGATGCATATGAATTCGATATTAACGATGATTTTGCATATAACAAAGAGTATCACTATGGAAACTATCTGAATGGTATCCTTACAGTTATGAAACGCCGCGGATATAAATTCCCATGTGGTTTTGAAATGATGATTGCATCAAATATTCCATCTGCCGGTGGTATTTCGTCTAGTTCTGCACTTGAATGTGGATTTGCCTGGGCTGTTTCTGAACTTTTCGGATTCAACATTGACCGCAAGGAAATTGCACTTATGGGACAGCAGAGTGAACATGAATTCATGAACGTAAACTGCGGCATTATGGATCAGTATGTTATTTCTACTGCAAAAGCAAATTCCGCAGAACTCTTGGATTGTGCAAAAATCGAACACGAATATGTTCCTCTGAACCTTGGAGACTACAAATTCGTTGTAATGAATACAAAGAAAAAGCGCGAACTGGCAGATACAAAATACAATGAACGCCGTGCAGAATGCGAAAAAGGCCTTGAAATGCTTAAAGCAGCCGGTGTTGATGTACCAAATCTCTGCAGCCTGACAGTGGAACAGTTTGAAGCAAACAAATCTGCAATTACTGACGAAACAATCCTTAAGCGTGTACGCCATGTAGTAACAGAAAACAAGCGCGTTCTTGACGCCGTTGAAGCACTTAAAAAAGATGACCTGGAAACACTTGGAAAACTTCTTTATGAATCACACGAATCACTTAAAAATGATTACGAAGTTTCATGTGAAGAACTGGATACTCTGGTTTCTATGGCTTCAGAAATGGACGGATGTATCGGAGCTCGTATGACAGGTGCAGGATTCGGCGGCTGTGCAATCGCTCTGGTGAAAACAAACCGTGCTGATGCATTTATGGGCAAAATGAACGTAGCCTACACAAAAGCTATCGGTCATGACGGCGGTTTCTTCTCTTGTTCAAGTGGTGACGGAGTGAAAACAGTTTAATATGTACTGCGCACTTTCTTTTGATGACGGACCAAATACAACAACTACATATCACATGTTGGAAGTTCTTAAAAAGCACGGTGTAAAAGGCTCATTTTTTGTTATCGGGCAGAATGTTAATCCTGAATCGGAAAAAGCCATGAAAGCCTGCAGTGAATATGGCTGTGATATCGAAAATCATAGCTGGACTCATTCTTTTATGAATCAACTGACAGAAGACCAGATAAAAGATGAAATTTCACGCACTACAAAGATGATTGAAGAAAAAATCGGGGTAAGTCCAAGATTTTTCCGTCCTCCATTTATTGCAGTAAACGATACAATGTATGAAAACATTAATCTGCCTTTTATCTGCGGTATGGGCTGTGAAGACTGGGTTCCTGAAGTTTCTGCAGAAGAACGTCTTAAGCGTATGCTGGACATGGCTCATGACGGAGTTATTTATCTTCTTCACGATATGGAAGGAAATGAAGCTTCTGTTGAAGCCATAGATAAACTTATCCCTCTTCTTAAAGAAAAGGGATTTGAATTCGTCACAGTTCCTGAAATCTTTGAAAAATGCGGCGTAGATCCTAAAACTCCACGGGCTCTCTGGCGCAATATTCTCCAGGAAGAAACAAATCACTAAAAATTGTCTGGATTTCTAGCTTTATATAGATTTCCAGATAACTTCGAATTCTTCGAAAACTACCGGCATTTCGGGGCTGAAATCATAGCCTGTAATGTCGGAGTCTTCGCGGAAAAACTCTGTATAACGGCTTCGAAAACCGTTAAGGTCTTCGTCTGCGCCTTCTTTTTGTGCCATTTCCCAGGTTACTTCTTCAAATGGCAGAATTTCCACGTTTATAGTTTTGATTACCGCTACAGGTTCTCCTTTCCAGTTATTCAGAACGTAATATTCGCTTTTATGTGGAAGGGGCTCATTGTCGATATGATAGCCGGCAAGAGCAGAGAATTGTGCCGTTTTCTTTCCGCATAGAATAAGTGCCAGAACAGACGCAAAATCCTGTTCGTCGTTTGCATAAGTCAGTTCCCCGCCAAAGGGAGTAGTGTCGGGCAGTTTGTTTTCTTTGAGAAAGCGTGCCCAAAAATCATCTAAAGATTCCATATTCATAATATAACACTTTTTGTTGCTTTCGTAAGTTCTTCGTAACTACTTTTACAGTATGATTGTTTTATTGAAAACAAGTGCTAAAAATTGTAAAATTAATACTCTAAAATAAGGAAATAAAATGAAAAAAATTACTTTACTTCTGTGTATTTTGCTTCTCGGTTCAGGTTTTTTGTTTGCTGATGAAGCGGCAGATGATTATGACGATGGATATGTTTATAAGGCTAACGGAACTGGCGATCAGTATTTGAAAATTGCACTTATGCCTTTGATTCCTTTGAATTTCGGAAATAAACTTAATGTCGGTGGTGCTGCAGAACTCGGATATTACAGATTTCTTACAAATAATTTTGCATTAGGTGGAGAAGTAAGTGCATCTTTTAATGTTACTCTTGGAAATAATGCCCTTACAATGATTCCGATTACTTTCGGGGTTTTGTATCAACCAACTTACGGGAAGTTTGAATTTCCAGTTAATGTAAATGCAGGAATCGGATATCAGACAGCTCAGAATGCTTCATATTTCCCAAGTTTTGCATTAAATGCAGAGGCTGGTGTTTTTTATAGATTCTCAGAAATGTGGTCATTTGGTGGTGAAGGAAAATTTCTTTGGGTTCCTGAATGGTTCAAAGATTCTTCTTTGAATAAGGACGGACTTTTTGCTGCAGTTTTGATTTGCGCAAGATACCATTTCTAGGACTTCAGGAGTAATTGAGTTATGAGAACAATAAAATCTTTGTTACTTGCGTTGGTTTCAGTTCTGGCATTTACAGGTTGTTTCAGTCCGGTTTTTAGTAGTATCGAAAAAGAAGTTGTACTTGAAAGTGGTGAAGTTTCAGGAACAGTAAACTCTATAATACGATTTTCTGATAAAGATGGGGACTGGCTGGTAGTAAGTAATGGGGCCTATGTTTTTTATAAAAAAGCAGGTGAATTAAGGACTGGTTCTGAGTCAGTTTGGACAAAGAGAGACAATAAATTATTCAGTTCTCCATATTACAGTTATGATTCCGGAAAACAGGAAGGAATGTACATTGTAAAAACTGTGGCAGATCAGAATCTTCTTTATATCTTAGCTTGTAAGGTTCGCCCTAATTATGAAGATAATAATGAACCTTTTGATTATACAATCTATTATACAGATTCGGTTAAAGGTGATTCCTGGACAGAACTGGAAGGTTCTAAAGCAGTCATCGCCGGGGCTGTTTCAGAAGATGTGGAAGTTCCTGAAGTAAAAGCTTCTGTTTTCTGTTCAAATGCATTGGATGCTGCAAATAGAACAGCTTATCTTAGAAGTTATAATTCTTCAGCAGAAAAATATGTTTATTACAAACTCGGAACTACTGTTTCAGAAATAGATGCCTCAACACTTATTCGTGGTGATGCAGGAAAAGCAGAATCTGATGATACTCTTAAATCGGTAATCAATTATAATGGTAAAGATATCTTCTTCTCTTCACTGGCTTCGATTTCTGGTGATGGATGTTATTTTTTCGGAGTAGGAAAGGATCTTTACAGAATGAAAGATGGGGAATCAGAAGCTGAACTTATTTATTCTTCTGATACAAAACTTCTTTCGCTGGCTGTTACTTCAGATTATCTTCTTATGGGATATGGTGATTCCACTTCACTTCTTGTAAATGATGGAGGTATTTTCCATATTAGTTTACAGAGAATGAATGGAACTGAAACTTTTCCATTAAATAAAACAGATCCTTTTGTTACTAATGCTGATGCTATTATGACCACTTCTTATGAAGTTCGTTCTCTTCTTGTAGAAGATCCATCTGTAACAGAAGCAGAAGGTGTGTTATTTTCATCGATAGTATTTAAATCTTCAGGAAATTCTGTTCCTGTTTCATACGAAAACAAAGGTCTTTGGGCTTATTACCCTGGTCGTGGTAACTGGAATAGGGAATAGGACGCAAAAAAAATCCTCCTGATTTTTTTGCTTTGCGAGTTTGCTGCGCAAACGTCGCTGAAATCTTGCCACACGTCCGTGTGTGGCATGCGCTAAGGAATGGTTGTTTTGTCTGATACATTATTCGCTCAAGTTTCAGTAAATTCAGAACCTCTCGCGGCCAGAATGAGGCCGCGTAACCTGGATGAATATATCGGGCAGGATCACATTGTAGGAAAGGGGCGACTTTTACGTCGCGCAATTCAGGCAGATCAGCTTACATCAGTTATTTTTTATGGGCCACCGGGAAGCGGAAAAACCACTCTGGCCCGCGTTATTGCAAATCATACAAAATCAAATTTTATTACATTGAATGCTGTCCTTACAGGCGTTGCAGATATTCGTGAGTCTATAAAAAAGGCGGAAGAATACAAGAATCTTTACAGCCGCCGCACAATTCTTTTTGTTGATGAAGTTCATCGTTGGAACAAAAGTCAGCAGGATGCACTTTTACCGTGGGTTGAAAACGGAACAATCATCCTTATCGGCGCTACGACAGAAAATCCATTTTTCGAAGTAAACAAGGCTCTTGTAAGCCGTTCCCGTGTATTTCAGTTGAAGGGGCTTACTCAGGACGACCTTCGTAAAGCAGCTCATCAGGCTTTGACCGATAAAGACCGCGGTTATGGTCACTGGAATGTGGTTTTTGAAGAAGGTGCTCTTGAGCATTTGATTGAAACTGCAAATGGAGACGCACGTTCTCTTTTGAACGCTCTGGAACTGGCTGTTGAAACTACTCCAGAAAAGTGGGATCCAAAGGCTTTGACTCCTGTCCCGGCCTATGGTACAGAAATTTATATTTCAAAAGAAACTTGTGAAGAGTCTATTCAGAAAAAAGTCGTTCTTTACGACAGGGACGGCGATTATCATTACGATATAATCAGCGCATTTATTAAGTCTCTTCGGGGCAGGGATCCGGACGCCGCTATGTACTGGATGGCACGAATGGTAAGAGCAGGTGAAGATCCTCATTTCATTTTCCGACGTATGCTGATTTCTGCCTGCGAAGATACGGGACTTGCGGATCCTCATGCCATAAGTGTAGTGGAAAGCTGTGCTGCGGCATTTGACCGCGTAGGTTTCCCGGAAGGAAACTACTTTTTGGCTCATGCGGCTTTGTATCTTTCTACGGCTCCTAAGTCCAATAGTTCCATGGCTTTTTTTGATGCCATGAGCGCCGTTGAAAAAGAAGACCTGGATATTCCAAATCACTTACGGGATGCAAGCCGTGATGCAGAAGGTTTCGGACACGGTGCCGGTTATCTTTATCCTCATGCATACCGTGACCATTGGGTTGCACAGCAGTATCTTCCTGGCGAACTTGCAGGCCGTGTTTTTTATACTCCTACAACTCAAGGTTATGAAGGTCAGATCAGAAGTGAAGTGCTCAGCCGTCGTGAACTTCAGATTTCTTCCATTTTGGAAGGTGCTTCTGGAGATGTGGTTTCTGGCGGCGGTAAGGTTGAAGGTACAGGTCGAATTTCGGACTGGTGGATTGATTTTCATTTTAAGTCGGGTGATGAAAAGAAACCTGAAAATCTGACTTTTTCACCTAAAGATAATCAGAAAGAAAATAAACTTACACGGGCTGATAAATTCTGGCAGAGTCGCCTTGAATCCAACAGGGCGGAAGTTCTTCTGAATATCCGTGATGTTATGATAAAAATGGCAGGTCTTTTACGTCATCACCGAAGTCTTGTCTGGAATGCAGATTCTGGTTTGCTTTTATGGGAAATTGTTCGGAAAGCTCCAGAAGGTATTACCTGTGGAATTTGTAAAACAGAATCAGGAATGAAAATACTGGAGCAGTATGGTCAGACTTTAGATGATCTGGACAGACCTGTTCTTTCATGCGTAAAAGGTACAGTCGGTGACTGCATTTCTGATTTTTATAAAAATGGGACTATATTTGACAGGCTGTTTTATATTGATCCGTTTGTAAAAGAATCTGATATTAATGAAACCTGTGAAAGCCTAAAACTGGCTTTGGAAAAAAATCCTGGAGCTCTTTCTGAATCATGGTGCTTTGTAATTTCTCAGAAAATACCTTCAGGAGGGCAAAGAATTTCAGAACTTGTAAAAAATCAGATTCTTCCAAAATGCTCAGAAGCTGTCCAACAGGATATTTCTCCAGTTCTTGAAAAAATGCTTCAGGCTGAAAATGAATTTTTTGGAAATAAAAATTCACCGCTTTTTTCATGGAATGAAACTTCTATTTTGAATGGTTTTGAGTCTGCAGGATTTAAATGTACACTTCAGAAAGTGGATTTTACGGAAAAGAAACGAATTACTTCGGAAGATATTAGAAAATGGTTTGATACAGAAAAGTCATCTTATGGACGAAGTATTCTGGAATCCGTGGGAAAAGAAGATTTGCAAAAAGTAGTAAATCTTCTTTATGAGGCAGGAATGAAGAACTTGTTTAACTGGAAAAATGAAACTTGTTTTGTTTCTGTGGAAAAATAGCGGTTTTACTGTTATAATTTTCAAAGTATATTTTAAAAAATCAAGGATGTTGATATGGAAAAATTCGTTCTTTCAGTTCTGGTAGAAAACCATGCAGGTGTTTTAAGTCGTGTTTCTGGACTTTTCAGTCGCCGCGGATACAATATTGACTCTCTTACAGTTTGTGAAACAAGTAATCCTGATCAGTCACGTATGACAATCGTGGTTTCAGGAGATGAATACATTCTGGATCAGATTCAGAAACAGCTTTCAAAACTTGTAGAAGTTATTTCTATCAAAAAATGTGAAAGAGTTTCTTCATGTCAGCGTGAAACAGCTCTTATAAAAGTAAAGGCAGAAGGTGAAAAGCGGGGAATCATTATTGAAACCTGTGATATTTTCCGCGCTCACATTGTTGACGTAGGCATTAATTCTGTAATTGTTGAAGCAACTGGTAGTGAAGATAAAATCTCTTCTCTTATTCGCCTGCTTGAACCATATGGAATTCTTGAATATGTAAAAACGGGACTTACTGCACTTGAACGCGGTGAAGACGTACTTGCATAATAAGTCCTTGCATAATCGTACTTATTTGATATAATTAACTATCTGATTATATACTCAAAATTCGTTCTGGGAGGGGTCTGATGAACGAATGGCTGAAAAAAGTTACGGGTAAGATCAAAGAACTTTGGTCTAAGTGGAAACCTGTTCAAAAAGTCATATTATTTGGAATTATTGCGGTTATTATTGTTGCTATAGTATTGACCGCTCGTGTATCTTCCAAGCCTAGTACAGTTCGTGTTTTTAAATCTCCTGTTGCTGACGATGCATCTCGCTATGCTATTTCAAATCGTCTTGATCAAGAAAATATTGCAGCAGAATTCGATGATAATGGTTATATTAATGTAGCTGATGAAAGGACTGCCCGTCAAATCAGGGACCTCCTTATCGGTGAAAAACTGCTTCCTTCCAATATTGACCCATGGGAAGGGTATTTTGACCGAAGCTGGTCTACAACAGACGAAGATCAGAATGAAAAAAAGAAGGTAATCATACAGAAACAGTTAAAGCAGCATCTGGAATCTTATCCCGATATTACAATGGCAGATGTTGTTCTGGTTATTCCAAAAAGGGAAATATTTGCGGCTGACCAGCAGCCTACAAGTGCAAGTATTATTCTCCGCACCACCGCTTCAAGTACACTTACAACAGAAAAGAAACGCATAAAAGGAATTCAGGAAATTGTCCTTTCTGCAGTAGAAGGTCTTAGGGCTGAAAATCTGATTATTACCGATATTGACTCCAATGTTCTTAACGACTTTGAAGCTATGGCTGACAGTGATGCTGTTGATGTTGTGGCAAAGCAGAGAAAGCTTATTCAGAAAGAAGAAACGAGACTTCGTGCAGAAGTTCTTAAAATGTTCCAGAAAACTTACGGCGAAGACCGTTGTCGTGACATGCGTATTACAGTTGAAATGGACATGTCTAAGAAAAATTCTGAGGCAACTGTTTATACACCAATCGAAATTAAAAAAGATAATCCGGATACCCCTTATGATGATTCGGAATACAGAGATACACTTCCAATTTCTGAGCAGACAGTAACAAAAGAATGGCAGGGAACAAGTCACAATCCTGAAGGTCCTGCAGGAGTTGATGGCCAGACCCCGCCTGTATACTCAGACATGTCTAATGTTATCGGAAAATCTGTTGAAACCGGTGTAACAAAGAATAATGTAATTAACACAAAACAGATTTCGGAAGTTACAGCACCAAAGATTGACCGCATTTCTGTTTCTTTGAACCTGGACGGTAAATGGTATCTGGCCCGTGACCCGAAAACACGCGGATTTATCATAGAAGAAGATGGTCCTCGTGCAGGTTACCGTAAATGGATTTATGAGGCTCTTTCAGCTTTTGATTTAAGTGAAGCAGAACGTCTTCTTAAGGCCGCTATCGGATATAACCGTGAACGTGGAGATCAGGTTGCTGTAACAAATATCGCTTACGACCGTGACGAAGAACACAATGAAAAAGATGATGAATATTTCGCTTCTATACAGCGAAAGAAGACAGTTCTTCTTGTTCTTGTTGCTCTTGCAATCGTTCTGGTTGGATTTATTTTATTTAGAATTATCAGTCGTGAAATGGAACGCCGCCGCCGTCAGAGAGAAGCCGAGCTTCTGGAAGCACAGCGCCGTCGTACAGAAGAAAATCTTTGGAACGCAAAAGACGACGAACAAGTTGTTTCAATGTCTGTCGAAGAATCTCGTAGACTTGAACTTCAGGAAAATGCAATTGCTATGGCAAAAGAGCATCCTGAAGATGTTGCAATGCTTATTCGTACATGGCTCATGGAGGAATAGAAAATGGCAGATGAAGAAACAACCGGCGCCGCAAAAAGCCCTTCCAGTAATCCGAAACCGGTACCAAAGCCTGGTACTTTGAAGCCTGTTTCAAGTGGAAAGAAAAATAGTAAAGATTATAAAAGCCTTACTGGCCGACAGAAGGCAGCAATTTTCCTTATTTCTTTAGGACCAGATGTTTCATCGGAAATCATGAAACATCTTCGTGAAGATGAAGTTGAAACACTTACATTTGAAATTGCCCGTCAGGAAAAAGTTGATGCAGAATTCAAAGATGCTGTTCTGGAAGAATTCCAGGAGCTCATGAATGCACAGAACTTTATTACAACTGGTGGTATAGATTATGCCCGTGAACTTTTGGAAAAATCTCTTGGTTCACAGAAAGCCATCGATATTATCAACCGCCTTACTTCAAGCCTTCAGGTTCGTCCATTTGACTTTATTCGCCGTACAGACCCTGCACATTTGTTGAACTTCATTCAGCAGGAATATCCTCAGACAATCGCTTTGATTCTTGCTTATCTGGAACCTGGAAAAGCTGCCGTTATTCTTCAGAATCTTCCTGAAGATATGCAGGCTGAAGTTTCAAAACGTCTTGCTACAATGGACCGTACATCTCCAGATGTTCTTCGTGAAGTTGAACGCGTTCTTGAAAAGAAACTTTCTACACTGTCTTCAGAAGACTATACTGCTGCCGGTGGTGTTGAATCTATCGTTGAAATTTTGAACCTTGTTGACCGTTCTTCTGAAAAGTCAATTATCGAATCTCTGGAAGAAGACGATCCGGACCTGGCAGAAGAAATCAAAAAACGTATGTTCGTTTTCGAAGATATCGTTATGCTGGACGACCGTGCAATTCAGAAAGTTCTTCGCGACGTCGATCAGCAGGAACTGGCAAAGGCCCTCAAATCTGTGGATACAGAAGTTCAGGACAAAATCTTCCGCAACATGTCAAAGCGTGCCGCAAGTATGCTTAAAGAAG
>JAKSTM010000045.1 GCA_024402565.1 Treponema sp. | reverse complement strand
AGTTAATCCGGGCAAAGAAAACGGTTTTGGGTTGATTTAAACATAGGATTGATCTGAATTCTCACACCTTTTTATAATTTTGGGCTGAAAGGTGTGAGTTTTTTCAGCCAATTTTGGATAATTTACATGGAATTCTAAAATTTCAAGGTGAAAATTTCAGTTTTTCCTTATATCTCACGTTAATTTTGCCTTTTCCCAGACTTTTTTTCGAAGCATAGAAGAGTTTTCTCATACCTTTTTTAAATTTTCGAGCAAAAGGTGTGAGTTTTCTGAAATTTTTCAATTTTCTTCTTAATTATGAGCATGGTATAGTTTATTATGCATGCAAACAGAAATTGATGTTGGCTTTTAACAGATATAATGACCCACAATTTTGATATGTACCCCTCTTACTTTTGTCCAGTAAAAGAGGTACATATCATTTTGGGAGGGTCGTCAACCTAATACTTATATAGTAAAGACTATTGGATAAAAAGAGCCTCTTGTTATTTATCATGGTAGTGCACAATGGTGCAATGAGTTTGAGTATAATTCCTTGTAACTATTGAAGGAACATCTTTTTGAAATTTTTTCAATGACCCTGATAAATTTCCGTAAAAAGTATTACGTATTGCGTAATACTGGAAAAGAGGTATAATATAACTATGATAAAATCATTTAAGTGTAAAGATACCGAGGAGCTTTACAATACTGGCGAGAGCCGGAAGTTTAAAGCTATCGAAAGGGTAGCACTTCGAAAACTTGATATGATTCAGGCTGCAATAAAAGTTGATACTTTACGAATCCCGCCTGCGAATCATCTGGAACTTCTGAAAGGTGATAGAGAAGGACAGTATAGTATTCGAATAAATGATCAATGGAGGATCTGTTTCAGGTGGGATGGAGCAGATGCTTTGGATGTTGAAATAGTGGATTATCATTAATCCGGAGGAAAAATATGCGAACAAAAAATTTGATAACTCCTGGCGAGATTCTTCTTGAAGAATTCTTGAAGCCAATGAATATTAGTCAGAACAGACTGGCAATTGAAATTCTTGTTCCACCTGCAAGAATAAATGCAATTATAAAAGGAAATCGTGCTATTACAGCTGATACAGCCTTAAGATTAGGAAAGTTCTTTGGAACAGGTCCTGAGTTCTGGATAAACCTGCAGTCGAATTATGACCTTTCACTTGCTGCAATTGAGGCAGAGAAAGAATTGGTTAGAATTCCGACTTTTGCTTATGCATAAGTTAATGTTGCGATTTAAAGCCAGCTGAAGAAATACTTCAGCTGGCTTTTTTCATGCTTAAATTCATGATCCTTGATTTTTCCAAGACAAAAAGCACAACTCTATTTATACTGCATAATAGAGAATAAACAGTGAGGTGCATTTTGTTTACAACACGCGATTACAAGATTATCAAAATTGAAAAGAAAGCTGATGTTACAAAGACTGTAACATCATGGAAGACTTTGGACCAGAACGGAGTTCACTATAATAATTCTGAAAGTTTTGATACTAAACTTTCTTCTTACGTTCAGTATGAAAATGGAGATCAGGATTTAATTGAAGGTGACCTTGAAATTACTGAAGGATGGACAGTTCGTTTCGTATTTCTTGATGATGAAATTTTTTATAAAATCTGTCTTGAAAACAACCTGATTCTCTTTGCAAAGAAAAACCCTGACTTTATTGGAACAAAGGTTGATTTCAAAAAGAATCCACATTTTCAGGATTTTGTTTCTCCATTAAATAACAGTCCAGAGACAAATAAGGATTTAATGTTTGAATATGATATTCCGGGTCATAAAGAACCTTTTGTCCTGTACGCAAAGGAAAAGCAGGTTCTGAATACAGAAAAGATTTCTTTAATTGAAAAATCAGGAAAGACAAAAATCAATACCCGAATTTATTATGATGACAATTCTTCAGAATTGTTTGAAAATAAAGAACTGGCTATTTTGCCAGGATGGCATATTAGAGATATTTATTATCACCCGAAAAATAAAAAGTATAATAAACCACATCTTCGTAAAATCTGGGAAAGCAATAAAATCCTGGCTAAAGAAGGGTTTTTTGATAATGCTTATCACCTTGCTACAGTCCTTAAATACAATACCCTAAAAGATGACGCTTACAAAAAAGTAAAAAAAATGAAAAATCCATTTACTTTTTTCATTGTTGTCTGCATTTTTCTGCTCTTGGGAAGCATTGCAGGATTTCTTCTGGTTAATAATGTATTTTACAGTCAGTTTGAAGAAGTTCATTCTATTAAAGAATTAGTAATCAACCTTCTTTTCATAAAAGGTGTTCCACTCTATGCTTCTACTTCAGTGTATACATTCCTTGCTTCCCTTTTTGGAATTATCTTCTTTGGTTCTATGAAAAGTGCCAGAAAACGAAAAATCAATGCTATTTACAAAAAAGTGGATGACGAATACGACTTGTGGAAAAAAGAAAACAAGACTATTCTCCGCAAAGTTTATGATGATTATATCCAGATTGCAAATCTGGAAGATGAAACAAAACAGAAGTAGTTTTTTTTAAGCTTTCTATTACCCGGAATGAACATGATTCTTCCGGGTATTTTTTTTCTCCAGGGGCCACGTAGAGTTTCTGTCTTTCTATTTCTCGACATTCAAGTACAGATAAAAATGGCCCGTTAGAAAAATATTTTACACAAGTTTCTTGAATCTTTTTTCGATGTCGCGGATGAGCTTGTATTCGAATGAGTCACAGAGGGCAATCCATGAAGCTTCGATCAAGTCGGCAGAAACTCCGACTGTGGCCCAGGTTGCCTCGCCGTCTGTAGATTCAATTACTACGCGGACGCGGGATGCTGTGGCGCTTTTTCCGTCAAGAACACGAACTTTATAGTCTGTAAGGCGAATCTGGCTTACGAGAGGGTAGAAGCGTTCAAGGGCATTTCGGAGAGCGATATCCAGGGCGTTAACCGGACCGTCACCTTCACCGGCAGTAACTGCAATCTGGCGGTCAACTTCAACTTTAATCTGTGCGGTAGAACAGATTCCTTCTTCGATGCGTGGGTTAGAACCGCTTACTGTGTAGTAGTGGAGCTTGAAGAAAGGCTGGTACTTTCCGATCATTTTGCGGACCATAAGTTCAAAGCTTCCGTCGGCACCTTCAAACTGGTAGCCTTCGAATTCCAGGTCCTTCATCTTTTTGATGATGTCATTAACGATAGGATCTGACTTTTTAATAGAAGGTTCAAACTTCTGAATTTTTTCGATGATTGTAGCGCGACCTGCAACTTCGCTCATAAGGAATACGCGGTTGTTTCCGATGCTTTCAGGCGCGATGTGTTCGTAAGCTACAGGATTTTTCATGATGGCGTCGATATGCATACCGGCTTTGTGAGCGAATGCGTTACCGCCAACATAAGGAAGGCCTGCGTCCAGAGCGATGTTTGTAATTTCTGCAATGCGCTTACAGATTGGTGTAAGGTTCTGAAGGTTTTCTTCCGGAATACACTGACATCCCATTTTAAGCTGAAGGTCAGGAATGATTGTAGAAAGATTTGCGTTTCCTGTTCTTTCACCGAACCCAAGCATAACTCCCTGAACATGAGTTGCTCCGTTCTGAACGGCAACCAGTGAGTTTGCAACAGCAAGGCCTGAGTCATTATGAGTGTGAATACCGATAATTGCTTTTTTACCCAGGAGCTTTGAAACTTCTTTTACGGCGTCATGAACTTCATCAATCATGCAGCCACCTTTTGTTTCACAAAGGCTTAAAACTGAAGCACCGCCTTCAACTGCGGCTTCAAGAGTTTTAAGTGCATATTCCTTGTTTTTCTGGAATGCGGTGAAAAAGTGTTCTGCATCGTAAATTACGTAGCGTCCGTTTTCTTTAAGGAAAGCACAGGTGTCGCGGATCATATTCAGGTTTTCTTCGAGAGTAGTTTTGATGATGTCTGTAACCTGGAAATCCCATGATTTTCCGAAAATAACAACAGTGTCTGTTCCTGCAGCAAGAAGGCTCTGAAGGTTTGCATCTTCTGCACATTTGATATCCTTACGGCGTGTTGAACCAAAGGCACAGAGCTTTGCATTTTTAAGAGGAATCTTTTTCATTTCCTGGAAGAATTCCATATCTTTTGGATTTGATCCCGGGTTTCCTGCTTCAATATATTTTACACCAAGTTCATCGAGGGCCTGACAGATGTGAATCTTGTCCAGAACTGAAAAGCTGATGCCTTCGCCCTGGGCGCCGTCACGAAGTGTTGAATCCAGAATTTCTACTTGTTTCATAAATACTCCAAAAATAAATTATGTACTCTGAAAATGGGGCCCCGCGACGCGAGTTGCGTCTGCGGAGGCATGGGTCCTCGGTCTGCGACCTGCGGAATGCCTCCTGGACGTAACTCGCTGCGCCCCATTTTCAATTATATGTTTATATGGAGCATTAATGCCCCATGGTTAATTCCAATCGTTTTAAAAGATACGGGATGCAGGTTTCGAAGTCTACGCCGTACCAGTTGTAGTCAGGGTGGGACAGGGTTTCTTTTATGCTTGCGGCAACAAAGTCGGCGGCAAGGCTTGCGGCATTTTCTAAAGGAAGGCCGCGCATTATTCCGCCTGTAAGGACGCTTGCAAAAATGTCTCCTGTTCCATGAAAATTCTGCGGCATCTTTTTATGGAAATACCAGCTGAATTTTTCAGATAAAGAATCATAACATAAAATGCCGATTTTTTCTTTAGTTCCTTTCACCGATTTTTGTTCTTCTGAAAATCCAATGCCTTTAAGAATAACTTTTTGAGCCCCAAGACCAGAAAGGCGGACAGCAATGTTTTTGATGTAATCTTCATCATATTCTGAGTTATTATATGGAAGATTTAGAAGCAGATGGGCTTCTGTAAGGTTTGGTGTAATGAAGTTCGCTTTTCCGCAGAGTTTTGCCATATGTTTTACAAAGTCAGGAGTAAACCCTGTGTAAAGTTTTCCATTATCTGCCATGCAAGGATCAATGATTGCAAGTGCACCTTTGTCTCCAAAATCGTCAATAAATTTTGAAACGATATCAATCTGATTTATGGAACCCAGGTAGCCTGTTAGGATGGCATCAAAATGAATCTGATTCTGTTTCCAGTGATCTGCTGTTTTCTGAAGTTCGGAGGTCAAATCGTGAAACGTAAAACCTTCGAAGGCTGTGTGGGTTGAAAGAACCGCGGTTGGAAGAACACTGCACTCTATACCCATAGCAGATATAAGAGGCAGTGCTACTGTAAGTGAGCATTTTCCGATGCAGGAAATATCTTGAAATGTGACTACGCGATTCATAGTCACATTTTGACAGAAAAGGTAAATGTTTGCTAGTTGACTATTTATACTGCAACATTTAATTCCATGTGATCTTCTGCGATGTTCTGTACAGCATAGCTGTATAAGATTTCAGCAATGTCATAGATTGGTTTTTTGTATTTAAGTCCCATTCCCTGTGCGAAATCAAGAGAAGACTGAAGTCCTTTTGGATTCCATGAGAAGGCATTTTCCAGGTTTACAAAAGTAGCCTGTTCAGACTGTGCGATTGCTTTAATGTGATTGTTCATCTGTGCAATTGTTGTGTTATTCATAGAATTGTTGATTGAAACAAGTGCCAGTCTGCAATCTTTATTTGTTGACTTAATCTGATTGAGAAGTTCAAGGTATAATGTATCAAACACAGATGGATTTGCTTTGAAGATGTCAGCATCTTCTTTTCCAAGCTGAAGAATGATTCCGTCAGATTTCAAGCCAGCAACATATTTTCCGTAATATTCTTTTGCATTTTTAAGAGAAAGTGCAAAGGAACTTCTGTTATGAATGTCGAAGTCAAACTGGAATTCATCAGCAAGTTTTTTAACCGGAATATCTTTTGCATAAGTACCACCCATGAGAGAGATGTTGTATTTTTTCGAAGCAGATGTTTTTTCTTCTGCAAATACGATCTGTTCTTCGTGAGCATAAACAACTTTTTTTGATTTTTTCTGATTTGTATTTTCTTTGCTGTCTTCTCTCTTTTTATCAAGAGCACGGTTTCTGAAATAAACCAGGACATTTGAGAAAACAATTACCAGGTTCAAAATGTAAACGGCAAGAACATAATTGAACTGATGATTTATTACCTTAGCGCTAATACCTAAAATATAACCAGTGATAATAAGAAATATAAATGCAAGACTTGTACTTTTTGCTGTTCCAGCTTTGTAAGCTTTAACAACATTGATTGGCCAAGAAAAACCAAAACATACTAACATACCTGCTTCAAAAAGATGAGCTAAATTCATTTGTAAACCTCGTTTTTATATTTGTTTTGTGCATCTGCACTTGATGGTCTATATAATAACGAGGTGAAAAAGATAAACAATTTTATGAAAGATAAAAAAATCTTTTTATTCGCAAAAACTTTTTTTACTTTCATAAGTATCATTGTTTATGGAAGAAATGATATAGTAGAGTTAATGAAAGAAAACAAAGGAAATCTGGGACAGTTAAGAAAAGAGATTACCAGAACTCAATTGATATTGATTATTTCTATTACGATTCTTCTTAGTACAGGTGGAATGATAATCAACATCAACAGCAATAATAAAGCTATTAATCAGACACTTCAGAATACATCTGAATTGATTACAAGGCTTTATAGCTTTACAAAAAAAATGTCCCAGGAAGAGCTTACTGTATATCTGGACAGTACAGCGGCTTCTATTTCAAATGTTGATATTTTTTCTATTGTTGATAAAAATAATAATCGTATTTATCACACTAATCATCAGCTGATAAATACAAAATATGATGGAAGTCACCCAGACTTTTCAAATCTTTCTTCCAATTATTATATCGAAGACAGTAACGGTCCATCTGGTCCACAGCGAAGAACTTATTCAGCTTTTTATGATGAAGATGAAAACTATGAAGGGTTTATAATGACTATTACCCTTAAGACTTCCATGAGAAATGTTACAAAACATACTGTCTGCCTTTTTCTTGTAGTTACTTTTGCGGCTATATTTATTGAATTAGCAATCTGTACAACTATTTCAAAAAAGATTAAAAAAGAATTTATAAGCTTTACAGAAGATTTTGAGGGAACAAAATTTCTGGTAGATTCTATGAGAGCGAACAATCATGATTTTACAAATAAGCTGCATGTAATTCTGGGTTTGATTGAAATCGGACAGTACGAGAAAGCTGAAAGTTATATTCAGAATATTTCAATTATTCAAAGAGAAACTGTTTCTTACGTAATGCATAATATTCAGAATTATTCTTTGGCGGCTTTGCTCATTGGTAAGATTGCCAGAGCCAGTGAATGTAATGTAAAATTCAGTTTGAGAGAGAATTCTCAGTATAATGAATCAGATATAGAAGTTCCTTCGGAAGCTCTTGTTACAATTACAGGAAACTTAATTGATAATGCTTTGGATTCTATGAATACAAGTTCCAAAGAAAACAAATTGCTGACTGTAGGAATTTTTACAAAACCCGGTGAGTTGTTGATTACTGTTCAGGATACTGGTTTTGGAATTGCAGAAAATTTCAAAGAGAAAATTTTTGATAATGGATTTTCGACTAAAGGGGAAGGTCGCGGAGTCGGCCTTTATCATACTAAGCAGCTAATAAAGAGTATGGGAGGAGATATTTTTGTTGAATCCCAGGTTGGTTATGGAGCCTGCTTTACAGTGACATTAAAAAGATAGGAAAAAGATGGCTTATAAAGTTTTGATTGTTGATGATGATCCAATGGTTTCTGATATAAACCGACATTATGTTGAAAAGAATAATCAGTTCATGGTTGTGGGGTTTGCAAGAAATGGAGAGGAGGCATTAAGCTTTCTGGACCAGAACAATGTAGACCTGATTGTTCTGGATGTTTTTATGCCTGTAATGGACGGAATTGAAACATTAAAAAATATCCGAAACCGGAAAAAAAGTGCTGAAGTAATTATGGTAACTGCGGCCAATGATACTTCTACACTGGAACAAACAATGCACCTTGGTGTTCTGGACTATTTAGTTAAGCCATTTACTTTGGACAGGCTTCAGGTTTCGCTGGAAAAATTCATCTCAAAATATAAACTGATTAACCAGAATACTATTTTGGATCAGAGTAAAATAGACAGTCTGATAACAAATCAGGCAGCGGCAAAATTTGAAGAGTATCCTAAAGGAATTCAGAAGAAGACCCTTGATAAGATTCTTGAATACTTTCATACCACAACCTACTGGCAGTCGGTGGATATGATTTCAGAAAAAATCGGAATTTCAATTGTTACAATCCGTCATTATTTGAATTACCTTGTTCAGAAAAATGTACTGGAAGAAACAATCAACTATGAAACTGGTGGTCATCCTTCGGTTTTGTATAGAATAAAAAATCGGTAAAAATAGGAATAGTTTCCCATATTTTTCTTATAGTAAAATCATTTTTTTCACAATAAACTAAAGGTATGAAAAATACATTTTTAGAATACGGCTATACAGCTGAAGAAATTGAAAACAAAGTTAACGATACTTTCTATGACATTTTTGAAGGAATGAATCGTTTCTTTTTTGATGGATTGAATGATACCTCATATTTTATGGACACAGGAAACTGTGATGCACGTACAGAAGGTATGTCTTATGGCATGATGATGTGCGTTATGATGGATAAGAAAGAATACTTTGACCGCATGTGGAAATTCTCTCATGACTTTATGTACATGCGTGAAGGATACATGAAAGGTTATTTTGCCTGGAGTGTTGGTCCTGATGGAAAAAAGAATGCATTTGGTCCTGCTCCAGATGGAGAAGAATTCTTTGCCATGGCACTTTTCCTGGCAGACAAAAAATGGGGAAGTGGAGAAGGAATTTATAATTACAAAAAATGGGCTCAGGATATTTTGAGTACAGTTCTTCATCATCCAACTCCAATGTGGACAGCGGATAATCATTTGATCAAGTTTATTCCAGGTTCTCCATTCAGTGATCCGTCATATCATCTTCCACATTTTTATAAATATTTTTCTATGTGGGCAAATGAATGTGACCGTCCTTTCTGGAAAGAAGCTGAAAAAGCCAGTCGTGAATACCTTGTGATTTCGGCTGATCCAAAAACCGGTATGCATCCAGAATATGCACAGTTTGATGGAACTGCTGATCATGAAAATCATTTCCATGGAAGTGAGCCTATGTTTGCAGATCACGGCTGTTATTTTAGCGATGCATACAGAACTATAGCAAATATCGGGCTTGATGCACTCTGGAATAAAAAGACACCAAAGCTGTCTAAGATTGCTGATAATTTGATTAAGTTCTTTGAGGATATTGAACCGGAAGATTACATGAAATATGAAATCGACGGAACACCAACAGAGTTTAAAGCACTGCACCCAATTGGAATGCTGGCAACTTTAGCACAGGGAACTCTTGCCTGTTCTCCGTCAAATAAAAAAGCGGCAGAAAAAATTATCCGCCGCTTCTGGAATACAAAGCCACGTACAGGCGAACGCCGCTACTACGACAACTGCCTTTACATGTTCGCCATGCTCGCCTTAAGCGGCAAGTACACAGTTTAGATATTTCGACCAAAGAAGTTGCTTAAGAATGCTAAGTTTCTGGCAGCCTTTTCTTTTAAGTCTGATTTTTTCATGCGCCATGCCCAGTTGCCGCTGGCGGTAGCAGGGCGGTTCATGCGTCCTTCATTGTTGTAGCCTGCAACATCCTGGAACGGAATTACTGCATAGGCGGCAGAAGAACTCATTACCGATGTTATCATCAGATTTCTGAGTGCGCCGGTCTTTACCATAGCTTTTGCTTTTTCAATTGTTGTTTCAGAGCTTGTAAGGTACTGTGCAACAATAAGCAGAGTTTCATTATCGTTTTCAGAAAGCAATTCAAGCCATCCCTGTGCTGTGTCGTTGTCGTGAGTTCCTGTATAAACAACACACTGGTCTGTTGTAAAGTTGTGAGGCATAAAATAATTTGTCATGCCGTGCTCTTTTATTTCATCCTTACTGAAAGCAAACTGAAGAACTTTCATTCCAGGAAGTCCTGCTGTGTCACGAAGTTCTGCAACTTCTTCTGTGATAACGCCCAGGTCTTCTGCAATGATAGGAATATCGCCAAGCTTCTTTTTGATTGTTTTGAAAAGATCAATGCCAGGACCTTTTACCCATTTTCCGTACATTGCTGTATCGTCTGTGGCTGGAACTGACCAGTAAGCTTCGAATCCACGGAAGTGATCAATTCGGATGCAGTCTGTAAGTTCAAGGACTCGTTTGATTCGCGCAATCCACCAGGCGTAATTTGTTTTCTTCATGGCATCCCAGTCATAAAGAGGGTTACCCCAAAGCTGGCCTGTAGCACAGAAATAATCAGGAGGAACGCCGGCTACTGCTTTTGGATGGGCTTCTTCATCCAGCTGGAAAAGGCTCTGATTTGCCCATACGTCGGCACTGTCTGGAGCAACGAAAATAGGAATGTCCCCGATAATCTGAATTCCGTTTTCGTTTGCGTATTTTTTCACTTCTGACCACTGAACGTCAAAGAAGAACTGAATAACTTTGTAAGTTTCGATTTCTTCTTTGTGGTCAGCTTTCCATGTTTTGATGGCTTCTTCTTCGTGGTTTTTGAGACCTTTAGGCCAGTAGAAATTCCATCTGGAATCAGCAGGTTTTTCTTCTGCGGCTTTTTTGTCGAAGAATGATTTGATGCTCATGAAAAGAGCAAAGTTTTCGAGCCATGCAGATTTTTCTTTGCAGAAAGCTTTGTATGCGGCTTTGTCTTCGTCATTTGCATTTGCCATGAAATAAGAGGCGCATTTTGCAAGAACAGGCATCTTCCACCAGACAACAGCACCGAAATCAACAGGACCGTCTGTCTTTATGTAGCTTTCAGGTTTTATATCCTTTTTGTCTGCCCAGCCTTTTTCTGCAAGTTTTTCAAGGTCGATAATCAGAGGATTTCCGGCAAAGGTACTGAAGGAAGCGTATGGTGAGTCCCCGTAACCTGTTGGACCAAGAGGAAGAATCTGCCAGAGGCTCTGGTCTGCAGAGGCAAGCCAGTCTATGAATGCAAAGGCCTGGTCACCAAGTGTTCCGATGCCTTCTTTTCCGTAAAATGAAGTAGGGTGGAGAAGAACTCCGCTTTTTCTTGTAAATGTCATAATCACCTCATAATGATATTAAAAAAAAGACCATCCATGAACTTTGTGTTCGGATGGTCTCTCGAATTTTCTTTAGAAAAATCTCGTACGAAATATCCCGTACTAAGCAAGTGCTTCTTCTACGGCCTTGTGAAGGTCAGCCAGCTGAAGAGGTTTTCTAAAGAAGAAATCAACTCCAAGATCACGAACTTTCTGTTCAACTTCTGTGTCCTGAAGACCTGTAACAACGATAATCTTTGGCTTTCCATATACTTCTGTATCATGGATTTTACGACAAAGTTCAATTCCGTTAACGCCTGGAAGATCGATATCAAGAACAATGCAGCGTGGGTGTGTTGACGACATAAGAACACCCGCTTCAAATCCGTCATGTGCTGAATTGATCTTCAGTCTTTCCATTCTTTCTGAAATGAATTTTACAACTACAGTATTGAATGCAACATCATCGTCGATTACCAGAAGTGTTTTTTCAGATGCCGTATTATTGCAAGAATCGAGAAGAGTCTGAGGAATATACATCTTGCGTTCTTTCATAAAAGCCAGAAGATCTTCTGGATAAACACGGTATTGCCCACCTGGAGTTTTGAATGCTTTTAGATGTCCGGTATTAATCCAGTTAATTGCAGTCTGGTTTACTACACCGCAAATATTTGCAACTTCAAGCGCTGAATAAACAATAGGTTTTGTTTCTTTGTTTTGTTCTTTCTTTGGCATAAATATCCCCTGAATATTTTCATCTCACCTAATCTCCATTATAACCAAAATGTCTATATAATTCCACTGAAATATGGAGAGTTTGAGTAGAATAGAGAAAAAAACAGATAAAATTATGATATAAGCTAGATGATTTATGTTGAATTTCATTATAAACTTTAGTATCATTAAAGAAATTAAATAGCATTAAACTTTTTTTTAGGAGTTATTGATATGAAAAAGACAATCGCTTTGATTCCTGGTGATGGAATCGGACCTGATGTTGTAGCAGAAGCAGTAAATGTTCTGAATGCAGTAGGAAACAAATTCGGACATGAATGGACTTATAGAGATGTAATCGCCGGTGGTGTTGCTATCGACAAATTTGGAAATCCACTTCCAAAAGATCAGCTGGACATTTGTCTTAAAGCTGACTCAGTTCTTCTTGGTGCTGTTGGTGGACCAAAATGGGATGATGTTGATCCTTCAATCCGTCCAGAAAAAGCACTTCTTGGACTTCGCGGTGGCATGAAAGTTTACGCAAACCTTCGTCCAGCAGTTATGTTCCCACAGCTTAAAGCTGCATGTCCTCTTAAAGACGAAATCGTAGGTGACGGACTTGATATCCTTATCGTTCGTGAACTTACAGGTGGTATCTACTTCGGAGACCGCGGAACAGCTTCTGACGGACGCTCTGCATACGATACAGAAAAATACACTTGGGAAGAAATTGAACGCATCGTTCGCCTTGGTTTCCAGTCAGCAATGGGACGCAAAAAGAAGCTCTGTGTTGTTGATAAAGCAAACATCCTGAACTCAAGCCGCCTCTGGAGAAAAGTAGCAGAAACAGTAAAATCAGAATATCCGGAAGTAGAACTGAGCTACCTTTACATCGACAATGCTGCTATGCAGCTGGTTCGCAACCCACGCCAGTTCGACGTTATTGCAACATCAAACATGTTCGGTGATATCCTTTCTGACGAAGCTTCACAGATTACAGGTTCAATCGGTATGCTGGCTTCATCTTCACTTGGTGACGGAACAGGTCCTGGACTTTACGAACCAATCCACGGTTCCGCTCCAGACATCGCAGGTAAAAACCTGGCAAACCCTCTTGCAACAATTCTTTCTGCTGCAATGCTTCTGCGCTACGACTTCAAACTTGAAGAAGAAGCTAAAGCAATCGAAAACGCTGTTCAGGCTGTTCTTAATGAAGGCTGGAGAACAGGTGATATCGCCGGTGACATCGAAGCTGTTAAGGCTGCAGGTAAACTGGTTGGTACAAAAGAAATGGGTAAACTGGTTGTAGAACATATTTAGAGAGATAATAATTAAGAGATAATAATTAATAATTATTAATTGTTGAGGAAAGCGTTCTGTGGTGGATGAAAGTTCACTGTAGGACGCTTTTTTTGTTTTTGGGGGGAGAGATTTACTGAATGTGAGAGTATCGATAATTTTCAATTTTTCATAATTTCTACATTAAACGTAAATGTTGATGTAAAATAATAGTTATGGAAACTTATGAAATCGAACATCTTGCCGCATTAAGGCCTTATTTAGCTGAATGTACTGTTCTTCTTAAGAAGAGCGGTAACTTTCCTTTGAATGCTCCGGGAAAAATTGCTTTGTTCGGAAGCGGTGTCCGAAGAACCATGAAAGGTGGAACCGGTTCTGGTGAAGTTAATTCCCGTTTTTTTACAACCGTAGAAGAAGGTTTTGAAAAGGCAGGTTTTACTATTACTTCAAAAGCCTGGCTTGATGAATATGATGATGTTTTTGCAAAAGCAAAGCACGCTTTCCGCCAGCGCATAAATGATGAAGCAAAAGCTGCAGGCATTGAAGTTATCTGGTATGCCATGGGAAAAATTATGGCGGAGCCGGAATATAATATTCCTCTTAATGCAGAAGGGGATACTGCAATTTATGTTCTTTCCCGTATCTGTGGTGAAGGAAGTGACCGCAAAGTTGAGCCTGGTGATTTCCTTCTTTCTGAAACAGAAAAAAGAGACATTCTTGCCCTTGCAGAAAAATATCCGAAATTCATGCTGGTGCTTAATGCAGGCGGTCCTGTAGATCTGACTCCGGTTCTTGATAAGGTTTCAGATATTCTGGTTCTTTCTCAGCTTGGTGTTGAAACAGGAGATGCCCTTTCTGATATCGTCCTTGGAAAAGAAAATCCGTCCGGAAAACTTACAACTACATGGGCTTCGTACAATGAATATCCTTTCCCTGAAGATTTTGCAGGTTATGATGATACCTTCTACCGTGAAGGCATTTATGTAGGTTACCGTTATTTTGATTCAGTAAAGAAAAATCCTGTGTTTCCTTTTGGCTTCGGACTCAGCTATACAGAATTCGACATTTCTGAATGTGAAGCAAATGCTGACGGCACTAAGATTACTGTAAATGTAAAGGTGACAAACAAAGGAAAGGTAGCAGGAAAGGAAGCCCTTCAGGTTTATGTTTCTGTCCCAGAAGGAAAACTGGATCAGCCATATCAGACTCTGGCCGCATTCGGAAAAACTCCGCTTCTTGAAGCCGGGGTTTCTGTGATTATGAGTCTTTCTTTTAATATGGAAGAAATTGCTTCATACAGTGAAGAACTTTCGTCATATATTCTGGAGAAAGGAAGTTATGTGGTAAGAGCTGGAAACTCAAGCCGAAATACAGTTCCTGTATGTGAACTCTGTCTTCCAGAAACTGTTACTGTTCGTGAAGTAAAGAATGTATTTGGTAAACCAGAGTTCAAAGACTTTGTTCCGAAAAGTGTTTCAGAAAAGGTGGAAGGAATTCCTTCTATAGAAATTTCGCCAGCCGCTTTCAAAAAGGAAATCTGTACTTATACCACAGAATACGAAATTGATCCTGCAGTAACAAAACTTTCTGATCAAGAACTGGCAAAACTAAATATGGGTTTCTATCACGAAGAAGATTATATGACTCAGGTTGTAGGAAACTCCGGAAATATTGTTGCAGGTGCTGCCGGAGAAACCTGCAGTGTAGGGGACATCCCGGGTATGTCTCTTGCAGACGGTCCTGCCGGGGTTCGCATCTGTGAAAAATTCTATAGAGAAGGAAACAGAAGTCAGGGGATTACAAATCAGCTTCCAGCTTCTTTCATGGATTTCCTTCTAGAAGAAGAAGCAGAGGCTATTTACAAAAGACAGTGTGAACTGGAAAAAGGAAAGAAAATTGAATATCAGTACGCCACCGCAATTCCTATTGGAACTGCAATCGCACAGAGTTTCAACACCGCATTTGCAGAACTCTGCGGCGACATCGTAGGTGACGAAATGTCACGCTTTGGTGTTCACCTGTGGCTGGCACCGGCTTTGAATATTCACCGCAACGTTCTCTGCGGAAGAAACTTTGAATATTATTCTGAAGATCCTCTGGTTTCCGGCCGCATGGCAGGTGCCATTACAAAAGGCGTTCAGAAACATAAAGGCTGCGGTGTAACAATCAAACACTTTGCAGGAAACAATCAGGAAAAGAACAGAACTTCCAGCAACAGTCAGGTTAGTGAAAGAGCAATGCGCGAAATCTATCTTCGCGGATTTGAAATCTGTGTAAAGGAATCAAAGCCTCTTTCTATCATGAGCAGCTACAACCTGATTAACGGGCGCCACACTTCGGAACATCAGGGACTTATAAATGATGTTCTTAGAAATGAATGGGACTTCGAAAATCTTGTTATGACTGACTGGATTATTCGGGGCGGAGTGATTCCGCCTGATGCAAAGTACAAGAGTCCGACACCTTGGGGAATTGCAAGTGTTGGCGGCGACCTGTTTATGCCTGGAAGCCGTGATGATTACAATCAGCTGCTTGAAGGCCTTAATGCAGGAAATGTAAGCCGTCATCAGCTGGAAATGAACGCAACACGCACACGCCGCATTGCCCGTCTCTTAAACGGAATAAAATAACTTATGTCATATTCCCTGCTTTTGTGGTATACTAAATGCTCAGGGTAGGGAAATGACAAAAGTTTTATCACAAATCCTTCCGTCTTTTAACCACAAGGTTGTGGCAGTAGACGGATCTACAATCACTGATCTTTCTGATATTCAGAATATACCGGTTTCAAATCTGGTTTTTGACTCAAGACAAGTTACAAAAGATTCTCTTTATTTTGCTTTGCCCGGGACTCATGTTGACGGAAATATTTATATTCCGCAGGCAATTGAAAAAGGGGCAAATGCTGTTGTCTTCCAGGGTGAACTTACAGACGAACTTAAAGAAAAAACTGCAAAGGCAATTGTTGCCCGCAGCATAGAGAATGAACTTTCCTCAGATTCAACAAAGTTTTCTCCTGTATTGATTAACGTTCCTGACGCACGTTTTTCAATGGCACCTCTGTCAGACTGCTTTTACAATTCGCCGTCTAAACGACTTATTGTAATCGGAGTTACAGGAACAGAAGGAAAATCTTCTACAGTATCTTTCATCTGGCAGCTTTTACGCGCATGCGGAAAAAAAGCGGGATTCATTTCTACAGTTGAATATTCTATGGGCGGAGACGCAATTCCAAATCCACAGCATCAGACAACACCTGAAGCTCCGATTATTCAGCATCACTTGAACGAAATGCTTGATAACGGATGTCAGTACGCCGTTGTGGAAGCTTCAAGTCACGGACTTTCAACAAAGCTGAACCGCCTGGGAAATGTTCTTTTTGACTGCGGCGTTTTCATGAACGTAACACTTGAACATCTGGAGTTCCACAAGAACTTTGAAACATATAGAAACGACAAGGCAAATCTTTTCCGCGCTCTTGATAAACATGATCACTGCAAAAAAATTGCAGGCGTTGAAATGACAGTGCCTTCAATCGGAATCGTAAACCTTGAAGATCCTTCTGCTCTTTATTTTGCTCAGAGCACAAAACATAAGGTTTATGGATATACTTCTTTTGGTAAAGCCGGTAAGGCTGCCGTCGAAGGCGCCGCTCCTGTGGAACTTCCTGCAATTCCTGAAAACATGCCTTATATGACTGCTTCAAATATCAGTGCCCGGAAAGAAGGCATCACTTTTGATATGAGCTTCAGTGAGGCTTCTGACAAAGTGATGAACGTTCAGGCGTCTCTTCCCGGTGCATTCAATGCATATAATCTGATGACTTCAGTTCTTGCAGTTTCAAGCGTTACAGGCTTGTCTTACGAAGAAGTTGCTTCAAAGATTCCTCTTTTGACATCTGTAAAAGGCCGCATGACTGTAATCGATGAAGGTCAGCCTTTTGAAGTAATCGTTGACTATGCACATACACCTTCAAGCTTTGAAACAATTTTCCCTCCTGTAAGAAAACGCTGCAAGGGAAAAATGTTCTGCGTGTTTGGAAGCGGTGGAGAACGTGACCTGACAAAACGTCCCCTTCAGGGTGAACTTGCCGCAAAGTACTGCGATGTTGTGGTGCTTGCAGATGAAGACCCTCGCGGCGAAGATCCTGTTGAGCTTCTGAAAATGATTGCAGTGGGAGCCGAAAAAGAAGGCAAGGTTATGGGTAAAGATCTTTTCATTATCCATGAACGCCAGAAAGCTATTCGTGAAGTTTTCCGTATGGCAGGACCTGACGACATTGTTCTTCTTCTTGGCAAAAGCCATGAAAATTCGATAATTTATAAAGACTATGTAATGCCTTATGATGAAATCTCAGAGGCAAAGAAAGCATTAGGAGAAATATTATGACAGTAACTTTGATATATGGTGGAAAAAGCGGTGAACATGAAGTTTCACTTGTAAGTGCAGCAGCAATTGCACGCGGGCTTTCAAAAAATTTCAGTCTGAATCTGATTGCCATTACAAAAAAAGGAAAGTGGTATCTTCAGCCTGCGTCAGAACTGGAACGTATTCTTTCTGATGCAAAAGCACATTTTGAAATCATTGAAGATGAAAGCAAAGTTGTAAGCGTTATTCCGTCTGCCGGAAAATCAGCTTTTGTTGCCGAAGGAAAGGCTCTGGAAACTGACTGTGTTTTCCCGGCTCTTCACGGTTCTCTTGGTGAAGACGGAAATATTCAGGGACTTTTTGAAATGGCTGATGTGCCATACGTTGGATGTACTACAATGTCCAGCGCCCTGACAATGGATAAAGAAAAAACAAAGCAGGTATGGCAGGCTGCTGGACTTCCTGTTGTTCCTTATGTTTGCATGCCTCGTTCCGTAATGATGGATTCGGTAGTTTACGATGCTTTCCTTGATGAAACAGAAAAAGAACTGGGCTATCCAATGTTTGTAAAACCAAGTTCAGCAGGTTCTTCAAACGGCGCTGCAAAAGCAAAAAACCGCAAGGAACTTGCATTTGCACTTATGGAAGCTTTCCAGTGGGATGATAAAGTCCTGATTGAAAAATCAATTGACGGTGCACGCGAAATTGAATGTTCTGTAACTGGAAATGCAGTTTCAGGCGATCCTAACAATGAAGTTGAAGACGTTGTTGCATATATCCCTGGTGAAATTCTTCCAAGTCACGACTTCTACGATTACGATGCCAAATACAATGATGAAAATGGTGCAGCCCTTCAGATTCCTGCAAATCTTTCTGAAGAAGGAATTGAAAAAATCCGTAAAGCTGCAGTTGCAGCTTACAAGGTTCTGGACTGTTCAGGACTTTCTCGCGTGGACTTTTTCATCAGTAAGGAAGACGGCCAGGTGTTCCTGAATGAAATCAACACTCTGCCGGGCTTCACACCAATCAGCATGTTCCCGAAAATGTGCGAAGCCGCAGGTCTTGAGTTTGAAGCTCTTACTAAACTTCTTATTGATGAAGCCCTTGCAAAATATGAAAGCAAGAGTCAGCTGATAAGATCAAGATAATTAAGTGCTAAATCCAATGGTCCCTGAGCCTGTCGAAGGGTCGAAGGGCCCATTGGATGAATAAAAAAAGGGGCTGAAAAATCGAGGCCACTGAAAAAGTCCATTAAAGACTGAATTTACAAACACCATTTGAATA
>JAKSTM010000044.1 GCA_024402565.1 Treponema sp. | reverse complement strand
ACAGCAGATATTTTTGAAAAATTAAAGGACTTACAGGACATTCTGGTAAACAAATATGAACTGGAAGCCAAAATTGAAGATGCTCCAAAACACCTTGGAATTCAGGAAGACCTTCTTTCTAAACTGAAGAAAGAATACATTGTAAAAAACACTGAATATGAAGCACTTAAAGAGAAAATCAACGGAATTAAAGTTGAACTCGATGCTGCCATTAAACTCCGTGAAGACGGCGAAAAAGGAATGGACAACATTTCAACTCACCGTGAATACGAAGCTTTGGAAAAACAGATTAACGAAGCAAAACTGAAAGAAGAAGACCTTCGTAAAGATCTTTCACAGCAGGAAAAATCACTTCAGGCTCTTGATGAAACTCTCAAAACAGATGAATTCATTATTAGTTCTCAGGAAACTGAAATTAAAACTGCAAAAGATTCAATCGATAAAGAAATCGCTAAATACAACAGCGAACTTACAAAACTTCAGGAAAAAGAAAGCAACATTACACCTAGTCTGGATCAGGAAATTCTTTTCAAATTCGAAAGAATTATCCAGAGAAACTCAGAAGGTATCGTTGCTGTTAAAAACGGAGTTTGTACAGGATGTCATATGATTCTTCCTGCACAGTTCGCAAATACAGTTCGTGAAGGGGAAAATATCCTGTTCTGTCCATACTGTTCAAGAATCCTTTTCTACGAAGAATCAGAAGAAGGCGACAACGAAAGTTACTACAGCATGGAAGAAGCTGGAAGCCTTGCAGATCTGGATTACGAACTCGAAGAAGATGAAGACTTCGATGATGACGACAGAGCAGAAGCACTTTATGAAAAAGACAGCGATGCCTCTGACGAATCAGATGAATCTGAAGATTCTGATTGGGACGAAGATGAAGATTCTGACGACGAAGAAAATCAGGATTAATTTTTAAAATTTCAAATAATCAGGCAGAATGCATAATCGCGCGGGAACCGCTAATGAAAGCGGTTGCCTGTGAGGTAAAGTCCGGGCTCCGCCGGAAAAAATGCCGGGTAATAACCGGGCACCGCAAGGTGACAGATAGTGCAACAGAAATTGTACCGCCATTCCGAAAGGAAATGGTAAGGGTGAAAAGGCAGTGTAAGAGACTACCGGGTTTCTGGTAACAGAAATCGCTTGTAAACCTCATTTGGAGCAAAATTAAGCAGCAGTTTGGTTTTCCGGACTATAGACTGCGGGTAAATTGCTAAAGACATCTGGTAACAGGTGTTTCGGATAGATGGTTATGGCCAGGTTCGCCTGGAACAAAACCCGGCTTACAGTTCTGCCTGTTTTTTTATATAAAAATGGACGAATACGAATTCACTAACGAAAATACAGCGAAAAAAAAGAATCATATAATCAGAAATATAATAAGTATTCTGGTTGGTCTTCTCTTAATAGCTGCAATTGTTGTAGGAATCGTATTTGCTTTAAAAAATTTCAATTCACATCATATATCAGCGAAAACACTTTCAAAATACTGGTCTGAACAGGATTCAACAAAATATGAAAAGATTTATAACGATGGCAAAATCCTTCTTCAATCAGATCCATTTAACAATACTGCATTAATCTATTACGGTTATTCATGCTTTTATCTGGCTGTTTCACAGACAGATTCTTCCGAAATTCAGAATTATCTGGAAGAATGTATAAGTTCATTGAGACTGGCATTGTATTCTGCAAAAGAAAAAACTATTCCACAAATCCATTACATGCTTGGAAAAGCATATTTTTATAAAAATAAGATTGCTGAAAATTATTATGCAGATTTAACAATTGAAAACTTAAATAAAGCTTTAGCCCTTGGATATGAAGCTGATGACATTTATGAATATTTAGGTATGAGTTATGCTGCTCTTGGAAAAACAACCGAAAGTATCGCAGCTTTTTCTGAGGCTCTTTTAGTCCGAGAATCAAATAATTTGCTGGTTTCGATTGCAGAACAATATATGAAAAATGAACAGTACAATTCAAGCAAACAGTATCTGTTCCGTGTTATCAATAACTGCGATAATGACCTTTTAATCGAAAAAAGCCGCTTAATGCTTGCAAATATTTATCTTGAAGAAGAAAATATAGAAGATGCGCAAAAGGAATTTGAAGAAGTTCTTAAAAATAATACAAATTCTGATGACGCGCATTATGGAATTGGTGTAATATATGAAAAGCAAGGAAATATAGTAAAAGCCCGAGCTGAATGGAGAAATACATTAAAAATCCGCGGAAATCATGCGGGTGCTTTGAAAAAGTTATCTGAAACAAAAAAATAGGGGAAACTAAAAGGGGAATAAAAATGGGATTTTTTGACAGATTTTCAACAGATATTGGTATTGATCTTGGTACCTGTAACACACTTATTTATGTAAGAGGAAAGGGAATCGTAATTGATGAACCTTCTGTAGTTGCTGTAGAAAAAGGTACAAAAAAAATAGTTGCTGTTGGTTCAGATGCCAAACAGATGCTTGACCGTACACCAGGTAACATTCTTGCAATTCGTCCACTGGCAGACGGGGTAATCGCAGATATTGATTCATGCCAGATTCTTATAGAATATTTCATTAAAAAAATCACACCAAAACATCAGTTGATTAAATCCCTTAGAATGAAAATTGGTATTCCTTCTTGTATTACAGAAGTTGAACGCCGTGCTGTTGTTGAAGCAGCTCTTAAAGCGGGTGCAAAAGAAGTTGAAGTTGTGGCAGAAAGTCTTGCTGCCGCTATCGGTGCAAAAATCCCGATTTATGAACCAGCAGGTCATATGGTTTGTGACATTGGTGGTGGAACAACTGAAGTTTCAGTTATTTCCCTTGGCGGTATGGTTGTTACTCACTCAATTCGAATTGGTGGTGACAAATTTGATGAAGCTATCGTAAGTCATATCAGAAACAATCATAACCTTCGCATTGGTAAAGGGGCTGCAGAAAGACTTAAGATTCAAATTGGTTCAGCAGCACCAGAAAAAACAATCGAAAAAATGGAAATCAAAGGTGTTGATGCCATCACAGGGCTTCCACGCAGACTTGAAATTGACAATGTAGAAGTTCGTGAAGCCTTGAAAGAACCTGTTACAAAAATCGTAGAAGAAGTAAAAAATGTACTGGGACTTACACCTCCGGAACTTGCAGCAGATATTATTGAACGTGGAATTATTATGACTGGTGGTGGTTCTATGCTTCGTGAACTTCCAAAACTGATTTCAAAAGAAGCTGGAGTTCCTGTAATTTTGGTTGAACATCCTCTTGAATGTGTTGCTCTTGGTGCAGGTCAGGCATTTGAACTTTTCAAAGACATGACAGCTGACCGTATGATTTACGATTCACTTTCATAATCACGCCATGAAACAAAAGACAAAGTTTTCTTTTCGCTTCAGTTTTTCAGAACTACTTTTAGTTCTTCTCCTGGTTGTCTCTGGATTAATGCTTGGATTCAGTTCCAAAAGTTTTGTTCTGAATTTCAAAAAAATTGGTTTTTCTATTTTTACATCTGTAGAAAAAGGCGTTGTTACAGTAACAAGGGGCGTTAGAAATACTTTTAATTCTGCAAAAGAATTACGACAGCTCAAACGTGACTACGACGATCTTGTAGAAAAACTGGAAAATTATGAACAGATGCAGCGCAGCAATGCGGACATCAGAAAAGAAAATGAACGTCTTAAAGACCAGTTAGGATTTTCAATCTACATGGAAGAAAAAAATATTCCGTGTCAGATTATTTCAAGGGACCTGGATAATCTTTATTCATATTTAACAATTAACAAAGGCAGTGTTAACGGCATAAGAAAAAATATGCCTGTTGTTGCATTCCAGAATGGCAGCCAGGGCCTTGTAGGAAAAGTTGTAGAAGTTGGCACTTTTACAAGTCAGGTTATGCCTATTTACAATTTGAACTGCATTGTTTCTTCAAGAATCCAAAATACGCGAGAAATTGGTCTTGTTTCAGGAAACGGTGATCCTTCTTCGCCACTTTCAATGCAATACATTCGAAAACGAACAATAGACAGTCTTCATTATGGAGATATTATTGTCACATCCGGAGAAAATGATAATTACATGCGTGATATTCCGGTAGGTTCAATTTCAAAGATTACATCCATTGATTATAACTCATCACTTGATATTGAACTTTCACCAATTATCGACTTTTCAAGACTTGAAGTCGTTTTCGTTGTAAACATGAAAGAACTTAATGACAAAAAAGAATCAGCAGAATCGGAGGGCTCAAATGGCTAAATCTTTTTTGACTTCCATCGCTATAATTTTTTGTGCATCTCTTATTGAAACTGCAATCTTAAGCAATCTTTATATTCTTCCTGTAGTTCCTGATTTAATCTTGATCTGTTCAGTTTATATTTCACTTTTGAATGGAAAAACTTACGGACAGCTTACAGGTTTTGTTTCTGGAATCACCTTGGATTTTGTAACTGGTGTTCCATTTGGACTTAACTGCCTTTTCAGAACACTTACAGGTTATATTTACGGACTTTTTTCAAATCATATAGTAATTTCAGGACTGGTTGTACCTGTTTTAACTGTAAGTTCTGCCACTTTACTTAAAGCTTTTTTGATCTGGTTTATTTCACTCTTTTACACAAGTATTAATCCAGTTTCAATCTTATCTTTTAATTTTTTGTTTGAATTAATTACTAATATCATTCTTGCCCCAATTGTTTTTAAATTCCTTAGTTTTTTCAAAAAAACAATTTCAATTAAACCGGAGAATAATACCCTAAATGTTTAATAATCCGGACGATAATTCTGACATTGAAAAAAACTTTAAGCTTCTCATTCTGATAATTATTCTTTCAATCCTTTTTATTATTTATGCATTTAAACTTCTTTCCATGCAGGTAATTAACGGAGAACGTTACCGAACACAGTCAAAAAATATTTCAAGCCGTGTAACGACAATTCCTGCTCAGAGAGGAGAAATCTTTGACCGAAATGCAAACATGCCTCTGGTGGTTAATACTGAAAGTTTTACAGTTTCTGTTACGCCTGGAGAAATTCCTTCGGGACGATATGATAGTGTAATGTCCAAACTGGCACAGATTCTTGGAATGAAAAAATCAGATATTGATATTAAAATTCCTAAAAGCATTCGCCGGTCATTCCAGTCTAAAACTGTAAAGTCAAACGTTCCGTTTTCTATTATTTCAAACATTGCAGAAAATCTGAACGATCTTCCTGGTGTATCATGGGAATCTACTCCAATCAGAAACTATGTTGAATCTGGTTCACTTTCTCATATCATTGGATACGTAGGCGATATTTCTGAAGAAGAATATACGCAGATGTACAACCGTGGTTACGATAAACAACGTCAGATTGGTAAAACTGGAATTGAAAAACAATATGACCATCTGCTTCAGGGAATCCCAGGACAGGAAAGTCGAACTGTCGATGTTCGTGGACGAGTTCTTTCCGATGCTCCTGTTGTAATAGAACCACAAATGGGTAAAAACCTGGTTCTTACAATTGATACAAAAATCCAGGAACTGGTAGAAAAAACTTTAGGCGAACGAGTAGGAGCATCTGTTGTCCTAAAACCTTCTACAGGTGAAGTCCTGGCTATGGTCTCTTATCCTTTTTATGACACAAATCTTTTCAACCGTGACACAGCGGCAGAAGAATATAATGCTCTCAGAAATGATAAAAACAATCCATTCTTAAACCGTGCAGTTATGACTTCATATCCTCCGGCTTCCACTTTCAAAATTGTAATGTCTACAGCACTTCTGCAGGAAAAAGCATTTCCTTCTGCTCAGAAAATTGAATGTGCCGGACGTATTTTTTACGGTGGGCACACATATCACTGCCACCAGAAATGGGGACATGGCTGGCTGGATTTAAAAGGGGCCTTAGCAGAATCATGTGACGTATATTATTACACAGTTGGACGAGACTCCCTTGGAATAGAAAAAATTGCAGAATATGCAAGAAAATTTGGTCTTGGCCAAAGTGCTCAAATTGACTTACCAAGCCAGGCATCTGGGTTGGTTCCTACACCGGTTTGGAAAGAACGTACACGCCATTCATCCTGGGTTGGAGGAGACACAATCTCTGTTTCTATCGGACAAGGAGACCTTACCGCTACGCCTTTGCAGCTTGCTAATATGGTGGCAATGGTTTCAAATAAAGGGACTGTTTATAAACCACATCTTTTAAAAGAAGTTCGCGACCCTGTTACAAATGAAGTAGTAGAAGAAATAAAACCACAAGTACTCCATCATCCAGAAGACATTGATGAAGAAGTTTGGACTGAAATGCAGCAATACCTGCATTATACAGCAACAGATGGATCTGCAAAATTCCCGCTTGAACTATTAAAAACTCAGATTGCCTGTAAAACCGGAACAGGCGAAGTAGATAAATACAAAAACTCGAAAGAAAATCACTGGCACTCATGGCTTGTTGCATACGCTCCATACGATGCACCACCAGAAGAAAGAATTTGTATTGCCACTATTGTTGAAGCGGTTAATAAATGGGAATGGTGGGCTCCTTACGCTACATGTATTATCTTCCAGGGAATTTTTGAAGACCAGACTTATGAAGAAGCATATGAAGCCTTAAAACTTGGAAGATATCTTGGAACACCGGCAACAAGGAGAGACTAAATGAAATCAAAGTTCTTAAACCGATTCGATTACATTCTTCTTCTCTGTATTATCGCTTTAACTACTTTTGGGATTCTTTTTATTTATTCTGCAAGATTTACATCGAAAGGACTTATTAACCCTAGTCAATATATAAAACAAATAATCTGGGCAGGAGCAGGTCTGTTATTAATATTCCTCATTTGCCTTGGAGATTACAAAAGAGTAAAAAGATATATTCCATATTTGTTTATTGGACTTCTTTTCGTACTTCTTTTCACAAGGCTTTTTGGAAAGAGAGTTAATGGTGCAAAAAGCTGGATTGGAATCGGAAGTTTTGGTATACAGCCTTCTGAATTTGGAAAAATTCTTTTCATTTTCTTTATGGCAAAATTTCTGGAAGATTCACGGAATATGAAAGGCTTTAATCGTTTCGTTTTGGGAAACTTTTATATGTTCATACCTATGGCACTGATTCTTTTACAACCAGACCTGGGAACTGCCTCTGTATATTTTCCAATTTTCCTGGTGATGGCTTTTATGGCAGGAGTCCCTGTACGCTACCTACTTTTTGAATTAAGTTTCCTTCTGCTTACGATTTTTTTCGCAATTCTTCCAGTTTATAACCAGTATATTCCTCCCGCTCCAATTCCTATTCTTCAAGTACTTTCAAGCTTTAACCTTCGGGTTTTCCTTATACTGGTAACTGCCGCAATTACTTCAATCGGTGCAACTGTTCGTGTATTCTTTCATGGAAAAAAATATTTTTACTGGATTACTTATGTTTTTCTTTGCATTACAGGAAGTCTGATACTTTCTATGTTCATGCAAAAGTTCCTGACAGGCTTTATGGATCCTTATGGCAATGAACAGTCATTCAGCGAAGTCTTACTTCATCCTTCAAAATTACTTGAGTTTCCGCTTAAGTGGCGGGATTTAAGTTATCAGATGAAACGACTTCTTATTTTTATGAGACCGGAAATTGATATTCATGGGGCTGGCTGGAATATTTACCAGAGTAAAATTGCTATCGGGTCAGGAAGTTTTTTTGGACGTGGATTCCTTCAGGGTACACAGTCTCATAATGGATGGCTTCCTGAACAGAGTACAGACTTTATTTTTGGAATTCTTTCTGAAGAAACTGGTTTTATCGGTGGATTAACAGTTCTTTCTCTTTATATGATTCTTTTCTTACGCATTATTTTTATTATAAAAAATAATCAGAATACTTATGGAACTTATATTGCAACAGGTATCCTTGCCATGTTTGCTTTCCATTTCTTTATTAATATTGGGATGCTTATGGGAGTTATGCCTATTACTGGTATTCCACTTTTATTCCTTTCATATGGTGGATCTTCACTTCTAACCGCCATGATTAGTACTGGAATACTTATGAATATAAATTACCATCGAATGGAACTTCATTAATTTTTTCTCATTTTTTTCTCTAGATTTTTATTAAACTTTCATAGAAAATTGTTAAAGAAAAACTGTAAATTCATATTTACACTATACAAGAGGTGAATATCAATGATTTTTTATGTAGATGCAAATGCAAAACGTTCCGGTCATGGAACAAAAGAAAATCCTTTTAAAAGAATTAATGATGCTGCTCAGGTTGCAAAACCAGGTGATGAAGTAATAGTTGCTCCTGGAATTTATCGCGAATATGTAAATCCAAAAAACGGAGGAACCGAAGATTCCCGCATTACATATCGTTCTGAAAAACCTCTTGGTGCCGTTATTACAGGGGCTGAATCAATTAAAAACTGGAAACCGGTAGAAGGTGCAAATAACGTTTGGGTTGCACGCATTCCTAATGGAATCTTTGGAAATTATAATCCTTATACAACACTGGTAGCCGGTGACTGGTTCATCGCATTTTACGTTGCACACACAGGAGATGTTTTCCTTAACGACAAATCACTTTATGAAGTGACTTCACTTGATGGAGTAAAAAATCCGGTTGTTTACGAAAAATCCTGGGATCCTGAATTTACACTTTACACATGGTATGCAGAACAGGATGAAAAAACAAACGAAACAGTAATTTATGCAAACTTCCAGGGTAAAGATCCAAATAAAGAAAATGTCGAAATTACAGTACGTGAAAATTGTTTTTATCCAAGTGAAGAAGGAAAAGGATACATTACACTTTCAGGTTTCAATGTAACAAAAGCTGCAACTCAGTGGGCACCTCCAACAGCTTATCAGGAAGGAATGATCGGACCACACTGGTCAAAAGGATGGATAATTGAAGACTGTGAAGTAAGCCATTCAAAATGTTCAGGAATCTCTCTTGGAAAATATAAACAGCCGAACAACGACAACAAATGGCTTAAGTGGAAATATAAAGACGGAACTCAGACTGAACGTGACAACATCTGTCAGGCTGTAGTAGAAGGATGGACAAAAGAAAATATCGGTTCACATATTGTACGCCGCTGTAACATTCACGACTGCGGACAGACAGGTATTGTAGGTCACCTGGGCGGTGTTTTCAGTATTATCGAAGACAACCATATCCATCACATCAACAATAAACAGAATCTGGCCGGTGCTGAAATCGGCGGTATCAAAATGCATGCCGCAATTGACGTAATAATCCGCCGCAATCATTTCCATAACTGTACACGCGGACTCTGGCTTGACTGGCAGGCACAGGGAACACGCGTTACACAGAATCTGTTCCATGACAACTGTCTTCCTTTTGATCATGTTGCAAACATGAAAAACATGGATGCTCTTGGTGAAGATATCTTCATTGAAATCTCTCACGGACCAACACTTGTAGACAACAATGTGCTTCTTTCTGACCATGCCCTGAAACTTCCAACACAGGGTGTAGCACTTGTTCATAACTACATTGCAGGTTCTCTTACTGCAGTAGGACGCGGTGTAAATAACGGTGCAAAAACTATGCAGTCACCACGCTATACTCCATATCACTATCACCATAGAACTGAAATTGCAGGTTTCATGACAGTTCTTCACGGAGACTGCCGTTTCTACAATAACATTTTCGTTCAGAAGGATATCCGTCCTGGCATGCAGGAAATCCATGATGGAAACAGAACTCAGGAATGGACTGACGGAAATATTATCGCAGGTACTTATACATTCGATTTCTGTCCAACACAGGAAGAATGGGAAAAAGAATTTGAAGGCTACTGCGGAATGGGTTCAGCACCAAGCGACCGTTACTATATGCCTCTTCCTGTTTGGGCAGGCGGTAACGTTTACTTCAACGGCGCTGTTCCAATGAAAAAGGAAAAGGATGCCATTAAGGTTGATGGAAAAGCAACTTTCAGTCTTTCTGAAAAAGACGGAAAATATTCATTCAAAACAAATGTTTATGATCTTCTTCCAAAATCAACAGCTGCAACAATCTGTACAGACACGCTTGGAATGGCATTTGAACCTGAAATGAAATATGAAAACCCTGACGGTTCACCAATCATTTTCAATGTAGACTTCTTTGATAATCCTCGCGGAATTAATCCTGTACAGGGTCCATTTGAAAGCTACAATAAAGAAATAAACTTCTAAATAAATGAAAATCTTCCTCCAATACTTTTTCATTATGACATTTTTTACTATAATGTCTTGTTATAAGTAATGGAGGAAGTTTTTTTGAAAAAAACATTTATCATCTTTTGTGCGGCTTTTATTTGTATAAATATCATATATGCCCAGAATAAGGACGTAAAATTTTCAGGCTGGAAACAGGCTGAAACAAAACACTTTACTTTTGTTTTTGAAGAAAGTGCACGAGAAACAGCTGAAGCCTATGCTGAAATTGCAGATGAAGCCTGGAATAAAATATCTTCAATCTATTCAATTCCCCAAGACAAGATTCGAGTCACAATTACAGATAGAACAAATACTGTAAACGCTTATACATATTTTGTACCACTTGAAATCGGAATGTTCACAACACCTTGCAATATTTCTGATTTTGGTTTCAGAACAGAGTGGAAAAAATTATTTTTCACTCATGAATTAATTCACGCTGCAAACTTAAGTTTTGAAAGCCGATCAAAAACACTCTCAAATTTATTTGGTCCATTTACAAATGATTTATTTTTCAGTATTACAACACCAGGTTGGGCCCTTGAAGGATTAACAACAGTACTGGAAACAGAATTAACTGAAGGTGGAAGAGGTAGAAGTCCATATTTTGAACTTAATTATAAAGCACCGACAATTGATAATTCCTTTATTTCTTATAATGAAATAGGAGAAGAAAGTGAACCTCCGCTTGGGCAGTCTTATGTAATGGGATACCTGATAATGCGAAGTATTGTGGATCGTTTTGGAGTTCAAGCATTAAGCGATATAGAACGAAACAAATCCATAACTTGTAACTTTGAAGAAAGTATTTTTAAAGTGACAGGAGAAACTGCAGAAAATATTTATAAAGATGTAAAAATAGCATTAGCAAAAAAATATGCAGATGAAAGAAAAATTCCTGAAGGAAAAATCATCTCTTCAAGAAAAAACAAAAATTTTAATTATAAGCCTGCAATAATCCTTGATGACGGATCAATTATCAGCTTAAGAAGTACCCCTGGAAAAAATGCCGCTGTAATAAAACTTAATCCATCAAAAATAAACGGTTCAAATTATTATGAAGACTCAAAACCTGAAAAAGATTTGAACACAGAGCTTTCAGAAACAATCCTTTTTGAAAATTTTTTCCCTGACGAAAATTCAGTAACCGCCGACAAAAATCTCACTGTATATGCAGTAATACAAAATTCAAAAAGGGACAAATTTCCAGGAACAAGAATAGAAAATGAATTAATAAAGTGGACTTCTGAAAAAGGAATACAAAAACTTTCTAAAGGAGATTCATATTTTAATCCATCTGTAAGCCGTGATGGATCGGTACTTGTTGCATTAAAACAAGACGGTTTATATTTTTCACTTTACAAAATCGATACAGAAAACGGAAATGAAACAAAACTTCTTTCAATTCCAGGCTGCAATATATTGGAGCCTTCCTTAAATGATGACGGAACAAAAATTGCATTCCTAAAAGTAAGTGATGAAAGAGCAGCTGTATGTTCTGCAGATTTATCAGATATAGAAAATTATTCAATTATTGCAAACGGAGAAGGAAAAATAATTGATCCGATTTACCCATCATGGAACAGTAATGGAAAATTAACTTTTGCTTCAAACGAAAGAGGTAGAATTGAAGTTTATGAAGTTTCAGAGGATGGAATAAACCCAGTTGTCTCAGATCCTGTAGGAGCCTTATGGGCTTATCAAACAGAAAGAGGAATTTATTATTATTCATATGCATCAAATGGATACGTAATTAAAATGAAACCCTCTTATGAATGGGGGAACGTTCCTGATTTCTTTGGTCCAAGTCTTCCAGGAGAAATAATATCTTTTGGAAATCTTGAAAATGATTATCCAGATTATAATCCTTATCCACCGGTTCAGGAAAGAATTGCTTATAATCCTGAAAATAAAGTTAAATTATTTAATAAAGAAAAATCAAATAAAGAACCTGTTCCAGTAAAAAATATCGAAATAAAATATAGAGAAGAAAGATTTGAAAAACAAATTGAAAATCTTCCACCTCCAGAAAAAACTTTAAATAACGAAAAAAGATTTATTCAGATTCCTGACCCAATTTTATATTTTCCTATTTTTAATTTTATAAACTTTAATGATAAAACTTATTTAGGATTTGGATATGGCGGTGGATTTTTTTCACCAAAACTTCAACTGGCTTATGGAATAGGAATTGCAGGAGCAATGTATTATCCTGAGCTTGAGAACTTTGAATTTGCTTATGAAAATTTTCTTCTTGAAGGTCCATTGGATATAGAAATAGCTTTGACAAGAGAGTTTACTCCACAAAAAGAAAAACTCTTTGAAACAAACAAATTGGCTTTTAGTGGATTTTTCCCCTTTGTACAGAAAACGTCTTTTGAATCCAATATCAATTTTTCTTTCTGTTTAGAACAAGCTTTATCTCTTTCACGAGACTCAAATGATATTATTCCAATAACAAGTAACATTCCATTTCAGTTTTTTGCTTATACAACAGCAGGACTTTATTTCGACTTTACAAATCATCTAAAAAAAGAATTATTCTGGAATCTTAAAACTTATTTAAATTCTTATATGGTTTATTCAAAAGATTATTTTTATGTCGGAACAGAAGGAAGTCTGAAAGCGGGGTATGAAACAAAATATGGTGGATTCAATGCAGGAATCATAAGCCGATATTTTCCTCTTCCTGAAGGCAATAACTTCTTGTTAAAGTCCATTACTTATGGAGGCAAATCGGTAGACTGCTCCATGCCAGGACGTTTCCTTTTTTCAGCAGAAACAAATTTCCCAAGTATACTTTTGCCTGATTTTTCAGTTTACTTTTCAGCAGACAAACTTCTTTCACTTTCTCGGGAAAATCAATTACTAACTGAAAATACAACAGGTCTAAATTTAGGTTATTCTTTCAAGACTGGACTAATAGAATTAAATTTTGGAATGTCAACATTACTGGATACTCAAGGAGCAGACCTTGATAATATCCAGTTTGTTTTTGGTTTCAAATATGGTCCTTTTTCATATTAAGAAAAAAGAGCAATACTTATGAATGTGTAATTTCCTTTGCTTTTGCTTCAACTTTTTCAGCGAGAGCTTTTGCATCATTCTGGTTTTCAGAGATAATGCGGACAAATACAGAACCTGCAACTACAGCTTCTACACTTGAAGCAAGGGCTGCAGACTGTTCGCCGTTAGAAATACCAAAACCACCGTAAATCTTGCTTCCGCCTTTACCAACTTTTTCAAGGAATTTAAGGGTTGCGTCATCAATTGTTGTATTAGTTCCAGTAATTCCGGCACGGAGAGCTGCATAAATATATTTGAATCCGGCATTTGCAAGTTTTGCAAGTCGTTCATCACTCATACTTGGAGCGGCTACTGGAATGTTTTCCATTCCGTTTGCTTTACAGGCAGCTGTAAGGCCTTCATCGTGGTCGAAAGGAAGGTCAGGAATAATCATACCTTTTACACCAGCTTCTGCGGCTTTCTTACAGAAAGCTTCAACTCCCGGAGTATAAATAAGGCTTCCGTAACTCATAAGATAAATTGGTGTATCAGGAAATTCCTTGTGCAGCTTTTCAATAAAAGAAAGTCCATCTGCTGTTCTGTATTTTCTATCAAGAACTTTTGTACATGCGTCCTGAATTGCAGGACCGTCGGCGCTTGGGTCACTGAAAGGCAGCTGGATTTCAAGAATGTCGGCTCCGCCTTTTACAAGGGCGCGGGCTGCAGTAAGTGAAAGTTCATCTGTAGGATAACCTGCAACCAGGTGACTCATTAATTTAATTTTGTTCATAGCGTTTACCCCTGTATTAGTTCATTACCTTTGATGAGTGGATTTCTGAATCGCTTTCAAGGCGTTCAACTTCGGCTTTAAGGAAGTCAATCCATTCCTGCTTTCTGAATACAGGACTTGTAATGAAGAGATCTTTGTCTCCACGTCCTGACATATTGATGATTACGGCTTTATCTTTTGGAAGTTCTTTTGCAATCTTCATTGCAGCGGCACCTGCGTGAGCACTTTCCATCGCAAAAAGAACACCTTCGTTTTTAGCAAAGAACTGGATTGCTTCCAAAGCTTCTTTATCAAGAATTGATGTGAATTCAACGCGTCCGCTTGCGCCAAGGGCTGCGAGCTGTGGACCGATTCCCATATAGTCCAGTCCGGCCGAAATAGAACGGGTAGGAAGAGCCTGACCATCTTCATCCAGAAGGAAGCGGCTCTTGTATCCCTGAACAATACCTTCGCGGCTGGCGTTTCCTGTCATACGGCTGGCATTTTCACCAACTCCAGGTCCAATTCCACCAGCTTCAGCACCAATAAGGCGAGGTTCTTTTTTGTCGATGAATGGGGCAAAGAATCCGATTGAGTTTGATCCACCACCAACACAGGCAACCATGGCAGCAACGTCAATGTTTCTTTCCTTGCACTGCTGTTCAACTTCATATCCGATTACACTCTGGAATTCACGAACGATATCAGGGAATGGGGCAGGACCAAGGGCAGATCCCAATACATAGTGAGTTGTATCAGGGTGTGCGGCCCAGTCACGCATGGCTTCGTTTACGGCATCTTTAAGGGTGCGGCTTCCACTTTTTACTGCGTGTACTTTTGCGCCGTACATTTCCATTGTGGCAACGTTTGGCTGCTGGCGTTTTACATCGATTTCACCCATGTAGATGGTACAGTCCAGTCCAAGTTTTGCACAGGCGGCTGCAGTTGCAAGTCCGTGCTGACCAGCTCCAGTTTCTGCAATGATTCGCTGTTTTCCCATGCGCTTTGCAAGGAGACACTGGCCAATAGCGTTGTTGATTTTGTGAGCACCAGTGTTGGCAAGCCCTTCAAGTTTGATGTAAATCTGGGCACCGCCAAGAAGCTTTGTTGCTGTTGGTGCAAAGTAGAGAGGTGTTTCGCGACCAATGTAGTCGCGGCGGATTACGTTCAGTTCCTCAATAAATTCAGGATCTGCCATATATTTTTTGAAAGCAACTTCAAGTTCGTCCAGAGGACGACGCAGAACTTCTGCTACGTATTTGCCTCCATAGTTATCGAAAAATCCATCTGTAGAATACATAATTTATTTTGTCTCCTCTAATTTTGATAATTCCAAAAACAATTTATTCATTTTATCACAATCTTTCTTTCCTGGAGAAGATTCTAGTCCACTAGAAAGATCAATTAATTCCGGTTCTGAATTTATTATTACTTCAATTACATTATCGGGATTAATTCCACCGGCAAGCCAGAGTTTCTGTTTTTTACGAATTATATCAACCAGATTCTGGTCAACCTTTATTCCTGTTCCACCCAAAAGTCCTTCAACTTTAGCATCAACTAAGATTCGAGGTTCTCCCAGTTTCCTTAGTTCTTCCAACTTTTCCAGATCTTCCAAAGTTCTTATTGGAACTGCACAATAATGGGGAAGTCTCCGAAGATTTTCATCACTTAAAAATGAAATTGCAGTTTCATATCCATGTACCTGGACAGCATCAAACAAAGGTTCGTTTGATAACGTGTTTCCAGAAAGATAACTTAATGCAAGCTTTGCTTCTTCACTGTCGGTTTCTGTAATGACTGCAATTGTCTTTACATTTTTCATTTTTCGTACAGACAAAATATCAGATTTCAGCAAATTCAGCTGATTTTGTCTTACATTTCGCAGGCTTTTTCCACAAAAAATGAATCCAAGAAAATCAGCTCCCAATTCAACAGACTGGTTCAAATCTTCTGAACATGTTATTCCGCAAATCTTCACTAAAGGTTTTCTTCTTCCATGAATACTGGAAAGATTTTTGTCATGAAGTTCCAGAGCCATTTTATTCCAGAAATTTGAATGTGGTGTTTCTTTTGCATTTATAAAACTCTGAACCAAAGCTTTTGCTTCACCAGGATTTCTTGCAGCAGCTTCACCTAAAAGCATTCCAGTAAAGCCAAGACTTCCTGCAAAATCAGCAGCCTGTGGAGTTCGGATTCCACTTTCAAAAACTACGCGTGCATCATCACCCATAATCTTTTGTATTTCCGAAAAAATACCACTAGGAGTCAAAAGATTTATTGCAAAGTTTTTTAAATCTCTTGCATTTACACCACAAACCACATATTTGTGGTTAACAGAATCTGAAACAAGTTTTAGTTTCCTTAAGTCATCTTCGATTTTAAGTTCAACTAATGAAGTTAATCCTAAAGTTTCAGCTCGCTTTGCCATTGCAACAATTTTCTCATCATCAAGAATTCTAGCGATCAATAAAACTGCATCGGCACCACATTTATATGCCACATCAATTTCATCTTCATATACCAGAAAATCTTTTCTAAGAACAGCTGCTTTCGTTCCAACGGCAGAAGTTACTTTCATTAAATCGTTCAAGCCGCCTTTAAACCAATGTTCTTCAGTCAAACAAGAAATAGCAGCAGCTCCTGCATCAACATAGGAAAGGGCTGTTTGTGCTGAGTCAAGATTTGGAGCAATATCACCTTTAGAAGGACTTGCTCTTTTTACTTCAAGTATAACGCCTTTAGTTGGTAAAAAAGGAACTACAGGACGGATTCTTTCTTCAGGAATATCATAGCCCATTGAAATCCCACGTTCTTCCAGATCCTTTTTATGTTTTTCTACAATTTCATCAAGAATATTCATAGTCTCTATCTTATTGGTTTTTCTGCCTCAAGTACTTTAAAGCTCAAGGAGAAAAACTTTGCCAAAAACTTAAAATTAATTAATTGTTCTGTGACATAGAAACAATTTCTTCGAGTTTAGCTTTAGCTTTTCCAGAATCAATTGCTTCTTTTGCCATATCAAAACCTTCTTTCAAAGTTTTTACTTTTCCACTAATGTAGAGAACAGCACCGGCATTAAGACAAACTGCACCTTTTATAGTTGGGCGTCCACCGCCATTCAAAATTTCAAGTCCAAGTGCGGCATTTTCTTTTCCGTCTCCACCAATAAGTTCTTCCTCATTCATGTTTTCCAATCCAAAATTCTTTGGATCAATTACATACTGATATTCTTTTCCATCAGCATTTATTTGATAAACATGCGTTGGACTACATGGACTGATTTCATCATAACCATCTTCACTTGTAATAACCATTACACGTTTAGCGCCAAGCTGTTTTGCTGCATGAGCATAAGTTTTCATAAGGTCTTTTGAATAAACGCCCAGGACTTCGTATTCAGCATCTGCAGGATTCAAAAGAGGTCCCATAATATTCATGATTGTTTTTATACCTAAAGCTTTACGAACAGGAGCCGCAAAACGCATTGCTGCATGATAAACAGTTGCCATCAAGAAACCAAAATTTGTCTTTTGAATCAAATCACAAGTTTTTACCGGGTCAGCCATAATATTGATTCCAAGATTTTCAAAGAAATCTGCTGCTCCTGATTTAGATGAAACAGCACGGTTTCCATGCTTTGTAACCATCTGACCACAACTTGCTGTTACAATTGCGGAAAGAGAACTGATATTAAAAGAACCTTTTCCGTCTCCACCAGTACCAACAATTTCTGCATGATTATGGAATTCAATTGGAAGCGGTTTCTGAACTTTTTTAAGCGCTTTTGCAAATCCAACAATTTCTGAAACAGCAGCACCTTTACATGCAAGTCCCATAAGAACAGAAGCTGTAATTTTTTCATCCAAAGTTCCATCAGCAAGATTTTCCATAAAGAGAGCAGCTTCAGCTTCAGTAAGATCTTCTTTAGCTACAAGTTTATTTAAGAGTCCAGGAACATTCAGGTTTTCACGACGATAGCTTAAAAAAGCTTTAAAAATATCGTCACCATTTGTAGAAGCAATAGATTCTGGATGGAACTGAACACCTTCAATAATCATAGTCTTATGGCGAATTCCCATGATTTCTCCATCGGCTGCACGAGCTGTAACTTCAAAATCAGGGGAAAGGGTAGACTCGTCTATAGCAAGGGAATGGTAACGAGTAAAACTTCCTTTTTTCCCCATAATACGGAAAAGTCCGCGACCATCGGTATCCATTTCTTCTACAACACCATGACGAATATATTTTGCCTGAACGATTTTTGCACCAAAAGCTTCACCAATAGCCTGATGTCCAAGACAAACTCCAAGAATTGGAATTTTACCTGCAAAGTATTTTATAGCATCAATTGAGACACCAGCTTCACTTGGTGTTCCAGGACCAGGGCTGATTACAAGTCGGCTAGGGGAGAGAGATTCAATTTCTTCAACAGTAATTTCTTTTGAACGAACAACACGTACTTCTTCAGAAGCCAGGCGCTGAAGACTCTGAACAACGTTATATGTAAAACTGTCATAATTATCAATTACTAAAATCATATTTCATTCCTTCTTAAATTTTTGATTTAAACTTTTGATTTCTTTTTGTTTGTGTTATTTTTTTTCACCACAGATAACTGCTTTCAATGCACCAAGTTTTTCATTTGTTTCTTCCCATTCACGATCTGGGTTTGAATCATATACAATTCCACCACCAGCCTGAAGAGTCCAGGTAGAATTCTGCTTAAGTGCACAGCGGATTCCGATACAGAAATCAAGATCACCACTAGTCTGAATATATCCAACAGCACCGGCATAGAACTTGCGTTTAACTTTTTCAAGACGACTTAAAATTTCAATGGCACTGATTTTTGGAGAACCAGATACTGTACCAGCCGGGAATGCTGATCTAAGAACCTGAATCTGTTTATAATCAGAACGAACTTTACCCTGAACATCACTTACAAGATGCATAACGTGACTGAAATATTCACAATCCATATAACGTGTAACTTCAACAGAACCTGCTTCACAAACACGTCCCAAGTCATTACGAGCCAAATCTACAAGCATAAGATGTTCTGATTTTTCTTTTGGATCAGAAAGAAGATTCTGTTTAAGTGCTTCGTCTTCTGCAGAATCTTTACCACGGCGTCTTGTTCCTGCTATCGGGCGAATTGATGCAATGCCGTCACGAACGCGAACAAGACTTTCAGGACTAGAACCAACCAGCTGGCGGTCACCGAAGTCAATGAAGAGCAAGTAAGGGCTAGGGTTGATAGAACGGAGTCTTCTGTAAATTTCCATTGCAGAGTTTTCACATTCAATCTGGAGTCTACGACTAGGTACAGCCTGGAAAATGTTACCGGCAATAATTTCTTTTTTTAATGCTACAACTTTTTCTTTATATTCACGTTCAGAAACTTCAAGATCTGTAATAATACGACTTGAATAAACTTCTTCTGGCGATGACAAATAACTGAAGTCCAAATCATTAAGTCGATTTTTAAGATTAGCGACAGCCTTTTCAAGGTCAATCTGATGTTCTGTATAGTTCAACCCAAAAATATGAAGCTGTTCTGTAAAATGGTCAAAGATAATGTAAATATGTCCGACTACAAATTCACTTTCAGGGATTTTCAATTCATCTGTTTGAGGAGCCAGTGTAATAGTGTCACAACGGGCACAGAATTCATAAGAAAGATAACCAACTCCAGAGGCTGGAAGAGGAATACCTTTAACAGGCAATTCATTTTCTTCTGCAACATATAAAAGCGCATCAAGAATATCAGGTGTATGAGGAATTTTTGAACCAGGTGCAATCATTTCAATTTCACTGCCAGCTGATTCAACAGTTTTTGATGTAAACGGAACACGACGACCATCAATAATGAAAGCAACGCCGTCATCATCCTGAAGAACATGAAAAGCTTCCTCAGTCATCAAAATTGAATATCTGTCTTTACCAGCATTAAATCTGGCACTTTCTAAAACTGCTTTTGCTCCAATTTTTTTTGCAAGTGAAAACGGTGTATATCTGTCACTTGGAAGTGATTCGTAAATACAGTCTGTTCGTTTTGTCATAATTCCTCCGAAGTTTCAAACTTCTGTTTCTATAAATAGTAACTTATATATGTTACTATACACAGTAACATTGTTACTGTCAAGAGAAACATTTACTTTTTTTCGTTCTATATGTTTTATCCTGTTATTTCCTATAATGTATGTTCTGTCTACCAAAGTATGAGATTTTTACCACGTAAGCGTCAATTTTTAACCTCCTACGCGTCTGTTTTCCAGGTTCCCTCTTCATT
>JAKSTM010000043.1 GCA_024402565.1 Treponema sp. | reverse complement strand
CAACCTTTACAATTTTAGATACTTTCAGCACAACGCGCAGGTTGAACTGTTCGATAATTGGCAGGTTATTGATTTCTTCTGGTTTCATTTATTTCTCCTAATTTTTTTAGCGTGTAAGCTTTCTGTATACTGTGCGTTTTGGAACGCCTACGTCTTCACCGAATTCTTTCATCTTCCATTCGGCATATTCAGACCAGTTTCCTTCGTAGAAGCGAACTGTTGAATTGTTTTCGAATGCCAGAATGTGTGTACAGATACGGTCAAGGAACCAGCGGTCATGAGAAACAACCATGGCACAGCCGGCAAAGTCTTCAAGGGCGTCTTCCAGAGCACGAACAGTCTGAACATCCAGGTCGTTTGTAGGTTCGTCGAACAGAAGCACGTTTCCGCTTTCCTGGAGCATAAGTCCCAGGTTCAGGCGGTTTCTTTCACCACCGGAAAGAACTGCAACTTTCTTGTTCTGTTCTGCACTTCCAAAGTTGAACCAGCCACAGTAAGCGTGAGCATTTACTTCGCGAACGCCGCCTTCAAGTGGGCGGCCTTTTTCATCTACGGCACCAAGCTTAATCAGATCTGATCCGCCTGAAAGTGTTTCGTAAATTGTCTTGTTTTCATCAAGGTTCGAACGGAGCTGGTCAACGTAAACCAGTTTTACAGTCTGACCGATTTTGATTGTTCCGGCATCAGGAAGTTCGCCTGTTCCGCCCATTCCTTTGTTGGCTTCTGTTTTTGAAGCAGCTTCAACAATCATTTTGAAAAGTGTTGTTTTACCGGCACCGTTTGGTCCAACAATACCAACAACAGCACCAGCTGGAATATGAACATCAAGATTTTCGAACAACAGTTTGTCGCCGAAAGATTTTGTAAGTCCTTCAATGTCAATTACCTGTCCGCCAAGACGAGGACCTGCCGGAATAGAAATCTGTGTGTCTTTAAGCTGTACTTTTCCGCCCTGAGCCATAAGTTCGTTGTAGCGAGTAATGTGTTCCTTATGTTTTGCCTGGCGGCCTTTAGCGCCCATGTGAATCCATTCAAGTTCGCGTGCGATGTCTTTCTGGCGCTGTGTTTCGCCTTTTGCTTCCTGAGCAAGACGGGCGTTTTTCTGTTCAAGCCATGAAGAATAATTTCCTTTGAATGGGTAACCTTCACCGCGGTCCAGTTCCAGAATCCATTCTGCAACATTGTCCAGGAAGTAACGGTCGTGAGTTACGGCAATAATTGTTCCAGGATAATCGTGCAGATGTTTTTCGAGCCATGCAACTGTTTCGGCATCAAGGTGGTTAGTAGGTTCGTCCAGAAGCAGTATGTCAGGTTTCTGCAGAAGAAGACGACAAAGTGCAACACGGCGGCGTTCACCTCCGGAAAGTACGTCTACAACCTGATCCTGTGGAGGACAGCGGAGTGCTTCCATAGCAAGCTCCAGGTTTGCGTCCAGGTTCCATGCATCAGCGGCGTCCAGTTTTTCCTGAATTTCTGCCTGGCGTGCGCAAAGCTTATCAAAGTCTGCATCAGGGTCACCGAAAGCTTCATTTACCTGATCAAATTCTGCAAGCAAATCTGTAATAGGTTTTACACCTTCTTTTACAACTTCAATTACTGTTTTTCCAGCTTCAAGTTCCGGTTCCTGTTCCAGGTAACCGATTGTGTATCCAGGTGCAATTGAAGTTTCACCTGTAAAGTCTGTATCGCGTCCTGCCAGGATTTTGAAAAGTGAAGATTTACCAGAACCGTTGGCACCTACAACACCAATCTTTGCGCCGTAGTAGTAAGAAATGCTTACGTCTTTCAGAACAACTTTTGTTCCATAAGCGCGGCTTACACGGTCCATAGTGTAAATTATCTTTTTATCGTCAAAAGTTTTAGCCATATACTAAACGTCTCCTTATTTAATGGTAAACTTGCTTTGCAAGTTTGCTATAGCGCTAAAAACACAATGCCCCTGTGTTTTTAGCTAGCTATATCATCAAAAGTTTTAGCCATTAATAACTCCAAAAATTTTTTCAGAAATAATTATAAATGAAAGAAAAGAAAGTTTATAGGGTCACAAAATTTTACAAATTTTTATAAACAGGATTTTCAAGTCTTTTTTCGAAATCTTGTTTTGAAAGAGGACCATCAAAATAAAATCCTTGAATCTTGGTGCATCCCAGCGCATTCAAAACTGAAAGTTGCTCTTCCGTTTCAACCCCTTCAGTTATTGCCCTGGCTCCTACGTCATTTGCCATAGAAATAATGTGTCCAAGAATTTTACGGTCTTTCTCTTCGACCGATGAAATGAAATTTTTATCAATCTTAAGTGAATCAAATGGAACTTCTTTTATAAGATTAATTGAAGCACTTCCTGTTCCAAAGTCGTCAATCGCAGTAGTTAATCCATATCGTTTAAGAGCTATTACAACGCCTTTAAGGTATTCCATTGGATATTCATCAAGAGTTTCTGTAATTTCAATCTGAACAAGATTTGCAGGAACATTATATTTTTTTACTACATTGAAAATTTCTTCGGCTAGAATCGGATTTCCTAAATTCTTTCGAGAAAAGTTTACTGAAATAATCGGAGATTGTTTTCCTGTATCAATCCATTCCCTTAAATCTCTACAAACATAATCTAACATATAAAAATCAAATTCACATATCGTTTCATTTTGTTCCAGAACAGGAATAAATTCATTTGGAGGAATTATTTTTCCATCATGCTCCCAACGAGCCAATGCCTCTGCCCCATAAAGTGTGTAATTCGTTGTATCCACTTTTGGCTGATAAAAAGGCTTAAATTCTCTGTTAGCCATACAAGATGGAATCATATCCTGAAGGATTTTTACATCATTAATTTCTTTTTGTAATTCAGGTGAAAGGAAAATATAAGGTTTATGTTTTATATTTTTTGCAATATTTGCAGCCATTGAAATGTTATTCAGAATTTGCTCAGGATCTTTATCTTCCGGAGTAATTTCATAAACGCCTGCAACTGCCGAAATACTTACTGTAACTGGACCTGCTTCATTTGGCAGAGAAATTGAAACATCAGTTTTTTGAAGTCGATCTAGGAAACTTTGTGTATTGCCTTTCTTTATCATTGCTACAAAGAAGTTTCCCCCAAGACGTCCTAAGGCTTCTTCTTCAAGCATTGATTCACGGAGAATATGTGCATATTTTACCAATATCTCAGAACCAACGTTTCCTCCAAACCGACGATTTATCAATCCCATTCTGACTATATCAAAATAAAAAGCATTGTATTCAGAAACCTTGCCTTCATGAATTAAATATTCTACATGTCTTATAAACCCATAAGAATTTGGAAGTCCTGTTGCTTGTTCCCGGAAAGCAATCTGCATCAAAAAGAAGTTCTGATCCACAAGAGAGAGAATAAATAATGCAATTGCACAAATGCCAATAGAAAGATTTAAAAGTGAAACGCCATAAACAAAACCTTGAACAATTGAACAAACAAGAGGGAGTATGGAAAACATCAAAAGAGATGTAAAAATCAACCTTGGAAATATTTTTTTGAATTGAATTACTACGGATAAAATTAATAAATAAATTATAAATGGCGCAATAAAAGAAACAAAAAAGAATGGGCCTCTTTGATAAAGATTATTTTCGTCAATAAAATAAACAAAACCTGTAAACTGGGAAATGATTATGCTTACAAGACCTAAATAAGAAATTATATTTATTAAATTAAGACGAACAAAACCGCCTTTCTTTGTTTCGTAAACAAAAGTCCTGAGATATTTATTCAATCCCAAAAGCTCAACATAGACCAAAGCAAAAAGAAGAAAATTACTTATACGAACCATCCAGAATCCGACCTGGCTTGTATTTCCACGATACGTATAAGCAAAATAATCCGCAAAAAGTAAAAGAGATGTAACGATTTCTATATGAAGAAGAGCGGCTTTTCTGGTAGCAGACTGATACTTTACAATACTGCTAAATAGGAAAATCAGAAAACAAAGTATCCCGCCAAGAAAAAGTAAAAAAAGTTGAACATCTTGTATTACTGCAATCATAAAAAATTTACTGTTAACTGTTTCTCCAAACCTTAAAAGGATTGATCTTCATTCGAATCAAAAAATATAAAAAGGCAGCAAAAAAACCAAACAAATGTGCAAGATGTGCAGTTCCACCATTTCTTCCAGTTACTTCACTAAATATTTCAATTATTGCGTAAATCAATACCAGGATTGGTGCCGGAACAGGAATGAGTCCCCAAATAAAAATCATTCTGCGCGGAAAAACAACAGCATAAGCAAAAAGCAAAGCATAAATTGCTCCACTGGCACCCAACAAGAAAGTATTATACTGCCCTGTTAAAACATAAACTCCCAAGGAAAACAAACCGCTCAAAATTCCACAAACAAAGTAAAAGAGAAGAAATTCCTTTGATCCAATAGTTTTTTCTAACTGAATGCCAAAAATAAACAAGGCAAACATATTAAAAAATAAATGCTGAAAATTTCCGTGAACAAACATATATGTCAAAGGCTGCCAGTACATTTTGTAATAAATCATCAGCCCCGGACAAAGAGACAAATATGACATCAACCTTGGAAGTCGTAAAATGGCAAGAAATACCACAAGGTTTATGCACAGAATATAAAGAGTCGCATTAAAAAATGTGTACTTAAATGGTCGTTGAAAAAAGAGAGGTTTAGACATCTTCTTCTAAATTTTCTGCAAGTGTTCCTTCTGGTTCAAAAAAAGTAATCTGATTTCGTCCGTTCTCTTTAGACATATAAAGTCCCATGTCGGCCTGATTTACCAGATTCTTTGGAGACGAAATTGGATTTTTTTCTGTATCAAAAACAGAAACACCACCCGAAATCGTCACATGCAAATGTTGTCCTTCGTATACGAAATCATAATTTTCGATTTTTGAACGAATTCTCTCCGCTACCAGCATAGCTTCATCCTTTCCAGTTTCGTTCAATAAAACTGTAAATTCTTCGCCACCATAACGAGATGCTATATCTACATCACGAAGGTTTGTTTTAATTATATTTGCTACGCTGATAAGAACAAAGTCACCACATTCATGTCCATAAGTATCGTTAAATTTCTTAAAGTAATCGATATCGAACATAAGAATTGCAAGATTTTGATTTTGTGCAAAAGCAACATCAATTGCTTCTGTAAGAACGTTAAAGAAGAAATACTTAAGCTTCAAATGAGTCATCATATCGGTAGATGATTTTTCCAAAAGTGAAGCATTATTAATTGCCAAAGAAGCCAGCTGAGCAATAGACTGAATCTGTCCGATTTCATACTCTGTGTAACTTGTATCGTTTTCAATAGCAATTCTTTCCAGCAGAATAAGAACACCGTTCAAGTGATTGTTATGAATAAGTGGAACAATTAATGTTGGCTGGAATCTATCCAATAGTTCTATTATTTTTTCATCATCAATTCTCTCTTTCAAATAAGAGAAAGTTACCGGTCGTTTTTCTTCCAAAAGTTTTTCAACTACAGCAGAAGTACTTGGAATCTTTGTTACACTTTCTGGTCCTACAACAGAAGTTTCCAAAATAAAAGAGTCACTGGAAACAAGATCACGAACGAAAATTTCTGCACCCAGAACATGCATCTGAGCCATACAAATATAAGTAATAGACTCCAGAAGATTCTTAAAGTTCAGTGTTGAACAGAAAGACTTGGCAATATCAAGCATCTGTTCAAGATCGTAGATTTTCTTTTCATACAGCACTGACTGTTCAACGATTTCATTCTTCAAATCGTTTTTTGTTGGAGAACTTATTTTCACTGTCTGTGCCTTTTTTGTCTTCCGTTTCACAACTAAACCACCGTGTTAATTATAATGTAATTCTTCATAATATCAAAGAAAATACGCCAAGTAGGATATGTCTGTTCCAAGAAGTTATAATTGTCTCTATTTCGTGTAGAAAGCATCGTAACTTTCAAATTCTCAATTATTTCTCCTGACGGACGTTTTGTATCTTCAAGCAAATCACCAAGATTTTTATATAAAGCCGCCAGGTTAGAACATTGTTTCTGAAGAATTTCTTTTGCATCCTCATTAATCTTGTTTACCATCATTTCCATTTTTTTATAGAAATCTTTATCTTTATGGCTGTCTTTTATATAACCCTGAAGGACAGCAATACTGTTCGGCATATCATTTCCAAAGGAATCTTCAAAAGTGTGAAGAACTTCTTCTATACCAACGCACGAATAAACTGTATCTGAAAAACTCTTTTTAAAATTCGGATTTACAAAGAAACCTTCAATAATCAAATCGTTCAAAAGATTTTTTATGCTGTCTGGAATATAAACCTTTACAAAAGTCTTTAAAATTCTATATGGGAAAATATACTTAAATGATAGAGATGAGTTAGCCCGCAGATTCATATTTTCATCATTATTGTAAGCGCCACTATTCAGAAGTTCAGATCCCTTAAATAAAGATGAAAGCTCACGTTCAATCTGAGCATCCTGCAATTCTGATTTTATTCGTTTTTCATCTGCAATAAATGTTTCTGTTATACTATTTGCAAAATCTTGTTTTGGAGAACCTTTGTAAGTCACTATTCTTGGTTCATAATTTTCATCATTTTTTGAATACTGAATAAGGAGCTTTAAACGTTCATTTGGTATGACTCTATTAATTGTATAAGCAAGCCGCTTAATTGCGGTGACATAATATCCCTGACGTTCCGACGAAAGATTTCCACCAGACCTTAATTGAGCCAGAGCCACTACCGCATTTGCAATTCCTGTTGTGAGCCTTAATCCGGCAGCCTGATAATAAATATCTTCCAAAGCATTTCCAACTTTTTCTACCGGAACTTCTGAATAACTTGGAACATATGTCATATCACCAGGAATAAAATTACTGTCAAAAAGTTGAAGAACTGGAAGAAAATTTATTCGACAAAAATCTACAAGTTGCCTAAGCTGAAGAATTTCATGATCCATATTACGGAAATTTTCTTCATTAAGATTTCTTATAAGTCTTTCATGATTTTTACGCTGAGTATCGTAAATTCTGTTTTCTTCGCGCGAGTCCCCACCGGCTTCGATAACTGCCGCTTTACGGGCTTCATAAGTCAAAGATTCTATAATCTCCTGATCTGAAGGACTATAACCTGTCATAATCAATTGAGACTCAAAACGATGCTGGCGGTGAATATCATTTGGTGCAAGAGTTACACTGAACAAATCATCCAGAATTCTTGCATTTTTATACAAGGAATACATCGCTTCACCAAAATTTGGCAGAAGCATTCCATTTTTGAAAAGGACAGGTGTAAAGAGTTTTATTTCATTTTCGATTTTTCGAAGCTGCTGGCGTTTCTGAACTTCAGGTGAAGAACGTTTGAAAAGAGAATCAAAAAAATCTTGTAAAGTTTGAAGAAAACTCATACCCTTATTCCATTAATTGCCGTCTATTGTATCACACTTGAAAAAATGTTTCTGTAGTCAGAAACAGTCGAGGCATGAACGATTTCCGCTCTTAAAGCCGCCCCACCCGGAATGCCTTTTGAATAAGCATTAAATCGTTTTCTCATTTCACGGCAGGCATGTTCTTCGCCAATTTCATTTACCAGACGTTCCAATTCTTCAAACCCGGTTTTTACCCTTTCATCTGCAGGAACCGGAACGTAACTGCCTTCTGTCAAAAGTGATGTTGCGTCGCGGAAAATGAAAGGATTTCCCATTGCACCGCGCGCAAACATAACCCCGTCTACTCCCGTTGTTTCAATCATTTCGCGGGCTTTTTCCGGCGTAAAAAGATCTCCGCTTCCAAAAACCGGAACACGTCCGTCTACAAACTCAACAAGCTGCTTCAAAATGTTCCAGTCTGAAAGTCCTTCGTAACCCTGAGCTCTTGTTCGTGGATGCATTGTGATTGCTTTCACGCCAGCCTGAAGAGCGGCATCAGCGGCCTCTTTCCAGGTCATATGCGGAGTATCCCACCCAGATCTGATTTTTACTGTTACCGCTGTCTCGCCTGCAACATCAACGACTGCTTTCGCCACCTTATAAAGGCGGTCAGGATCTCGTGTAAGTGCTGAGCCTGCCCCTGTTTTTATGATTTTTGGAACAGGGCATCCGCAGTTAATGTCGATACATTCACAGTGAGTCTTATCCATTACAATCTGGGCGGCCTTAGCCATTACTTCAGGCTCTGGTCCAAAAATCTGAACAGAATATGCTTTTTCGTTGTCGGCACGAGCCATAAGCTCTTCAGTTTTTACATTATTTCGAGTTAATGCTTCAGCAGAAACCATTTCTGTGTATGTAAAACAGGCTCCGTTTTTTACGCATACATAACGAAACGCCCTGTCACTATAACCTGCAACAGGGGCGAGAAAGAGATTGCCTTTTAATTCAATATTTCCGATTTTTACCGGGTGATAAAGTGACATTCCCGGTCTTCCTTATTCCGGCAAATTAAATGCTTTACAGCTGTTTGTCCAAAGCTGCTTACTTAATTCTTCAACATCCATTTCCAGCATTTCACTTAAGAATTTTGCTGTAGATGGCAGATAAGCAGGCATTGTTCGCTTGCGTTCACGGTATTCTGCAGGAATCATGAAAGGACTTTCTGTTTCGATAAGAATACGATTTACTGCATTATTTTCTTTAAGGAACATTACTGTTTCATGAAGATTTCGTGCATTTCTATATGTAAGATTACCGGCAAAGCTGAACCACATATTTTTATCCAGACATTGTGCAGCATAAGCAGCATCTTCCGAATAACAATGAAGAATTACACCTGCATCAGGCATACGTTCTGAAAGAATTTCCATAAGATCGCGGCCTGCTTCACGGTTATGAATAATTACAGGCTTATTGTATCTCTGAGCAATTTCCAGCTGAGTAATGAAAAGTTCAATCTGACGATGTTTATCACCGAACTGTTTGTAATAGTCCAGTCCTGTTTCACCAACAGCAATTACATTTGGAAGATTAACACTTTCTTCGATTGTCTGAATCCAGTTTGCTCCTGGATTTGTTACTTCAGAAGGTGCCACTCCAACTGCATGATAAATGCCGGATACCGATTTTAGAGTCTGATATACCTTTACGAAATCGTGAAGGCTGTTATTTATGCTAACGATACGTGCTACACCTGCTGCTTTGGCCTGCTGTATAACGCGTAATTGTTCAATAGGATCATCGTATATAAGCCCGATGTGAGCATGAGTATCAAATAACTGCATGGATTTTTCCTTATTAGATATGTTAACTTAAATTTAACATAGGTTTAGTTAAACGTCAAATTTTACTTTATTATGGAAATAATTGAACTAAAATTGGCCCTATGTTATAATTTTTAGACTAGGGGATTTATTTTGGCTAAACAGCAGAGAAGATATAAACAGATAGAAAAGCACTTTGCTTCTAAGCTCCTCCGATTCATTGGTGGGACCTTCAGAGGAATTGGCAGCTTTTTTGTAAAAATCTTCCGCATTTTCGATTCAAAACTTACAATCATGATAGTTCCTCATTCTCAGAGCAAGGTAATAAACTTTCAGACTAATATTTTTGCTCTTTCCCTTGGAGCTGTTATTACAGTTGGACTCATTTCCTCTTTCCTTTATTTCAACAGACATTCAATTTCTGCTAAAGCTGAAATTTCAAGCCTTCAAAATCAAAACCGCGAAACACTGGCCACTTTAGACCAGCTCCGTGATGAAAATGCAAACCTTTTCCAGGCTGCAAAACGATTCCAGGCATCTCTTTCTCAGAGCCTTTCTCTTTTAGGAATCAACCAGGCACAGTCCTCTTCAAATTCTTCGCTGAACAATTCTGACCTTTCAGCTCTTTTCAGTACAAAAGATATTTTAAACGGTTCAGCACGAGAAGTAGAAGATATTAAAGAACTTACTTCATATCTTGAAGATGCTGTTCAGCCTATCGAACAGATTGGAAAGATGCTTGAAACACAGCAAAACCTTTTTTCTGAAATCCCAAGTATTTGGCCTATTCGTAATCCAAATACACATATTTCCATGGCATTTGGACCAAACCTTCATCCAACAAAAGGTTACTGGTACATTCACAAAGGCCTGGATCTTTCTACATGGCGCAGTGGTGACCCTGTTGTTGCTACTGCTTCAGGTCAGGTTGTAAACGTTGCAAATGATGTAAACTTCGGAAACTGCGTAATCATCAAACACAAACACGGTATGTACACACGTTATGCTCACTTGAATTCTTACCGCGTAAAACGTGGTGAAATGGTTTCTCAGGGACAGGTTATTGGTTATGTTGGAAACACTGGTATCAGTACAGGTCCTCACTTGCATTATGAAGTTCACATTGGTTCCGACGTTGTTGACCCTGGTAAATATTTGAACGTAAATCTTTTCAAATAAGGTTCTATTCATAGGTTAGTATGGCACTTAGACTGGACGACATTTCAATCAACTCCATAATCGGAAACGGTTCTTCAATCAAAGGAAATTTCACAGTTAACGGATTCGTTCGTGTAGACGGTGATATTGACGGAAATTTGGAAACTGACGGAAATGTTATCATTGGTGAACATGCCAGACTCCGCGGTAACATTTCTGCAAAGAGTATTACGATTGGTGGAATAGTTCTTGGAAATGTTACTGCTAAAGACAGCGTAAAACTTCTTTCCTCTTCTGCAGTTGTAGGTGATATTCTGTGCCGCAAAATCCAGATTGACGAAGGTGTAATTTTCCACGGCCACTGTATCTCCCTTAAAGATGATTCTGAATACGAAAACGAAAGTGGAAAATATCTTCAGGAAAAAGCTATTAAGGAAAAGGTTACTGTTTAATGGCCGAAGTTGACGGACTTGGAAACAATTCACTTTTTTTTGCTTCATTGCAGGCTGCCAGTTCCGCCGCCGTTCGTCAGCAAAAATCAGAAAAAGCAAAAGAAACTGATACATTAAAAAAATCTCGCTTTTCCGACATCCTGAATAAAACAAGCGAAGAATCAGTAAAATCAACAAAAAATTTACCGCCTGAAATAGAAAATATGTCTATGGAAGAAGCAGGGATTTACCTGCGTGATGCCGTAGATATGGCAGGTGAAAATTTGAAAAACGGAATCAATACAGAAAACCTTAAACAATTCAAAGAAGCCGTTTCTCAATTTATTACTTTTGTAGTCGATAACAATTTTGAAGAATATAGAAAAGATCATCCTCAGGTTATAAAAGCAAAAAAACTTCACCGCCCTGAACCTTTAAAAGTGCCTGTTAATGTCTTTTCAAATTATAACATCACGCCAGAGCGTTTTCCTCAAAGCGTGCTTGTTACAACAATCAATCAGAAACTTGATGAAATAACCCGTGACGTGTTGAAAAGACAGAGTGATAATCTTAAAATATTAAATAACATAGATGAAGTTAGAGGTCTCGTTGTAGACATCTTGAATGGATAAAAGTTTTGGAGCCATAAATGAGCGATATTTTCGAAAAAGATATAGAAATTGAAGATGAGAATCTTGAAAATCTGGAAGATTCAGAAACTATAGAAGACTCCGGTGAAAGTATAAATTTCGACAAACCTTTACTTCAGCTGCGCTTGGAATATTCCAGCGAAAGTCTTTATTCAAAACCAAACAATAAACTGGATTTAGTTCCCGGTGATTACGTTATCTGTAACACTCGTTATGGAAACGACATGGTGAAATATGCGGGAACTGCAAAAAAACCTATCGGTGTAAAAGCTTCAGAAATAGTAAACATTGACCGCAAAGCTTCTGAAGAAGATTTAAAACGCCGTGAAGAGCTTAAGGAAAAAGAAAAAGAAGCTTTCAAGATTTTTAAAGAGAAAGTTGAAACACATAAACTGGACATGAAGCTTATTGCAGTTCATTTTCTTTTTGAAGAACAGAAAGCACTTTTCTTCTTTACAAGCGATAACCGCGTAGACTTCCGCGAGCTGGTAAAAGATTTAGTAAGTGTATTCAAAATGAGAATTGAACTTCGCCAGATTGGTGTTCGTGACGAAGCTCGCATTGTTGGTGGTTTAGGAGTTTGCGGTAGACCTTTCTGCTGTCATTCTGTTTCCGACAAGCTTCGCCCGGTTTCCATTAAAATGGCAAAAGAACAGAACCTTTCACTAAACAGCATGAAGATTTCCGGACAATGTGGTCGTCTCCTTTGCTGTCTTGCCAATGAATATGACTGGTACAACGAAACAAGAAAAAATCTTCCATCTGAAGGCGTTCACATCTTTTACGATGGAAACAACTTCCGCATTACTGAAGTAAATCCTGTTACTGGTATGGTAAGAATGAGCGGCGAAGATGGTCGCGTTCTGGAAGTAAACACAAAACGTTTCTACCGCGATGGAAACAAATGGAAGATTAACTAAGATTTTCTATATTTGTTTACTGTTCTACGTGCAATATGTATGCCACGTTCATTTAAAATGTCACAGATTTTCTGGTCGGAAAGTTTCTTCTTTCCGACCTTTTCATTTTGATCTTCAATTTGTTTTATAAGATGTTTAACATTGTCAGCGGAAAAAGATGTATTCTCTCCTGACACACCACTTTGGAAAAAATAACTTAATGGGAAAAGCCCGAATTCCGTTTGAATAAAACGTGGATTATTTCGACTTGTTGCTCGACTTACCGTACTTTCATGGACACCAATTTTTTCTGCAATGGATCGCCGTGTAAGAGGTTTCAAATTTCCTGGTCCTTTTTCAAAAAAATCCTTCTGCTCCAAAACTATCTGACAGCCTTGTAAAAGAATTGTACTTTCTCGAAATTGAAGATTTCCTAAAAAGTCATTTGCTTTGTTCAGATATTTTTCACGGAAAGCCTGAACCTCTGGCTTATCACTTTTTTTCTGAAATAGTGGAACGATTCTTAATTGAGGTAAAGCTCCAGATGGTGTTCGAACTGCAAAATAATTTTTTTCATCGATACGAACAAAACCTTTTTCAAAATCATCTGAAGAAATTTTTCCTTTCTTTTTTTCTACAATCAAAGCAATATCTGCTGCCTGACTCCCTGCTTTAGAACTGTCACTAACAAATTCTGCTGCTGGATGAGGATTCAAGGACAAAATAAATCTGATTGCAGAACTAACAGATTCTTCGTCGATTTTCAAATCATCAATCGGTAAATCAGTTGCAAAAGTTTTACTATGCCATTCTTTCTGAAAGTCTTTAATTTTTTTTAGAACACGAAATGATTCTGGCGGATTCAAAAATTCCAAATGTCCATCCAAAATAAAAATTGCGAGTATTTGTGAAGAATCTATAATTCGTGCCTGAACGAGAAGACTTTCTTCTGGATTTTTTGCACAACACCCAATTGGATCCAGACGTTGAACCAAATCAATACACTTCGCTATAAACTTTTCATCATGATATGGATTTGTTCTATCTAAAAAACTTTCGGGTTTAACGCTGTTTCCGAAGCAACCATTTTTATCCAGATTATAAATAAGTTGAGTACAAAAATTATTTACGTCTTCCGCAATGTTCATTGCATTAAGCTGCGAAAGAAGATGTTCCTGCAAAGTTTCTGTATTATCTTCCAGATTTTCCAACGCCTGTTGATACTCATCGGAAGTCATACCAGAAGAAGAACCCATTGAAACGCTTTGGATTCCATCATAATTTACTGAAACATCTTCTACTATTTCTAATGCCGGATTTTCATCTACTGCCTTATAAATCTCTTCGCGAAGGTCCCGGGTATTCAAAGAAAGAAAACGAACCGCCTGAATTTGTTTCTGACTCATTCGCTGTATCTGCTTTTGAGAAGTTTTTTGAATTTGTCCCTGTGACTGTGAATATCCAGATGCCATTACTTTTGTATTTTATCACAAAAACCAGTAAGATTAGAACAAATGAAAATTACAGGAAAAACGGTTTTACTTTTTGATTTAGACGGGACTCTTACAGATCCAGCAGAAGGAATTAAAAATTCTTTTATTCATGCACTAAAATTTTTCGGACTCGAAATTCCTTCTTATGAAACCCTTTGTTCATTTATTGGGCCTCCCCTGATTGATACTTTTAAAAACACTTTTGGATTCGATGAAGAAAAAGCTCGCTTAGGCGTAAAAAAATATCGCGAATATTTTGGAACCGTCGGGCTTTTTGAAAATGCAGTCTATGCAGGAATTCCAAAACTCCTGGAAGATTTAAAATCTGCTGGATACCGCCTTTTAATTGCTACTTCAAAACCTGAAGAATTTTCTGTTCGAATTGCAGAAAAATTTGATTTTGCAAAATACTTTGAAAAAATTTGTGGAAGCAATTTAGATGAAACAAGATCACGTAAAGCGGAAGTAATAAAATACGCATTAGAATGTGCCGGTATTTCGGATGATGAAAAATCAAAAGTCCTAATGATTGGAGACCGACATCACGACATAGACGGTGCAAAAGAAATAGGAATAGAAAGCTGCGGCATTTTATTTGGATACGGCGACCGAAAAGAACATGAAGAAGCCGGTGCAAATTATATTGCCGAAACCGTAGAAGATTTGAGTAAATTATTATTGTAGGGAGATTTATTATGACAACAGAAATGGAAAAACACGAAATCAATGACTGCCTGGTTATTATTGATAGACTTATGCCTTTAATTTCTGAAGCCGAACGTCAGTTTTCAAGTGCCCGTAACTGGGGATTTCTTGATATGCTGGGTGGCGGACTTATAACAGATATCATCAAACATACAAAATTAAGTCGCGCTGCAGGATGCATGAACGAAATAAACTATCTTCTTCGTGACCTGGAACGCGAATTAAAAGACGTCAAATTTACTACTGACTATTCCATGAATACAGGAAGCTTTTCTACCTTTGCCGATTTTCTTTTTGATGGAATTCTTGCTGATACTTACATGCAGAGCAAAATTATGAACAGCCTGGACCAGGTTCGTGAACTTCATCACCGAATTGAATACATTCAGACAAGACTCCTGGATATGAAAAACCGCTAATTTAAAAATACAGGTATCAAGATTATCATGGAAAAACAAAGAAATGTTTTGGGTTATGTCCTTGCGTCCTTTTCTGTTTTCTTATGGGGCATTACATTTGTCTGTACAAAATCTCTGTTAAATGATTTTTCCGCTTTTGAAATTTTATTCTTCCGGTTTCTTGCGGCATACATAGGACTTTGGATTATTAAACCAAAACCTCTTGTACTGAAAAATAAAAAAGAAAACTGGTGGTTTTTTCTTGCGGGACTTTCAGGAATCGCGGTTTATCAGCAGGCCGAAAATATTGCCATAAATTTTACAACAGCCTCAAACGTCAGCATCATTGTTTCCATATGTCCTTTCTTCACCGCAATTATTGCACAGATTTTTCTAAAAGAAAAACATCTAAACCTTTGGTTTATTCTGGGATTTATTATTGCTCTCTGCGGAGTAACTCTTGTAAGTTTTAATGGACACGCAGAATTTCATTTAAGTCCTAAAGGCGATTTACTGGCACTTCTTGCAGCAGTCAGCTGGGGATTTTACTCACTTTTTGTTTCTAAAGTAAATTCATTGGGATATGACGATACTTTATGTACACGACGATTTTTCTTTTATGCACTTATTTTAATGATTCCATTTTTTATTTATGGCGCAACTTGTGCTGAACCTGGAACTGCATTTTATGTAAATCTTGCTGCAGACATTAACAAAGCTCGTTTTGCAAAAACGATGAACTGGATAAACCTTCTGTTCCTTGGTCTTGGAGCTTCGGCCTTCTGCTTTGTTGCCTGGGGTTATGCCTGCAATAAACTTGGCACTGTAAAAATCACTGTAGGACTTTATTTGATTCCAGTAGTTACTATTATTTTTGCTTTCATTTTCCTAGGCGAAACAATCACTCTTATGGGACTTGCAGGTGCCGTTCTTACTATCAGCGGGCTTATACTCAGCGGGAAAAAGAAAAAATAAAAACGGGGCGTTGCGGGGTGTCCCCGCAGAGAGGATAGCGACCAACGAAGTGGGCGCGTAAGGGGAGACTTCCCCTTCTAAACATAAAAAAGGCGGTGGTTTCTCATCCACCGCCTTTCTGTTTAACCTAGACTAAAATCTATTAGTTGTTTGCTTCTTTGATGAGAGCATTCCAAGAGTTGCGAACTTTGTCACAAGCTTCCTGCATTGTTTCCCATCCTGGGTATACTGTCCAGAAAACATCACCAGGTTCAAGACCAGGAACCAGTTTAGAAAGCAGTGTGCTTCCGTGTGTTCTCATGATTGCCAGTGTTTCATCTACAGCGCGTTCATCGCGGAAGCGAGCGTAGAAGTCTTCTTTCCAGTCATCACCTGAATCGTATCCAGGACATTCTGTCATGTAGATATCGTAAATCTTTGTGATTTTACCAGCACGTTCATCACCGTAAACAGCAGGTACGATGTAAATGTTGTCGATGTTTACACACATGTAATCTTTTGCACGTGGTCCTTTAGGGAAACAAACGAATCCCCATTCATCCTGCATTTCAGCAAGTGTATCTACGAAGTATTCCTGTTCAGCCATGAATGCAGCCTGTCCGTTCATGAATGCTGCATACATCCAGTTCCATTCTGAACCTTCTGGCTGTGGCATTTCATACTGGCTCTGCATCTGGTGTCCCCAGTTCATAGCTTCGATAGATGCTTCTGATTCAATGTTATTAACCAGTTTGTCATTTTCATCATATTTGATTACTGAACCACCGTTTGATTCAAGAATTACGTGACAAACTTCTGTGTTATGGTTTGCCATACCCCAGATATCAATTACACCATCGTTATCAACGTCGCGTGTAATCTGTTTGAGAACTTTTTCAAAGTTGTCCCAAGTCCATGTTCCGTCTTTCTGCATATCGTAGATTGAATCTGGATCGATGTTAGCTTCAGCAAGAAGACGTTTGTTGAAGAACAAACCTGTACGTGGCTCTGGAGCCATTGGACGACATCCGTACATTCCACCTTTTTTTGTCATGAGCTTTTTAGTAGCTGCATCGTATTTTCTCTGATTCCAGTCTACGTCCTTATTTTTGCTCATATCATAGAAAAGCTGTGATTTAAGACCTGTTGTTACAGAACGAGTATCAATTGTGAATACGTAGTTTTCGTCTCCACCAAGAACACAGTAGTTTGCAACTGTCTGTGGATGTGTATTCCAGCTTCCAATACCTCTTTCAATTACCTTGAAGTTGTATTTCATACCAAGGTATTTGTGCCAGTTTCTTCTGTCTTCTTCAATCTTTGTTTTTGCTGGTTTGTTGTTTGCATCAACTGGGTCACTCCACCAGTCAGCAACGATTACTTCCATTCCTTCGAAGTCATAAAGTTTTCCAGTTTTTGGATCGATGAATTCAGGTTCCTTTCCCCATTTTTTGTCCAGCTGTTTGAACAAAGCTTTTTCGTCTTTTGACATCTTTGTTTTTGGAGCGGCAAAAATGCTTGTTGCTGCAACAACTGTAAACAGCCCTGCAAGAATTACCTTCTTAAGTGATCTCTTCATATTTTTTCTCCTTAAAAAAATTGAATTGAAAAATATTTATTCCCAAATTAATTAGGCCGTCATAAACGACAACCTCAGAGACTAACAGCCTCCGAAGTTGTCTAATACAACGTCCAGCTAATTATATGTTAGGTCTGAATTTGACGGAAAAATATTATTTTTTTTTGTTATATAATAATTTTTTTGGCGATTTAATAAAAAATGTAGTATAATTCCCCTATGAACACAAATCGGGAACTGGCACATGCCTTATTTGAGCAGAGTGAAAACGAAAAGTTTCACCTTCCATACGACTCGGAAATGGCCTTTTATTCGGCTGTTCAGTCTGGCGATGAAGAACTCGTAAAAAAATACATGAGTCCATTAACGAAAGAAGGCCTTGGTATTCTTTCCAGAAATCCTCTTAGGAACATGAAGTATCACCTGATTATTACTATTGCGCTGATTACCCGTTTCTGCATTGAAGGCGGTCTTCCACTGGAAACCAGTTATACTTTAAGCGACTTATATATCCGCAAACTGGACACAATTAACAACGAAGAAGAAATTACTCAGATGCATCAAGATCTGGTTTTTGATTTTACAAACCGCATGAAAAACATAAAAAAACGAAGCGGTCTGAATAAATCTGTGAAACTTGCAATTGACTACATCAATAATCACCTGTACATGCCGCTAAGTCTTCCAGAAATTGCCGAAGCTTCAAATGCAAATGCCAGTTACCTTTCTTCCATTTTCAAACAGCAGACAGGAATTTCCATCTCCCAGTTCATTCAAAAACAAAGAATTGAAACTGCAAAAAATCTTCTGACTTTTTCTGATCAAAGTTTTGAAGACATTAGTAACTACCTGTTTTTCAGTTCTCAGTCTTATTTCATTTCTGTTTTCAAAAAACATGTTGGAATGACACCAAAAGAATATCGCCGCCTGAATTACGGAAAACGCTGGACTAATACATAAAAAAAGGTGGTCATTTTTTTTGACCACCTTTTTTTGTTTTACATACTCTTCAGAATCTCTTCCAGAATTGTTTCGTAATGACTTCCTTCTATACCAAAGTTTTTACTTTTATAATTCCAGATACAATGTCCGATTCCATATTTGTGAAAAACACTATGAATCTGGCGGTACCATTCCAAAGTTGATTCAGGATCTGCCAAATCGATTACACCGTATTCACCACAATAAAGCAGAACATTTCGTTCCTTACCACGGCGAAGGGCGTCGGCAAACTTATTTTCAAAATAACTTTCGTCCGATTTTCCATTTGGCCAAGGCATGCGCATAATTTCATAACACTTTTTTGCACCTTCAGCTTCTGGAGAATCGTAATCAAAAGGATATTTCAGACGGAAGTCCTCAGGCATTCCTTCTACCCAGCCAGCGCCCTGATGTGTAAAACACATTGGGTCATAACTGTGGAAGTTATAAAAGACTTTTGTATCAGGAGGATTTATAAGATCTTTTATAGCATCCGGGCTGTTGTTCCAATATCCGCCAAGAAGGATTTGAACCTCAGGAGCTATCCGTCTGATTTCCCTTATAGTTTTTTCTGCAAGCTTCATCCAGCCTTCATTAAAAGCCGGACTAGTAACTTCATTTAAAAGTTCAAAACTTACATTTGGCCCAATTTTCCCGTAACGGGCAGCCAATACAATCCACAAATCTATAAAGCGTTTTTCATAAACTGGATTTCCAAAAAGTCCGGATTCCATTTCATCTTTATCAAATGAAAATCCCTGAGCCTTATGCAAATCAAGAATAATATTTAGACCGGCGTTTTCACACCACTGAACTGCCGAGTCCAGATATCGAAAACCTTCTTCTATAAAATTTCCGGATTTATCCTGCACAATATTAAAATCAAAAGGCAGGCGAACATGATCCATTCCCCAGCTTTTAATTTTTTTTATGTCTGTTTCTGTAATAAATTCAAGAAAATGGTCTTTTCTGTATTCACATTGAGAAAGCCATCCACCAAGGTTTACACCTTTCATGTATCCATTCCAAGTATTCATGGTGTCAGAATATCATCCTATTATGAGGAAAAATACCAATTTTTTTAGGTTTGTAATAAAATTCTTTGTTAAATAAAAAAAGGGGCGCCTGCCCCTCGCTTCAGCTCCGTTACTTCTCAAGTTCAGTAACAGATCTTCCGCTACCCCCTCGCCTAGGGGCTTCCAGCCCCTAAAACCCCGGAATAGGTTTATTTAAATATTCTCTGCACAAAATTGTAAAGTCCGCTGGTAATTGCCGGGTCACCATGATCACTGCCTGGGACTACCCACCAGATGTGTTCCACTTCGTTCTTTACAAAAAGGTTGTGATAAGTGAGTGGGAATGTTCCTACAACACTGTCACTGTCTCCGCAACAAATCATAAGAAGTTCTGGATATGTTTTTGAAGTATCAAACTTTATTTCTTCATTCTTAAACTGACCTTTGTGGAACATTGCAAAGTCCTTTCCTTCAACAAGGCCAGGTGCAGGTGCCATTGCTGCAACATAGCGGAACAAATCTGGCTTATAGAATGCACATGCCAATGATTCACGACCGCCCATACTGAATCCGCAGATGGCTGTATTGTCACGGCCTTCAAGTACAGAATATTTCTCTGCAATGAAAGGCATAATGCTTGATGTCATTTCTTCGATAAAATTGTCATAGCAGGCAACATTTGCTTCATCAATTGCGGAACACTGTGGCTGTGTTTTGCTTGTATACATAAATGGGTAAACAACAATCATTTCTGAAGCAAGGCCTTGATTCATCATGTTTACCAATGTTACTGAATTCCCACCGTTGGGATTTCCGACCATGGAATTTTCATCTCCAAAAATTCCGTGAAGTACATAAAGCACTGGATATTTTTTTTCTGTTGTGTATCCCGGTGGAAGAAGAACGTTTATTCCTTTTT
>JAKSTM010000042.1 GCA_024402565.1 Treponema sp. | reverse complement strand
AAAATCTGGCTTTTTTTTTCAGGCCTTAAAATTGTAGACCTTTTTCAGTGGCCTCGAAAAATCAGCCCCTTTTTTTATCCCTGACGCATAACCTTTCGGTCTTTTTTGTAGGCGTACATATTCTTGTCGGCAAGAATCAGAATATCTGAAAGGTTTGTATTTTTATTTCCTTCAGCAACTCCAAAGCTCATGGAAGCATCCACATCTTTCATTGGCCTTGTAAGGGATTTTTCGTAGTCCTTTTTAATCTGAAGACAGGTTTTGAATACATCATTATAAGATTCGTTTCTGAATATAAGAACGAATTCATCGCCACCGTAACGGAATGCATTTCCGTGAAGTTTTGTGGTTTCCATAAGAATATTTTCTGCTGCGATTATCAGGGCTTTGTCGCCTTCTTTATGGCCCAGGTTGTCATTTATCTTCTTGAAGTTGTCCAGATCAATCATAGCCATAACAAAGTTGTCTTCCGGCATACGGTTTTTGCTGATGTCATCAAGATGCTGTGCAAAAGCCTTGCGGTTGAAAATGCCTGTAAGGGAATCTCTCATGGCTTCTTCCATAAGATGCAGACGTTCTTTTTCAAAGTCTTTTGTAAGCTTGAGCTTAATTATTTCGAATTTAAGAATCTGGGTGCAGATTCCGTAGATTGAAAACTGAATGATAAAGGAAACGAGAATAGGTGCAAAATTAAAGGCAGATGCCAGTGGGTCCGGTTTTGAAGTATCCCAGGTAATAAAGAATTCACAGATGATTTCAAGAATCAGTGAAAAGGCAGCAATTGTATTTGTAAGCTTTTTGTTTCCGTAAACTACGGTAAGGATTACAGGTACAACAAATGTAAGCAGAATGCCCTGAAAAAAAGAATGAACTATGTTCATTATGAAAATAAGAATTACAAAAAGAAGAGAACACAGATAAGATTTGGAACCGTCTTTCAGTTTGCTCTTTCCCACAATATGCATAAGGCATACTGTTATTAAGTTCAGTATGAAAGGGAAAAGGAGAAAATGTGTCAGGTAGCCTTCACGGTTAAAATTGCCGAGTGTATAGGAATAACTGAATAGAAAAAATATTACTACTTCAGTAATGGTAATTACTCCGAAAACAAGGGTTCCGGTGCGAATTATAGACTGTGTCCACCTTTTTCGCAGGGAATCCAGGTCTCGGTTAATATTATCGTTAAAGAAATTTTTTAACGCGCTCATTTTAATGAACTCTTTTTTGGTTTTGTTTTTTGCTCTCCGATTTTATTTTTTTGCTGAACCTTTTTTGCAACAGTCTTTTTTTCGGTAACTCTCTTTTTTGCAGCTGATTTCTTTTCTACCGGTGTAAATGGTTTTAAGAAATTTTCAGCCTTATATTCTGCCTTTGTTTTTGCTGTGCACAGTGTTTTGTACATAGCAAGAATGCTTTCTTCTTTTGCGGCAGTATTCGAAAGAAGAAGGGCAGAGCACACCATGTTCAGTGCTTCATCGCTGGATTCTTTGTTGAACCAGCGGATGTTGTCAAAGTTGTTGGCGCCGCTCAAAAGCCATGAGTTTCTTCCGTTCATCATTTCAGAAACAAGCGGGAACAGGCCTTTCTTTTCGTCTTTAATGTAAGCTTTGAGACTGGCCTTTGCAGTTACAGTGAAAAGTTTTGTCAGGTTCTGACGGTAATCTTTTACGGAAGTATGGAAAATAAGTTCAGGATTTGCAGCTCTGAATTCTTCAGCTTCTTTATTCTGCATGGCTTTAAGAATATCGTTGAACTTTCTTGGCAGGGCTGAAGTCATGGCAAAGTCTGAATCTGCAAGTGATGAAGCCAGTGCGTAGCAGAGAAGGAGTGTGTAAAGACCGGCAGTTCCTTTTTCTGCTGTAAGCTTTACAAAGCCTGCAAAGTCTTTTTCTTTGAGAAGTGCCTTCTGAAGATCAAATTCGGTTTCTGCCTTTGGTTCAGCTTTTGCTCCTTTCTTTGCAGTTTTCTTAAGAGCTTCTTTTTCCGCTTTTTCTGCATCAGAAAGAACTTTTGTAAGTTTCTTTACGCGGGCTTGATATTCTTTTACGCATTTTTCAGCATCAAAAGGTTTTGCATTTCCAACGTAGTAATTTGCAAAACTGTAGAAATCTTTTGCCGCTTCAAGAGATTCTTCAAGAATCTTTTCGATTTCTTTTTTGTCGATATATTTTGGTTTTTCATATTTTGGTTTTTCAACCGGTTTCTTTTCGGTCTTTGTTTTTTTCTTTTCAGTTTTCTTTTCTTCAAACGGTGTAAGTTTGAAGTCTTCGATAGAATCAGAATTTGAATCAGAATCAGAAAGTGGTTCCGGAGTTTCTTCTTTCTGTTCAACGATGATGTTGCATCTGCATCCGAAAGCGGGAGTATGAACTGTAAGCTGTGAATTAAGTTTTGGAAGAACACTTCCTGCGAAGGCTTCGAACTTTAAGTAAAGGTCTTTGTAAATTAATTCCTGCCATGCAGTTTCAATGTCTTCACAACCTTTTCCATTAAGGAATTCACAAAGTGTTCTGTAGCGGCCGTCGGCTTCGTCTGTAATCTGCTGAACGTCCAGATAAACCTGTGTTTCAAATCCGTTCAGTTCTACATACATTCCGTGTTCACAGAGGTCTTTTGAACTTCTGATGAACCAGAGTCCTGAATGGTGTTCGCGGAAGATTACGAATTTATCATCTTCGGCAGTCAATCCAAGCCCTTCTGAAATGGAGCGGGTCATCTGCATTACGTCATTTTCTCCGCTGCCTGTTTTTACTGCGTAAGGTTCAGACTGTTTGATCCAACCGCAGGCTCTTTCGTATTTGTTGTTGTAGAATACGATAGCCTGTTCGTTTCCTGCTCTGTTTGAATAAGCAAATACGTTTTCGTTTACTACGTTGTTGTTCCAGAGAGAATAGAAAAGGAAGTTTTCAACGTTTGCAAAAAGATAACGCTTTTTCATGAGAGGGAAGATGTCGTGCCAGTGACGGTCAACAAGCCACTGGTCAGGAGTTTCATTCTTGTAGGCTTTTGTGTATTCCATGCCATACTTTTCTTCAAAGCCTTCAATCTGTCCGTGACCGAACATTGGAAGACCAGGCATAGTAATCATAAGTGTACATACACCAAAATATTTGTCGCCTTTTCCGAACTGTGCTACGGCTGTTTCTTCATCAGGATTGTTCATGAAGTTTACGTAACGCTTAAGAACCTGAGGGTCAAAGGCGATGGTGTTTTTTACAGTGTCACGGTATTTCTGGTTTTCTTCTTTTTTGAGCATGTTCATGAATGCACTGTTGTAAACGCGGTGCATACCAAGAGTGCGTACGAAGTAACCTTCCATCATCCAGAAAGCTTCGGCAAGAAGAAGTGTGTCAGGAACTTCCTGAGCAACCCGGTCTACAACTTCGCGCCAGAATTCATTTGGAATTGCGTCATTGAACTGTTCGGTAGAAAGACCTGTTTCAGAACGAGTTGCAATGTCTCCTCCGTGGCCTGGCTCCGGATACCAGAGGCGGCGGATATGTTTTTTTGCCAGAACCATGGCGGCGTCAAAGCGGATAATAGGGAAGTTTCTTGCAACGTGGAGAATTTCCTGCATTACTTCTTCTCTTGCCTGCGGATTCAGAAAATCTATCTGTGCTGTGTCATTCCATGGAAGACCTGTACCGTCATTTCCGTGGTAAATGTAGCGGACGTCGCCAGTCTGATTGTCTACACGTTTGAAGACAACAGAACAGTCGTTTTTTGAATAATAGTGGTCTTCAAGGAAAACCGAAGTGCGTGGATCCTGTGAAAGATTTTCCCCATTAAATGTGTAGTGAGGGAAAGGACAGTCACGGCGCTGAACGAAAAGATCAGGTTTGTTCATAACCCAGTCACCGTCCATACCTGTGTGGTTTGGAACCATGTCGGATGCAAGGCGGATACCGCGGGCCCAGAGTCTGGCACGAAGGTTTTCTACTGCGCCCCAGCCACCGATATTCTGTGCAATGTTGTAATCAAAAAGGGAATAGGCTGATGCAGCTGCTTCAGGGTTTCCACAAATCTGTTTAATGCGTTTTGAAGCCTTACTTCGTTCCCAAAGTCCGATAAGCCAGAGTCCTGTAAAGCCCTGGTCTCTGAGTGTGTCCAGTTCTGCATCAGGAATCTTATCTAAAGTGTCGATAGGGTAGCCGTATTTTTTTGTAAGCTGGTCCAGCCATACAAGAACAGTTTTAGCCATAAGAACAACTTTTGGCATCCATTCTTTGTCGGGGCTGTAGCGTTCATATTCATGCATTAAATCTTCGTAGCTTGGTGGTGCCATATCTGGTCCGTCCCATGGAGCACCTCCTCCAAGTGGTTGCCATGAAGCTTTCTGTTCTTCGCTGATTGTATCCATGCCGGCAAGGATTCGTTTGAGCCATTCACCCATGAATTCTTTCCAGTGTTTCTGAATGTAATCAAGCTGGCCCTTCAAATCATCTGGCGAAAAAGCAACAGGCTCTTTAAGAAGAGTAATCAGATCATGATCAAAGGGACCAAAAGCTGGAAGTGTTTTTGTAAAAGATTTTATAACTGCCCAGGTTTTTCCATAAGCGGAATTTGCTGAAAGTTTTGTGTCGTCAAAAAGAATTTTAAATGGTTTGAAAGCAGGGTTTTCATTTGCCAGAAGAAGCAGAATCATTTCTTCTGTAACTTGTTCCCGGTTTGGACGTTCTGTTCCTGTTCCCGGATCCATGGCAATGTCTTCCAGGTATTCTTCTGCCGTTCGTTTTTTGTTATAGACTTCTACAGGAGGAAATTCTTCCATGAATTCCATAAGAAGATTTGAAAAGTTTTCTTTTCCAATTGCAGTTTCAATTTCGGTAATAAGGTCAGCCATGAATGTCGGAGCTTTATTTTTACGATAAAGCATGCATACATGGTGAAAGATTTCGTCAAGAAGCCCCATTGCGTTGAGGCTTCCAGCAGAAACACGCTGATTTCCCTGACCGCGCTGGTCAAAAAGAGTATTCAGTTTATCTTGAAATGCACGTACGTTTTTAAGATTGGTAAAAACAACGTTTCCGCTTGAAGCAAAAAGACCTTTATCGAAATTACAAAGGTCGCGAATTTCGCGACTAATGTGGAATTCATTGTAAGAAGTTAACATATCTTCTTATTTTAGCCTTAAATGGCGGTATTTTCAATAAATAATTCCAGTGCCTGCTGGTTCAGAAAGTTACATTTATAATTCGTTTATCTGTTTACAAAGGTTTTTATCTGAAATCAGATCTTCCAGAGTGACTGGAATTCTGTAAGTCCAGTTGAATTTATTAACAGATCCCGGAATATTTATGCGTTCATCTTCTGCCTTTTCTTTCCAGTATTCTTTATTTATGTATAGTAAATCCTGAAGCGGTGGAATAAACCATAAACTGGAAGCCTTCTTACATGCAGAAAGTAAATTGCCAATTGATAATTGAGAATTGACAATATTGTTGGTTTTTGAAATCTCAGTCTCGGTTTCTTCGTTTTTGACTTCCATTAATTGTGAATTATTAATTGTGAATTGTGAATTACTAAACCATTCTCTTATTGTGCTTGAGTCGTGAACGCTTGTTGTGCAGACACTTAAAGGTTCGTATTCGTTGAATGGAACATAAGGCTGTCCTTCTTCGGCCCATTCACGGCACCAGCGGACAACACGAAGTCCGAGAATTCCAAGTTTTTTCATGACACGCGGAACACATTCGAATCCAACGCCAAGGTCTTCTCCGCATGGAATCATTTTTGTGGGGCCTGTAAGGGCAGTGAGGATTTCTGTGGCATTCTTTTCCCAGTTTTTATTTTCTTTTACAGAAACCTTTTCAAAAAGCTCTGTCAGTTTTTCTTTTTCCTGATCGTTCAAAGTGCCCCATGAAGTTGAACGACCGTAAATCCAGCTTGGAACATATTTGTTTTTACCCATAGGGATAAGTGTTCGGTCGCTCCATTTTTCTACAAGATAATCTTTGATTCGTTTTTCGGCATCTTCTGTACAAAGTTCTTCTGAAACAAGATCAGCCTCACGAATTGTACGGGAACCAAAGTTTTTCTTTCCGGCTCCATCTAAAAGCCACAATTCTTCTCCAGGGAGTTTTGTGGCAAAAAGTTTCAGTATCTCGTGACTTTTCTCATGGTTCCAGGTAATGTCTTCGATGGCGCTGGTAGGTACATGAGGGACTGAAAGCCAGCGGATTCGGTTTTCGTCAAAGCCAAGATCAAGAAGGGTATCAAGCTTGATTCCGCCATAAGGTTCTGTGTGTCCGTTAAGGGCATTTTCATCGTTTTCGGGAATAGCCCAGATACGGAAAAATCCCAGAATGTGATCCAGACGATATGCATCATAGAATTTGGCTGCATTTAGAAGACGGTCTTTCCACCACTGGTAGTTATCTGCTTTGAGGTTTTTCCAGTTGTAAGTTGGGAAGCCCCAGTTCTGGCCAGATGGGTTTTCGCCGTCAGCAGGGGAGCCCGCCCTAAGCTGCTGATTAAATATTTCCGGGTGACTCCAGGCATCACAGGAATCTTCGTTCATAAGAATGGGAAGATCGCCTTTAATCAGTATTTTGTTTTTACGGCAATATTCTACGCTTTCAGAAAACTGTTTTTCACATTCTGCCTGAAGCCATGCATAGTAAAGATGGTTAGTGTCAGAATTCCACCGTTTGTTGATTTCTTCTTCTGAAAGACCTGTGTCTGATTTTTTCCAGCTTTTCCAGGAAGCCTGCATATAACTGTATTTCAGATTTTTATATACGGAATATGGAATTACCCAATCATTTATTTTTATGAAATTAGAAAGTTCTTTTGAAACTTTTCCCGTCTTTGCAGTTTCAGTTTCTGCATAAATTTTCCGGAGGAAATAGTCTTTTGAGTTATTTACTTCATCATAGTCAAAGCGTTCTGCATTTTTGTGATATGAAATAAAAGCGTCGTAATTCTTTTTGAATTCTTTGTCGGATTTGTAAATTGTGTCAAAGCCTTCAATTGATTCCAGGGAAAGATAGATTGGATGGAGTGCAAAGGCTGAAAGGGCAGAGTATGGCGAACTCTGTGTTCCTGAATCATTTACAGGAAGCAGTTGAATTAATCTTAATCCTGATTCTTTTGCAAAATCTGCAAGAAGTTTTAAATCTGTATATTCACCGATACAAGCGGCTTTTTCTGTTCGCAGTGCGCCAAGAGGCACAGCGGTTCCTGTAAGTTTTTCAATTTGTGTCATAAGGAAAGTATAGCAGAAGAATTAATAATTAAGAATTAATAATTAATAATTAAGAATTAAGAATTAATAAATAATAATTATTATCACTTACCTATTGATTCTTAATATGAGTGGGACTGTAAGAATTTTTTGAAGATTTCAGATTTTTTTGCCTTGTCAGAAAGATCCCGGGCTGCGTTATAGGACCAGGAATAATTATCTTCTTTTATTGATGCTTCGAGGATTTTCAAATAAACCTGATCTTTCAGGGGATTTCCTTTTGGACAGCCGGTAAAAACTGAATAAATGTAATTAGCGGAATTTAATTGATCTTCAGGTGAAAGAATCAGAAATCGAACCGCTTCCGTGCAAGGCATGTAAGGGTACTTATTTATTACAGAATCTATTTCTTTAAAATCAGCTTGAATATGTCCTTCCGTGGCTTTTTTCAGAAACTCAAAATCAGAAATCATCTGACCATGTTTTTTTGCATCTTTTTCAGCCAGTTTAATAGTTTCTTCAAGCGTTAAAAATTCTTCATTCGCTGTCTCTACCACATCCAGAGAATATATGCAGAGCGATGTAATTAAGAAAAAACTTACACAAAAAAACATCTTCTTACCCATACAGAAATCCTTCTTCCATTACAATCAGACATCTTCTTCTCTGATAATTGTCCATTATCCATTGTCAATTCTCAATTATTCTATCATATATCAGCTTTATTGTGAATTATGAATTATGAATTATGAATTGTTCTTCCAGTGCCATATCGGTTTTGCAAGCTTGTTTGGGAAAGGCTGGTAGTTTTTGAAATCCGGGAGCCAGGAAGTATCGTCTGAAAGTTCCTGATAAAAGAGATATTCAAAGTCATAAACTTCCAGCATGTCGCGAATATCTTCGTCCTCCACTTTGGAAGTGAGGCGGTTTTCAATTTCGGAAAGGCTTTGTTTGCGGGCTTCAAGGCAGGAAGCTTCTTCTTCAAATGGAACCGGTGTGTACTGATTCATAAGGGAAATGACAGCTTTGCCGTCTGCATTTTCTGAAAGCCAGCCTAAAGTTTCTATTGTCTGTTCAAGTTTTCCTGGAAGAAATAAGTGACGGATAATGACGCCTGAAGTCATCTTTTCAAAAGTTTCGCCGTTTCGTTTTACTTCTTCTATTTGGATAGGATTATTTTCCATCATCCAGGTGATGGCTTTTTTTGCCACGTCAGGGTAGTCAGGAGCTTTGAATAGTTTTGCACTTAAGCTGGAATCAAGTGTTTTCAGGTCAGGGAGCCAGATTGTAACCAGTCCTTTCAAAAGTTCCAGCATTTCAACGCTTTCGTAGGCAGAACTGTTCCAGCAGAATGGAATTGTACAGCCTGCATTTTTTGCGTCCCGTATAAATGCTGCAAGTTTTGGAATGTGATGGCTTCCTGTAATAAGGTTTATGTTTTCCGCCCCGATGCTCTGAAGTTCAAGACAGATTTTTGTGAATTCTTCAGAATTAATTACACGGCCCATTCCGTTTTGTGAAATCTGATAATTCTGGCAGAATGCGCAGCGGAGGGTACATCCCGTAACAAAGATAGTGCCGCTACCGCCTTTGACGGTAATAAGAGGTTCTTCTCCAAAATGAAGGCCTGCGCTTGCAATGCGTAATTCAGAAGGCTCTTTACAGAAGCCTGTTTTAAGAGTGCGGTTTATGCCACAATGCCTGGGACACTGATTACAATTTGTGTACAAAACGATTTTCCTTTCTGTCTAAGAAGCGCCAGGAGCACGGAGGGCTTGGTCCCGAAGGGACTGCGCGTCAGCAAACCCGGAGTGGTCCGACCGCGAAGCGGTGGCGCCCGAATTTTTTAAATCTTATAAAGCATGATGATCTACTAAAATGGACATAAGCTCTGTCAGTTTTTCTATATCCATGTCTTCAGCTTCGTAATTTACTAATTCAGCCAGATTTTTCCAGTCATCATCGGTAACCAGTTCTGCATTTTCATCGGAATTGTTCAGGAAAGCAAGAAAAGCAGAAAGTTTTGCCACATCACTGTCTGTTGGAACTTCACTTAAGTCTGTCTGGTTCCAGATATAATTCTTTTCCCAATAGTCAAAAATTGTGCTTGCAAGGCTTTTTTCAACCTGGGAAGATTTTGCAAAAAGATCGGCCAAAGGATTACTCAGGCGGGTATAATCGTTTACATTGTTGTGTTCGTGACGGTCCATTTTCTTTAATTTGGCAACATCACTTGTGAATTTTTCTACATCAGTCATAAAAAAAGGATATCAGATTTATATAGAATATAAAAGGATTTTTGTTGACAATTGGGCGCGGGAAAACTAAAATTAAGGTTATGGACTTGAGAACAGTATTAACAACAGACACAGTAAATTTGCACCTTAAAGGTACTACAAAAGAAGAAATCGTTGACGAAATGCTCGATATTCTGGTAAAAGCCGGAAAAGTTACAGATAAAAAATCTGCATACGAATGCGTTATGGATCGCGAACGCAAAATGTCAACAGGAATGAAACATGGAATCGCTATTCCTCATGGAAAAACAGATACAGTAACAGACTTAGTTGCATGTATCGGTATTTCTGATAATCCTGTAGAATTTGATTCTTTGGATCAGGAACCATGCCGCATATTTATCATGACATTATCACCAATCAATAAAACAGGACCACATCTTCAGTTCCTGGCAGAAGTAAGTCTTCTGTTCAAGAGTCCTGAAAAACGTCAGGAAATTCTTAATACTCAGGATAAAGCTGAAGTTATCAAAATCCTTACTGAATAGTAGTATTACTATTTTTTAGGATTTATGGGGTAGGCTCCCCACCTGATTATTGATTATGATTTAGTTTTTACGAAATGATTTCGTAGTAAAAAAAACACCGTGAGATTTTATCCACGGTGTTTTTTGTTTTAACCAAATGGTCCCTGAGCTTGCGGTCCCTGAGCTTGTCGAAGGGTCGAAGGGTCAGGGACCATTTATTTTTATTCAGTCCAGACCTTCTTTACGATATTGATATTTGAAATAGCATCCAGCTTGTCTTTTGAATTATCAACATGCATAAAATCGTTTCCCTTAATAACAAAAGATTGTCCGTCTTCCATTAAGTGAAGGAAAACTTTGCAGTTTCCGGTACTTTCAGAAATAAGGTCACGGAGCGGTTGAAGAGTAAGTTTATTAAGACTTTCGGAATGTAATTCTATATGAACTTCCCGTACAGCATGAGTTTCAAGCTTTGACGGGTCTTCTATTGAATCTACGATGAAACTTGGATCCGGTCTCTGTTCGCTTATTTCAACTCGTCCGCGGAAAGCATAGATTCCACCTTCGACAATTCGGGTCTTAAGTTCGTCCCACTTTTCTGAAAAGATTGTCATGTCTATAAAACCGTCATAGTCAGAAAGTTTTGCGAAGGCCATCTGTTTTCCTTTCTTGTTTACATATGGTCTTAGATTTGTAACCATTCCAAGAACTGTGTAAAGTTTTCCGGAATTGCGCAAATCCCATGGACGGGCACCGGCAGCGATGGCACGGTCTTTTTCTGTTTTTTCTTCCTGTGCGATTTTTTCAATTGTTGAAGCACGGCAGTTTACTGCGCGGTCAATGGCCAGTTTGTAATCATCAAGAGGATGTCCTGAAACGAAACAACCAATGCAGTCTTTTTCCATGTTCAGAAGTTCCATGCGTGGAAGGTTTCCAATGATATTGAATTTAAACTCTGTCATTTGGGCAAAGCCTGTATCATCGTCATCTCCAAAAAGTGAACCTTGGGCAGAATTTTTTTCTGCGTTGATTTTTTCAGCGTGTTCCATAGCTGCTTCCATATTAGCAAGCAGGGTAGGTCGGTTCAGGTTCAGACCTTCGGCTTCGCCTGTGTGGTCAAAGGCCCCTGTTTTTATGAGAACTTCTATTGCACGTTTGTTTACTGTATGAAGGTCAACACGACTTATAAAATCCATGAAGGATTTGAAAGGTCCGTTTTCAGTTCTTTCGCGGACAACTTCCTGAGCGGCCGCTTCGCCCATTCCTTTGATTCCTTTAAGACCAAAAACAATTCTTCCGTCTACAACGTCGAAAATAACGTCGGAACGGTTTACGTCAGGCGGATCAACAGGAACACCGATATTTCGTGCTTCTTCGATATATTCTGGCAGAGTGTCGGTAGATGTGATTTCGTTTGTTAAGTTGGCTGCCATGAATTCAGCTGCATAATTTGCTTTAAGGAATCCTGTGCGGTAAGCAAGAACTGAGTAAGCGGCGGCGTGAGATTTGTTAAATCCGTAGCCTGCGAAAGGAACCATGATTTCAAAAATGTCACCGGCGTGTTCAGCGGTGTGGCCCTGAGCTTTTGCACCTTCGATAAATTCGTCCTTCTTTTTCATCAGAACATCCAGCTTCTTTTTACCCATGGCACGGCGGAGCATGTCGGCGCCACCAAGTGAGAAACCTGCAATTTTCTGTGCAACCTGCATAACCTGTTCCTGGTAAACCATAACACCGTAGGTTTCTTTAAGAAGAGGTTCAAGGCATGGGTCAGGATAGTGGATAGTTTCAGGCTTCCATTTACCGTCGATGTACTGAGGAATATATTCAAGAGGTCCTGGTCGGTACAGAGCGTTTAAGGCAACAAGCTCTTCGATACAGTGAGGCTGACACTGGCGAAGAATCTTCTGCATTCCAGGACTTTCGAACTGGAAAATGGCTACGGAGTCACCGCGGCAGAAAAGTTCGAAAGTTTTTTCATCAGTTTCACTTACGTTTGCTGTACTGAATTCAGGTGTTCCCGGTGCACGGTGCTTGTTGATAATGTCTTCTGCATAACGGATAAGTGAAAGTGTCTTAAGTCCAAGGTAGTCGAATTTAACAAGACCACAAGGTTCGATGATATCCATTGTGTACTGAACGGCAGTTTTCATTTTGCCGTCAGAATCCGTAATGGCAAATACAGGTGCCCAGTCAGGAAGCGGAGTGAGCCCGATAACCATTCCTGAAGCATGAAGACCTGTGTTTCTGAACATACCTTCAAGGCGTGAAGCCAGACTGAAAAGTTTCTGATATCGCGGATCATCTTTGTAAGGAATAAGCTGACCGCCGTCAGGGAACTTTTCTGTAGGTTCTTCAAATGCATTTTTAAGTTTTGCTTTTGGACTTTCCGGAATACATTTTTTGAGCATGTTAACTTCGGCAAGAGGAATGTCTAAGATTCGTCCTACGTCGGCAAGACAGTTCTTTGGTTTAAGAGTACCGAAAGTAACGATATGACCTACGTTTTCATCGTGGTACAGATCGCGTGTATGCTGGATGATTTCCTGTCTGAAGTCGAAGTCCATGTCGACGTCAAAGTCCGGCATGGAAACACGTTCAGGGTTTAAGAATCGTTCGAAGATCAGTCCAAAGCGGAACGGATCAATATCTGTAATTCCAAGACAGTAAGCTACGAGGGAACCTGCACCGGAACCACGGCCCGGCCCGATAGGGATTCTGTGTTTTGGTTTATTATGGACTGTGTCCCAGTCAGATTTTGACCAGTTGATGAATTCCCAAACGATAAGGAAGTAACCGGCAAAACCCATGCCTGTAATAATATCAAGTTCGTAGTTCAAACGTTTCTGGATTTCTTCATTTTCAAAAGTGTCAGGGTAACGTTTTCGTAAACCTTCCTGAACCAGATGAATCATATAATCATTCTGATCTGACTGGTAATCGTCGCCGTGAGTACGGAATTCTGCTGGAAGTTCGAAGCGGGGAAGTGTGCCTTTCAGTTCAGGTGTTGAGTACTGGAGAATTGTCAGGTTACACATGTTTGCAATCTTTGTGGTGTTAGCAATCATTTCTTCCATTACTTCAGGCGTGAAGCCTTCGACGCCGTAGAAAGTCTGGCGCATTTCTTCTTCACTTTTGAAGTAGAATTCCGGGTGACGTGTTCCGTCGTCATCGGTTCCCATAGGAATGCTGTCTTTAATCAGTTTTTTGAATCCGATACATTTAAGGGCATCCTGGGCTTCCCAGTCTTCTTTTTCTGTATAGTGACAGTCATTTGTAAGAACGATAGGAATATTAAGGTCCCGGGCTAGTTTAAGAAGTTTCGGAGCCACTTCGCGTTGTTCCCGCATGCCGTGATCCTGAATTTCTATGTAATAATGGTCGGGTCCGAAGGTGTCTCTGTAGGCTTCGGCAACTTTGTAAGCTTCTTCTGTACGTCCTGAAGCCAGAAGCTGTGGAATTTCACCTGCGATACAGGCAGAAAGACAGATGATTCCTTCGTGGTACTTTTTCAAAAGTTCAAAGTCGATTCGTGGTTTACCAAAGGCCTGACCTTCTGTAAAACCAATGGAGTTGAGCCAGCACATGTTCTTGTAGCCGGTCATGTTTTCGCATAAAAGGATTAAGTGGAAGTATTTGCAGCCTTTACCGCCTTTTCCGTAAGGAGCTCTTTCCTGGGCTTTGTGGTCGCCGTAAGCAACATAAAATTCACATCCCACAATCGGATTGATTCCATTTACGTGACAGAGTTTTTCAAAGTTCAGCGCGCCAAACATGTTTCCGTGGTCTGTAAGAGCAACTGCAGGCATGTTCAGACGTTTTGCTTTAGCAACAATGGCGTCAATTTTCTGGGCGCCGTCCAAAAGAGAGTAGTCTGAGTGAACATGAAGATGAACAAAGTTTGAAACCGGTGTTCCTTCAGGAGCGGCCGGAAATTCGTGATAATCTGCCATTTAAAAATCCTTTTTTGTTAGTCATATTATTATATCAAAAAAAAAGCCCCGTGGGTGAAAATTCCGCACGGGGCAAGGAGGATGATGTATTTTTATTAGATTTTGAAGGTTTCTATATCTTCCTGAATGGCCTGAATGTTTCTCTGAGTTTCTGCTGTATTAGAATTAACGATTGTAATAGCATCAGAAATCTGGTGTGCTCCAGAGTTAATCAGCTGCATTTTTTCGTTGATGATACGTGTAACAGAACTAAGGGCATCCATTTCTTTTGCAATCTGTTCTCCACCATTGAGCATTTCGGCTGATCCGTCTTTTACAATAACAGTTGCATCGTTGATAGAGCGCATTGCATCCAGAACCTGCTGGTTTCCTGAACTCTGTTCTGCCATGGCGTTAGAAATGACAGATTCCTGATTTCTTACAGTTTGAGCCAGTTCGTAAATCTTTTCGAATTCATTCTGAACTGTTTTAATGTTATCAGAAACGGCAGCAATACTTTCTGAAAGTGCTTTAAGGCTTTCATCAATAGATTTACCCTGATTTGTAGACTGTTCTGCAAGTTTACGAATTTCGTCTGCAACAACGCTGAAGCCTTTTCCTGCTTCGCCTGCATGTGCAGATTCGATGGCAGCGTTCATAGCAAGCAGGTTTGTGCGGCTTGCAAGTGTCTGAATCATGCTAGAAGCCTGCATGATTCCTGCACTCTGGCTGATGATATTATCTGCTGTATCAACTGCGATTTTAACTGAAGCCTGTCCTTTTTCCGAAGCTTCGCTAAGATGAATTACGGCTTCATTGTTTTTTTCAAGGATTGCTGTTACAGAGTTAATGTTTGCAACCATTTCTTCAACAGCTGCAGAAGATTGTGTAACACCTGCAGCCTGGTTTTCAATTGCGTCATTTAAGTTTCTGATTGTTCCAAGAATCTGGTTTACTGTAGCTGATGTTTCTTCAACACCTGCGCTCTGATTCTGCATTTCGGAATCAACTGCAGTAATCGCTGAAGAAATGCTGTTTATGTTATCATCTGCAACTGACATATTGGCAACCAGGTCTTCTGAAGAACGTGCTGTTGCTTTAGTTGACATTCCCATTCCTTCAATCAGATTTTTTGTCTGGTGGAAGAAGGTGTTCATACTGACGATAACTGAACCGAGTTCTGAACGCTGAGTTACAGGAGCATCTTTGATTGTGTAATCACGATTTGCAAGGCTGTCTGCCATGTCTTCAATGTTTGTGATTGCATGTTTAACATCACTAACCAGAAGTACTTCTACAAGGATTACATGTACTATTGCATAACCAAACACTGGAAGAATTCTTTTTGTAACAACAGCAGGACCAATTTTCAGGTTTTCCGGAACCAGAACACAGGCAATGATAAAAGCAACACATCCAACAATCATGAAGATGATAACCAGAATGTTTCTTGAGCCATAGTCCAATGTAATATTTTCTTTAGTGAAAGGAAGCCATGAAAGGCGGCGTTCTATTACCTGAACTGATACTGTGTAGAAAAGAAGCCCTGTCATGAACAATGTTCCGAACAGGAATAAACTTAAGCTTGCTATATATGTGTTTGAGTCACCAAAATAAGTCAGAGGTGCAAGACTTGATGCAGATTTAATAAAAGCAAAACAAGTAATGGCACAAAGTGTAATAGGTCCACAAATGTTTACGTAGTCTAAAACTTTAATTGTTTTATTCAGTTTGTCTGTAGCTTCTTTCGATGTTGGATCACATTTATCAATAACCTTTTTCATAAAAAGGCATGAAGCAATTGCACAAATAACTACAAGTAAGAATACTGCCAGGACTACCGGATTTTTAGTTAGGTTTCTATATTCCCGATTTGTAAGACCGCCTCCGACGTAACAGAAAAGTCCTCCAAGAAAGTTTGGAGCGACATAAATACCGGAAATCATCAGGTAGGTTACGAAAGGTATTTTTTGCTTAACGATAGTTGTGTTTTTTTCCATAGAGAAAATCACTCCTAAAAAAGTAATATATCTATCATTTTAGCATAGCAAATAGAAAAAAAACAATAAAAAAATCAAAAATCTAAAAAATCTCCATAGTGTAAAATTATTAAGAATTGGAATAAAAAAATATCTTTTTTATGTAGTTTTTGCTATAATGGAAGAATGTTCGAAAAAGTTGGGAGCACAATTATATCAAAATTTTCAGGTCTGCCTTATATTTTTGGATTTATAGGCCGTGTGCTTTCAAGTTCCTTTTTCTTTATTTCCAGGGAAAAAGCTGCGCGAAAAATATTAATCATGCAGTTATTGTTCACCTTTATCGAAGCTCTTTCTCTTGTGGCAATTCTTTCACTTGCTCTTGGAAGCGGGCTTTATCTTGTGGGAAATTCTTTTCTTTTGTCTTTAGGTCAATCTTCATTAATCTACCAGGTTCTTGTACTTATTATGTGTCGTGAACTGGGACCTCTTCTTGTGGCATTTGTAGTAACAGCCCGTTCTGCTACCGCTATTGCAACTGAAATTGGTGGAATGGTTACAAGTCACCAGATTGAAAGTTATGTATCTTTTGGAATTGACCCTATCGGACATCTGGCTGCTCCCCGTTTTCTGGGAGTAACTTTTTCTGTTTTTTTTCTTAATTTGTATTTTTCGTTTTTTGGAATTCTGGGACCTTATGTTGTTGCCCGCCTTGTAGACCCTACAGGCGCCGCAGATTATTTTGTAAATTTATTTCAGGCTTTATCGGTTTCTACGATTCTTCTTTCTATATCAAAAAGCCTTGTTTTTGGAATGATTATTTCTCTGTGTTCAACTTACGCTGGCTTCGCTGTAATCCGTGCATCTACTGAAATTCCAGTTGCAGGAATTAAAGCGGTAGGTAATTCCTTTTTGTTTATTATTCTTGCAGACGTTATGTTTATAGTGCTGCCGTTCTTGTTCTGAGGTTTTGGAAGATGTCTTTGTTTGAAGTGCAGAATATCGGGTTTTCACAAAATGGAAAAACAATCGTCGATGATGTAAGTGTAAAAATAGAAAAGGGAAGTGTAACTGGATTTCTTGGAAAGTCAGGATGTGGAAAAACTACTCTGATAAAATTGATTTCGGGAATTCTTGTTCCAACGGCCGGAAAATCTTTATTCGAAGGGCAGGATATTCAGACTATGAATAAAGCAAAAAATCTGGCATTCCGGAAAAAGTGCAGTTTTGTTTTTCAGGATTCAGCTTTATGGGCAAACCAGGATATTTTACAGAATATGATTCTTCCTTTGAAAATCCATTATCCTGAAATGTCTGTGGACGACATGAAAGCCTGTATTCAGATAATGCTGGCAAAAGTGAATTTTCGCCGTTCTTTAAATCTTCGTCCGGCAGATCTTTCGGCTGGTGAACAGAAGAAAATCGCCTTTGCCCGTGCCATGATTACGGAGCCTGAGACACTTTTCCTGGATGAAGTAACTGCCGCTCTGGACCTTTCTGGCTGTGATCTTATTTATGAAATTTTGAATGAATTCCTTGGAAATGGAAATACCATTATTTATGTTAGTCATAACAATGATTTTATTAAAAACTTCAAGGGAACCCTTCATGTTATTGAAGACGGAAAACTTCAAACAACCCGTAAAGGCGGAAGAACAGATATCGATAAACTGATGGATAAAATTGACGGAGACAGCGAAGATAATGAAAACGTCAATGAGGATATAAATGAGAACATTAAATAGAATCTTAAATAGAACATTAAATAGAACAATGGAGTATAGTCATGAAATTTAAAATTCGTTATGCAGATCAGATTGTAGGATTTTTTTCAATTGCCGCATTGATTGTTCTTGTTGTTCTTGTATTTGCTTTGGGAGCAAAGCAGAACTGGTTTGTACGAAAGAATGTTTATTATACTCAATTCGAAAGTGGATCTTCTATTAAAGCCGGTATGGATATTACATATAAGGGATTTGGAATCGGGAAGATTAAAAATATCAGCCTTGAAAATGATCAGGTAGTTGTTGAGTTTTATATTCTTGATGATTATATGGATTATGTAAAAGAATACTCACTTCTGGAATTCAGTTCGAATATTCTTGGGCTTGGAACTTCTTTTGTCTGGCACCCTGGAAAAGGTCAGGGCCAAATTCCTCCTGGATCAGAAATCTATCGTTATGATTCTAAAGAAGGCATGAAAATCCGTGAAAAGAAATTGATTTACGGTGATAAAGGCGGAGATTCAATTTCAGCCATTATCGATAAAATTGAACCGCTTCTGGATTCTGTTACAAAACTTCTGCGCGACCTGGATGCAGGCCTTACTGGTCAGGAACTTTATGGACCTGATGGACAGATTCAGAAAAATGAACTGGCTGATATTTTGAAGAATGTTAATGACATTATGGTTAATGTTGGTAACATGACAAAAGACATTACTGCTCTCACAACAAAACTGGGAGGAGATCAGGGAGCAGTTCCTGTTCTCCTTGGTGATGACGGATGGAAAGCGGTTGAAGATATTCTGCAGAATATTAATGAACTTCTTTCTATGGTGGGAGGAATTGGAGATCAGGCTGGTACACTTATTGAAAATACAACGCCACAACTTGATTCTACACTTGGTCAGGTAGATACATTGCTTTTACAGCTTCAGGATGTATTAACCGGAGTAAAAAATAATCCTCTTATAAAAAAAGGTGTTCCGGATAGAAGTCAGGAAACAAGTGCAACACCGAATATGAGAAGTGAAGAGTTTTAGAGAATTAATAGGTAATAAGTAATAGGTAATAAGTAATAGTTATGAGAAATAAAAATGTTTTTAGAAATATAATTTTTGCGGGGTTGCTTTCCTGTGGAATGATACTGTTGATGATAGGGTGCAGCAGTGCTCCAAAGAGACAGATGGTTTATACAGATGTTGCACAACATGCTTACGACAATTATGAAAAAGCAAATGGTTGTATAACACGTGGAGAATACGAAAAGGCAGAAAAGTATCTTGAGGATTCTTACGCACAGGCTGTTTCTATCGATAAAAATGATTTGATTTGTAAAATCCTTCTTTCAGGAATTTCTTATAGAATTCAAAATCCTGTTGTTGATCTTTCGGAAAAAGCTTTTGCACTTCCTTCTGATGTAGATACTTTGCTTTCAGAAGCACGATTTGCCGCTGCACAAAGTGATGAAAAAATCAGACCTTTGCTTGAATCTATTATCCGTGTTTATGACTGTCGCGTAAAACTTTTTAAAGCTCAGAATGGTGTTGAAAGTTATGGAAATTCTGAAATCCAGAAGATTTTGGATGGAGAAATAAAGAACCTTTCAAAGGATCCATATTATCTGGCCTTCCTTTATAGAACAAAAGGTGACTGGTCACATTTCCTTATGAATTATAAAGCCGCTGCAGAAAACTATAAGACTGCCGCTGATGTTCATACAAAAAATCTTTATCTTTATGAAATTGCCTATGACTGGTATTTGTGTGCTTCTTCTTATTCAAAAGATGGAAAGAAACAGGAAGCAGTTTCTGCTATTCAGAATGCATTAAAATATGATCGGGATGCGGAAAATTCCATGGCAATAGCACAGGATTATCTGGCCGCGGCACATATTCTTGTGAAAGGAACTAGTTCACAAACTGAAAGAGAAAAAGCATTGTTCTATGCAAAAAAGGCTGAATCAATTTTCCGCAGTACTGGTAACTTACAGAAAGCAGATGACTGCATTGCATGGATAACTGAAAACAAGTAAAATAATCGAATATTTTCTATATTATTTTATTCAGGGGCTCTTATGTCACGCGAAAAAATCGTTGTTCTTGATTTTGGAAGCCAGTATGCTCACCTTATTGCAAAGCGTTTCCGCATGCTTGGTTTTTATTCTGAAATTGCACTTCCTTCAGCATCTCTTGATGCTTTTGAAAATGCAAAAGGTATCGTTTTTTCAGGCGGACCTGCTTCTGTTTATGATGAAAAAACTCCTGATTTTAATTCAGAAATCCTTTCACTTGATATTCCGATTCTTGGTCTCTGCTACGGACATTACATTGTTCAGCTTGGTTACAACGGAAAAGTAGGCAAGGCTGACGTTGGTGAATTCGGATTCGCTACATTAAATCTGAATCCGGAAGTAACTTCACCTCTTTTCAAGGGAATCGATCCAAGCCAGCAGGTTTGGATGAGTCACCAGGACGGCGTTCTTCAGATGGGTGAAGGCTTTGAAGTTGTCGGATCAACAAAAGACTGTCCTTATGCTGCAACACAGAACCTGGCAAAGAAAAGATTCTCTCTTCAGTGCCACTGTGAAGTAAAAGATACTCCTTGCGGAAATCAGATTTTCCAGAACTTTGCAGAATACTGCGGAATGAAAGTAAACTGGGACCAGGACAAAGTTCTTGCAACAATTCTTGAAGGAATCAAAAACGATGCTCACAAGGCAGACGGTGACAAAAATGTTCTTCTGTTTTTGTCAGGCGGTGTAGATTCAACAATCGCATTTGCTCTTTTGAACAAAGCCCTCGGTCAGGACAGAGTTCTTGGTCTTCATATTGATAACGGTTTCATGCGTAAAAACGAAAGCCAGAAAGTTGCAGAAGCTTACCGCAAATTCGGTTTCAATAACTTTATCGTAGAAGACGCATCAGAAAGCTTCCTTAAAGCCGTAGAAGGTCTTACAGATCCTCAGAAAAAACGTATGGCTGTTGGAGAAAACTTCATTACAGTTCGTGATGAAGTGATGAAAAAGTTAGGGCTTGAAGGAACCTCCGGCAATTCGGACTCTGGAACGAATTGCCAAATGACGGCAGAGCCGTCATTATGGATGCTTGCCCAGGGAACTCTCTATCCGGATATCATTGAATCGGGCGGAACAAAAAACAGCCACACAATCAAAACACATCATAACCGTGTTGAAGGAATTCAGAAGCTTATTGAACAGGGCATGATCATTGAACCTTTGAAAGATCTTTACAAAGACGAAG
>JAKSTM010000041.1 GCA_024402565.1 Treponema sp. | reverse complement strand
CCGCAGAAAATGTATGCGTAAACTGAAAGTCTTCTTGCCATTACAGGATCAAAAAATTCACTTATTAAAAGTCCTGCTGCTCCAAACGCTGCACCAAGAATGAAATACATTGCAAGGCGTCCAAGAAGAAAAGTTCCTGTCAGTCCGGCATTTCTTCCGTAACTCTGTTTTTCAGTCCCGAACAAAAACGGAATCAGGACAGGGCCACAATACATGGCACAATAAGTTCCTGTTGAAAACCCAAGTAAAATTGCTTCAAGAATCATTTATACTTTTCTCCTTTTATTCTTCGTAACGTCTTAATATTTTTTCTGCTTTCTTTGCATGATCCGAACCTGGTGCACATTCAACTGCCATATCTAAATAATCCAGTGCTGTATCCAGATCTCCTTCTTCAATTTTGAAAAGACCCATATTCAAATAGACATAAGCTTTTGTTTCATCATCAAGCTGATTCAAATTTTTTTCATTTTCAAAAAACTTCACATCATTCTGGATTACAAAATATCTTTTGTATGGTGAACTGGCGCTTACTTCAATTCCGTTTCCAAGGCGCAGAATTCTAAGCTCCAGGTTTTCCGGCTCCTTCTTTACCGCTTCATCAATCAGCTTTGAACCTTCTTCCAGATACTCCAGTGCCTTTATCGGATTTTTTTGTGCGACAAAACCAGCTTCCATTGTGACCACACTTCCATAATATGCTTTGGCTGTTATATTTTTTTCCAGATATGGTTCCAAAACTTTTTTACATTCTTCTATTGTTTTTTCTTTCCCTGTTCCAACTTTTCCATGAAGCTCAATGCCTCGAGCCAAATCTTCTTTTTCTCCTGCGAATACCGAAAAACTTATTGCTCCGGCTAAAATCAATCCCAATATTTTTTTCATTTTTATCTCCTTTCTTTTTTTATTTTCTAAAATCCTTTTGTTGCTACAAAAGTAAATTTTCCTTTTCCCATAAAATTCATTCCGTAACAAAATGTGAAATATGCAAAAACCGGATTATCAAAAAGTATCCGGATTCCGCCTCCAACAGCTTCTTTCATTTCCCCTTCGATTATTGCCAGATCCAAAAAAGCAAATGGCTGAAGTTCCATTTTAATTACTGACGAAAATGAAACCATTTTCGCATTCCATCTTGTTTCAAAAGCCGAATATAAATAATTTGAACCACTTAAATCTTCTTCGTTATAACCTGAACGAATCACCATATTTGAAAAGCAATTGTTTGATGAAAACCCTTTTCCTTTTTCACTTAAATTACAGTTCCCGATTCCACCACCTGCACTTGCTGCCAGTGTCAAGAATGAAACCGGTGTCCAGTTCACGGAACAAATGGAATCTAAACTTTTAAAATAGTTTTCATTATCAATAGGATTCAAAATTACCTGTGTACAAAACTCTGACCACATGATTTCCGAAAAATATTTTTCGCATTTCAAATACGGCTTTATAAAAAATTTTTCCTCTTCAAAATTTTTCCCAAAAGAATAATCAGCATTAACATCAACACAAAGTCTGTTTCCTGCTCCAAGAAAACATCCTGCAGTTCCAAGTACTTTTACAGTTGAATTATTTCCGTCTTCCAGAAAAGCGGCAGGCCCATCCCAGAAAAATGATGTTCCCAAAATCAACGGGGTATCAAATGCGTTTTCATATTTCCAGGCTGCGCCATTTACGTTCCATCCTGCGTAACCAAGAACTTCCATTCGTTTTCCGCTAAGGCCTGCCCGACCATAAACACCATAATATCCTCCGCCTCCAAATCTTGGGAAAAATCCACTCTTCACGGTAATCAACACTGTTCGTTTTTCCGGATTTTTTCTTGCAGGTACAATCACTGCTTTTGCTGAATAAACTAACCCCGATGCCCTTATTCTTAATTCTGTTTCACAAACTTCTCTTTCTAAATTTTTCAATGAAATAGATTTCCCTGGTTTCAAGTTTGTAAAACTCAAAACAGTTTCCGGTAAAAGGCGAAGTTTTCTATTTCCATTGTTTTCATTTTCAACACTCAATCCATCTTCTTTCCAGGAAAACTCATAATCATCAATTACGATTTTTACCTGGGAAATCTGAACTTTATTTGATTCTGCAAAAATCTTTCCGCAAACCAGAATCAGGAAAATTACTTTAAGCACTGTTTTTTTGTTCATGCCACCACATTACAACTGCTTTATTTTTAAAGGAATATGGTTTTTTGTATGTTGCAAAATGGCTTATGTAAGTTGCAGAATCAGAAACCCAAAAGAAATCTCTTTTTCACTAACTATCAATAAATAGAGAAATTCATTAAACTAATCACTATTAGTTTTACGAGAGGTAAAAATATGGCACTTAAACTTTACAACACAATGGGTCGAAAAATCGAAGAATTCAAACCGCTTCATGAAGGCAAAGTTGGTTTCTACGGATGTGGACCTACAGTTTATAACTACGCTCATATCGGAAACCTTCGTGCTTACGTTTTCCTTGATACTCTTCACAGAACTCTGGAATACCTTGGATACGAAGTAAATCACGTTATGAACATTACTGACATCGGTCACCTTTCTGGAGATGCCGACGACGGTGAAGATAAAATGGTCAAAATGGCTCAGGAACGCAAACAGAGTGTTCTGGATATCGCAAAGTTTTATACAGATGCTTTCCACAACGACATTGACCGCCTGAACATTATCCGCCCTACAACTGAATGTCCTGCAACCCAGCACGTTCAGGAAATGATTGAACTGATCAAGAAAATCGAAGCCAACGGTCACACATACATGGCAGGCGGAAACCTGTACTACGATACAACAACTTATGCTGATTACGGTAAGCTGGCAAACCTTAAGCTTGAAGAACTCAAAGAAGGTGCCGGAAAACGCAAGGAAGTTGTAATCGACGAAAACAAGAAAAATCCTCACGACTTCGTTCTCTGGTTCACAAAATCGAAATTCGAAAATCAGGCACTTACATGGGATTCTCCTTGGGGCGTTGGTTACCCAGGATGGCATATCGAATGTTCAGCCATGAGTATGAAATATCTTGGAAAGCACTTCGACATCCACACAGGCGGTATCGACCACGTTCCAGTTCATCATACAAACGAAATTGCACAGTCTGAAGGTTCATTTACTGACGAAGACCGCGCACAGGGACCTTGGGTTAATTACTGGATGCACAACGCATTCCTGGTAATTGAAGGTGCTACAAAAATGTCAAAATCAAGTGGAAACTTCCTGACTCTGCAGTCACTTATCGATAAAGGCTACGATCCTATGGATTACCGCTTCTTCCTTCTTGGAGCACACTACAGAAGCCCTGCAAACTTCAGCTGGAACTCAATGGATTCGGCTAAAAACTCACGCCGTGCTCTGGTTCAGCGCACAAGCAAAGTTCTAGACGCTTGTGGGGAAAAGGTCACTGAGGCTCTCGAAGTGACCTCAGACGCAGCCCGCGTTTACCTTGACGCTTTCAAAGCTGCTATGGAAAACGACCTGGGAACTCCACAGGCTCTGGCTCAGCTTCAGAAGTCACTTAAGGACGAAAACCTTTCTGCAGAAGAAAAACTTGCACTTATCCGTAAAATGGATTCTGTTCTTGGTCTTAAAATTGAAGAATCAGCCGAAAAACTTCTTAAAGAAGCTGCAACTCCAGCCGCTGACACTCACGCAGGCGACCCTGAAGCCGAAGAAATCAATGCTCTGGTTCAGGCCCGTCAGGATGCAAAAAAGAACAAAGACTGGGCAAAAGCAGACGAAATCCGTAACGCACTTACAGCCCGCGGTATCACAATTGTTGATACACCAACCGGTCCTACCTGGAAACGCGGTTAATATTGTGGGCGTCACCCGCTTTTTTAATCGCGTGTCCCTTTGGACAACAATTTCGAAGAAATTGTTAGCGCTGTGGGGTTTTCTTTTGAAAACCCCTAACGACGCTTAAAGCCTTTTTAATATTTTTCTTATTTTGAGCGTCTTTACGGCGCTTCCGCAGCTCGGTAACCCTCGGCCTCCTCGGAACGCTGTTCCTGCGGTGGCTGCCCTCCCGGGCACTGCTCCAGTGCCTGACGCAATCCTTAAAACACGTAACTAACACCCGTTAACTTTTGTTTATTATCATAAACAAAGCGATTTTTTTCCCGATAATCAAAAAAAGGAGTATTTATTATGTTTAATTCCCTTAAAGCTGGTGGAATCCTGATGATTCCTATTATCATCTGTGGAATCTGTTCAGTTTTCATCATTATTGAACGTCTTTACTATTTCATCACAATCAAAAAGCGTGATGCTCGTCTTATGTATGGTATTAACAGTTCCCTTAAAGCCGGGAACTTCGAAGCCGCCGCTGTTGCCTGTGCCGAAGCTGACACACCGACAAGCCAGGTAATCAAAAAGGCTATCGACTGCCGCCGCTGGGATGAAAAAGACCTAAATACAGCCGTTGAAAGTGAAATGAATCTGGTTGTTCCAAAATTCGAAAAACTCATTACTCCACTTGGAACTATCGCAAATATTGCAACTCTTCTTGGTCTTCTAGGAACAGTTACAGGTAACATTAAAGCCTTCGGTGTTCTTGGTGCCGGCGGTTCCATGGGTGACCCAACACTTCTTGCAAGCTCAATTGCAGAAGCTCTTGTTACAACAGTTGCTGGTCTTTCAGTTTCAATTCCTTCTCTCATTTTCCACAATTTCTTTGTTTCACGCGTAAACCACAGAATTGTAGAAATGGAATCCCATGTTACAAACGTTCTTCTCATGCTCGCAGGACGTATCTAAATAAGGTCTAAGAATTATGAAAATCAAAAACCGAAATTCACGAATTCAGGCAACAATTGATATGACACCAATGCTGGATATCGTTTTCCAGCTGATTCTCTTCTTTCTTGTTTCTACAACTTTTGCTATCGTTCCGGGAATCAAACTGAATCTTCCTCAGAGCACAACCGCAGAAGGTACCTCTGTTCAAGGCATTACAATTTACGTTACTGAAGCAAACCAAATGTATTTTAATGATCAACCTTGCACATTAGAAACCCTTGGAGATTCTCTTATTTCATTTGATACTGGCGACACAAAGAAAAACGAATTTCCAGTTTCTCTCGAAGCCGACAGCATGGTAACAAATGGAACAATTGTTGGATTATTTGATGTCATTCGCAAAAACGGATACAGCGTCATTAATTTAAGGACACGGTCAAACTAACAGGTTTATAAAATGATCAGACCACCATTATTTGGAAAAGACAGTTCTCCTCAATACACAGCTCCACGTGTTGCTGGAATGGGTACAGCTTTCCTTACTTTTATATTTTTTATATTTGCTATTTTTGCTCCAGGACCAAAACAAAAGCCAAAATATGAAACTGTCCGAATTGTTCTTGACACCACTCCCGTAGAACTGGAAAAGCAAGGTGAATCTGCTGCAAGTGGAATTCCAGAACCAGCTCCTGCCCCACAGAAAGTTGAAGAAGTATCAGCACCGGAACCTGCACCCGTAACAACTCCAGAGCCTGTAAAAAAGGCTATCCAGGAAGCACCGGCTCCCGCTCCAAAAAAAGTGGAAACCCCAAAAGCAGAACCTAAGCCAGCCTCTAAACCAGCTCCCAAAGCAGAGCCAAAACCAGCAACTAAAAAGGCTGAACAAAAACCCGTTGAGAAACAACCTGAATATACTAAACGTACAGACAATTCCTGGGAAACCCGTAAATCTGTTGAAGATTTAATGGCAGAACAAGCCGAAAATCGTACATCAAAAAGTACTCCAACTACCTCAGATCCTTGGGCACAATTCGATGATTCTGATGATTTTGTACCTACAAATGCAGTACAAAACCAAACCAAAATTGATTCTAAAGATGCTTTAGGAGGCTCTTCAGCCAGTTCAACCAGTAAAACTAATGAACGAAAATCTACTTCAAATTCTTCAAATTCTGACAAAAATGTACAGACAAATGCTGATCTTTCTACAAAAGAATCTTTAAGCGGAATTGCAAATACTAAGTTTACAGATAAAACATATACCTCTGGTAATTCTTCGGTAAATGTTAAAACAGCTGAAACATCAACTGGAACTTCCATATCCATGAAAGATGGTTCCAGCAGAACTTTAATAAAACCAAAAGAACCAAAAATTTCCATTTCTTCAGAAGCAGCAAAATCTGTAAATGGAAGTCCTACAGTAACCATTTCTTTTACTGTTCTTTCTGACGGATCAGTTCCGGAAAGTTCTGTAAAGATAATTCCTGCCAGTTTATTAACTCAAGAACTTATAGAAGACATTGCCTTTCAGCTTTCAACCTGGAAGTTTCAATCTGGAACCTCAAATTCTTCTGCTTCTTTTGAATTCACAATTAAGAAAAACTAATAAGATTATCTCCCCTTAATTCCTTTTAAATTAATAATTTAAAAGGAATTATATCTCAAATCTCTCCATTCTAGTATTCTGGTATTCTAGTATGTTTTTAGGGAAAATCCCCTATACCTTTTTATACAAAACTAACTAAAGTTAACTTAGAAACATTAAACGTTTTTTTAGGAGAAAACAATGAAAAAAATTCTTACAATCGGAATTATGGCTTTGGCTGTAATTCTTTCATCTTGTGGAACAACAAAAGCCGCAAAAGAAACAAAACCAGCTGTAGAAGAAAAACCAGCTTATGTATTTACACCAACAGAAGAAGGTGACATGGATCTTTCTACTGCTAATTCTGCTGACTACCGTTGTTTAAAATTTGATGAAGCAACAGGTATTCTTTCGGTAAAAGGTGCTGAATATTTTGCTCTTCCACTTGGGGAATATGTTGATGCTGGTACAGTAATTAAAGTTCACCTCGTAGGTAAAAACAACGGAAAAGTAGGTTTCCGCTGCTGGCTTACAGATGACAACCAGACTACACTTGCTGATCCTCTTTACCTGGATTGTATCGGTGAAGGTCTCCCAGCTGGTGACTTCGATCTTAATTTCGAACTGAAAGCTTCAGGAAAAGTTTCAAACTTCTTCTTGAAAGGACCTCAGTACGGAACAATGATTGATAACATCGAAGTTTCTAAAATCGTCCTGAATTGGTAAAATAATTTTTTGAGCCATTTTGATTTTGCCCGAACCTTTGGTTCGGGTTTTTTTATGCCTTTTCCTTATAACCAACAAGAGTCAAAATGAATCCTAAAACAAGACCTAGAAGCATAGAAAGCATAAATAAAAGAAATCCTGGACCTACAAACGCAACACAAGTCAAAATACTTGGGAAAGCAAAAGAAATACAGTGATTTCCTGCAATTCCAGCTAAAGCACCCCCAAAAGCACCTGCCACACATCCCCATACCATTGGCCATACGCGTGGTAAGTTTATGCTATAAAGAGCCGGTTCTGTTACTCCAAGACATGCTGTAAATCCACTCTGAATTGCAATTTGTCTGTCAATTTTACCCTTTTCGGTCGAATTCTTACACTTTAGTGCTACAGCGAATGCAGCTCCAGCCTGACCATATACAGCACCTGCCAACAGTGGCATAATCACATCAAAGCCTTGTGTTGCGATATTATTCAATGCTATTGGCACAATAGCCCAATGTGCCCCGATTGCAACCATAGGTTGAATCAATAATCCCATAAAAGCCCCTGCCACAACTGCATTCCAATCATAAAGGATAAAAAATAGTTTTGTGAGACCAGATCCTATCCAAGTCCCCAAAGGTCCGAACAAAAGGAAAGTAAATGTAAGTACAATGCACATACAAATGATTGGTTTAACAAATCCTATAATAACATCTGGTAAAAAGCGATCACAAGGTATTTCTATGAGCTTTAACAGACCAACCGCTAATAAAACCGGGATTACACTTGAATGATATATTGCTTGTGGGACATTTATGCCTAAATATGGGAAAGTCGGACCGTTTTCTAGGATTACAACAAGATCAGGATAAAGCATAGCCACAGGAATCATCATGGATATAAACATATCTGTTTTCCACTGTTTTGCAGCTGTTGCAGCAAGGAAAAATGGCATGAAATAAAAGAAACCGTCAGAAACAGCATAAAATATTCGATATATACCGTTTTCTCTTGTCATAACCCCAAAAGACACCAAAAGTATCAGAATACTCTTTATTATACTTGCTGCAGTAATCAAATTTATTACAGGAAGGAATATTCCAGACAGGTTATCTACTATTTTTTTTCCAAAGGGATTTTTTCCTATTTTTCCATCTTTTTTTTCCATATTCTTCCTAATCCTTATCATTTATATCTAAGCTTTACGATCCCCGTTGATTCTGTACTCTGCTATTACTCTATAGATGATTTTGAATATCTATAGAGTAATAGCAGAGTACAATTAGGCTTCTTTTAGCTTAGTTACATCTATCCATGCTAAATATCCTGAATATTTCTCAAGTTCAGGTATTGTAAGCTCAATTGCGCTGTTACTACTTCCACAAGCTGGAAAAACTGTCTCAAAACGCTTCAAAGATTCATCTAGATACACAGAAATGCCTTCATTTACCGCAAAAGGACAAACTCCCCCTGGAGCATGACCAATTATTGCTTCAACCTGATCAAACTGTATCATTTTTGCTTTTTCTTTGAAAAAAGCCTTATATTTAGCGTTATCTACTTTTGTATCTCCTGCACAAAGAATAAGAATTGGTTTTTCAGCCACAATAAAAGACATAGTCTTTGCGATACGGGCACCTTCACATCCTAATGCCATGGCAGCCAATTCTACTGTTGCACTAGACTCCTGAAACTCCATAATACGGTTTTCCATTCCAAATTCTGCAAAATATTCGCGAACTTTCTCAATTGCCATAGTTTTTCCCTTTTATCCTATTATTCTTCTATATTTTTTTCTTTTTTTGATTATCGGGAGAAACTACAAATTCATTATTAAATTTTTTACTAACAAACGATTGTTAATAATATTTTTAAACTAACAAACGGTCATAAATTTGAATTTTCTTATTTTTTATCTGTTTTTCTGTTTTGTATTTATTGTTTCACGTGAAACTCTCATTTCCCCATGGGATTTTATGTTTCACGTGAAACCTTTTATTCCTCTCCAAAACAGTATTTGTTTCACGTGGAACATTTTTTTCTTCTTGCTTTTCTTTGTTTCACGTGGAACACTTTTTGTTTAATTATTGTTTCACGTGAAACTCTGGTTTTCCTCGATTCAACTTCTTCCAGTTTTCCTTTCATTTTATATTTCTCATGAAACATTAATATTCAATGATTTGTTTAATACTTTTCTTTTGCCATTTGTTTCACGTGAAACTATTAGGAACTTTCCTGGCTTATTTTCTGTAATTAAAAATTCCCCTTAATACTAAACTTCTGTGTTATTTTGTTTCACATGAAACATTCTTGGTTTTTTTTCATTGCTCATATTGATTTCCTAGATTGTTTCACGTGAAACAACAAATTGTGGATAACTTTGTGGATAATGTGGATAATTATTAAAATGTTTCACATGAAACAATTTTTTTGTATTTTAAATTGTATTACACCTGAACAAATACTATTTAATATTGAGTTTCACGTGAAACACAAATGTGGATAACTCGGTGGATAGTGTGGATAAATATAAATGTTCCACGTGAAACAGTGATTATGAGTTATCCACAATTTGTGGATAAAATGTGGATAAGTTTCACGTGAAACATCTGACCTATGTTAAATAGAAAAAGCTGGCCGAATAAATCGAACCAGCTTTTGCCTGATGGTATAGCCCACTATTTCGTTTTTTAACTAATAGTTTTCCCTAGTCCTTCCATTATTGATGAAATAAACTGATTTGTCAACGCAAAATTAACAAAAAAATGGAATTTATAAAATAAACTTGCTTAATTCTTTATAATATAAGTAATTATACAAGTTTATAATAAATTTTTACTCTTCTGATCCATTTTCAAGAGAAATTTCTTCATTTTCATCACTATTTTCAGACTTTACCCCTTTATTAGTTTTCTTTTCTTCTGCAGAAACTTTATCTACACCAACCAAGAAATCTGGTTCAGAGATTTTTACAACTTTAATTCCCTTTGAACCAGTTCCTTGTTGATTAATAGTATCTGCTCTTACACGAAGTGTTTTACCCTGGCTAGTCATGCAGACAATTTCATCTTTATCCTTACATGTAAGTAGTCCGATGATCTCACCGCGTCCGTCTGTATCACCAAAAATTTTCTGTCCACCAGTTCCTCTTCCATGTGGATTAAAGTCTTCAAAACTAACACGTTTTCCGTAACCCTTTTCTGTAAGAAGAAGAATTGATTCGCCTTCTGTAACTTTTATTGCGCCGGCAATTTCATCACCTTCGGAAAGTTTCATTCCCTTAATACCAGTTGAAGCACGGCCCATTTCACGAACACCATCTTCACTAAATCGAAGAGCCTTACCACGACGAGTAACCAGGAGAACTTCAGACTTACCATCGGTAGGAATAGCACTTATTAATTTGTCACCATCTTTAAGTTTAAGACCGATGATACCGCGAGTCTTTGCATTTGCAAATTCGCTTGTCTGAACTTTCTTAACAACACCGGCAGCTGTAGTCATAAACAGATATTGATCTTCACTAAATTCTCTTAAAGCAACAACAGTTGTGATTTCTTCATCAGCTCCAATCTGGATCATAGACTTAATATGAGTACCACGTCCATTTTTTGTTGCTTCTGGAATTTCATGAACCTTAACCCAGTAAGCTTTTCCTGCACTTGTAATAAATAAAATATGATCGTGAGTTGAACCAATAAAAAGCTGACTGATATAGTCGTCTTCAACAAGAGCAGTACCGTTACTTCCAGTTCCTCCCCTACCCTGTTTTTTATACTGAGAAACTGAAACACGTTTCAGATAACCAAGTTTAGAAATCATGACAACCATGTCTTCTTCTTTGATCATGTCTTCAACGTTTACTGTTTCCACTTCACCAGAAACAATTTCTGTTTTTCTGTCGTCACCGTATTTTTCAACAAGCTTATTTGTTTCTTCTTTTACAAGATTAAGAATCTTTTCATGATGAGCAAGAAGATCTTCCAGATAAGCAATAAGACCTCTGATTTCTTCCAAAGATTTTTTCAGTTCATCAATACGAAGATTTGTCAGAACACCAAGACGTAAATCAACAATTGCCTGACTCTGTTCTTCATCAAAACCAAATCTTGCTTCCAACCTTGTTTTTGCTTCTGGTTCATCTTTACTTGAACGGATAATTTGGATTACTTCATCAACACAGTCAACAGCAGTAATTTTAGCTTCAAGAATATGTTCTTCATGTTTTGCTTTTTTAAGATCAAACTTTGTACGACGAGTAATTACTTCGTCACGATGATCAACAAAACATTTAATAAGTTGTTTCAGATTAAGAATCTGTGGACGGCCTTTTACAAGGGCCAGATTTATAATTCCGTAAGATGACTGAAGAGCAGTTTTTGCAAAAAGCTGATTCAAAACAATTTTAGCTACAACACCACGTTTAAGATCAACTTCTATACGAACGTCATCTCCATGAGAACCATCATTTACACGTTCAATACCTTCGATTACTTTATCACGTGCAAGTTCCCCGATTTTTGTTACCAGGTCTGTTGTACGTGTCTGGTAAGGAATTTCTGTAAAGATAATTGATTCCTTCCCTTTTGTGTCTACTTCAATTTCAAACTTTGCGCGGAGCATAATTTTTCCGCGACCAGTTTTATAAGCATCCTTTATTCCCTTACGTCCAAAGATTGTACCACCTGTCGGGAAGTCAGGACCCTTAACATTTTTCATAAGGTCATCAATTGAGATTTCAGGATTGTCGATATATGCACCGATTGCAGCTCCAATTTCTTTAAGATTATGTGGAGGCATATTAGTAGCCATACCAACAGCAATACCAGTCGAACCATTACAAAGAAGGAACGGAAAAGCTCCAGGAAGAACTGTTGGTTCCTTTCTTGTATCATCAAAGTTTGGTATGAAATCTACTGTGTCTTTTTTGATGTCCTCTACCATTTCTTCGGCAATCTTGGACATCTTAGCTTCGGTGTAACGGTAAGCGGCTGCAGGTGAACCGTCAATACCTCCGAAGTTACCTTGTTTTGTAACAGGCATGTAACGAAGTGAGAATGCCTGACCAAGACGAACCATAGCATCGTAAACAGAAGCATCTCCATGAGGATGGTAACGACCGAGTACGTCACCGACTACAGTGGCACACTTTTTGGTCTTACCACCTGATGTAAGATTTTCTTCTGCCATAGCATAAAGAATACGACGGTGAACTGGTTTAAGTCCGTCACGAACATCAGGAAGTGCACGTTCTACAATTACTGACATAGAATAGTCAATAAATGATTTCTGCATTTCATGCTCAATTGGAGCAGTTAAAACAAATCCACCTTCCGGTGTCTGTCTTTCTTCATATTTAATATTTTCAATCATAATTATTCCTAATTTTATACGGACCCTGAGCCTGTCGAAGGGTTCAAAAAGAAAAGGTCATTTCGACAGGCTCAATGACCTTTCTAAAGACTAAACATCAAGAGTTGCGTAAACGGCGTTTTCTTCAATGAACTGACGGCGTGGTTCAACATCATCACCCATGAGAACAGAAAAAACCTGATCGGCCATCTGAGCATCAGTAATTTTCACCTGTTTCATTTTACGATTTTCTGGAGCCATTGTTGTGTCACGAAGTTCTTCCCATTCCATTTCACCAAGACCTTTGTAACGCTGTACTTCGGCCTTATCACGATTTTCACCAAGCTCTTCAAGAGCGCGATCACGTTCTTCATCACTGAAAACAAATTTGCGGAATTTAGCTTTTTTGTATTCAACGCGATAAAGTGGTGGCATAGCAATGTAAACATGTCCGTTTTCAATAAGTTGAGGCATGTAACGGAAGAAGAATGTCATAAGCAAAGTTGAAATATGAGCACCATCGACATCGGCATCAGCCATTATAATAATTTTATGATAGCGGAGTTTTTCAATATTAAAGTTCTTACCGATTCCTGTTCCAAGAGAAGCAATAACCGGCTGAAGTTTTTCATTATTAATTACTTTGTGAGCTTCAACTTTTTCAACGTTGAGCATTTTACCCCAAAGAGGAAGAATAGCCTGTGTCTTTGGATTGCGACCCTGTTTGGCCGAACCACCGGCCGAGTCTCCTTCGACTATGTATACTTCGCATTCTTCAGGATGTTTTGATGAACAGTCAGCAAGTTTTCCAGGAAGCCCAAAAGAATCCATTCCGTCTTTACGGGATGTTTCTTCCATCTTCTTTTTCTTCAAACGAAGTAAAGCTTCATTAACTGCCTTTTCAAGAATCTGATTACAAATCTGAGGATTCTGTTCAAACCAAAGAGTAAGTTTTTCTTTTACAAGAGAATCTACAACTGTGCGGACTTCTGTATTTCCAAGCTTTTGTTTTGTCTGACCTTCAAACTGAGGTTCAGGGACTTTTACAGAAATAACAGATGTTAGTCCAGAAAGAATATCTTCACTCTTAAGCTTTTCAAGTTTTACATCTTTTCCCTTTCCAGGAGCTTTTGCTTTTTCAACTTTATTGCCGTTAAGCTTTTTATTAATTTTTTCATTTTTTTCCAAAGCTTTATTCAAAACAAAAGTAATAGCAGATTTAAAACCTTCAAGGTGAGTACCACCTTCACGAGTATTAATGTCATTTACGTAAGAAAAAAGTTTTTCTTCATAACCGTCATTGAACTGCATTGAAACATCAGCAATGATATCATTCTGTTCACCAGTTACGAAAATTGGTTCTTCAGGAATTACCTTTTTTCCTTCGTTAAGAAACTTCGTATATTCGTTGATACCACCTTCAAATTTCAAAACAAGTTCTTTTGGATTTTCAAGGCGTTCATCACGGAATGTAATTTGAATTCCAGGATTTAAAAAAGCAAGTTCTCGAAGTCGATCAAGAAGAACATCAAAATCATATACGATAGTTTCTGTAAAAATTGTAGCATCACTTTTCCAGCGAATAGTAGTTCCAGTTCTATCAGCAGTTCCTATTTCTTTAACGCCTTCTTTATTTGGAATTCCTCTGGCAAATTTTTCCATGTACATTTTGCCATCACGACAAACAGTTGCTTCAAGCCAGTCAGAAAGAGCATTAACACAAGAAACACCAACACCATGAAGACCGCCGGAAACTTTATAAGTTGATTTATCAAATTTACCGCCGGCATGAAGTTTTGTTAAAACAAGTTCAAGAGCAGATATTCCAGTCTTTTTATTTATATCAACAGGGATACCACGACCATCATCTTCTACACGACAGATGTCATCTTTTTCAAGTGCAACTGTAATATTGTGACAGAATCCTGCCATGGCCTCGTCGATACAGTTATCAACAACTTCATAAACCAGATGATGAAGACCATTCGGACCAGTAGATCCAATGTACATACCAGGTCTTTTACGAACTGGTTCAAGTCCTTCAAGGACCTGAATATTGTCCGCTGAATAATTTTCTGCCATGATTTTTCCCACCTCAATTTTGACAAAAATATTTTTTAAAATAATTACTATTAATAAGTAAATAATTATAACATTATTTTAATGATTTTACAAACTAACGAACGGTTATTAATAAGAAAATAATGTCAAAAAAATAAGTTTTTTTACATTGAAAGAAAAACAAAATCATAGGTATAATTATTAGTATGGGAGAAAATATTTATAAAGAAGCATGGGATTACGCATTAAACGAAATCCATAAAGAATATAAAAACGCAGGTAAAGAAAATGATTTTACTCTCTGGTTCAATATGGAATATGAATCAGACACAATCGACGAAATCACTGTTTCTGTAGCATCAGACTTTTTAAAATTTCAAATGCAATCAAAAGGAAATTTTGAAATTGTCCAGGAAAAAATAAGAAAACTTACAGGACAAAATAAAATTACATTAAATGTGATAACAAAAGAAAAAGAAGTTCTTGATGTTTCACGTGAAAACTTACAGTCGTCAGTTTCAGAAGAAAATGAAAATTCAAAAAAGTCTGAAAAAACAAATACAGAAAAAGCAGAAGAAATAAATATAAAAACAAAAAAAGAAAAACATCCTCTTCTTTCTGAAAAATATACATTTGAAAATTTCGTTGCAGGTGAAGATTGTAAATTTGCTTATAAAGCTTCAATTGCAGTTGCAAAAGATCCAGGACATTATAAAAATCCACTCCTTCTTTATGGAGGATCCGGACTTGGAAAAACACACCTCATGCAGGCAATTGGAAATTACATATACGAAAATACAAATGAAAAAATCAAACTTTGCTACATGACTGCAGAGAACTTTTTCAATGAATTCACATCATCTTTAAACGGACAAAAGGCAGATGAATTCCATAAAAAATTTAGAAATAATGATGTTTTTCTTTTAGACGATATTCACTGGCTCAATGGGAAAAAAGGAGCACAAGAACAATTGTTCTGTGTATTCGAAGCTTTACATCAGAAAAATGCACAAATGGTTTTCACAATTGACCGTCCTATAAATGAATGGAAAGAAATGAATGATCGCCTTGTAAGTCGTCTTAAAAGTGGTCTTGCAGTTGATCTTAATCCTCCAGATTTTGAAACTCGTGTCGCAATTCTCCAGAAAAAAATGGAGCCATTAGGAAAAACAATAAACAATGAAGTAATTGAATACATCGCAAAAAATGTTGAATCAAACGTCCGCGAACTTGAAGGAGCATTAAACAGAATTGTTGAATATGCAGATTTAATGGACGAAGAAATAACAATAAATACAGCAACAGAAGTTCTAAAAGATTTTCTTACAACAAATAACAATGACAATATTTCAATAGAAACAATTCAAAAAGTTGTTTGTGAAAATTATGGAATTTCTTTATCTGATATAAAGGGAAAAAATAAAGGAAAGAAATTTGCAACTCCTAGAATGATTGCAGTTTACCTAGCAAAGGAAATGACAGAATTTACTTTCAGTGAAATCGGAAATGAATTCGGTGGCCGTGACCATTCAACAATTATGCATGCTCATGACAAAATTGGTGACCAGGTAAAATTCGATCCTTCAATGAGTTCAAAAATAGAAGCTCTCAAAAGGGATATTAAGGATTTTAAGAAATCATAATTAGACTATAAAAAGTCATAAAATTTGTGCATAATAAATAGTATAACCTGTGGATAAAATGTAGATTACTTTTGAAAATGTGCAATTGTGGATAAAACGTGTTTTTAAAAGAATAAGTTATCAACAAGTTAATATTTAGTAATACAAAAAATTAGGAGCGAAATCCACATTATCAACGCCCTTATTATTATTATTATTAAAATTTATAAATTTATATATAAATAAGAAATGTGAATAAACACATTTCAAGGAGATAAAAAAATGAAGTTCACATTTGATCGAGATGCAATGATAAAAGAAATTGCAATTGCTCAAGAAATTATTACAAACAAAAGTCCATTATCAATTCTTTCAAATATTCTTTTGATAGCAGAAAATAATTCACTTACAATCAAAGCATCTGACAATACTGTAAAATATGTTTCTTCAATTCCAGTTGATATACAAGAAGAAGGAAGAACAACAGTTTATTGTGATAACTTCATGAGTATTATTTCAAAACTTCCAGGTGGTGATGTTGAATTCATTCAGGAAGATTTAAAAGTAACAATCAATTCATTAACAAAAAAATTCAAAGCTACACTTAACAGTCAGGCTTCAGATAAATTCCCTGAAATGGGAAGTTCAGAAAATCTTCCTTTCTTTGAAGTTCCTGCAAAAGAAATTAAAGAAATGATTCGTCAGACAATTTTTTCTGTGTCAGAAGATCATACAAGAATTTTCCTTACTGGAATTTACTTTTTGAAAAATGAACAGAATCTGACAATGGTTTCAACTGATGGTCATAGACTTTCAAATATTGATAAAGCAATTGCAAATAATGTTCCAGATTTTCCACCAGCAATTGTTCCTACAAAAATTTTAAGTTGTGTAATGAAACATGCTTCAGATGAAGGTAATGTAAAAATTGCTGTAGTGGATAAATCAATTTTTGTAAAATTTGGAAATTATGAATTTTCTTCAAATCTGATTGATGGACTTTATCCAAATTATAAAAAGGTAATTCCAGAAAGTCTTTCTTCTTCATTTGCTGTTTATAAAGCAGATTTAAAAGCAGCTCTTGAAAGAACAACAATTATGGTTGATAAATCTGTTAGCAGAATTCTTTTCAAAGTATCTTCAGGTGTTCTTAAAGTAATAACTCCTGATTCATTAAACGGAAATGCATCTGAAGAAATTCCATGTCGTTATGATGGACCAGATCTTTCAATTGGTTTGAACTATAAGTTTATAACAGACCCATTGAAAGTAATTGATTCTGAATATGTTGTTTTTGATTTTACTCCAGATGAAGATGATGGAAGTGGAGAAAGAAAAGTAACAAAAACAGTAGTAATGCGTTCAGATCCAAAAGAAGATTATCAGCATGTAGTTATGCCAATGAATAATTAGTCAGGGAGTCTGGCGACTAACTAACGTTAGTTAATAAATTTTTAAACCGGTTTGTAAATGCCATTTTTAACAATTTCATTTTACAATTACCGTAATCTGAAAAATTCAAGAATAGACCTCGCCGGACGCGAGGTCTATTTTGTTGGTGAAAACGGACAGGGTAAAAGTAACCTGTTAGAATCACTTTATTATACAGCTTACGGAATTTCATTTCGAACACACACAGATTCTCAAATAATCCGTCATGGAGAAAAAGATTTTTCCGTGACAGCTTTATATGATAAAGCTCCAGGTGACACTCAGCAGGTTCGTGTAATTTTTGAAAATAATAAAAAAAGAATTGAAAAAAATGGTAAAAAAATTAACGACCGCAAGGAATTAATTAATACAATTCCTTGCATTCTTTTTTGTCATGATGATATGCGGTTTGCAATAGGAGATCCTGAAGATCGTAGATTTTTTATTGATCAGTCTTTAAGTCTTTATGATCCAACATACATTGACGATTTGAGAAATTATAAAAAAATATTAAAAAGTAGAAATACAATTTTAAAAGAGCATAAATATGAACTTTTAGAAATTTATGATCAGCAGTTAGTTAACTTTGGACTAATAGTTCAGTCAAAAAGAAAAAAAGCTATTTTTCAATTTAATCAAATTTTTGGTAAATTATTTGAAGAAGTTACCGGAATAGAAAATTTGAAAATTAGTTATGATCCTAGTTGGAAAGAAGTTCCAGATGGAATTGCAGTAAGAACGCCTGGTTTTGATGAAGTTTTAGGACATATAAAAAGTCGTCATGAGGCAGATAAAGCAATGGAAACAAGTTTATCAGGACCGCATCGCGATAAAATAAATTTTATAAAAGATGGTCAGCTTTTTGTTCAGACAGCTTCAACAGGCCAATGTCGATTAATTTCATTAATTTTAAGAGTGGCTCAGGCGGTTTTTTATACTCAATCAACAGGAATGAAACCGGTATTATTAATGGACGATGTTCTTTTGGAATTGGACCCGGCAAAAAGAACAAAAATTACATCATTGCTTCCGGAGTATGATCAATTGTTTTGTACATTTCTTCCTGGAGAGCCTTATGAAAATTATCGACGAGAAACAACAAAAATATTTCATGTAGAAAATGGTGAATGGAAGGAGGTTTCAAAATGAATAATATAATAAATGCAAGTGAAATGATTTCAAAAGTCTTTTCAAATATTGAAGCTTCAGATTTAGAAAATGCAAATAAAATATCAACGATTTGGAAAAAAGTAGTACGTGGAATAAAAAATACAAGAGATGAACATTACGGCGATAAAATAGCAAGTCATTCTGATGTAGTAGATTTTAGAAATGGACAACTATTAATTGAAACAGATCATTCAGGTTGGATTCAGGCAATGCAACTATATTCAAAATTTATTGTTCGGGGAATGAATATGAATATGCCTGACTTTAAAGTAGAATCCCTAGTTTTCAGATTAAAGGGAAATAATTCAACTCTTTATAATTCGTATGAAGATGAATTACGTCGTGAACAAGAAGTAATGAATATAAAAAATATTGCCGCTGAAAAACAAATGAATGAGTTTTTAAAAAAATCGGGCGCCTTCGGCGCAAATTCTGATCAAAAGAAATCTACTGAAAATCAAAATTCAAAAAAAGAACTCCCCGTCGATTTTTTGGCAAAGCTAGAAAGTCTGGAAAATAGTGTATTGACCAACTCAAAAAATAAATGATAATCTTTTATACCCCATTTTAAAGTGGTAATAATGGGTGCACTACCGAAATCTTTTTTTATAAAATATATAAGGAGCTTAAAATGGCAAAAGGTAAAAGAACATATCAGCCAAGTAAAGTAAAACGCAATAGAAAGTTTGGTTTCCGCGCACGTATGGCAACAAAAGGGGGACGCAAAATTTTGGCTCGTCGCCGCGCTAAGGGACGCAAAAAGCTGTCTGTCGCTGACGAACACAACAAATACTAATCAGCATTAGGGATGGAAACAAGTTTTAATAAAACAGGCTTTTTTACTCGTGATGAACGGATAAAAAAGCCTGAAACATTTAAAACACTGTTCAAAAACGGAAAAAAGGTAAGTATTCCAGGAGCACGTCTTTTCTATATGGAAAACGGACTTGGAATAAACAGAATTGGTTTTCCTTTAAATCGTGGCTACGGTAACGCGGTTCAAAGGAACTTATCAAAACGTTACAGCCGGGAAGTCTATCGTTTTTATAAAACACACCTGAACACCGGATACGATCTGCTCCTGCAGATTTTCCCCGGAAACGACTCGTTCAGCACGCGGTGTGAACAATTTCGAATATTGTGTCAAAAGGCAAATTTGTTAAAGGATTGATTTTTCTAAAAGACTCACTAAAAAATCTTTTGTCGAAAATTTTCATTCTTTTAATTAGGTTTTATCAAATTTGTATTTCTCCATTGTTTCCGCCGAGCTGCAGGTATACACCTACATGTTCAGCTTATGCTTTGGAAGCAATTAAAAAATACGGACCGGTAAAAGGTCTTTATCTCGCAATCAGACGAATATTAAGATGCAATCCATTTCACGAGGGCGGGTATGATCCTGTTCCTTAAAAAATAGAGTCTTCTTATTTACTCCGGCTGCTCAATTTTTATTGGAGTAAAAAAATGGACAAGAATACAATTATTGCAATTGCTTTATCTACACTTGTAATTATTGGATCAACTATTATTATGCAGAAAAGAAATCCGGGAATGTTTGCCCCAAGAGAGGTTCCAGCTGCAGAAGAAGTTGCTAATAATGAAATTACAGATCTGAATGATTCATCATTGTCAGACCTGTCTTTTACAGAAATTGCTGAAGGTGAAGGAACATCTGAAGCTATTGAAGAAGAAACAATCACAATCAACACAAACAAAGCAGAAATCGTTCTTTCAAATAAGGGCGGTGACATTATCAGTTATAAATTGAAAGAATACGAAGACAAAGAAACAGGTGACTTCGTTCAGATTTCAGACAGTATAAGTGATAAAAACAGAACAATGAGCGTTGCTTTTGGTAACGCTGATAAACCAGTAATGAATGAAATGATGAATTTCGAAATGCTGGATGAAAAAACAATTCTGTTCAAAAAGAATGTTACTGTAAAAAAGAACGGGGAACTTAAATCATTTACTTACGGAAAAAAATATTCATTTAAAGATGATGAAAATGTTTTCAAATTGGATCTCATGTTACATAGTGATGAAGACTTAAGTTTCCTGAACAGTGACGGAGTTGCTTACGCACTTAGAAGTGCTCCACAGATTGGACCTCATTTTAATGCAAAACAAAATCGTTATGAGAACCGTCAGATGATTTCATATAACGGTAAAAAAATGAAACGTCAGATTCTTGGTCAGAATGATTTTAAACGCTGGTCAAAACAGAACGATTTTATTTGGCTTGCTATTGCAGGAAAATATTTTACAGAAATTATGATCCCTTCAAATCCAAGCATTATTAATGCTGGTTTCTTTTCTACTCTTATTGAAAAAGATAATTATGCAAATGCTCAGGCAATGATTGAAAGATCTGCAATTTCCGGAACAGATATTTCGGATTCTTACTATATGTATTTTGGTCCACGTGATGAAAAATCTTTGGCCAGATACAACAGTGCAAAAAAAGATAATGGAGAAATTGCCAACGGTTGGGGAATTGGTGGTTACAGACTTACAGAAGTTCTTCAGTCAAGCGGTTGGCTTAAATGGTTGGAAAAAATACTTCAGTTCTGTCTTGAATGGATTTATAAAGTTGTAAGAAACTGGGGTGTTGCAATTATCATTCTTACAATTTTGCTTAAAGTGGTAATGTTCCCATTGTCTAAAAAACAGTCGATGAGTACTTTGATTATGCAGGATATGCAGCCAAAGGTTCAGGCAATTCAGGAAAAATATAAGGGCGACCAGCAGAAAATGCAGGCTGAAATGGCAAAGATTTATCAGGAAGCAGGTTACAATCCTGCAAGTGGATGTCTGCCAATGGTATTCCAGTTCCTGGTACTTTTTGCAATGTATAACCTGTTCAATTATAAATTTGAATTCCGTGGTGCAACATTTATTCCTGGCTGGATTCCAGACCTTTCAACAGGTGACAGTGTTTGGAGTATGCCTTTCGTAATTCCTTTCCTTGGTTGGGATCAGCTTCGTCTTCTTCCAATCATTTATACAGTAACACAGTTGTTCTTTGGAAAAATTACAAATGTTGGTGGTGCAGCACAGCCTCAGGGCGGAATGAATATGAAGTTTATGATGTATGGTATGCCAATCATCTTCTTCTTCCTGTTCTACAATGCTCCATCTGGACTTCTGATTTACTGGACAGTTTCGAACCTGTTCCAGATGATTCAGCAGATTATTATCAACAAAATGATGGCTACAAAAAAAGCTGAAATGGCTGCCGCAAAAAAGAATGCCGGAGTAACTCAGAAAACTTTGCCACCAAAAAGCAAAAGAAAATAATTTAGAACATTATTATTAGAGGTAACATAAATGACTTACGAGTATGAAGCAAAAACAGAAAAAGAAGCTATTGAACTGGCTGCAAATGAACTCGGACTTGGTCGTGATCAGTTTGATGTTGAAATTCTTGAAACACAGAAAAAATCAATTTTCAACAAAGGTTATGTAAAAATCCGCGTTCACACTCTTAGCGAAGTTCCAACAGCAAGTAATGTGGATGAAGATCGTGATTACGATGAAAGACCACGTGTAAAAATCGATCCTGTTCCACAGGGCGAATTTGAAGAAAAACTGGTTAACTTTGTAAAAGACGTTGTTGAAAAAATGGGATACGACGTAAAAGTTGAAATCACATATCGTGAAGACAAAAAAATTGGAATCAGAATGGATTCTTCTTATTCTTCAATTCTTATCGGACGTAAAGGAAAGAACCTGGA
>JAKSTM010000040.1 GCA_024402565.1 Treponema sp. | reverse complement strand
AAATCAACGCTAAGTTCGTAAAAGAAGCAGAAGCAGCAGGTCTTGTAAACCTTAAAGGACACCGCCTTGTTGGTGGTATGCGCGCTTCTATCTACAACGCTATGACTCTGGACGGAGTTAAATCTCTTGTGGACTTCATGAAAAAGTTCGCTTCTGAAAACTAAGAAAAATAATCCTGTCATCCTGAGCGGAACGACAGGAAAAGAAATACTTTAGTCATCCTGAGCGGAACGAAGTGGAGTCGAAGGATCTATTAAGGAGCGCCTGTTGTATTATGTTTATATTCTGACAAATTATACAAATTCTGTGATGTATATCGGAATGACAAATGATTTGACCAGAAGAATAAACGAACATAAAAGTGGACTGATTGAAGGTTTTACAAAAAAATATCATGTTCATAAATTGGTTTATTTTGAATCAACTGATGATGTTAATAATGCAATTAAGCGAGAGAAACAGTTGAAAGGCTGGACAAGAGCAAAGAAAAATGCACTTGTTGAAACAAATAATCCTGAGTGGAAAGATCTTAGTTTTTAATAAAAGATGTTTCGACTCCGGCTGCGCCTCCGCTCAACATGACAGGATAAATAAGATATTTAGTCATCCTGAGCGGAACGAAGTGGAGTCGAAGGATCTTCTTTATGAAAAGATGTTTCGACTCCGGCTGCGCCTCCGCTCAACATGACAGGTAAATCGGCTGCGCCTCCGCTCAACATGACACAGAATAATAAATAAAGAGGTTACAATGTACAAAATTCAGACATTAAATAAAATCAGTGCTATCGGTCTTAATGTTCTTGACCGTGACAATTACGAAATTGCAACAGATATTAATAATCCGGATGCAATCCTTGTTCGCTCTGCAGATATGCATGAAATGCAGCTTTCAGAAAGCGTAAAAGCTGTAGCACGTGCAGGGGCAGGTACAAATAATATCCCAATCCCACAGCTTACAGAAAAGGGCGTTGTTGTTTTCAATACACCTGGTGCAAATGCTAACGCTGTAAAAGAACTTGTAATGATGGCACTTCTTCTTTCAAGCCGTCCTGCAGTTGCAGCTAACGCTTGGGCTAAAACACTTACAGGCAAGGGAGACGAAATCCCAGACCTGGCAGAAAAAGGAAAGAGCCAGTTCGTAGGACCAGAACTTAAAGGAAAAACACTTGGTGTTATCGGTCTTGGTGCAATCGGAGCTATGGTTGCTAACCTGGCAATTAAATTCGGAATGGATGTAGTAGGTTACGACCCATTCCTTTCTGTAAAAGCTGCTCTCTCTCTGGATCACAATGTAAAAATTGCTGAAACACTTGATACAGTTTATGCAAAAGCAGATTACATCACAATCCACGTACCACAGACAAACGATACAAAAGGCATGATTAATGCTTCAACAATCAAAACAATGAAAGACGGTGTTCGCATCATCAACATTGCACGTGGTGGACTTGTAAACAATGCAGACATTATCGAAGCTCTGGACTCTGGAAAAGTTGCATGCATGGTAACAGACTTCTGTGCAGAAGAACTTCTGAATCATCCAAAAGTAATCTGTATGCCACACCTTGGTGCTTCAACTCCAGAAGCTGAAGACAACTGTGCAATCATGGCTTCACAGCAGCTTAAAGACTTCCTTGAAAACGGAAACATCGTAAACTCTGTAAACTTCCCAAAAACAGTTACAGACAACCCTGTTCCAAAGGGAGGAACACGTCTCTGTGTATTCCACAAAAACGTTCCTGATGTAATTTCAAGCTTTACAAAATTCCTTGGTGAAGCTCACCTGAACATTACAGGAATGGTAAACCAGGCTCGCGGCGAAGTTTCATACAACCTTACAGACGTTGATACAATCGTAAGTGATGAAATCATCCAGAAACTTGCAGCTCTGGACACAGTTATTAAAGTTCGTGCAATTCATGGTTAATTAGTAAGGCAGGGCCGGGCATTCCGGCTTGCCTGACGGCTCGCCGTCGGGTGCTGCGCCCAATCCTGTATTATTTTTAATATTCGATAGAGTTCAGATGACTTCAGATAAGTAATTATTATGACTTTTTGACTAGATATTCTTAAAATAGCTTAGAACTTGAGAAATTTCTATTCATTCTGATTCATCTGAATTCACTCAATTCTAGATTTTATTTAAAGTTTTTACTTAAATTAAACTGGACCAGACATAGTTAGGACAATATATTTCTGCTCTATCTAACAATGTTGCCATTTTTGCAGCTGCATATCAGCGAAGAAAGTGTGGAAACTAGTTTTTCTAAAGGCGTTTATTCTGTCAGCTGGGTTTTGATCCGCTTTATGTTTGTAATGGTTCCTGTTGTTTTTGTAATCAACGGAATCACAAAAGGTGACTGGCTTCAGGCATTTTTGTTTGCCATTTCAATTGCGGTAGGTCTGACACCAGAAATGCTTCCTATGATTGTAACAACCTGTCTTGCAAAAGGTGCTGTTTCAATGAGCAGGAAAAAGACAATCGTAAAGAATCTGAATTCAATTCAGAACTTTGGTGCAATCGATATTTTGTGTACAGACAAAACTGGAACTCTTACACAGGATAAAGTAATTCTTGAATATCACTGGAACACAAATGGCGAAGAAGACACACGAATTTTGCGTCACGCATATCTGAACAGCTATTTCCAGACCGGCTATAAAAATGTAATGGACCTGGCATTCATTCACAAAACTGAGGAAGAAAAAAGCAGTAACCACAGACGATTTTCTTTTTGCCCTTAGAAATGATGCGGAACTGGACACAATCGAAAAACTGTATGAAAGTTCTTCCGAGAAATTCCGGCTTCTCAAAAACGCAGACTTCTATCTTGAAGAGGCCCTTCGTAATCAAACCCACGATGAAGTTATCCGCTTTCTGTACCGCAACTTTGAATTTTCAGAGAATGTAAGCGATGACAGAAAATTCATGATGCTGGCTCTGGAAAATTCTAATCCTGATATTACACGACTGTATCTGGATAATTGTAGAGATAAATAGTTTTTTATTCAGGCCGTTCCCCCAAGTCCCAGCTTACGCTGTGGCTTGGGGTCGCAGTATTCCGGGCTCGGCTTTCGCCTCGGTGCGCCGCAACAAGTTGCTCTGCACCTGCCTGCGGCAGTCCTCCATGTTGCTAACGGGAGGAAATTTACTTTTTTTGCCAATCGCTGCTCCAAAAAGCCGTCCTTGAAGCCGGGATTAATAAAAACGCAAGCTGCCACACCTTCCGACATTCCTTTACAACACATCTTCTTGAAAACGGCTACGACATTAGAACCGTTCAGGAACTGCTTGGTCATTCAGATATCCGCACGATAATGATCTACACCCATGTTTTGAATAAAGGTGTCAGCGGAGTTATAAGCCCGTTGGACAGGATGTGAGATTAGATGTATCCGTATAAAAACACGCTGATTTATGTTATATATAGTAGAATGTAACTCGTTGTGAAGATTATACGGACAAAAAAACTGTATAATAAATTTATACGGGATACGTATAATATATGTTAGCTGGATAGCACTTTGTGCTACTACAAAAATAAGGAGAAAAGAAAAATGACAACTGGAGATTATATTAATACAACAGTAAGCGATGTAATTAGAAATTTCGTAAATAAAAATACCTTTTTACCTGCAATTCAAAGAGAATATGTATGGGGAACTTATGAGATTTGTAAATTATTTGATTCATTAATGTGCGGTTACCCTATCAGTTCGTTTTTATTTTGGAAAATTCGTGAAGAGGATAAGAACAAATGGTCGGCTTATGAGTTTATTCGTGATTTTGACAAGGAATCACCTCATAATAAGGAGGCAAATTTTGATGGTCTAAATAAGGATTTATATTTTGTACTGGATGGACAACAAAGAATGACATCTCTTTATATTGGATTAAAAGGTTCATTCTCATATTTTTATTATCGAAAAAGAAAAGAATATTTAGCAATAGATTTGTTAAAAGAGCCTTCTAAAGAAATAAATCCTGATGAACTTCAATACGGTTTTAAATTTATTGAAGAAAGTGAATTTGAAAATCAAGAACATTGTTGGTATAGGGTTGGGGATATTTTAAATTATGATAAAGCAAGAGAAGCAAAGCAGGCTATTGCTGAAAAAACAAGTAAATTCTCAAGTCAAGAACAGGATATTATAGAAAATAATCTTGAAGATTTGCACACAATGGTGCATACAGCACGATGTATAAATTATTATGATGAAAAGACAGATGATTATGATAAGGTTGTCGAAATTTTTGTAAGAACAAATACAGGTGGCGTAAAACTTGAATATAGCGATATTTTGCTCTCAACTGCGACTGCTAAATGGAAAAAATTAAATGCCCGTGAGGAAATTTTTAATTTTACTGATGAAATTAATAAGATTGGATCTGGATATAAATTTGGAAAAGATTTTGTAATGAAAGGTGCCATGTATTTAACAGATGGATTGCCTATTCAATACAAAGTAAGTTCTTTTACCAAAGAAAACCTTGAAAAAATAGAATTTAACTGGGAAAAAATAAAAGAAAGTTTAAGCCAAACAATTTTATTATTAAGTTCATTTGGTTTTAATGATAAAAATATAGTTTCAAAGAACGCTGTTTTACCAATTTCATTTTATATTCAAAATAAAAATGTTACAAATTTTGTAAATTCATCAGATAAAGAATTAATTGAAATAAAAAATAATATTCAAAAATGGTTTGTATTGAATACGATACGAAACTCTTTTGGTAGTTCATCAGATACAACATTAAAACAATGCCAAGAAATATTGGAACTATATAAAGATAAAGAATTTCCTTATTTGAAATTAAATGAAAAATTATCTGTAAGTCCAAAGTTAAATGAATCAGAGATAAATAACTATTTACAGTGTAACTATGGAACAAAATATAGTTATTTGCTTTTAAGTTTATTGTATCCTAATCGGGATTGGTTAGATAAAAAGTATGCAGAAGATCATATCTTTCCAAAAACCGAGTTTACAAGACCAAAGTTAATTAAAAGAGGTTATTCCGAAGAAAAAATTCAAAAATATTTGGAATACTACAACACTATCCTTAATTTGGAATTATTGGAGGAAACAGAAAATAAAGCAAAAAATGCAATTTCATTTGATGAATGGATTTCTAGTAGAGACGAAAATTTCAAAAAGAGACATTCCATTCCTGAAATTAGCGATTATAGTTTTGATAATTTTTTGGAATTCATAGAAGAGCGAAAAAAAATGCTTGTCTCAAGATATTCGGAGTTCAATTTCAGTTAACAGCTAACACGCATTTCAAATCACCGACAGACGGTCAAGCCGTTTACGGTTTAAATGCAAGTTATACGGACACCCGCACTGGGGTGCTTACGAAGGGATCTAATAAAGGTATGTAATAGAGTTTAGAAGGAAAAATGAAGAAATTCAGAATCATCTTTTTATTTACAATATCGTTCATAAGTTGTACTTCAAAAAATTATAAACAAAACAGTATACCTTCTTCAGAATTATATGATATTCCTGATGCTTTTATTTTAGATATTGAACCAAAATATCAAACAACAAATTATTCCTGTGCAACTGTTTCACTTGGAATGGCAATAAAGTATGCATCAAATGACACAATTGTATTATCAGAAGAAGAATGCTGGAATTACAGCGGGACCAAAATTGAATCGGCAAGAAAATATGGCAATGACATGAATGGCCTTGGAAAAGTCTGTAAAAGATTTTCGCTGAAGTATAAATTTGTAAATAAAATGAATATAGATGTCCTTCAATATTATATTGCACACGAAAATCCTGTTATTTTAAATATACGACCAGACCCAACTCAAAATTACACTCATGCTTTGCTCGCAATCGGATATGATAAAACGAAAAAAATAATCTACATAAATGATCCAAGCAATATTTTTACCCAGTATTCCTATGATGAATTAATGAGACATTGGAATGCCTGGTTATATCGACCACACATACATTCAGAGCAAAGTGGTTTTGTAGTAATGAAAGAATAATGTGCTAATTTACGATTTTTACCAATTTTAATAAATTTATGCTATAATAATATATGGAGGTCTTGTATGTCTGATGCTCTTGAAGATGTAGAAAATAGAGTTCAAAATTTCTCTTTAGCTGAACAAATTCATCTGCTTAACTTTCTTGCTAGTAATATAAACAAACGGACTTCTCTTTTAAATTATCAATATTCAGAAGAAGAATCTTTACAAAAGATGCGGGAAGCAAGTCTTGCTACCGTGTGGGAGACTGTAAAGAATGACACGTGGTGATATATACATGCTTGATTTCGGCATTCCTTTCGGTAGTGAACCAGGAAGACGCCGTCCAGTAGTAATCATTCAGGCAGATAAAGAAAATCTGGATAATCTTAATACAAAAGTTATTGTTCCACTTACATCAAATACTATAAATGCAGATCTTCGGGGAAATGTTTTTCTTCCTAAAAAAGAATCAGGTCTTTCAAAAGACTCTGTTGCTTTAATTCATCAAATAATTGGCGTAGATAAAATCCGTCTTGAAGAAAAAATCTCAAAGCTTCCGAAAAATCTTCTTCAAAAATCGAAGAAGAAATCGACTACGTAACAAAAGAATAATTACATAACAAAGGTTCGTAGCCGACAAACCGGTCAATCTGGTTTGCGGTTTAATCAATTGTTATACCGACGCCCGCAACTTGAGGCGCTTTAGGAGGAATAAAAGTATGACTTTAAAATATACAGAAGAATATTTAAAACTTTTTGATAAATATCAGGAAGAAATTGTTTGGACTCTGAGACAACAAGAAAAACTACGACTTGAATACATAATGTTTCTTAAGAAGGATTTGCCAGAAATTTTATTACGTCAAAAGATAAAAAGAAATCCTTTCAACAAAAAAATATATGAAGAATCTGTAAAACAGATAATTGAAGATTATTCGGGAAAAATTGAAAAATCAATTAATCTATTATCAATCAATTTAGTAGAAAAAATAAAAGGTAATACAAATGACTAAGTTGCAAATAAAGAATAAACAGATAGAAGAACGGATTAATATTCTTTCAATAGATTATGCAAAAGATATGAAAGAATTATATTCAGAGTATTCATGTATTACAAAGAAAATTGGTAAAGTAAATGAAATTCAAAGCGTAATCAATAAATTTGAAAAAGAATTTATGGAGTTTATAGAGAATGGAAAATAATTTAAATGGGTATTTCACTAGAAAAGAATGGCTTATTTCACTAGAGAAAACATATTGTGATACAACAAATTTTTATAATTATAGTAAAAAACTGTTTAAGATTTTACAAATAAAAAATGATTTGATTTATTTTTGCATTTTAATTAGTAAAAATAAAGGAATAGCTTTAAATCTAATCTCAAATATTTTGGATTATTCAATAGTTGACCTCTCAACATTTATTACAAATAATCATTTATTGGAAAAAACAGATTTATTTACAGATATAAATTCTGCCTCTACAGAGCAGAAAAAAAACGCAATTTTATTCAATAAAAAAGCAAGGAGATAATTATGGGCTTTTTTGATATGTTTGATAAGTTAGATGATTGTGTACAAACAATTGTAGATGCAACTTTTGGATGGTCAAATACATTACAAAAAAAACATTTAGAAAAGGTTAAAACTAAAAATGAAAAAGATATATTGGAAACAAAAGCTCGGATTGAAAAAGAAGGGAAAAAACTAGAAGCAGAAAGAAAAGAACGAGAGAAAAAATTTCAATTAGAATTCGAAAAAGAACAAAATGATGAACGCAAAAGACTCTTAAAAGCCGAGCAAGAAATTTATGAACAAGATATTTCCTTTAAGGTCGAACAAGTAAAAAAACTAACTGAAATAGTCTCAGGATTGCAAAATGAGCACAGTAAAAAGGTTATGCTTCTATTAACAGAATATAAAGAATCTCAAATTTCTATTATCAAAGATTTAAAAGATTCTTCTAATCAGAATATTAAAAATATTGCTGAGGAAGCGAAAGAATATAAAGAATCATTCCCTGAGATATATACACTAAAATTGGAACAAATTAAAGTCGAACTAACAAATCATCAAAAACTTTTAGGCGAATTAACTGATGGAATGACAGAAGATTTAAGAAACATACAAAATTGGTTATTAGATGCCTCAAAGTTTAATGCTGAAGATTTTATCTTAAAGATTTCTGGAAGTACAGAAGAAGCTAAAAACTTTTCTCGTTTCTTAGAAAATAAACAAATTAATCCTGATGCTTTAGAAATTGAATTAAAAGAGGAAATTAACACATAACAAAGCTTCTAAGCGGACGGCAAGTCGAGCTTGCCGCCGTTTAAGCAATTGTTTTGTGGACACGCTATTGGCGTGCTAAGTAAAAAAAAATCGTTCTAACTAATTTTCTCTATTATCAAAAAGGAGTGAAAATTGAAAGAGTTAAAGTCTAAATTTATATTTAAATTTGTTACAAAATATTTTCTTTATGGATACTTATGCCTTTTTGGAATTCTTGCTTTACTATCGGCAGGATATTTTGTATACAAACATTTTATTTTTCCTAAAAATCTATTTTCAATTTTCTTTTTAATTTGTTCTCTTCCAGTTTTTGGTCAATTCTTAAGAATTGCTCTGTCAACTCACCATAAATACCGCTATTACAAAATAAGTAGTTACCGATTAAAAACCCGTGGTTACAAAGACGAATATTTTGAGTGTGAAATGCATGAACCTTGTTTTCGTCTTATCATAAAAGATTTATTGAAAACAAATGGCTATTTAAATGAATATCAGATGCTTCGTAGTAAATGCCGTGGTAAAAATTTAAGAGTTGAGCGTGCGAAAGAAAAATTACTTATAAAAGTAATGAAAGAGCACGAGGAGAAGGGAATTTAGTGCCGTATGGCATTAAAAATAAATTTATAAGGAGTCCGCTATGACTTACAAAGTAGAGGAAGTAAATGCTGGTCTTTGTACTGGTACACTTCGTGGAAACGCTATTGAAGCTAAAATCAATCAAATGGCTTCACAAGGCTGGAAATTTGAGCAGTACGAAACAATTATTGGTCGTTGCTGCTTATTTTTCCCACGCTATAAGGCTGTAATTTGTTTCTCAAAAGAAAACTAAAATAGACTTATAGACTGAACAGGTTTCAAGTCAAGCTTGAAACCTGTTTTGGAGGTTTTAAATGAAATTCTTATTAGGTATAATTATAGGTTTAATTGCTGGAATTTTTTTGTATATACTGTGGAAAAAAATTTTTGGAAAATACTTGCCATTAGAGGATGCTTTTTTATTAAAGCTTATTTGTGCTGTTTGCTATTATATTGTAGGCATGATTAATGGTACACTTTTTGCAACAGGCAATATTTATGCAATTGGTTGTGGTCTGTTTTTACTATTTATCATTTCTATAATATCTTATAGTTTTGGAATTTATTATAAGGTAATTGCGTCAAAAAATATAAATGTGTGATAAAACGCCTAACATGGTTTTCAAAACCGATAGAAACTTTGTCACAAAAGCTGCTTTTCGTGACTTTACACCACCGCAACTTTTGCGCCAATTTTGCCTTCGGCAAAACCGGTTTTACGGTTTAAAACGCTTGTTATCGGTTCATCAACCATTCCGCAATATCCCAGACCGCAATACCTTCGTACTGATACTGAGGATGTTTTGTTCTTGCAATTAACATTTTGGGGTAGGCATCTTTTATGCTTAAAAGCGGGGATATTTCTCTTTCCATTGTTTCTGGGCGGGAAATGTCATCGCTTACCTGGATGTAGATTTTTTCGTCACGCTTGATGGCTACAAAATCAATTTCTTTTTGATAAAGAACGCCTGTGTAAACTTCATAACCACGGCGTAAAAGTTCTATGCAGACTATATTTTCGTAAATCTTTCCATAGTCCATATTCTTTGTACCAAGCTTTGCATATTTAAAAGAATGGTCTGCAAGATAATATTTGTCCTGACTTGCAAGATATTTTTTACCTTTTATGTCGTAGCGGCGGATTTTGTAAAATGCATAAGAAGCACAAAGATATTTGATGTAGGATGAAACTGTTTTATCATCTGTTTTGCTTCCCTTTGATGTAAGTGTATTTGCAACACTTCGTGCTGAGATTTCCGAAGAAATATTGTCTACAAGAAAATCATTTATTGTGTCCAGAAGCGAAACATTTTTTATTTTATATTTCTGCTGAATATCGCGGACAATCAAAGTCTCAAAAACTTCATTCAGGTAATTATATTTGTCGTCAATTGATTCATATAAATACGAACCAGACATACCGCCTTCAATTGCAAAGCAATCAAAAGCCTGCTGTATATCCTGACATTCAAAATATGAAACAAATTCTTTAAAGCTGAAAGGAAAAACTTCTATAGAAAAAGTTCTTCCTGTAAACAATGTTGCCAGATCGTTGGAAAGCAAAAACGCATTTGAGCCTGTTATGTAGATATGATATTTTTCTGACGCATGAAACGAATTTATTGCTTGTTCAAAATCTTTGCATAGCTGAACTTCATCAATCAAGAGGAAATTTTCTTTTTCTGGAGAATACAGATTTTCGACATATTCATTTAATGCAACAGCATTTTTTAGTGTTGAAAATTGAAAAAGATTATAATTGATATGAATGATATTGGCATCGGCAATGTTACTTTTAAGATATTCAATGAACATTTCTAAAAGTTTTGATTTTCCGCTTCGCCGAATTCCTGTAATGACTTTGATGTCAGGTGTATTTATGGAATTTATCAGTTTTTGTAAAAAATTCTGTCTTTCCAGTATTTTCATAGGCCCATTATACAACCTTTATTCCGCATTTTCAAGAAAAATTCAATTTTGCGGAACAGAAAATAAAGTTTATTCCGCAAAATAAAAAATAATTTAAAATTGCGAAACGGCTAATCGGGGCGTTGCGGGCTTTCCCCTCCCAAAATCGCAAGAATTTAGCCATATTTTCCCGCCATCATCCGTGGTATAATTAACATTAAATCAAACGACAAAATGGTGTCGTTTGATTTAATTTAAAGTTTCTTCAGAAACTTTTTTATTTACGTGTTCGCTCGGGCGAACCAATTGCACATCCTCGGTTGTTGATACAACCTGCGGTGTTCAATTATAAGGAAGGTTTAAACTGAACGGCAAAATGGTGCCGTCCAGTTTAACTTGTGTTTTCCAAGAAAACACTTATTTGACGTGTTCGCTTGCGCGAACCAATTGTAAATCCTCAGTTGTTGAAACAACTTGCGGTTTACAATTTTAAGGAACTTTATGACCATAAAATCAATTCTCAGGCGATCCTTTGTAAATTCGTTTTCTATAATTCTCATAAGCCTTGCTGCAATTTCCTTTGTTACTGATTTGTTGTTTGCTTCTAACTTTTCAAGGAATTTTTCCACATTCATAATTCTTTTGACAATGTATTTAGTTTCGGCTGTAATCCGGCTTACTCAGGAGCTTAAGTCAAAACGGACGGCGGATTATCTTGCATCTCTTGTGGAAACTGATGTAACAGTTTGGCGTGACGGACAATGGGGACAGACCTCCAGCACTGAATTAAAACCTGGGGACAAAATCCTTCTTGAAGCCGGAGTAAAAATTCCTTTCAATGTAAAACTTGCTGTTGCATCGGATTTTTACATTTCGGAATCTGCCATTACTGGCGAAAGTGATATTTTTGAAAAACTTACGGGAGATGTTTGCCGTTCAGGTTCCATTGTGGTTGGCGGAAAAGCTGAAGGAATTATTGAAAATCAAAAAAATGAAGAAAGAAAACTTTTTACTTCGGTTCATAAAAATCAGTCCTTTGACAGAGGGGCTTCTTCCATTGCAAAAGTTCTTCTTCGGTTTGCGGTGATTCTGATTCCGCTTGTTTTTGCAATCAGCTTTACTACAAAGGGAGATTTGCTTCGTTCATTTTTGTTTGCACTTTCGGTTGGTGTTGGTTTGATTCCAGAAATGCTGCCTATGGTTGTAAATGCCTGTCTTGCTCACGGCTCCGCTGTTATGGGAAAGAAGCAGACAATCGTAAAAAATATTGATGCCATGCAGAGTTTTGCGAGCCTTGATGTTCTTTGTGTGGATAAAACTGGAACTCTTACGGAAGACAAAATCCTTCTTGAATATTACATGGACATTTTTGGAAACGAGAAAAAACGGGTTCTTGAATATGCTTATTTGAACAGCCTTTATCATTCAGGTGTAAAAAATCATTTGGACTCTGGAATTCTTGCTGTAAAAGAATGGGATAGTTTTGATGATAAAAAGCTTGAAGCAGAATACAAAAAAATTGATTCCCTTCCTTTTGATTATCAGCGTAAGATTGCAACAACCTTGGTGCGGCCAGTTGCAGAAGAAGAAAATCTCCTGATTGTAAAAGGCGGAGTGGAAGAAATCTTAAACAGATGTTCCAGCTTTGAATATAAAAATGAAGTTTCAGTTTTTGATGAAGACTGTCATAAAAAAGCTCTTGAAATGACTGGCGAGATGGCAGGGGATGGAATGAAGATTGTTGCTCTTGCCTGCAAAAAAATCTCTGCTTCAGAAATAACAAGTGAAGATGAAAGTAATCTGACCTTGCTGGGATTTCTTGCCTTCTTTGATGCTCCAAAGCAAAGTGCCTTAAGTGCCATTGAAAAACTAAAGGCAAAGAATATAAGTGTGCGGGTTTTATCAGGAGACAAAAAAAATGTTACCCAGTCAATATGTCGCCGACTAAAGCTTAATACGGAAAATATACTTACAGGGACAGACCTTCAGAATATTAAAGATGATGAAATTCTGCAGAAGGTTGAATCTACAGAAGTCTTTGCCGAACTTACGCCTGAACAGAAAAGTCTTGTTGTGAAAATCTTGAAGCAGAATGGACACACGGTTGGTTTTTTTGGTGATGGCCTTAACGACATAAATGCGATTGCTCAGTGTGATGCGGGAATCAGTGTAGAAAATTCTGTGGCTGCATTAAAGGAATGCTCCAATGTTATTCTTGGCAAAAAAGATCTGAACGTGCTGGAAGAAGGAATTGTTCAAGGCAGAAAAGCTTTTATGAACATGACCAAATACATAAAGATTACTGCCAGTTCCAACTACGGAAATATTTTTTAGATTGTACTGGCTTCAGTCCTCCTTCCATTTTTTCCAATGAGTGCACTGCAGCTTTTGCTGTTGAATCTTTTGTATGATACTCTTTGTCTTTCTTTACCTTGGGACAATGTAGACGAAGATGAATGTGAAAAACCTCTGGAATGGTCCGGCAGAAATCTTGGCAAATTCATGAGATTTTTTGGTCCTGTAAGTTCCCTTTTTGACATAATTACTTTTGTGTTTCTGTATTTTGTTTTGTGCCCGGCTCTCTGTGGCGGAACTTATGGCACTTTAACGGTGGAAGCTCAAAATCAGTTTGCAAGGATTTTCCAGACAGAATGGTTTTTGGAATCCCTTTGGACTTAGGTCTTGATTCTTCTGCTTTTGAGTACAAAGAAAATTCCATTTGTGCAGAGCAGTCCGTCAAAGCTTTTCCAGGTAGTAACGGTTTTGGGAATTCTGATTTTTACTGCCTTGATTTACACACCGTTAGGAAATTTTGTGGGACTTTATTCTCTTCCACCGCAATATTATATTTTCCTTTTTGCAGTTGCAGCATCATATCTGGGACTTATGACAGTTGCAAAAAAAATCTACATAAAGAAGAACAAGACTTTGTATTAGGAGGCTAGCATGAAAAAGAAAGTTGATTACATCACAATCTCAAATGAACTCGCTTACTCCAAAAGAGTTTGACATCCTGTTTTTCCTTGCTTTCAACCGCAGCGAAGTTTTTACAAAAGAACAGATTTATTACGCCGTATGGAAAGAAGGATATTTTCTGGATGAAAGCAATATCATGGCATTCATAAGAAAACTCCGTAAAAAGATTGAAACAAATCCAGATGCACCGGAATACATTCTGACAGTATGGGGAATTGGGTATAAGTTTGTGGAATAGCCAATTTCTTGGGAAGTCCAGAAGGTTTCGGATTATCATATTGCGTGGCTTCGGCTTTCGCCTCCGAACCTTCGGTTCGCTTCGCGCCACTTCGCCCCCTAATGCAAAAAGCGCTTCCTTCCGGAAGCGCTTTTTTTTTATCAAATGGTCCTTGAACTTGTCGAAGGGATCATTTGTGAACTATGATTTGAACATTACCCTAGCGGTTCTGTTCTTTAATTAATGCATCATAAGAGTTCTTTGTTGTTTCGTATCCTTCCTGTGGAGTCCAGTATCCAGGATAAACGTTCCAGATGTAATCTCCAAGCTGGTTGATTCCGGAAATCATATGAATAAGGTTTGCTTCTCCATTTTCGTACATAGTCTGAAGTGTTTCATCTACAGCACGTTCATCGCGGAAGCGAGGGTACCATTCATCTTTCCATGTATCTACACTGTAACCAGGTGTAATGTCTGACCACAGGTCGAATGCTTTAAGGATTTTTTCAGCGCGTTCCATATCGTAACATGCAGGAAGAACAACATAGTTGTCATTGAAAAGTGTTTTGTATTTTCCGTCTGTATTTGGTCCCAGTGGGAAAGCTACGAAACCATAGTCATCAAGGTTGTCTTCAAGTTCTTTTGCAAAGTAAGCCTGGTGACAGCAGAATGCTGTTTCACCATTTTTGAAACAAGCATACATCCAGTCCCAGTTTGCTCCTTCTGGCATTGGTTTTTCATAGTTCTGAACCATTTTCTGAACCCAAACCATTGTTTCTGTTGTTCTGTCTGAACCAACGTTTGAGTAGTATTTTCCGTTAGCATCTTTTCCAATGAATTCTGAACCGTTTGACTGAACTGCAAGTGTTGCGAAATCTACAGAACCTGATGCCATACCATAAATATCAATTACACCGTCGTTATCAATGTCGCGTGTAGTTGCTTTCAGTACTTTTTCGAATGTATCCCAAGTCCATGTACCATTTGCCTGCATATCATAAATAGAATCAGGATCAATATTTGCTTCACGAAGAATACGTTTGTTGAAGTAAAGACCTCCACGTGGCTCTGGTGGAATATGACGACATGCATAAACTCCACCATTTTTTGAACAAAGTTCGAATGTTGATTTTGCCCATTTTTCTGCAGTCCAGTCAACATTTGTAAATTTGTTAAGGTCATAGAACATTCCGGCTTTAAGTCCTGAACCGATAGATCTGTTGTCTACGAAGAAAAGGTAGTTTTCGTCACCGCCAACAAAACAGAAATTTGAAACTGACTGTGGATGTGTATCCCAGTTGCCAATACCAATCTGATCAAAATCTAAATTGTATGTATAGCAGATGAACTTACGGAATTTTTTTGTATCATCTTCTGACTGTGAGTGTGTTTTTTCTGTAGAAACTCCGTTTGCAGGTGACCAGTAGTCAGCCAGTCTGATTTTCATTCCGCCAAAATCATAAGGCTTTCCTGTTTTTGGATCTTTCTGAACTTTATAGTCCTTGAACTGTTTCTGCAGTGCTTTTAATTCGGATTTTTCATCTTTTGACATCTTCTTTGGTGCAGCAGTAAGGGAGCCTGCAATAAGAAGTGTTGCCAATCCAACAGATACAACTTTTTTTGAGATTTTAAGCATTTTTATCCTCCTGATTTGATTAAAAATTGCTCAATGGTGTGATTTTATAGTTAAAGTATAACATCATTTACTTATTTGGCAAGAAAATTTAATTAAAATTTTAGCGGAAAATTACTTAAAATTAAGTTAAAGGTTTTAAAAATTAATGCGAATATTAATCTGAATCTGTTTCAGTTAAAAAATAAGGGCTGTCTCATAAGTAATGCCTCTACAGTCATTATTTATTGGACAGCCTCTATTAAAAGATAGTTAAATAAAAGAAAGTTAATCGAAAAAAGACGATTACTCTTTTTTATTTTGCACGTTCGATGAATGATCCGTCACGTGTATCAACGATGATTTCGTCGTCGATGTTGATGAACAGTGGAACGCGAACTTCAATTCCTGTATCCAGTGTAGCTGGTTTAAGTGATTTACCAGATGTATCACCTTTAACACCAGGTTCTGTGTACTGAACTTTGCGGCGGTTTTCTACTGGAAGAACGATACCTACTGGGCTTCCTTCGTAGAATGTGATTTCTACAGGGATTTCTTCACCTTCAACAAGGTATCCTGTGTAGTCACCAAGCTGATCAGCTGAAAGTTCGAACTGTTCGTATGTTTCCTGATCCATGAATACGTAGTTTGTGCCACCTTCGATGTAAGAAAGAGCAGTTGTACGTTTATCCAGTTCAACTTCATCAAATTTAACACCAGCATCGAGACCAACTTCCATTGTTCCTTTTGTAATAAGGTTCTGTACGCGGAAGAAAGTTGTCATACCCTGGCGACCAGAAACCTGGCGAAGGAATTTCTGTACGATAAGTGGTTCTTTAACTTTCTTGTCATTTTCGTAGTAGAAAGCTGTACCAACTTTCAGTTCAGATGTCATTAACATAAATATTACCTCTAAAAATAAAGTTTACAGATTAGTATTTTTCTATTTTAATATTTTTTTCAATAAAAGTCATCAGGTTTTCTGCAAGGTTACCATTAGAACGTAAAGATGATGCGAAAGACTGGAAACCTTTTTTTAATGACTCGATGTTTGTTAAAAAATCATAAACCGCATTTTCTAATTGAGCATTATCCTTTGATACCTGATAATTATTCATTTCATTCCAGGCATTTTTTACATAAATGAATTCTGTTCCAAAGTGTGGCTCCATACGGGTAAGGAGGGCTTCAACTTTTACAGCCTGGAAATCATTCTGCTGAGGGTAGGCCTGCCAGATAAAAGGGATTCCTGAAAGACATCCTTGTGCCATGGAATCTTCTCCTCGGATAATCATAAAATCCATAGAAGCCATGTTTTGATCCCATTTTTCCTGATCCATGAATGTAAGCTTTTCGGTTTTGAAATTTGCCTTTTCATTCTGGCAGGCTTCAAGAATGGAATTTTGGCCGGCGCCTCCCGCAATTTTTACTGTAGTTTCTGAAGTGAAAACTCGGTTCATTGCGCGGATTACAGGAGCCCAGTCACGGTTATAAGCAAAAAACAAAACTTGTGATAATTGACAATTATTGTTGTGAGAGTTTATGCATTTTTCTTTGTGAACAGGAAATAATGTATTTAAAAGAAGTCCACCGGTCTTTTGTGTGAATCCCGGCATAAAATTTACTTTTGGAACAAGGGCTGTTCGTGTAAGGCTTTTCAAGCAATGGAAATCGTCCACCCAGGGTTCTGCTGAAAGATAATCAATCATAATGATATGAACTTTGTAACTTACACGGTCTTCAAAAAGAATTTTTTCAAGCCAGTCAGGCTGACCACACTGAAACATTTCAAGAATTACTTCAGGCGGGCTTTCTGTAAATGTCCTGTAACAGAAATCGTAATCTGTCCAGTCGTAAACTTCGATTTCTTTTGTTTCGCACTTGCATTTCTGGTAAGAGAGATTTGGATCAATCTGATTATTAATGTTATGAAAAGCTTTCAGATTATTTGTAACGATTCGTATATTATAAGCTTCAGATTGTGAAGAGTGAATTATATTTCTAGTTAGCCGCCAGGCTACTCCGATGTCCCCGAAATTATCGACGACATCGGCAAGGATTGTAATGTCTTTTACGCTTGAAGAAAGCATTTATTTTACCTGACTATAAAGACCTGAAATTTCTTCTCTCCATTCAGGTTTTGTGTCGCGGTCTTCAACTTCTATAATTTTTTTGATTGTGAATTTACGCTGGTCGCGAGGGTTTTCAAAGTAGAGAATCCCGAAACGGCCTTGCCCGATATAAGCAATTTTTTCGTTCTGTTCCAGTTTTTCCTGTGCAGAAAGTTCATTCATTACACAGTCAAAGTGTACAGGTGCACCAGCTGTTTTATCGTGGATTGCACCGGCAACATCATCAATTCGTTTTCCACATTTTGGGCAGATGATTTCCCGGGCTTTTAATTCTACAATTGATTTTTGTCTTAGTTTTTCGGCTTCAATATCTTCATATTGATTTTTGTTAAACTGGAAAACCTTCTGCTTTTGGGCAAAAGGTTTTTCATTGTTTGCTTTGTTTGAAGAATTGCTTTTCTGGTTATTCCAGTTGTTGTGATGTCTTCTGTTTCTTTTGTTTCTGTCCATAGTTTCCTCAATATGTATTGGGAAACAGTTTATTCGTCAGTTTCCCGCAACAAAAGTTCTTCCGGATTATCTACCAGTTTCTGGCTTATTACAAATGCAATGCGCTGCACAGCATCGTTTAGGTAATCCGCATCATGTATTTTTTTTCGCAGTTCAAGAATACGTGGTGACAAAGTCTGTTCTTCTTCTTTGTCCAGAACGAGAACAGTTGTGTCATGTTTTACAGCATATGAAGGAATCATAAAAGCTCCGAAAAAGCGTTTTCTATATGGTAAACAGGTGGAAATCCCTGCATATCATTAATAATTACATCGAATCTCACGAAGTATTTACTATATTGTCGATTGATTTGTAGAAAACGTTTAGATGTTTTTATAATCCTTTTTTGTTTTTGTATTCCTAGCACTGACTGGAGCATGTCCGGTGTAGCGTTAGGGAGGGTTTTAACCTCAATAAATACGATTGTTTCTCCTTTTACTGCCGCTATATCTATTTCGCCGCCTTTTGTACGCCAGTTTCTGGCAATTATTTCAAATCCGTTGGAAGTGAGATAATCTACGGCTTTATTTTCGCCATCTTTACCTGTTTTATTGGTTTCTAAACTCAAAGTTCTTCAAGCTCTTCAGTTGAGTCTAATTCCTGAATTAATTCAGCACTTTCATCAAGCTCTTGTGCTGATTCTATTTCATCCAGAATTTCAGAAAGTTCTTCAATTTCTTCCTGGATAGTTTCGTTTTCCGCCAGAATGTGACCATTTGAAAGCAGAAATGGAATATGCCATTTTGTTAATGCTGCAAGATGATATGGCTTTACTGAAATACCAGATTCGATAAACATATTTTTTCCGTCATCAAAGAAAACTGGTTGTGAAAATCGAATTCCTGGTTTTATTCTTGAGATTTCAATTTTTTCCATTTATATTTCCCGTTAAAGTTTCCCGTTTTTATTATTTCGTAATCTATTCGCGGTTCTGAATATATGAAAATATCGTTGCAACTGCTTCCCATGCTTCTTCAGGCACGTACGAGCCGATTTCCTGCACAGAAAGAAACTCAGTTAATTCGTCATTTTCTACTATTATAATATCATTCATTTTTGCGCATTTCAACAATTCTTCAGCCAGACGGCCTTTTGTACTGGCTGTAATGAATGGAGCAGGGGCTCCTTCAGGATATTTCAGTGCAATGGCTTTTTTTATTTTTTGTCCTGTTTTCATGCGTTTCCCTCCATTAGGGAAAAATTTTCTAGGCCTTCTGCGTAACCGTCAATGTTTTCGAAAGGAACAAATTTTACACTAACTATTTTTCCTGAACTGGAGAATGCGTCCTGGAGTTTTAATATTTCCTTTTGTTGATCCACATTTCCAGAGATTGAAAAGGCGATGCTTTTTATTTCCTGGCTTCCCGGAGTCGGATATAATGCAAATCTGTAGAATGTGTTTTCCAGATCTGCATGAATGTTTATTTGTCTTAAGAATTTGTCACTTGAGCCCAGCAGAATCTGGATTTTTCCGCTACCATGGACAGTTTCGTCAAAAGGATTTCCGATTTCGAATGGAATTGTAATCCAGGTATTTTCACTGGAAGTTTTTTTTGAAAATCCCATATGGTTCATGACTGTAAGTTCGCCAGGCGCATTTGAAAGGGAACCGTCAAAAATAGTTTTTACAAATTTTTTGATTTCTGAATTCCAGTTATTGTCTTGTTTGTTTTCTTCCCTGTTTGAAGAACCTTTTTTTGAAACAAAGACCTTTTTCTGGGCATAAACTGTCTGTTCTTCCATCGTTTTTACAGGGTTATCTGATTTTTCAGCTGCTCTTCGAATTCGGCCCATAATTTTGGGATCAAAGCGCATTCCAAGTTGTTTGAACTGTAAAAGCATTCGGAAAGAAAGATTGTCTGACGGAAGATTTAATGATGCAAGTAAGGAAGTAATGGCGGCTGAAGAAACAGGTTCGTAAAGGCTGCTTGTTTCAGATATTTGGGCTGTTATTACCTCATTTATTTTGATAAAGTCTGCATTCTCAGAAGATAGGGGAGTGATGGTTATGGCACCATTTGAAAGTCCAAGTTTCCCTGTAAATGTATCACCTGGTTTCATTGGCTTTTCGGATGTGAGGAAAATTTTGAGTCCAGCTACAGAGGCTTCAAACCGACCTTTTCCGCGTTCTCCGAGTATTCGAACAAGAACAGGATCGCCTTCCTTTAAATGATCCTGATACCTGATTATTTGTGGAGACCGTGAGTGTGCTTCAACTGCCTGGACCGGTTTGTTTCTGTTGCTTTGCATAGAAAAATCTTATGATATAAAAAAAAATCCTGCAAGGTTTACCTGCAGGATTTTTCTTAAGCGCAAAAAGAAAATTTATTTGTTTTCTGTTTCAGCTGCTGCTGCTTTTGCTTCTGCTGCTGCCTGTGCTGCTGCGTTGCGAGCTTCCATAGCTGCTGTAACTTTAGCACCAACCAGAGTCTTAACTTTTGCTCCTTTACCAACTTTGTCGCGGATGTAGTAGAGCTTAGCACGACGTACTTTACCAGGACGTACGATATCAACTTTTACGATACGTGGTGAGTTGTAAGGGAATACACGTTCAACACCTACACCGTAAGAGATTTTGCGTACTGTGAATGTCTGGCGAGCACCTTCGTTCTTTTTGCAGATTACGAGGCCTTCGTATACCTGAACACGTTCTGTTTTACCTTCGATAATTTTGAAGTAAACTTTTACTGTGTCACCTACATTGAAGTCCTGAGCACCAGGACGTTTCTGTGTTTCTTCAATTGTCTTAATAAGATCCATTTTAGTCTTCCTTAGAATTATCCTAAGAATTAGGATTAGGATTTGCAGCCTTCGTTTTATTACTCTTTCTTCTTTTCGGCTTCACATATTTAACCGAAGTCTGCTCTGTAATTTCCTCAATCATCTTTTCGGCTTCTTCAGAAAGCTGCCCGTTGAGTCTTGCAGAAACGATCATATCTGGTCGATTTCTTAAAGTCTTCAGGATGCGTTTTCTAAGACGCCACTTTCGGATTTCTTCATGATTCCCTGAAAGTAAAACCTCAGGTACTTCAAGTCCTTTGTATACAGGAGGTCTTGTATACTGTGGATATTCCAAAAGTCCACCGCAATAACTTTCTTCTTCCAGTGATTCGCTGTTTATTACACCGTCAATCAATCTGTAAACAGTATCGATTACGACAGTTGCAGCTACTTCACCGCTGGACATTACGTAATCTCCAATGGAGATTTCCTCATCAACGTAAGTGTCGATTATTCGCTGGTCGATACCTTCGTAACGGCCGCAAATAAAAATCAGTTCGTCTTTGCAGCTTAATTCTTTTGCTTTAGCTTGTGTAAACTGCTTTCCGCTAGGCGTTAAGTAAATAACAGTCTTGCGTTTAGCTCCTACACTGTCCAAAGCTTCTCCCAGTGGTTCGCAAAGCATTAACTGCCCGGCTCCTCCACCGTAAGTTCCGTCATCACAAGTTTGGTGCTTATCGTGGGCGAAATCCCGGATGTTCACCAAATCGTAGGCAATAATATCCTTTTTTACTGCTCGAGCCATGATTGAGTTTTCAAAATAAGCCCTTACAATATCAGGAAATAAGGTCAGCACAGTAAATTTCATGGAATTACTCCAGAATCCAGAGGTGCATCAATTGTACTGTCTGATTATCAACATCAACTTTTCCAATAAACTGGTCTTTGAACGGTATAAGCACTGTCCTTACCTGACCTTTTGAATCATATTTGATGCTGTCATCAATGCAGCTGCAACTCTCGGAGAGTGAAACCTGTAAAAGGTAACCAGCTCCGCCTTCCAATACGTCTGTGATAGTTCCCACACTTTCTGCGGGTGCAGCAGACGCTGCCGAAACTCCACCGTCCCAAATAAGGGAACAGTTTTTTAAGTCTTCAATGTACCACTCATCTTTTTCAAGAGGGTGGGCGTATTTTCGAGGTACCAGAATCTCCCAACCATTATACTTTCGTATTTCTTCGTCGGAATTGATCCCCGAAAATTTCAAATAAGCAACATGACTGCCGCCAGAGCTAGACTCAACTTTGCACTTGCGTTCAGATTCTCCATGTCGCAAAGTAACTTCTTCCAGGCGGAGCAAATGCTCGTACTGCCCTGAGCTACTTTCAACTTTACATTCACCCGCGTATCCGTGGGAAGCGCGAACGAACCCAACAACCAGCTGTTCTTTTTTCATCGTGTACTAGTCCAGAATATCAAGACTGTAATGTTTACCGTCTTTTACTGCAGAAGCACTCAATACAGTTCTCATTGCTTTAGCAATGCGGCCGTATTTTCCGATTACTTTACCGATGTCGTTTTCTGCAACTTTCAGCTGCAGAACCATGCCGCGTTCGCCTTCAGTTTCGTTAACAGAGACAGCTGACGGATCATCAACTAAAGATTTAGCGATGTACTCAATCAGGTCTTTTTCCATTTACCTACTCCTGAAAACTTATTTTGCCTGTTTTGTAAGCAATTTGGCAACGACGTCAGTTGGCTGTGCGCCTACGCTGAGCCAGTACTTAGCACGTTCAACATCGATTTTTACCTGTGAATCTTCAGCAGCGATTGGCTGGTAAGTTCCCAGTTCTTCGATACAACGGCCGTCACGTGGTTCACGTGCATCCATAACTACAACACGGTAGAAAGGACGTTTTTTAGTACCAAATCTCTTAAGTCTGATTTTGACCATTT
>JAKSTM010000004.1 GCA_024402565.1 Treponema sp. | reverse complement strand
ATATTTGTTCTGATATAACTTGTTTATAATACAACAATTCCAATCAGAGTGTCAACATTGTACACCATTTTTTGAGGTTTTGTCAAACAATTTTACAAATAATGTCATTTTGAATTATCAGCCTTAGATGACATTTTTTTCCGGTTTTTATGTGGACTAAATATTGTAAAATTGAAATTTTTCTCTATTTCCTTTCCTGGCTGAATATCTATATCCCAGAACAATGTAGATACATAAGTCATGCTCAGAGGAATGAAATTTTCTTCTGTTGACTTAAAGTCAGGACGTAAAAATTTTAAAGGAAAGAAACAATAGCTGCAGTTTTCATTAGGTTCAAATGAAAATGAGATTCCATTATTATCATCGGTAATCTGGACTACATTAATATTTGGAATATATCCTTTTTCAAAACATTCTACTGAAGATTTTTCTGTATTTACTTCGCTTGCTTCTGTTTCAGTTGCCAGGAGGACTTTGTATGGTTCATTATTTTCACTTGTAAAATCAACCTGAGCAAAATTCGATTCAACACAGAATTTTCCTTTTAATTCCGAATCACTTTCGTTTTTCAGAATATACTGGATATTCATACCAGAAGAATTAATTATATATTTTTTTGTTACTGAAACTGGAAGCCCTTCGTAAACAGCTTTTGCTTTAAGAGAAAGTTCATGATGTTTTGAGGAGAATTTTAATTCTTCATACAGAACTTTTGAAAAGATTCCACTTCCCGCTTCTTCTTTATTTATATATTTTTCAAATTGTTCATTTGTAAAAAGATGATCTATGAAAAGACCTCTTTCATACCCATCAGTAACACCGTCGAATTCTTTTTCACGGCTGAAATTATCTGCATAATTTCCTGTATTTTTAACACTCTGGAATTCTTGAACTGAACCACCTTTCAGGCTTATGTAAGAAAAATAGTTCTCCATACGGCAGACATATTCCGGAAGGCCGTCATAATTGTAATCAAAGGAAATGACGGATTCTTTAGTATCTGAAGTTTCACGGATAATGTTTTCTGCTTCCATTAGTTTTCTATATGAAAACTGTCTTTGCTTAGTATTTTTATAAAGACAAACAAGATTGTCACCAGTTTGCCCTTCCCAAAGTTTTTCTTTAGCAAGTTTTTGGAGAGCTTTATTTTTATTTGTCTGATTTACCAGCTGAGAAACATAAAACATACGATTATAAAGTGCGCGGCTTCTTGGATAAGAATCCATAAAATCGTAAAAAGAATAGTTAATTTTTTCGAAAAAATCATTCTTTTCACAAACTTTATAAGGCATTTCAGTAACAGATTTTAAAACGGGACAAATACCTGAAGATATAAAAGCCTGAACTTTTTGAGTTTTTAAGCCAATATATTCTGAAATTGTAGAAAGTTTGAAATTAGTTTCATTTTCTTTTAAGTAAGAAAGAAGCAATTCGAAAAGGTTGTTCTGCAGAATGTATTTTAATTCTTCTTTCGAAAAAGAAAGGTTAATTATCCTAGAAACATCAGAAGACAATACTGAATCACATTTATTCTGTGAATTGCTTTTATTCGAAAGTGATGGACCTGTAATCTTTTCTATTGAGTTTAAAAAGTTTTCTGAATCTTTATGGAGAAATTCTTCTTTAAGTCCATCATTCATAGCAAAAATCGTACAAGATTTTCCCAATTCACTTGTTTGAACAGGTAAAAAGACTCTTTTTTCCTTTGGGATTATAGTTTCATTTAATAAAACATAATCCATTCCGCATGAATGTAGAGTTTGTATAAGAGATGATTCCCATACATCGTTATATAAACAGATTCCTCTTGGAGCTTTACCTGTATATTGTCTGATTTCTGAAGTTAATAAATCAATTTGTCCGTTACGGTCTGAAGGTAAAAGTAATGGAAGCACAGGTCTATAAAAAGCTCCTCCATAAATTTCACATTGACCTCTTTTTACCAGTTCAGAAAGTACTTTTAAGAATTCATTCTTTTTTTTCTTAAAATATAGTATTTCCAATCCAGAGAAAGAGAATGAAAAATGGAAGTCAGGATTTTTATTTAGAAATTTGATTAATGGTTTTAATACGTCAGCATAATATGAATCTAAATTATCTGATTCGGTACAAGAGAAGGATGTTAAACTGAAGCTTGCGTATAATAAACTCATTTAATGTCTATCCGTTTTAAAGATACATTAAGATTGTCTATCTACTCGGCTTCCCACCCATTTGCCGGAAAATAAACTCTTTAAATATATTTTTTATTCAAATATGCCTTTTATAATAGCTATTTGAACAGTTGCTATTTTACGTTTTCGTATTTAGCGCTTATAACGTTTAAATATTTTATAGCATTGTTCCCATAGTTTAAAGTCTTTTTTACTGACGGTTTGTATATTTTCTTCTTTTTTATTTCGGCTGCAACCAGCTAAATCAGGGTCTTTATTTGAACAAACCAAATGTGTTTTTGTGTTTCTATCAATAAGTTTAATAATCTTTTTAGGACAAGTATTTACACATAATCCACAACCGATACATAAATCGGAAACCACTGCCGTATGGTTTTTAATAAAAATTGCTTCTTGTGGACAGGTTTTTACACAATCACCAAGGCCTATACATGCAAAGCTACATCTGTTTCCGGAATGAAATACTGTATCTGCTACAAGACAAGACTGTCCTGGGTTAAATTTCAAAAATTCCAGATTGAATTCTTTTTCCGGAGTACACATTACAAAAGCTACTTTTGCAGACTCAGGGACTTTGTCTGGTTTAGGAACTACAAAGTTCAATTCGGTTTCAGAAAAAACAGGGTTCTCTGTTATATTAGAATCAGGATTCTTTATTGAAGGTAAAAGAATATAAAAAAGGAAATACAGAAGAAGAGAAAGTCCTAGAATAAGAAAAATTAAAAGAAACCAGAATAAAACAATCATTTATTCCCTCCTAGTACAGATAACCAAGTAATATCACAAACAGAGAAAACCAGTATTAAAACAGCAATTGAAAGAATTATAAGAATCTGTTTTCTTTCAACTTTTTCAAATGGTTTTAAATATATAAGTTTTTGAAAACAGTAAACAATTGGAAGCATGATCTGGAATGAAAGCATACAGGATGCACTAATTAACATTGCTTCCAGAAGAGTGGAACTTTCATAAAGGGAAAGAATAATAATAAGCCAGGAAATACTGAATTCAGAGGTTGAAATTTTTGCAGTGATTCTGACCAAAGCTTCGATAAAAGTATTAATGCAAAGAAATATTAAAAGTGAAATTAATGGAAACAATTCCGCCATTTTAATTGGAATAAGAAGGTATTGAATGATTAAAAAAGAAAGAATTGTAGTAACAACAATTGAAATCAATGATTTCAAAATAACTTTAAAATTAATACGGAGGGAAACTGTGGTAATCTGAATAGATCTGTTTAGCCCTATTCCAAAAAATAAAACTGAAGAACAGAAAAAAGCGTAATAGATAAAATTGTGAAGATAAATCATTTGCCATCTCCTGTTGTTACAGTTTCGTTGGTGGAACCATTTTCCTTTTCTGTTGATTCATTGTTAATCTGTCCAGAATGAACCGCCTTTGCTTTAGAAATGATTTCGAATTTCTTTGTTACTGTTGTATCTAAGAAAAGAATAAATGCACTAAGAATCAAAGCACCTGGAATTGAAGCCAAAAAAGAAAAAACACTAATGTTTTCAGAATCAAAAATTACTTTTTCATAAATGACGTGATTTTTTCCTAAAAAAGTGAAAGTACCATAACCAAAAATATCGCGAATCAAAAAGAATATAAGTGCAAACAAAGAAAAATTTACAGTATGTCTCATGTTTTCTTTTAATCTTTGTGAAAGCGGTAAATCTGTATTATTGAACACATATCCAATCATAAAAGAAGATGCTGTAGGAATAAATAAAAGGAACCCTAAAGTCATGGCAATTTCTGTTTGGGTAAGAATTAATATATGTTTATATAAAATTGTAAAAGAGGTAATTGCAATTAAACTTAAAACTGTTTTAATTTCCCCAAGACGTATTTTTTCAGCCAAGGAATTCACACAGGTTCCAATCATCATAAGAAATAGAAGTTCAATTACCAGAACAAATCCATAGACAAATCTACCTGGAAATGGAACCAAAAATGCTAAAGATGCAGCAATATATGTATAAGTTCCTTGTTTAGTCATTTTTTTCCCCCTTTTCAATTCCGATAATCCCTGGGATTCTTTCTGAAAAATACTGGAGTCTTGTATCGTATTTTGACTGAGATATTTGTTTTAAAATCCGTCCATGAAGAGAAGAATAACCCTCAAACTTTACCTCTCCTTCTAAAGTACATGTAAATACAGCACCCATAGGTCCATAAACGGTTGGTATACGAGTAATAAATGCATAATGCATATCACCGGTTTTTCTGTTTCTTGCTCCATAACAACCAGAACGCAAAGTTAATGGATTATTTATTTCGATTGGAGATCCAACAGACCAGGATCCTGGTTCATTTTCTTCCAGGACTTTTTCTATAGAATATTTTAAGTTATTATTCCAGGCAACTCGTGAGGCAAAAACTGTATAGATTAAAATTCCTAACACACCAAGTATTATTCCGGCAAAAATCGTATAATTAATAAAAAATGTTTTTGTTGAAATCTTTTCGCTCATTCAAAATCCCCTGCTTTCTTTACTGAACGAAGTTCAGCATTTGTTTCCAGAACTTTAACAATTGCAGAAAAAATATTTCCTAAAAGAATTGTATATACCATTCCTATTGAAGATGTTCCAGCTCCAACAAGAATAAATGCGATAATTCCACAGAAGATAGAATATAATATTTTTCCAGTTCTTGTAGTTGGAGTTGTACCAAACCATTGAAGTAAAAAGAGTGCTGTAAAAAGAGTGCCACTAGAGAAAAGAGCAAGAATAATATCGCCTGAATTAAATGTTCCGCCGGCAAAAACTGGAACAAATAGTCTTACAAGTAGCGCATAAACAAAAAGGAAAATTGAAGGAACAACCCAATCTATGGAATCATTAGAAAACAAAACAATAGAAGAAAGGATTGTAAGAATATTGAATCGGAATGCTGGAATCAAAGAATGTGAATCCCACAAAAAAGAAATGTAACCTTCTGGAACATATACTTTTAAAAATTTAAAAATATACTGGTTTAAAAATCCTGTAATTGTAGAATCAATTGGAGAGATAGGAAAAGTTCCGTTTTGAATTAATGATAAGGACGGATTTTTCATTTCAAGCATTTCTGACGTAATTGAATATTCAGGAAAATATTGTTTTCCTATAAACCAGGCGCAAAGAATGGAAAAAGCAATTGCGTTTACCCAGATATTAGTGTGATTTGATGACATATATCGTACGCCTAAAAGAACTATAATTGTAATACAAGCTGCTGTAAAAGGTGGATAAGTCTCTGGTAAAAGCATTCCTATAAATAAGCCTTGAATTAAAGCACCGAATATATTGTAAATTGGTTCCTTTTTAGAAACATAACGGGAAATAAAAAGAAGAAATGAAGCTAATGTACAGGAACCAATTAAAATAAGAGCATTGTAACTTTTATATAAAGCAAGAAAAAAAATCTGAACAAGCATAAAAATAAAAATCTTTATATTTATGCTTGAGATCGAAGGTCTCTTATATATAAAAGGTCTGACGATAGAATATTTCTTTTTAATAAGAAAAATAGTTTTCATTATTTCTTTTTTTCCTTTAAGTAATTTTTCTATTTAGTTTTTCTATTTAGTTTTTATTTATCCATCTTTTTCATTGCAGAAATAATCTGTGTAAGAGCAATTCTTGACGGACAAACGGAATTACATAATCCGCATTCTTCGCATAAATCAATTTTTTTAAGGTATTCTTTGGGCAAAGGATATTGCTCTGTAATATGCTTAAACAATAAATCAGGAGCTAAATTCCTTGGACAAATGGAACGGCAGTTTCCACAGGAAATACAATTACAAACTAACTGTTCAGGAGTCTGTCCTTGTGATACAAATGAAATTGATTTTACATATTTAGTAATCGGGAAATTGCGCCAAGAAACTGAATTTCCAGTAACATGTCCATTTACCACGATAAAGTTTGGAGTTTTATTGAAACCACCAATCTGAGCAACAATATCGTCTAAAGTAGTTCCAAGTCGTACATTAAGGATACAATTAACCGGAATACAATTTCCTGTAAATTGTACCAGGTGATCTACTCCCGGCATATCAAAAGCTATAGCTTTATAAGTTTCATAAGCTGTTGTTGAATCAATAAAAATATCATTTTCTGAAATATTAAATCCAGCATTTTTACTGCTACTCTTATTCCAGGCGTTGCACAATTCCTTTTTAAAGCCCGAAGGATATTTTTTTGAGTTTGTAAAGATCAGTTTTTCATTTGGATCAAGTTCAAATGTATTGCTTGCTAAAGAATTGTCCATAAAAAAAACAATATTCGAAATCTTTGCAGCTTGAGCGATTATTTCTGAGCCTTTTCTTATTTCATTAAAATATTTTAGGCTTAAAAATGAATCTGTAAGCCTTACAGGGTCTTCATCAAACAATCTAACAATTAATGTTTCGGCCTTTTTTGAAAGCCCTTTTTCAATTGTTTTAGTAAGTGAAACAGGACGAGTAATGAAAAATGTATTAATTACACCAAAATCATTTAATTTTGAACAAATAGTTTCTTGTGAAAGGAATTTCCAGTCTTGTTCTTTTTTATTTTTACCTGTGTAAGAAAAACTACCTGAAAAAGCAATTTTCACCATTAATTCAGGTCTACCTGATGCACTTACATCCGTGAAAATATCAATAACTTCTCCCGGTAATGGAGAATGGATCTTACAGTCATTATTTCCTTTGGGAATAGCAATAACTTGTCCTTCATTTACAAAATTCCCTGGTTCAACTACTAATTTATATTGAACACCCGGTTCCAGATCTAAAGGAACTGTAACGTAACGAGGCAAAAATGAGTTTCTTGCTACTGAATATTTTTTTACAGAAGATTTTACATAAGGAAATGTTGTCATTTGTGTCTCCTGCCCTTATTTATAAGCATCCATGCAAAATAAAAAAGTGTAAGTGTAAACTGCATAAACGAAATTATTATACAAAATAAACTTAAATGGTGCGACCCATTAGAAGAATATCCTGCACGGAAGTCCTCCCCTTGTTTTTTCATTATTTTTTCAAATGCATTAAAAGGTAAAAGGTCAATTTTATTGTAAACAGTTTCTTCATATTGTTCTGAAAACTGGAATATATCTTTTTTTTGTGAAATCTCATTTCCTTCTTTTGTGAAACGAGAAATAGAAGTATTTTCTGAAGAATATTGAAGTGAATTTAAAGACTGGTATGGGAAAGACCTAACAGCAAAATCCCATTTGTAATAATCTTTTAAATCAGGAAGATTTTCATTTTTTGAACTAGAGGTTACAGAAGGAAAATATATCTTTGTTCCAAAGTTTTCCCCTACGGAAGGACCGGATGTTAAAATGGAAAATACAAATGATAAAGCTGATAGTCCAAGAAGAAGACCGAAAACGATATTTTCTTTTCCAAGAAATAATGGAATCACCCGTGAACTTCTGATCATTACAGGGTTAAAATGACTTTTTTGATATGCCGTAATCTGAATTTTTCGGAATAAATACAAAATAGAAATTTCGGATAAAAGCACCAGTAAGAAAACAAATCCACTAAAAAATCCTGATGTAAAAACAGAAACTAAAGAGAAAATAAAAAGAATTATGTAAACGTATTTCTTTAAGAGTATTTTTTGGAAATCTCTTCGACCAAAGATATTAGTAAACATGAATAAATAGCTTAGTAAAATGAAAACTGAAATTTCGGAGGTTATAAATGAAAATGAAACTGTATAAATTACAGGTAAAAATGCAAGAAATGAAAAAAACTTTCTTTTTTTAGAAAAAATAAAAAGAATAAGCCCGTATAAAAAAGTAAAAATCGGTATTAAAAATGGATAGGATGATTTTGTATCTACACCAGAATTGTAATTGGAATTAGGTCCTTCTGATGTTTTTAAGGATTTTACCACCTGAAGTAAACGGTTTTTATAAAAAACAGGAACGTAATAAAGCCTATAATTTTGTGATTTATCAAAAAAATAATTATTTCGTTTTAAAAGATAATCAACAGCTTCTTGATTTAATGAAAGAAGAGAAACTTCACAAGAATCTGCTTTTAAATCTGTTGGTAGAAATTGATTTGAAAGACAGGTATATTCTTTTACTTCATATTCAGAGAAAGCATTTAGTACAAGTGAATCAGGAATTTTATTTTCTACATATAAAACTGAATACCCTTTCCATAATTCTCCACCAGGAAGTTGACGAAAAAAGAAAAGACTAACAAAACAGGCTGTAATGGCAATTATAGAAAATATAGTCCAGACAAAATTACTTTTTTTCATTATTAAATAAACGTAATAATATAAGCGTAATAATCAGCTAATATTAATTTAGATAATATTAGAGTAAAGCAAAAGCAATACCAATAAACATACCAAGAAGTGTACCAACAACTACCTCAAGTGGTTTATGGCCATTTACTTCTTTCACAGGTTCATATTTATCGATAAGACCTTTTTCTGCCATTTCTTTACCAAGTTCATTTAGTTTTTGACCTTGTCTTCCAGAAGAAAGTCTAACGCCCATAGCATCACGAACAGTAACCATCATAAAACAGAATGAAAGCATAAAAAGATCAGATGACATACCATTTCTAATACCAATGGTAGTACAAATACTTCCAACTAAAGCTGAATGGCTTGAAGGAAGGCCTCCTGTCTGCCAGAACAAAAGAGAAAGTAATTCCCAAACACTATGTATTCTTCCGTAAATGAGATTAATAATCGTTTTAATAAACTGGGCCACAAGCCAGCTGGAAATACCAGCAAGAAAAACAGGACTTGTAAAAAATTGTTTAATCGGCTCCCACATACCATATATTTTATCACTTTATCTATATTTTTACTAGAGAATAATTTATTATGGTATGTATTATGGATTTTGATTCATTTTCCTTAGGTCAGGACGATATAGACCGAAGACTTGATAAAATAATCAGGAGATTTCTCCCCGACCGTTCTCTTTCAGAAGTTTATGGATTAATAAGGAAAGGACTGATTAAAATTAACGGAAAAAAGACTAAAGAAAATTATCATATTCAAAATGGTGACACTTTAGGGGTCGCCTCTTTTCTTATATTAAAAACAGACTCCAATAAAATAAAAAGGTCCCCTGAAAATGATAATCAACATGAAAAGAAAATTATAGAAAATATAGAAAAAAATATTGTTTTCAGGAATGAACATTTACTTATAATCAATAAACCTTATGATATAAAAGTACATGGAGATAATGAAAGTCTTGAATCACAGGTAAAAATTTGGTACCAGAATAAAATGCAGAATGATTCATTATCTTTCCGACCAGGTCCTTTACATCGGCTGGATAAAAAAACTACAGGCCTTTTAGTTTTTTCTTTGAGCAGTTTTGGAGCCAGATGGTTTACAGAGAACATAGAAAATCATGTAATTTCCAAAAACTATCTTGGACTAAGTGAAGGAAAAATTTCAGAATTAGGTCAAAAACAGAGATGGGAAGATAAACTTTCAAAAAATGAAGGTCAGAATAATTTTAGAACAGTAAAGAAAGATGACTTAAACGGAAAAACCGCTATAACAAATGCGATTCCATTAAAATATGGGAAGTATAAAAATAAAGATATTACATTAACCAGATTTGAAATTGAAACCGGAAGAACTCATCAAATTCGTTGTCAAAGTTTTTTACATGGTTTTCCACTTTTAGGAGATACAGCCTATAAAGGCTCTCCCCTTTCAGGAGAATCCCGGGATTTTTATCTTCATGCCTGGAAACTTATTTTTCCTAAAAACAATCCATTAAATATTCCAGAAGAGATTACTTGTTTTCCTGATGATTTTTTGTTTATTTAACAAAAAAATTGGTTTATAATATTTTTCATGAATTTTTTAGATTCGATTAAGCAGAAATTCAGCCCAATTCAAGTGTACGCTCTCGTAGGTGAAAGTGGAACAGGAAAAAGTTTCCGTTCCAAAATCGTTGCCGAAGAAAACGGAATTCATGCAATTATTGATGACGGTCTTTTAATTATAGATGACAAAATTGTTGCCGGTCATACAGCAAAAAAAGAAAAAACTTATATGGGTGCTGTACGGGCTGCCCTTTTTGATGATAAGGCTCAGCGTGATCAAGTGGCAAAGGCCATGAAACAGGCAAAAATCAAGAAAATTCTGCTTTTAGGAACATCTGAAAAAATGGTAATGAAAATTGCCATGCGCCTTCAGCTTCCACAGCCTTTTAAGATTATAAATATAAAAGATATAGCTTCAGAAGAAGAAATTCAAAAAGCTATAAAAAGCCGACAGGTTGAAGGAAAACATGTTATACCGGTTCCTTCAATCGAAGTAAAAAAATCTTACCCTCAGATTTTTTCAAATTCATTACATGAACTTTTCAGTAGTAAAAATAAAGCAAAAAAAGGCGACGTAATGATAGAAAAATCCGTAGTAAAACCGGAATTTTCAAAGAAAGGACGCCTAGAGATTTCTGAAGCGGCATTAACTCAAATGGTTATGCATTGTGTTAATGAAAGTGAACCAGATATCATTATTAAGAAAATAAGCATTAAAACAAATGCCCATGGATACAAAATAATAATTACTATTGACGTTCCTTTTGGAACACAATTAACAGGTAAAATCCATAAGCTTCAGACTTATATTATCGACCAGATTGAAAGCTATACAGGAATCTTAATCGAAGAAGTAAGCATTATCATCGATAAAATTACTAAACGATAAAGTTATTATTTATTATTTTTTATCTGCTGTTTTGTTTTCAGGTTTCTTAGCGGTTTTCTTTTTTAAGCTTGATATATTTACACCAAGGTCTTTTAGAACCATTCTTACAGCAAGTTCCAGTTCTTTTCTTTGTGGATTCATTGGTAATACGAAATTACGGCATTCTCGCCATGTTCTGGCATAAAGTTCTGAACTGCTAGTTTTATTTTTGATTTCTTTTTCCCAATCAGTAAGGCTTTTTGTAAAATCATAAATCAAATAATATAATTTCTTTCCTTGTCGGGAATCTTTATCTGATTTTACAAGCTCATCCAGGGCCATCATACTTTTCATATAATCTTCTTCAAAATGCTTATTTGTATAGATTATATGACTTGCTGCAGGTTGAAGGTACATAAATACTTCTGCATCCAAAGCTTCTCTAATAATTGGGGCTGCATGTCCCCCATTAATAATTTTCAGCAACTCTTCAGTTAACCGAGATGGAGAAATTGTACTTAAAAGATTAGAAGAATGTCGGATTTTTGAACGTAATGCGTGTGACATTTTAGAATCTGTAGTAACAGAATATTTAATGGCACGAATCATACGAACAGGATCTTCTACAAAAATTCTGTCTAAAGGAATAACCGGTTTCAAAACATGTTTTTTTATGTCCTTAACACCATTTACATAATCAATAACCTGTTCCTGGAAAGGATCATAATAAAGAGCATTGATTGTAAAATCACGTCTCATAACATCTTCGTCCATAGATCCAAATTCATTTCCTACTGAACCTTCTTCGTTTGAACGAAATGTAGAAACTTCAAATATTTTCTGACCAAAAACTACATGAACGAGTCTGAATCGACGACCAATTATTCGTGAATTTCTAAAAAGTCTTTTTATTTTACCAGGTGTTGCGTCTGTAACAATATCAAAATCTTTAGGTGTATTTCCAACTAAAAGATCCCTTACTGCACCGCCTACAATAAAGGCAGAAAAACCTGCATCATGGAGTCTGTTAATAATAAAAACAGCATCTCTGTCGATTTTATCGCGAGGAATATTATGTTCTTCTTTTGTATAAATAACGGCTTTTTTTACTGGTTTGCCGAATTTGTTAGTTCCGTATCTAATTAACACAATTCACGATATTATAATTTTTTAGCAATCCACTCAAGTATATCCTGTTCAACTTCTTCACGATTTACCTCATTTAGCGGTTCGTGACGGTCTCCTTCGTAGCAGATTTCTTCAATATCCTGAACACCGTTATCAATATAAATTTTAATAAGATTTTTTATGGTTTTACCATAATTACTAACAGGATCTTCTGAACCATAAATAAACAAAATCGGAAGATTCTGAGGAACTTTTTTCATATTTGCTTTTTTATGAATGTAAGAAAGTCCCCATGTCATATCGTAATAAAAAGATGTTTTCAGAGAAATCTGACACCATGCATCAGAATCGTAAAGCATGACAGCAGTTTTATCGGAAGATGTCCATGAATTAGGACTTTCCGGATTCTGAATTCTTTTATTATAACTTCCAAATGACAGTTTTTTCAGGAATGGACTAGGTTTGTCCCCGCCTTTGAAGGTTTTTACCAGTTTTGCAACGATTTTTCCAATTCCAGTAATAGCCATTGGACCAGAAGTTCCACTAAGAATACATAAATCAACTTCATTTTCGAAACGTTCTAATAAACATTGGCTTACAAAAGAACCGAATGAATGGCCCATAAGAATTACTTTTTTACCAGGATAATCTTTTTTTAATGAATCAATAATTTCATGAAGATCATCAGTTACTCTTAAAAATCCGTCTTTATCGGCTAGTTTTCCAAATAAACCTGTACCCTTAGATTCTGCATTTTGAGCAGTTTTTCCATGGCCTCGCATATCATAGGCATTTAAAACATATCCATTTTCTGCTAAAACTGAGCCAAAACGGTCATAACGCAATGAATGTTCGCATAAGCCATGGTGAAGCTGTATAACTCCTTTTATTTCTACATCTTCGTCTGGAATCCATCTGTTACAGGCAATTTCAAATCCATCACTCATTGTAATAAAAAAATTTTTTAACTGCATAATTAGGCCTCATTCAATAAAAGTGTTATTTTCTCTATAATATTTTATATGGAATTACAGAATATTATAACCGATAAAATTGTTTTTGGGGGAAATTGTATAGGAAAAATACAAGGAAAAAATGTATTTATTCCTTATGCAGTTCCTGGAGAAAAATTAGAGATTCGTATAACTGAGCAGAAAAACGATTATGATAATGCTGAAATTGTAAACATACTTGAACCTTCTAAGCATCGTGTAAAACCAGAATGTAAATATTATGGTATTTGCGGTGGATGTAATATGATGCATATTGATTCTGAAGCGCAAACAGAATTCAGACGAAAAATGCTTTGGGAAATGCTCGAAAATAATGGAGTTGAGTTTCCTTTAGAGAAAATCAAAACAGTAACAGGTCCTTCTACTGGGTATAGAGCCCGATTTCAGCTTACAGATGGTGGACTATCTGAAAAAAGGAAGAATTCAATAATTCCTATTGAGAACTGTTTGTGTGCAGAAGAAAAAATTAATGAATTTCTTAAAAATACAGAAATCTCTATGAGGCCTAAAGGCAGAATCCATTTTTTTGGAAGTGATAGAGTTATAAATAACGAAGACAAACTGGTTATAGCTAAAAACCAGGAAAAAGTAGTACAGAAAGTAATTCAGTCAGGAAAATCTTCACGGAAATATAAATTTAAGGAAAATCGATATTTTGCAGGTACAGCAGCCTCACCAGAAAATGAAGTTACGGTTCAGATTTCCGACAAAACACTTACATTTGATGTTCGTGGTTTTTTTCAATCAAATATGTTTGTATTTGAAAAAACATGTTGCCTGATTCGTGATATTTTATGGAATTGTGATAATGTACTTGATATGTATTCAGGATGTGGAAGCCTTTCCGTTTTTGCCGCAGACAAAGCAAAAAAAGTAACTCTTGTTGAACATAACAGAGATGCCCTTGTATTTGCTGAAAAAAATATGATGGGAACAAATCATATAAGTTATGGAATGAGTGGTGAAAACTGGGTAAAAAATTGTTCGTATTCCTGTCCGAAATTTGACGCAATTATAATAGATCCTCCTAGAAGTGGAATGGAAAAACCAGTTTTAGATTATTTATCAAAATCAGGAGCAAATCAGATTATTTCAATGTCTTGTGATCCGGCAACTCATGCCCGTGATATTTCAAAGCTCTGTAAAAAAGGTTATGAAATTGCAAATATCTGGCTTCTTGATTTTTATCCTAATACATCACACATCGAAAGCCTTATTGAATTAAGAAAAAAGCTGGATTAGTTTGAAAAAGAATTTCCTATTGTTCTCAATTCTATTTTTCTCATCAATTGTTTTCGGGCAGACAACACTTTCCAATACAAATTATTCATGGAGTCAAGTTACAGGGGGAAAACTTTTATTAAAACCTGTTTTAACACCTTATGGATTTATTTGTGCTTCTGACGGGAAAACAGTTTCTTCTGTTACAAATAATGGAGTTATTTTATGGGAACAAAGGTTTTCGGTTAATTCAGAAACTTATATAAAAACCATTTCAAAAGATTTTACATTAATCATTTCCGGTAACGGGATAAAAATGACATTAATTAATCCTTCTGGAGTTTTACTTTGGAACCGTATTTTAGACTTTGAATTTTCAGGTGAAGTCTATGAAGGAAGAGATGGAAGATTTTTTGTTCAAGGAAAAAAACAGCTTGCTTGTTATGGAATTAATGGGATTTGTAAATGGTTACTGAATACTGAAGAACAATCAATCTTACCGGTCCAGGAATTGGAAGATGGAAGCCTGGTATTATTTTTAAAAAAACTTGATGAAGGAAAGACTAAGGCTTTAAGGATTACACCCTTCGGAAAAATTATTGAAGAAATTACTTTTGCGGGAGAAATATTAACAGCCGCATCTTCTTCTAAAGGAATTTTTGTTACTTTTTCGGATGGTTCAGCCGGCTTGTTTGGAATTCAAAATGACAAAACAATAAATCGTTTTGTTTTAGATAAAAAAATGTATGTAACCAGTAAATCAAATTTTTTTATTTCTGATAATCAGGATTCTAATGGATTTTTTATTACGGGTGATAATAATAAATTAAAGATTTTTTGTATTGATAGTTACAGCGGAAAAATTTTATGGACTTCCCTTTTACCTGAAATGAATCTTAAAAATATTTCTGAAACAAAAATAACTGAAGAAGGAATTTTTATTTCAGACGATTCTTCAGCGGTTTTCTTGAATAAAGATGGACTTTTGAAATGGTCTGGTATTCTTCCAGAAAATAAAGGCAAAACAAAATGGAATTATTTATTTTTCACTGAAAATAATACCCTTGTAATTGTCAAAGATAACTGGTCTATGGAAGCTTATATTGTTGAACAGCATACGGGACGAAAAAATTTAAACAATAAATATGATTATTATTTAGACTACCTTAATGTAAATTCTTCTGTTTACAGTAACTTGTATCATTCCAGCTTAAATCAGGCCATAACCAGTGAAGAGCGTTATAAATCACTTGAAGCCGGATATTACGGAAATAAAGAGATTGAATATACATCGGATTTACTCAGCGCTTGTGAAGCATATATTAAAACGAATTCAGAAAGTTATTTCGGCACTAGAGAAGAACCATCTGTATTTCTATCAAATGCATCGGGTTTGATTTCTTTATTTAATCAGCTTCCTCTTTATGGTACCAGATATACAACTCATATGACTTCTAAACTTTTATTACAAGAAAATAACAATTCTGTGTTAAACTGTATTACAATAGGTATAAGTAAATCCGGTTATGACCCAGATAGTGAAATTTTAAATGCATTAGAAAATCTTGCAGCTAAGACTTCACTTAGAAATGTAAAATTGCAGATGAATATTTGTGATGCAGTTTATTCTATCTGTCATTTTATGGGACGTCCGGCATTTAATAAACATGGAAAAGAGATACTTAAAAATTTCTTATTTCCAGCAAATGATTCAAAAGTAAGAATTAAGGCGAGAGATACTTTACAGAAAATTGCAGCTTTAGAAAAGTAAACTGGGGTATAGTATGGATAACAGTGAAATTCTTGAAAAATTTGATAAAATCATTTCTCTTTCAAAAAATGGAAAACAATCGGATAAATCCTCTCAAGATATAAAACAAATTGCTTCCCAGATAAAACAAATTACAGATGAATTATGCAAATTAGCTGAAAATAATCAGCAAATTCCAGATCTTTCAACTTTTCATGCATTATTGGTTGAGGACAATAATGTTAACCTGATGGTTGCTGAAGCTTTTTTGAAAAAAACCGGTATTAAAATTGAAACAGCGACTAATGGACTAGAAGCCATCGATAAAATTAAAGATTCTGAAAAAAGGAATAATCTGTACCACATTGTTTTTATGGATATGCAGATGCCTGTTATGGATGGCTCAGAAGCTGTTAGGTTAATTCGTTCAACAAATTCAGAATATTATAGAAATCTGAAAATTGTTGCTATGACAGGAAATGTTCTGGATGAAGATATAATAAAAACAGAATCATTAGGAGTAAATGGATATATTACAAAGCCAGTTTCTTCTTCAATGCTTTTTGATGTTTGTAAATCACTCTTGAAACCACAGGATTTCTTAAAATCAAAAAACCCTTCTACCAGTAATATCCCTAATAGCGATACTATTTGTAATGAAGAAAAAACATTATCTTCATCAAATAAAACAGAAAATAAAGTTGATATTTCAAAAAATCAATATCCTGATTTCAGTTCAAAGAAAGTAATGGTTGTTGATGATAATAAACTAAATGTTGAAATCATTAACTTGATGTTAAAGAAAACCGGCGCAAAATATGTTGATGCATTTGATGGAACAGAAGCCTTTTCTCTTTATACATCATCTAAAGAGTTTGAATATGATATGATCCTTATGGATATTCAGATGCCGGAAATGGATGGAAATGAATGTGCTCAAAGAATTCGTAAGTCAGGGAGAAAAGATTTTGAGATTCCAATTATTGCCATTTCTGCAAATGCCTTCAAAGAAGATAAAGAAAAATCATTGAAAGCAGGAATAAATTTTCACATGAGTAAACCTGTTAACATGAAGAATCTTCACGAAAAGATGAATGAACTTTTTAATTTATAAATGCATTTGCTCAATTAATTCTGCTGTTTTATGGTCTCCCATTCTATGATAAATAACAGCCATTTTTGAAAGAAAAAAAGCATCATCATTTTTTGAAAACTTTAATTCCAAGGCTCTTTCATAAACATCTAATGCTAGTTCGTCTGAAATCACTCCTTCAATATTATGACGGAGAATTGAAAGTGTAAAACTCATAACTTCAGGGAAAAACAGTCTGAAATATTCATAACTGTATTCCATAAGAATTACCTGTTCAAGAAGGAGGAATGCATCATAATATTGACCGCGGATAACCAGTTCTTCGGAAAGAATGTAACCATAATCCATAAAATCTTCACGTGTAAACCAATGTTTAAATGAAAATGCATGACGACTTGATTGAATTTCGATAAATTCCTTTACTGCATCATCTTCGCGACCACGCATAAGGTCTACAACAATTAACTTGGCCCATGACTCATCATCATTTCTTTCCATAAGCCATTTTCGGTAATCAAAACTTTCTTCACTTCCCTTTTTTGAGTGAAATTTTGTAAAAAAAGAATCATTAAAAATTTGCCTTTGACGAGCATCAGATAAAACCCGATATGCCTGATTTAGTTCATTAAATTCATCTCGTTTGGCATCATCACCCAAAGAGTCAGGATGATATAATTTTGCTTTTTCCCTGTATGCATGTTTGATTTCACTTAAAGATGCATTATGAGGAACTCCAAGTATTTTGTAACAGTCTTTCATAAATAATTAAATATTTTTAAATAAACGTTCAATTTCAGGTTTTTGAACAAATAAGACTGGAACGTGGGCTGACAACAGAATATTTTTTTCAGCATCAGAAGTAGATGATTTTGACCCTTTGGAAGAATTTGAATGATTTCCACCAAGGAGAAGTAAGTCAGCATTGTAATCATCAGCTGCTTTTACGATTTCTGAATAAACCCCACCAGTCAAAAGTTGAGTTTCAATTTTAACGCCTTTTGAAAGAGCCAACCTTTCCACATATTTTAAATAATTTGCTCCATCTTGTGTTAATTGGTCTTCGTAATGTAACTTTTCTTCATCGATAAGAAATTTATTTAATGAAAGGTATTTTATAGTTGCAGTATCTACAACATAAATAGCCTTCATTTTAAGGTTATAACATCTGGACATCATGATGCCATACATTGCAGCCTGTATTGATGCTTCAGACCCATTTACAGCGACGATGATTCTCTTAAAAAAATCTTTTGCCATAACCTCTCCGTCTTTTTGATATTATGATTATTTATTTCCTCGTTTTTTAAGGGCTTTCAGAACAAAAACATTTTCACGTTCACGTTCTTCAAGAACTCCTTCAATATATTTGGTGGTCTCAATAGTCTGAGGAATAATCATTTTATCCAAGGCATTAACACGTCTCTGTGTTTTACGAACTTCTTCTGCTAGTCGCCAGACAATAGTTCTAATGGATGCCATTTGTGTAAGCAAAGAAAGAAGATCAAAAAAATTATTTACTACTTCGTCTGTATTAGCATCAGTTCCAAGAAATGAATAAAAAAGTTCTTTTTTAGGAAGCTGAACATCAAGTGAAGAAAATGTCTGACCTCCTAAAGTAATCTGTTTTTCCTGCATTCCAAAATCATAATGAACAGAATGTGAAATTCTTTCTACCTGGTCCGCACCATCACGCATAAGCATACGTTTAAGAGCCGGGTAAGCTTTTTCAACAGCCTTATCAATTTCTGTTTCCAAAAGTTGAACCTGCTGTACCATATGCATCAATTCACGTACAAGAATTTCACGCTTTTCTTCAAGCAGTTCATAACCATTTGAAGAAACAGCGAGCTGTTCTTTCATTGTGAGAAGGTTTGATTTTGTTGGCGCGATATTAAGCTTTGGCATATTTTTCTATATATTCACCGCGAATACGGAACCATTCACTTCTTGGAAGTTCACTTAGAACATCCCAACCAATTTCAAGTGTTTCTTCGATTGTTCTATTTTCAAATTCGCCCTGAGTCAGGAATTCATTTTCAAATCGAGTACCAAATTTCAAGTATTGTTTATCAAGCTCTGAAAGTTCTTCTTCTCCAATAATAGCTGCCAGGTTTCTGATAGATTTAACTTTTGAATAAGAAGCAAATAACTGACTTGAAACATCAGCATGGTCTTCACGGGTCATTTCTTTACCAATACCGTCTTTCATAAGGCGTGAAAGACTTGGAAGTCCAGAAACAGGTGGATAAAGTCCTTTCTGAGATAATTCTCTGTCGAGAACAATCTGTCCTTCTGTAATATAACCTGTAAGGTCAGGAATTGGATGTGAAATGTCATCGTTTGGCATGGAAAGGATTGGAATCTGTGTAATAGATCCATTTGAACCTTTAATCTTTCCTGCACGTTCATAAAGTTCAGCAAGGTCGGAATAAAGGTATCCAGGGTAACCTTTACGTCCTGGAACTTCACCACGTGTTGTTGATATTTCACGAAGTGCTTCACAGTAGTTTGTCATATCAGTCATAACTACAAGAACATGCTTTCCCTTTTCGTAAGCCAGATATTCAGCTGCGGTAAGTGCACAACGAGGTGTAATTGTACGTTCAATTGAAGGAGCATCTGCCAGAGAAAGAAACATAACAACGTTGCTTAATACACCAGACTGTTCAAAAGTATCCTGGAAGAATTTCGAAACGTCATATTTAATACCCATTCCGGCAAATACCATAACAAACTCTTCATCTGAATTACGAAGTTTTGCCTGGCGGATAATCTGAGCCGCAAGTTTATTGTGTGGAAGTCCATTTCCTGAGAAAATTGGAAGTTTCTGTCCACGAACAAGCGAGTTCATTCCGTCGATAGCTGAAATACCAGTTTGAATAAAGTCACGAGGATAAACACGTGCGAAAGGATTTATTGGATAACCATTTACATTAAGTTTTTTAGAAGAAATGATTTCAGGATATCCATCAATTGGCTGCCCAAGACCGTTAAAAACACGACCTAAAAGACCTTCTCCAACACGAAGTTCCAAAGGTTCTTTCAGGAATTCACAGGTTGTTTCATCAATATCAAGACCTGTTGTATTGCCGAAGATCTGAACAACAACAGCTTCATCACTAATATCAATTACTCGACCTGTACGTTTTTCTCCAAAACGGTCACGGAGCATTACTGTTTCGCCGTAAAATACGTTTTCAGTTTTTTTCATAACAACAATTGGTCCATCGACCATTGTCATTCCTTTGTATTCAACACCTTTCATAATTCACCTTCATCAAATTTAAGCTTACATTAAATCTGCAAACTGGGTGTCCATGTGAGTGCGGACGTTTTGAATCTCACCCACTTTATCGTTCGGATAATCATATTTAATACGAACAAGTTCATTGCAAACTGGAAGAGCAATAATTTTAGGAAGAGCAAAACCTTTTTTAAGAGCTTCAAGTGCCCGATCATAAAATTCCATAATCAATTCAAGGATTACAATCTGCTTTTCAGTTGAACAATATTTATCTACATCGTCAAATGCATTCTGCTGAAGGAAGCCGTTTTTAATCATTTCGGCTACTTTCAAAACAAGCCGTTCGCTGTCTGGAAGAGCATCTGGTCCAATAAGTCTAACAATCTGCTGAAGTCTCTGTTCATTTTTAAGAAGATCCAAAGATTTCTGACGTAAAGAAGCCCAAAGTGGATTGTGAAGCTGCCACCAGTCTTTTACTTCATCTGCATATTCAGAATACGAATCAATCCATCCAATAGCAGGATAATGGCGAGCATTTGCAAGTTCACGGTCCAAAGCCCAGAAACAACGGATAAATCGTTTTGTATGCTGTGTAACAGGTTCTGAGAAGTCACCACCTGGAGGTGAAACAGCTCCAATAATTGAAACAGAACCTTCTTTCTGGCAAAGTGAAGTAACTCGTCCTGCACGTTCATAGAATGAAGCAAGGCGTGTTGGAAGATAGGCAGGGAATCCTTCTTCTGCCGGCATTTCTTCCATACGGCCGGAAAGTTCACGGAGTGCTTCTGCCCAACGGGAAGTTGAGTCGGCCATAATTGCAACTGCCATACCCATGTCACGGAAATATTCTGCAAGTGTGATTCCTGAATAAAGGGAAACTTCACGGGCAGCAACAGGCATATTTGAAGTATTGGCAATAAGAATTGTACGTTCCATGATAGAACGACCAGTTCTTGGGTCTATCAGTTCTGGGAATTCGGAAAGAACTTCTGTCATTTCGTTTCCACGTTCACCACAACCAATATAAACGATAAGGTCAGCATCGCACCATTTTGCAACAGCATGCTGGGTCATAGTTTTTCCAGTTCCGAAACCGCCTGGAATTGCAGCAGTTCCACCTTTTGAAAGTGGGAAGAACACATCAATAACTCGCTGTCCTGTAACCAATGGTTCTGAAACTGAAAGTTTTTCTGCAAAAGGTCTAGGTTTACGAACCGGCCAGTACTGAGAAAGTTTGATTTCTTCATCAAATTCTGTTGTTCCGATTACTTCATCAATTGTGTAATCTCCAGTCCCTTTAAAGGTTTTAAGAACTCGACCACGAATAGTTGGTGGAACCATGATACTCTGTGTAATAGATTCAGTTTCTTTTACAGTTCCAAGCACCAGTCCCATTTTGATTGGGTCACCTTCAGAAGCAATTGCCTCAAAATGCCATTTTTTTTCTGTATCCAAAGGTTCACTTCTTTCACCAGGAAGAAGAAATGCTCCAGAGGATTCATACATTGCTTTCAAAGGACGCTGAATACCATCATAAATTGTTCCAACCAGTCCAGGTCCAAGTCGAAGAGAAAGAGGTCTCTGCTGGCTCACAACTTTTTCACCAACATACATACCTGTATCTTCTTCGTAAACCTGAATAGTGGCATTGCCTTTATTCTGACGGATAATTTCACCAATAAGTTTAGCTTCACCTACATCAACAACGTCGTAAAGACCGCATCCATCCAGGCCGGAAGCATAAATAATTGGGCCTGAGATTTTTGTAATTTTACCTTCGATCATTTTCAAGCTCCCCCTATTCCGAATCTTTACCAAAAAGGGCTTCAGCTAATTCAGCGCGATATTTATCAAGAATGCCGTCAATAATCTGAGTAAGAGTAAATCGGCATTTTATTTCCTGATTTTCAGACAGAAGGATAATTCCCTTGTTATCTGTCAGGAATGAATCTTCATATATAATTCGATTGAACTCTGTTTTTTCAATTCCCTGAAGCTTTTTACCTAAAACATCTTTTAATGCCTTTTCTGCCTTTTTTTCATCAAGACCATATACATAGGCTTTCAGGTTTAAGTCTTCAAATTGAACATCCTTAGTTTTAGAAACCAGAAGTCCAATAATTTTATCTTCTGAAACTGAAGATAAATATTCATTTATATTTTTTTCAATAGAGTTCTGAACAAACGAAACATAAAAACGAGCCTTTTCCAATGGAACAGAGGCGTCCAGATCTCTTTTAAAACTTGAAATTTTTAGACTTAAACTTTCGTTTGCTTTTCGAATTTCTTCTTCAACACGCCCTTGTACCGAAGATGCAATTCTGGCACATTCTTCGTCAGCCTTTGCATTAATTCGTTCGGCTTTTTTCTGAGCATCGGCGATAATTTCTTTGTCTAAAATTTCTGTTGATCTTAGTTCTTCCATGAGATTCCAGTCCCAAACTAAATTTGAATTCCCACTGCTTCACGAATAGCAGCAGAAAGAGATTTTTTCCCTTCCAAATGCCCTTGCAATCCAGGAACTTCCACTATCAGAGGGTATTTTCCGGTTTTCTGCCAGCTATATTCTTCTTCTTCAATTAATGCCGCTGCATCTTCTGTAAGAATAAGAACACGTGGAACTTCTCCATGAGGCAGATTATTGTCACCAAGTTTTCCGGTTGCACGGTTAAATGCATCCAACACTTCATCGCGGGTTTCAGCATAAACACCTTCTACCCCAACAAGATTAAATGCGAGTACAATTTCCCGTGAACCGATTACATAAAATTTCATTATAATTTTTCTTTCTTGAGCTAATTTTCTAAAGTTAGATAGATGTTAGTATTCTTCGTAACTTTTGAAAAAAAACTACAGAATAAGAATAAGAACAGCAACCAGCATACCCCAAAGACAAATACCTTCAGCAAGACCAACGAATGGAAGAGCTTTTCCAGATACTTCTGGGTTTTCAGCCATAGCGCCCATAGCAGCAGCACCAATTTTACCTACAGCGATACCACCAGCAAGACAAGCCATTGCAACAGCGATTGCAGCAGCAACATATTTGGCAGCCTGTGAAATTCCACCCTCTGTAGCATCTTCTACAGCTTCAATTGCTGTTTCTTCTGCAGAAACATTTGCAGTTTCGTTAGCAAAAAGACATGTTGATGCAAATGCGATAAGCATTCCAAGGATAACAAAAAATTTCTTGTTCATAATTTAACTCCTTATTAATGAACGATAAAATTTACTTTTTATAGGTTTGTAATATTAAAATTAATATTCAAACTTAAACGGAACGAATTCACGTCCTGTTTCTTTATAAAACTTTGAGAAGAATTCATAATACTGAAGACGGATACACTGAATTGCAACAATCATTCCTTCCAGTACAATGATAATTCCATTACCAATAATCATTACAATGATACCTGCAGGGCTTACTACACCACCAACCATTTCTGTAAGTGTATGTACCAGGAATCCTAAAACAGCGTGTGAAAGAGCAAAGGCTCCAACACGAATAAAACTCATTGTATTTGACATATATGTTGAAATTACTTCAATCAGTTCAACAACACCACCAATAAGCATTGCACCAAAACCATTTTCCATTACAGGACGGTGTCCGTTAGCAAGGCGTTCAAATGGTTCACCAAATGCAGAGAAGAATAAAGTAATACCAATAATAATCCAGTCATAAACCTGGATAGAGTGTTTGAAAGCTGCAATTCGAATTACCAGTGCTATGATGTACCAGAACCAAAGTGTTCCGGCAAGTCCAGTTTTTCCAAAGAATGCATCACCATAACGTTTTTTGATTAAATTATTTACGATATTAATTATAAGACCTACAGAGTTGATTATGAATCCAACACCAATAGCAACTCCAAAAACAGCAAACATTGTTTTTATAGAATTTGGATCACTTGATGGCATCATTTTTATAATAGGTGCACGAGGTGTTCCGAAAAGACCCGTTACAAATTCTGCAAATGGTTCAAGAAGTTTTTCTCCAGAGAAACATTCACCTGTTAGAAGTCCCATAATTGAACTTGTAAAACCAACTCCCATAAAGATTGGAGCAAATTTATTCCAGCCACCTACTTTTACAACTTTACAAGCCATGAGAACACCGAATAAGGCAATGAAAAGTCCCTGACCAAAGTCTCCGAACATAAAACCAAAAAGGAAAGTAAAGAAGATAGCGACAAATGGAGTTGGGTCAATTGTTCCATAGACAGGAGAACCATAACTGAAAATCATTCGTTCAAAGCTTTTAACAAATTTACCATGACTTAACTTTACAGGAACTTGTTCTTTTCCACTCATAACAGCTGGAACTTCATATGGTTCATAAAGACGGATTGCAATTCGTCCTTCAGTAATGCTGTCTAAAGAAGACATATATTCCGAAGATTCTTTTGCTGGAACCCATCCTGTAATTCTGTAAACAAGTTCAGTGGATTCCAGTTTATTCTGAACATCAAGAACCTGTGTTCCAATGGCAAAAGATGCACAAAGTTTACTGATGATTTCTTTATGAGTATCTGCAAAATTTTGTTTTTCTTTTGTAATTTCTTCAACTTTAGAATCAGCAATATGTTTTTTCTGAGAAAGCCCTTCAAGGACTTCATCTGGAACTCCATTAAAATCTTTTGGGATTTCCATATTAATGAAATTAAAGTTTTTAAGTTCTGTATCAACGGCAAAACGGCCTTTTTTAGAAGAAGCAGCAAGAATGTGAGATTTATCTTCTCCGAGACTGATAATTACACCATTTCCACCAACAGCTTCTTTTAAGGCGTCAAAATCTTTTGGATCAATTTTTCCAATTTTCATTGAAAGGAAAGACAGATGTTCAAGTTCCGAATAAGGCACTTTAAGATTTGCAAAAGAAAGAGCTTCCGAGTAAGCATTATTTACTCTTTCTGCTTCAGAGGTCACATCTTTAATTCTGTCAGAAAGTTCATCGAAAATACTAAAAAGATGAGCAGCTTGATTTCTGTCTTCATCAGACGGAATTGAAATGGAAGGATCAATTCTTCCTTCTAATTCAAGTCCAAGAGATGCTTTTATATGATTAAGTTTATCCAGAAATTCACGGTCGATATTCATTATTCCATCAGGTTCTGATGAATTCTTGTCTGAAAGTTTTGTCTGGAACTGAAAACTTTCTTTTTTACCGATAAACTCAATTACTCTGGAAATATCTTCTTTGAGAACCATAAGTTCTACAAGTTTCATTTGTGCTGTTCTTGCCATTTTTTAATACTCCAGCTCAGGTTTTTCATTTAAGCGGAGACCTTCAACCGCCATTCTAATACAACTAAGTTCAAATTGTTTAAGTTTGAACCAACCTATTAAAGATGCACTTGTTACAGGGTAACAATGGAACAATCTTGATGCTTTTTTATTCTGAATCACCTTGGATTTTTTTTCAATCCATGAAGGTTCAATTCTCCAGATTACGTCTGTTTTGGGATTCACCAGATCTTTGTAATTCCAGTTAATCCAATGTTCATAATTTTCAGGGTCTTTATCCAAAACTTTTATAGCCTGTGAACAAAGCGGGTCCTGTGAAGAAGGTTTTTCTGTTACATACATTAAATGTGGAATTACTTCTTCTTTTGACATTCCAAAATTTAATTTAAGTCTTAATGCCCAGACAATATTCTGTAAAATTAATTCTTCAAGGAAAAGATTTTTTACAGCTTCCCCTTCTTCACCTTTAATTTCTGAAATCGAAGTCCAAAGATGTTTTACAGCCTGGATATCAAGTTTAAATTCAACTTCTTGCTGGTGATGAATATCTGGAAGCTCTTTTAACCATGAATATTCAGTTCCAGCAGTAATTTTTTCTAGATTTGGCCACTGATCAAAATGAAGAGTAGTATATTTTCCCAAATCCAGAAGATTTGGAATTTTCTTTTCTCCGGCGCATAAAGCATCAATAACTTCTTTAAGATTTTCTACTTCATAAATAAAGAACTGGTCACTCAAGTATGTTTCTGGAGAATCAAATTGTGCAATAAAATCAACATATTGTGAAATAAAGCGATTGAAAGATTCTTCTTCGATTTTTTGAGCTAAAACAACTTCAGGGATTAAAGGTGCTGTTGTCTTAAAGAGAAGATTCCATAAATCAGTAAGTGATTTTTGTTCAAAAAGTCTTGAAGCTTTTTCCCCGGTAAATGATTTACCAAGCACTCCACAGGCTTTTGCATAAACAAATGCTCTTGCGCCGTCTCTATCCATATATCTGAATCCCGAGGTTATTCAAAAAGCACTTTATCAAGAAATGCATTAAAATTTTCTTTATTCTGTGCTTTATTTTCTACGGAAGATTTGTATTCTTCCATCACTTTATTGTGTTCATCCACAATTCTTGTTTTGTTTTCATTGAAATCATTCTGGATTTTATCTGATTTTTCAGTGAAAAGCTTTTTAAACTCAGCATCGGCAGCAATTTTAGCTTCTGAAATCTTCTTGTCAGCTTTAACATTTGCAACAGAAATAACTTGTGAAGCCTGTTTTTCTACTTCCAGAAGATGCGCAATAATACTAACTTCTTCGTTTCCAGCCATTTTTAATCTCCAGAATTTTGAATAATATCAATTATTTCAGAACCATTCTGAGCTTTCAGAATGGATTCCATAAACATAGGTTCTTTTATTAACAAAAGAATTTCTTTCAAGATTTGAAGGTGTTCATCAGGTTTATCTTCTGGAAAAACAATACAAAAAATAAGTTTGGCAGAATTTTCTTCCTTGTTTGAACTTTCCATATTGAATTCCACACCCTTGTGAGAAATTCCTATACAAATTACAGTTTCAGATACAGAAGATGAAACAATATGTGGGACTGCAAGATCTTTTGCAACAAGAGTACTCATTTTCTCTTCTCGCTGCACAAGTGCATTAAATACATCTTCACGTTTAAGATTTGAATTCAGGTAGATAAGTTTTTCTGTTAATTCCGCAAGTACTTCGTCCCTTTCCTTGCCTTCCAGTTCATAAATTATTGATTCTGCTTTAATGAAGTCACAAATCATATCAACCAACCTGAATATGTTTGAATACATTATAGATATTTTTGATATTTAATGCAATTAAAAGGGTTAAATAAAAAAAGCATTAAACATCGGAGAAAACACCCAATATTTAATGCTTTGTAATTATAATTCAGAAAAAACTGAAAACTTATTCAGCGTCTGTAGATTCAGCCCACCAGTTTCCAGATGATTCAGTTGTTTCAGCTGAAGATTCTGTTTCAAGTGTTGTTGTTGGAACAAGGTCACTATCAACTTTTGCCTTTTTGTTAACAAGAGCAAGGCCAAGAGCCAGAACAAAGAAAAGAACAACAAGAACAGTTGTTGTTTTTGTAAGTACACTTGCAGAGTGTGATCCGAAAGCAGCAGTTGTACGTCCACCAAGGAGTCCACCCATACCATTTTCACCGTCATCCTGTAAAATTACCAGAAGAACGAGAAGAACACAAACGATTACAAATGCAACCAAAAGTACAATACCAATAGCACCCATTTTTTATCTCCACTTAGAGGATTTACTTAAGAGGATTTTATTATGAAAGTCTAAAAAGACTGATAAAAAACCCCTAAACATATTTAAAATATTAGTTTTTCTATATTAATAGATTTCTAGCTTTTGGTCAATGTTTAATAACTGCATAAACCAATATTACCCGATTTCAATTTATATTTATCAAAAACAAAATCTTGCAGCATTAAAAGACAATCATCAAATCCAGAGCCCGCAGTTTCATTTATATAATTACAAAGATCCGGAGTAAATTTCTTTACAGACGGCCAGGAAGCTCGTTTTACAAAATACTCACCTGCCTGCCCTTCCTTATGCTGAAGTATATAAGCCATAAACTCATTTTGCATAAGGTATTCATCGTTTGTGTCATAGCCTAAGGAAGGTTGACTTTTAAAATAATCAGTAAGAAATTGTTTAGAAGACGGATCAAAAATATTATAAACAACAGAAACATAATCCCTGAAATCAGGATCGATAAAATATAGTGTATGCCAACCTTCATGAGCAAGAAGAGAAACTCGGTTATAATATGGAATCTGTCGGGAAATGGAAAGAACAGCTCCACCTTTTGAAATATAAGGATTTAATGGATCCGTCGTTCTTTCAAGGATATTATTACGAACCAAAATTTCCAGTAAAAGTTCTTCTTCAGGATTTAATCGGAAATTCAAACGGAATGCTTTATTAAAGAATTTTTCAAAACTTTCAGCTGAATAATCATGAGCATTATAATCATGTTTGCCTTCAAGCTCTTCATTTGTAAGAAGTTTCCCCTTATAACCTTCTTTTTCAATGAAGAATGCAATTCTGCCAAAAAACTTACTTTGTACGGAATAATTTTTCGTGTCAAAAAATAAAACATTAGGATTTCGATCCCATTCGAAAAGTTCATATTCAGAAAATCGCCAGTTTTCCTGTGGCCATCCTGTAATCAAACCTGGGTCTGTTTTTATTGGATTAACTACATAAGGTCCATTATTACCTAAAGATTCATCAGAAACTGAATCATGATTAATTCCTAGAAGAACTGCTTTAACATTTTCACTATGATTTTTTAATACCATATTTGAAAATGGATTTTTTAAGGCCAGTGTAGAAAGATGATATTCTTCAAGTCGTTTAATAGTGATATTTTCTCCACCAAAAGAGAAAGAAGCTTCCGGATTTTCATCAGATTTTAATTTCAAGGTATATTCCGGCATTATTGATGATGGAGAATAAAGAACAGGAAAAATATTAGAACTTCCAGTAAAGTCAAAGGATGTGATATCAAAATCAAGTTTTCCACCATTTGAAGAAAATCCATAAAAAGGAATTTCTCGGGAAATATCAAATCCGATAATTGCTGGTGAAATAATTATATTTTGAAGCCAGAGGGTAAGTTCACTTTGAATAAATATGCCTTCTTTTGATTCAAGAACATTAGAAAGTTTATCACATGGAATGGCGAATGAAACATCAAAAGTTTTTATTTTTTTCTCAGGTTCAAGAACGTGAACCATATTACATGAAACCAATTTATGGTTTTCCAAAGAAAAGTTTAATTTTCCTTTTTTATCAAAATCATTACTATCAAGAAAACCAATCTGAACAGGAATATTCTCTACTGCTTCCAGACCAGAAAGTTTTTTTGCACTAGATGGAAATTTCACAGTCAAGCGAAATACTACAGAAACATTGTTAGATTCCTTGTAAGTATTTTGTATAAGAATTTTCTGAACATCTGTAAAATTATAAAAAGCGGTACGTCCTTTATTAACACAAGATCTTTTTGCAAATGAATTAATCGGATTGAGAATTCCATGGTCAGCACCCTTTTCAGAAAAAACGGGAACACTCTGAGTGGTAAGCCGTGAGTAGCTGATAATAAAAACTACAAAAAATAAAGCAAGAGAAAATAAAATTATATATACACTTTTGTTATTTTTTAATTTCTGTATATCCATAAATCAAATATAATTCAAATATTGTACCCAAAAGTAAATAAATTAATTTTTCTTTAATTTCCTCCAGGATGAATCAGTTAACCAATAAGATTTTCCTTCCTGGTGGAAAATAGCACAACGAAAAATTCTGGGAGATAAAGAAAAAGAATTCTCACCTTTAATCTCACCCGTAAAATTTCCCTGTAACATCTTCATTTTTCCTTCTAGTTTCAATGAAGATGTATCTGATAATTCTATATCAAACTTCCCGATTAAATAAATAAAATCACCATCCTTTTGAAGACCGGAAATCTCAATGGATTTAATTTTCTCAGAAAGTTTTTTTGGACTATTTATTTCTTCTAGTTTTTCTGACACATTTTCATTAATAGTGGGAAAGAAAAACCAAAGTGGAAATGAACGAAAAACTCTTTGTTCATTTCCACTTTTAATTTTTTTATACAAATCCTTCTGAAAAGAAATAACTTTTAATTCATCAGAAGGATGAAGAACAACTACGTAATTATTAAAATCTAAAAAATCACTCATTTAATAAATTAAAATTATTCTTCATTTTCCATATCTACAGTTTCAGGCTCTTCGCCAGCTGTATGGAGGTAATCACAGTCAGGATTAATACAAGACTTGTAACTTCCATTTTTCTTATCAAACTTTTCAACAAGGAACCAGTTACATTTAGGACAATATGAATCTGTTAATGGTTTAAAGTGGCTAATAAATGTACATGTCGGATAATTTGTACACCCATAAAATTCACGTCCACGACCTTTTGATTTTCTTGTTACAATTTCCCCATCACATCCAGGACAAGGACATTTTGCAAGTGGAACAGATTTTGTATTATGACATTCAGGGAAACCTGAACATGCCAGGAAGAATCCGAAACGTCCAAGTTTCTTTATCATTGGTTTTCCACATAAATCACAGGTTTTGTCGGTTTCTTCGTCAAGGAATCCTTTGATACTTTCAGTAGTTTCCATTACTTCATCGCAGCGGTTTTTGAAAGGACCATAGAAATCTTTAATCATATCATTCCAAACTTTGTTGTCTTTTTCTACTTCATCCAAAGTATTTTCAACATCAGCTGTGAAGTTTACATTTAATACATCCGGGAATGATTCAACGAGAATTTTTGAAATCATTCGGCCAAGCTGAGTTGGAACAAGCTGTTTATTTGAACGTGTAACATAATAACGATCCAAAAGAACAGAAATAATTGGAGCATACGTTGAAGGACGACCAATTCCTTTTTCTTCAAGCATTTGAACAATTGAAGCATCTGTATAACGAGCTGGTCCAGATGTAAAATGCTGTTCAGGATGGAAAGTTCCGGATTCAAGAACTTCGCCTTCTTTCATAGCAGGAATTGAATTTCCCTTTTCTTCTTTTGATGAAAGAACTTTTATTACTTCGTAAAAACCCTTTTCAGTTATTTTTGAACCAGCGACACGGAATACTGCATCACCACTTGTAATTTCATAACTTGTAGTCATGGTTTTTGCATTATTCATCTGGCTTGAAACAAAACGTTCCCAAATAATTGAGTAAAGACGAAGCTGATCATGAGTTAAATATTCTTTAATTGAATCTGGTGTATATTCTGTGTATGTAGGACGGATACCTTCATGAGCATCCTGAGCTTTTTTATCAGTTTCGTAACTAATAGGTTCAGCTGGAAGAGTTGCAGGATAATTTTTAGAAAGCCATCCACGAACATCATCCAATGCAGACTGTGAAATTCGAACTGAGTCAGTACGCATGTAAGTAATGAGACCGACATGTTTTGCACCAATAGCAATACCTTCATAAAGCTGCTGTGCAATCTGCATTGTTTTTCTCGATGTAAAACCGAGTCGATTAGCAGCAGCCTGCTGTAATTTTGAAGTGGTAAAAGGAGCTTTTGGTCGAACAGTTTTTTCTGTTTTTTTGATTGAAGAAACTACACATTCAGAATTTTTAATCTGTTCAATGATTTCATTTACAACAGCTTCATTCTTTAATTCTGGTTTTTCACCTTTATATTTTACAAGCTGGGCAGTAAAAGCTGTTTTTCCTTTTTTAAAATCTGCTTCCAAAGACCAGTATTCATCAGGAATAAACTTCTCTACTTCTTCTTCGCGTTCACAAATTAAACGAAGTGCAACAGACTGAACACGACCTGCAGAAAGCCCATTCTTAACCTTTGTCCAAAGAATAGGACTCAAGTTATAGCCAACAAGGCGGTCCAGAACACGACGTGCTTTCTGTGCATTTACTACAGATTCAATAATATCACGTGGATGTTCTATTCCTTCTTTTACAGTTAATGGAGTAATTTCCGGGAAAACAACACGGCGAATTGGTGCTTCTGTTTTTTCTTTAAGAGCATTATTTAAATGCCATGCAATAGCTTCTCCTTCACGGTCAGGGTCCGATGCCAGAAGAACAAGGTTTGCTTTTTTTGCATCTTTCTGAAGTTCTTTAAGAAGTTTTGCTTTTCCGCGAACAGTAATATATTCAGGCTGGAAGTTATTATCAACATCAATAGCCATTCGGGATTTTGGAAGGTCAATTACATGTCCGATTGAGGCCTTTACAAGATAACCAGGTCCAAGAATTTCCCCAATGGTATCGGCCTTATGAGGAGACTCAACAATAACAAGAGTCTGTGGTGCTTTATCTTTAGATTTTTTTTGTACAGCTTTTTTCTCTGCCATATATTTCCCCTATATTTTCAGTCAAATAAACTCAACTGTTCTATTCTATTTATATTTGTATTTGTAGTATAAGTATTTACTGAACTGCGGCTTCCAGGTATTTCTGAAAAACATTTGCAGTAATCTTCAAAATCCTCTATAACCGGAGCGCCGTCCTTTACATACTGATCAACACATACTTCAAATTTATGTCTTGATATCTTTTTGTTGTTATACTGATTTTCAAGATTTTTTATAACCCCTTCATTGATTTTTTTTGCATAATCATTAAAACAAGACTTATGAAACATAACATCTCGGCTTAATTCAAGGGCAAAATCAACAGTAATCAAAGATCCGCTTCCGTTAGGAGCTTCTATAACAACAGTTGCCGGTGATAAAGCGGCAATAATCCGGTTTCTTTGCACATATTGCCAGTTTCCAAATTCAGACAATGGTGGATATTCACTGACAAGACATCCACCACTTTTAATAATATTTTCAGCAAGCTTTACATGAAGCTGCGGTCTGATTTCGTCAATTGGACCTGGCAAAACAGCAATTGTCCGTCCAAGGGAATCATTTTCAGGCGTTTCAAACCAGGCGTCTACAGCTCCTTTATGGGCAAAACCATCTGCACCTTTTGCAAGTCCTGAAATTACACAAACACCAGCCTGACTAGCTTTTTTTGCAAAATCAAAAGCGGAAGTTTTTCCTTCAGGTGAAAGATTTCTTGTTCCTACAACTGATACGGATTTTTGCGAAAACCCTTCCAGACTTCCACGGTAAAAAAGCATATAAGGGGGATTGGAAATAGTTTTTAGCATTACAGGATAATCTGAATCGGTTACTTTCAAAAAACCAATATTAAGTTTTTTACAAGTTTCTTTCTGACGGATGGCTTCCTGCAAATTTTCTTTCCCATTCCAATGAGGCCAATGTGCTTTTGTAAACGAACGCATAATAATTGAACTGATTTCTTCAATGGACATTTCAGATAACCTCTGTGCACCACCAGATTTGGAAAGTTCATTATACAAACGGACTTTTTCTGGTGTGTTCAGAAAAGAAATCTTTCCTAAAGAGAAATCAAGTATAATTAATTCTTCGTCATTAATATGGTTTTTAGTTTCCGTAACTTGCTTCCAATACTATACGTTTATTATTTTCTGCATCTGCCAATTTATCCGGAGATTTTGTTGTTGCAATAATCTTATCGTACATTTCAACAGATTTTTCAAAATTCAAACAAGAATAATATGCCCGTGCCAAAACAAACATAGCATCAGTATGTCTTGTGTCAATTGATAACAGTTTTTCAAGAAGAGGAACAGCTTTTTCACTTTCATCCAATTCAAACACATATAAAACTGCCAGACCGTACATAGCATTTGTATAACGGCCATCAATTTCCAGTGCCCGTAAATAAGCTTCTTCTGAAAGCTTTAAATAATTATATTTCTGTTCATGAGAACCTGTTCCACCAAAATCAAGGGCGGCATGACTCATATAACCAGCACATAAACCAACGTAATAATAAAGATTCTGATTATTTGGATAATATTTCAAAGCTTCTTGAAAACATTTCAAAGCTTCACCATACATTTTACTATCAACATAACGAGTTCCAAGAAGTCTATACCACATACCAATCTGACTCATAGCCAGCTGCTGTTCTGCAACTCTTGTTTGATATTTTCCAATTGCATCTTTCAATTCTTCAATTGTCAAAGGATTAGAAACACCTTCTTCTATTTTAATTTGACGTTGTATCGATTTGTTAGAAACACCACATGAAGAAAATAAAGAAATAAAAATACTAAACAAAACAAGGAAAAACAGTTTTCCCTTAATAATTTCCTTATTTCTGCTATTTTTCATTATCCCACCCTTTTACCATTTTTTCTTATTGTATCAATTAATTATTATTTTAATTATTTTTTTGTTTTAATTTCTGGTTTAACCGCTTTTACTGTTTTTTTTTCAGTTTTTTCAGTTTTTTCAGTTTTCCCGATCTTAGTCATTTTTTCTGAAGCATCAGCTTTTTCATTTTTGACGTCGGCCTTTTTTTCTGTTTTAGGTTCGATTTTAGCTTCTGTCTTAGTTTCTGTCTTAGCTTCAGTCTTAGCTTCAGTCTTAGGTTCTGTTTTAGATTCCAATTTATTTTCTGATTTTGTTTCTAAAGTTGTTTCTGAATTATTATCAGATTCAGCTTTCTTTTCTTGATCCGGATATTCTATTCTGGAATGATAATAACCCGCAAGAATCTGAACAAAAGACTGTCTTATTTTTGCAAGATCACTTAAGGTAAGATTACAATTATCAAACTGTTTATGATCAATTTTATCCTGAATCAGCTTTTTAATAAAAACATCAAGGCTGTGAACAGATTTATTTTCCAAAGTTCTGCATGCTGCTTCAACAGTATCTGCAATCATAACAACAGCTGATTCTCTTGTTGTCGGAGGATTACCGGTGTAAGAGAAATCCAAAGGATTTGCATTAGGATTTGTTTTTAAAGCCTCATAATAGAAATAAGCAATAACACTATTTCCATGATGCTCAGCAATAATATCAATTACAACCTGAGGTAAATGAAGTTGGATAGCTTTTTCAACACCTTTTTTTACGTGACTTCGAATAACAGATGCCGAAAGTGAAGGATTCAGTTCAGAATGTTTACTTTCACCTTTTTGATTTTCTACAAAGTATTCACTCTGTTCCAGTTTTCCAATGTCATGATAATAAGCACCAACTCTTGCAATAAGGGCATTTGCACCGATTTCACGACAGGCGTTTTCGGCAAGCTGAGCTACCATCATAGAATGCTGGTATGTTCCGGAAGCCTGAACGAGCATATTTTTCATGAATGTATTATTCAAGTCGCTTAAATCCATAAGTCGGAAAACTGATGATGTATTCAACATGATTTCCAAAGGTGTTATAAGACCTAAAGTAAGAAGTCCTGTAAGAAATCCGTTCAATGCAACACCAAAATAAACAATTCCCAATGAAGCAAGATTTTCATTAAAGATTACACCCATAACGACCATAAGAATTGTATTACTTACAGCAAGCATAATAGAAATGAAAATCATATCTATTCTTCGTTCTACTTTACGTACAACAGCACAGGCCGAAAGAGACGAAAACAAAGTAAACAAAAATGGAACAAGATTCCATGAACAGGCATTCAGTACGGAAAGTGAAATAATAAATGAAAAGACGATAGCCGGTAACTGCCCATATAGAATTGCAAGAAGAACAACAACAAGAGTTGAAGGGATTATAATACAAATTGAATACGGCGAACTAAAAAACAAGAATTTACTGCACAAGGCTGCAACTGAATAAATAATGAGCATCGTTACAGACTGGAATACAATTTCACGAACCTTTGTTTTTCGGGCTTTATATATAAAAGCCATAAGTAGATACCAGGCAATCCCGATAATAAAAAGGTAAAGTTCTGAATTTGCAAAGGAACGTTTATCCAGATAAACAGGAGAAAATACCATTTTTCTGAGTTTTTCATAGCTTTCTTCTGTAACAGGAAAACCTTTTTTTAAGACTTTTTCACCTTTCTGAATAAAAACAGGGTTTATTTCATCGGCGGGCATATCTTTATCGGCTATAATTGTACGGTCAGAAATCTGCCCGATTTCAAAGTCATCAAGAAGGAATGTTGCAACACTTTCAGTTGTAGAAACCTTCCAGAAATTCACAAATGATATAATCAAAAATGAAACTGCAAATAAAATGAGGAACGGATACTTTTTCTTAATGTAATCTCCGCAACCGGAAAGAAACATTCCCATGAGGGATTGTTGATTTTTTTCAGTCTTCGATTTCATTTTCATAAGCCTTTACAATTTTTCTTACTAAAGGATTTCGAACAACATCTTCTGAAGTTAATCTCATAAATCCAATATCTTCTATATTACACAAAAGATTCATTGCGTCAATAAGCCCGGATGGAACTCTCTTTGGAAGATCTATCTGTGTACTGTCACCTGTAATGAAAACTTTTGAGTTTTCTCCCATACGAGTCAAAAACATTTTCATCTGACTTTTTGTTGTATTCTGTGCTTCATCAAGAATAATAACGGCATTATTCAATGTACGGCCACGCATATAGGCCAAAGGTGCCACTTCTATTATTCCTGCATCCGTCAGTTTTCGTACTGTTTCAGAAGGAACAATTGATTCCATTGCATCTTTTAGTGGCTTTAAATATGGATCAATTTTCTGAGTTAAATCACCGGGAAGAAACCCCAGAGATTCCCCGGCTTCTACTACAGGCCGTGTTATGATAAGTCTGCTTTTCTGATGATTCAAAATAAGACGTAACGCTTCTGCCACAGCTAGAAATGTCTTTCCACTTCCCGCTGCTCCAGAACAAAAAACCATATCTTTTGTTTGTAAAAGGTGTATATATTCAGCCTGGCCTTGTGTTCTAGGGTATACTTTTTTATAAGCCCCAGGTACAAAAACAGAGATATTTCCCATATCTGGCTTTTTCTGAGTATTTAAAACAGAGATTACAATATCATCACTATTTTTTCCGCCGTCATTTAATTCATCAATAATCCGGTCTATGACAAACTGGAATTTCTGGCGAGTTTCAAAATCATCGGTGTTTATTGAAAGTTCATTTCCCCTGCAAAAAACTGGAACTTCAAGACTTTGCTCAATTAATTTAAGATTTGCGTCATTAGTTCCACAAACGCAGGAAAGGACATCTGTATCTGGAATTACAATTGTAAATTCATTTTCCATTAAATTTTTCCACCCGTAATTAGTCTAACTTCCATTCCCCGTATTCGTCAATAATAGATGTTTTAATGGCTTCCATTGGAGACCATACAACCCCTATTGTTAGATACGGACTGAAATCATAGTATTGTTTTCTTCGTCCATCTATTATTTCGTCAATTAATCTTGGTTCAATTTTTGTTTTCATCTGGAATTTCCAGTCATGAAGATTGTGTTCAATAGACATATCAAGGCTCTTCAATTTAAAGCCCGAACTCTGACGAAGAGACTGTTTATCGAATCTATATGAATTCAAGAGATCTATAAACATATTGTCTTCTCCTGGAATTCGACCGCTGTTTCCGAGCATACTCTGGAAGTAACGATAAATAACGGAGTTTCTTGAAGTCGACGCAAAAGTAATACTTAAGAATTGATTCAATTTAAAAGTAATTGCAGGCGATATAGAAAAATAACTGTTTGTAGGTCTTACTAAATCCGCTACAAGGCTGGAAGACAAAGACGGCGCAAATGAAACACGGTTTTTCCATGAATAAAAAGTTTTTGTAGGAATAGAATAAGATGCTGAAAGTGAATAAGGAACAAAATCTTTTTCTGAATTCTGAACCCAACCTTTTCCCCATGCTTTAAATGACCCATCTTCATTATATTCATCTTCAAAGAAATCATATGTATTTGTCATGCTCATAGTATAAGCAAGAGAAAGTCCTTTCCAGCTTAAGGAAGTTTTAAAACTATCATGTTGCTTTTCTTCCAGGTTATAGTTGTATGATTCCGAAAGTGAAAGACTTGAGCCAAGTAAATCCCAGGAAAAAGTTGCAGATTGTTGAAATGGATTTTTCTTCCATTCATTAAGTTCTTTTTCTTCTTCGGTTGTTGTTCCAGTTGTAGTTTTTGATTTGAATATTCCAGTACTGAAACTGGTTGTAAAATGAGGAAAACTAAAATCCAGAGAAAATGAATATTTATCTTCTAAAGGTGGTAAAGAAGCGGTACAAACAAATTTCTGGGAGAAAGTTCTGGAAAATTCTGAAGCACCTAAAACCATACTTACATTATTTACTGTAATAGATTTATCGTCCCATTCTGCCCACATTTCATCCCATTCAGGATTTTCTGGATCTCCTAAAAATTCTTTACGGAATAACTTTATGCTTGTATCCCAGGAAACACCAGTTTCACTGAAAGCCGGAATATATACAAAAGGTTTAAAAGAAAGTGTATTTGTATTTAAAATATCCTGTTTTTCAGAAGCATAGTCCGCTTTCTGAAGAGTAAGTTTAGAACTTTCAGTATACCCACCGATTTTTTCATCTGTAGATATATAAGGATGAGCCTGCCATACTGGATCATAAGAAATTTTATTATTCATTGAAAGTAGTGAACCACCGTAACTCATTGTACTAGAAAGAGATGCAGGCACTTTCAATGTATACATAAAAGAACGATATTTATCCCATTCAAAATCATCGGGACTTTTAAGATGTTCTGATGCATAAGCCATCTGTGTATTTAAAGTAGAATTTACAGAATAGCTAAGATTATATGCAAAGCCTTGAACAGAAGAAGAATTTTCCCCACTGAAAGAAAGTGATGGCAAAGCAAAGTTTTCTTCAAAGAAAGATTTTTCCTGTTTTTCACTTTCTGAATTAGTTTCGGAATTATCTTCAGAATTTATTTTCTGTGCAATTTCTGAATCATTTTCAGAAATTGAAATATTTTGATTTTCTTCTGATTCTAATTCTGATTCCCCTTCTGTTTCAGACAACTTCTTGTTACGAGCTTCTATTGCAAGACGTTCAGATTCTTTTCGTTTTTCTAATTCTTCCGGATCAAGTAAAAAATCCGGTTTATTCAAATCAAATACTGGACGTTTATTGTCGTTTCCGTAATTTGAAGAATAGCCTGATGAAGATTTTGGATATTGGAAAAGTGTTCCCGAAAAAGATGCCGTTGCATTAACAGGAGTAACCTGAGATGGATAATAAAAGCGCCTTCGAGGAGTACTTCTTGCCCAGTCTATTCCATTTACTTCTTGAAGCATCCTCTGATCTGAACTGATCGAAGAAATATTTACAGATGAAGTAGATGATAAGGAAATGGTATTCAAATAAGGCTTCATAAACTGTGGAAGCGTTGGTGACCAGGAACCATTTAAATTCCATGTAAATGAAGAAACTTCAGATAATGTCTTTTCATTTTTTTTATCATCAAGTAATTCTTTTATAGAATTGATCCAGTTTAAATCTTCACTTCGTGTTCCATAATCTCCACCGAAAAACGGATCGGAATGAATTGGCATAGAAAGAGAAAGTCTGAAAGGTTTTGAAATTGAAAATTCAAAATTTGCTTTATAACGGAAAGGTAATTTCAGACTTAAAAAATTTGAATCATCAAAAAATTGTTCCCCTAAAGGTGAATAAGCAGAATAGAAATTTTCATTTTTAAAAACTGTATTTGTAAAACCTAAATCAAGGTCAAAAACAAGTTTTGAAATAAAGGAATCTTTTGGTGTAAGGCTTCCTTCAACACCTATCATATAACCTAGGTTAGAATACCAGTCTGCGATCAATTTCAGATATTTTGTAGTATCCCCTGTATAATTTTCATCCAGGTTATGCATCACTAGACCTTCCCGTTTCTGTTCCTTAAGAGAAGAAGGTTTCATAAAATTATAAAGAGAATTCAAAGTTTCTTCGGCTTCTTTATCATCTTCATTTGAAGATGAACTGGAAATTGCGTCAGAAGTGTTCAAAGGTTTTCGACCATAAAGATAAGTAGTGGTCTGAATATAATAACCTTCACGGTAGCGATAACCAAGAACAGGATTAAAGATTAATTCATCTTTCGGATAATAAAAGGCCGGCAGATAAAAAACAGGAAGTTTTCCAACATAAAGAAGTGCATTTAAAAAAGCAAACTCCCCACCACTTAAGAGCCACATTCTTGTGGCATTGATTTTCCAGTGAGGATCATCATCATCACAGAATGTCATGGAGGCATTTTTAAATGCAAGAATATTTGATTCAGATTTTCCAAACATATTGGAAAAAACTACAAGAGTTGAACCTGACGGTAAATTAATGGCGTCACTTTGGGTCTGGATTACGCGTCCTCCATCAAAAACGCCTTCCATAGTTGATGTATTAAAAATCAAAGAATTTGCTGTAATATTTTCATCACCTGCAGAACTTCCAGTAGAGATCAGATGAACGTTTCCTTCTGCATAAAGCATTTTGGTAATTCGGTCATATGTGACCTTATCACCTTGAATTTTTGTAGTTACACCGCCCTTTTCAACAGAAAGTTCAACATTACCATCGAGAAAAATTGTTTCATTTCCAGTTTCTTCATTTTTCTGATATTCAGTCTTTTGTGCATTTTCAATATTTATAGTAGTAACTTCCTGAGAAAACAAGGCTGCACAAAAAAGAGAAACTAAAATAAAGAAAGCAAAACTTTTTTTCATAATCGATAAAGAATTAAAAACTTCTCTTCCAATCTCCTTATTTTAATTTTTCTCCAGTACTTCTTTTAAAAATCTACCGGTATGGCTTTTTTCACATTTTACCACTTCTTCTGGAGTTCCAGTAATAAGAATATTACCGCCACGGAAACCGCCTTCTGGTCCCAGGTCTATAATATGGTCACACTGGCCTATAACATCAAGGTTATGTTCAATCATTAAGACGGTATTTCCCTGGTCAACTAAACGCTGTATAACTGACATAAGCTGTTTCACATCATAAAAATGAAGTCCAGTTGTTGGTTCATCCATAATATAAAGTGTCTTTCCTGTAGAAACACGGGCAAGCTCGTTTGCAAGTTTTACACGTTGAGCTTCGCCACCAGATAAAGTAAGTGCCGATTGACCAAGTTGAATATACCCAAGCCCAACTGATTTTAAAGTTTCAAGTTTTCTTGAAATATGTGGAATACTTACAAAGAAATCACAAGCTTCATCGATTGTCATATTCAGAACGTCGTTTATGTTTTTTCCTTTATAACATACTTCAAGAGTTTCACGGTTGAAGCGTTTTCCGTTACAGACATCACAGACAATGAATACGTCAGGCAAAAAGTTCATTTCGATAAGGTTTGTACCGGCTCCCTGACAGGCTTCACAGCGTCCGCCTTTTACATTAAAACTGAAACGACCTTTTGCGTAGCCGCGACTCTTTGAATCTGGAAGACTTGCAAAAAGATCGCGGATTGCATCAAACACTCCGATATATGTTGCAGGGTTTGAACGAGGTGAACGACCAATCGGTGACTGGTCAATGTTAATTACTTTGTCGATATGTTCAAAGCCGCTTACTTCAGTACATGCGCCAACTTCATATTTTGTCCGCATCACTTTGTTTGAAAGTGCCGGGTAAAGAATATCACTCATTAAAGTTGATTTGCCTGAACCTGAAACACCAGTAATACAGGTGAATGTTCCAAGAGGAAAATCCACATCGACATTTTTAAGATTGTGTTCTGAAGCACCTCTTACAGAAATGAATTTTCCGTTTCCTTTACGGCGTTCTGCTGGAATGTCCATGCGAAGGGTTCCTGCAAGATACTGACCTGTTAGGCTTTCAGGTATTTTTGAAACTTCTTCAGGAGTACCCGCTGCAACAACTTCACCTCCATGAACACCCGCTTTAGGACCAATATCAATCAGATAATCAGCAGTACGTAAAGTCTGTTCATCATGTTCTACGACAATAACTGTGTTACCGTTATCACGAAGAGCAGTAAGAGTATCTATAAGTCGCTGGTTGTCTCTCTGATGAAGACCGATACTAGGTTCGTCCAGGATATACATAACTCCACACAAAGCAGAACCAATTTGAGTTGCAAGGCGGATTCGCTGAGCTTCACCACCAGACAAAGTTTCTGCAGCTCTTTCCAGAGTAAGGTAATCAAGTCCAACATTCTGGAGAAAGCGAAGGCGGCTTTTAATTTCTTTCATAACTTGTGACGCGATTTTTGCTTCACTTTCAGAAAGTTCCAGTTTGTCAAAAAAATCAATTGAATCTGAAACAGAAAGTTCCGTCACCTCAATAATATTTTTTCCGCCAACAGTAACACCAAGGGCTTCATTTCGAAGGCGACGACCGTTACAGCAGGTACAGGTCTGATGAGTCATGAACTTTTCAAGGTTTGTCTTCATGGCGTCGCCCCATGCTTCTACATAACGGCGGCGCATATCATTCATAACTCCTGGCCATGGCTCATTGTATTCGCTCATTCCGGTTCCGCTTTGTTTATAGTAAATCCAGTGAAGCGGCCTGTCACTTCCGTTCATAAGCATGTCATACTGTTTTTCAGAAAGTTGATTAATTGGTGTATCAAGTCCAAATCCGTATTCATCAGCAAGAGCCTGTAAACGAGTCATGTTCCATTGACTTGTAGGAGCGTAAGGTCCAAGCCCGTGTTCTGCAATGCTTAAAGTGTCATCAGGAATAATCAGTTTTTCACTGAACTCCATTTTTTCACCAAGGCCTGTACATTCAGGACAAGCACCAAAAGGATTGTTGAAAGAAAAAAGCCGTGGCTGAAGTTCCGGAATTGAAATACCGCAGTCAGGACATGCATTTTTCTGACTGAAGAAAACTTCAGAATCAGACTCTTCGCCAGGTTCACGTTTAGTTACAATGATGATTCCGTTACTTGCAGTAAGAGCAGTTTCGATAGAATCTGAGAGACGTGATCTGACATCATCTTTTTTAACAATACGGTCAATAATAATTTCGATTGTATGTTTTTTCTGTTTATCCAGTTTAATCGGATCGTCCAGGTTTGCTATTACACCGTCTATACGGGCACGCACAAATCCCTGTTTTTTTGCGTCATCTAAAATCTTCTGATGTTCACCTTTTTTTCCGCGTATAACAGGTGAAAGAACCTGAAGTTTTGTTCCTTCCGGCCAATCCATTACAGAATCAATAATCTGATCTACACTCTGTTCACGAATCTCACGACCACAATTTGGACAATGAGCATGACCGCAACGGGCGAAAAGAAGCCGATAATAATCATATATTTCTGTAATAGTACCAACAGTAGAACGAGGGTTTTTATTTGTTGATTTCTGTTCAATAGAAATTGCAGGTGAAAGTCCTTCAATTAGGTCAACGTCAGGTTTATCCATTGTACCCAAAAACTGACGGGCATAAGAAGACAGACTTTCCATATACCGACGCTGACCTTCTGCAAAAAGAGTATCAAAAGCAAGAGAACTTTTTCCCGATCCAGAAAGACCTGAAATAACTACAAGCTTATTTCTTGGAATCGTAACATCAATATTTTTAAGATTATGTTCCCGCGCTCCGCGGATTACTATTTTTTCACCTTTTACATTATCAGCCATGTTACTAATTATACTGAATTTCATAAAATTTAGTAATAATAAGCTTAAATATAGATAATAAATAATAGATTATGGATAAGAACTAATAGGTAAGAAATAATAAAGAATCGATAAATATAAATAAAAAAACTTTCTTTTACGAGGATTTCTCATCATAAAAGAAAGTTTTCCCCCAAAGTAAGAATTATTACCTATTATTTATTATTTATTACTTTTCAAAAACAACAAACAAAGTTTGTTGTTTTTGAACTAGTTTGCTTTAATGCTGTTTTTTACAACTACGTCGTGAGCGCCGCCTTCACGGAGAGATGCAGCACTTACAAGAGTAATCTTTGCCTTTTCCTGGAGTTCAGGAATTGTAACAACACCACAGTTACACATAGTGTGAATAACTTTTGCAGTTGTTGTAGCAACGTTGTCATGAAGTGAACCGGCGTAAGGTACGTATGAATCAACACCTTCTTCAAAGGCCATTCCTTTCTTTCCACCAAGGTCATAACGCTGCCAGTTGCGGGCACGGTTAGAACCTTCACCCCAGTATTCTTTTACGTAGTTACCGTTTACGATAAGTTTGTTTGTTGGAGATTCATCAAAGCGGGCAAAGTAACGACCAAGCATAACAAAGTCTGCTCCCATAGCAAGAGCAAGTGTAATATGGTAATCGTGTACGATTCCACCGTCAGAACAGATAGGAATATAAATACCTGTCTTTTTGTAGTATTCATCACGTGCTTTAGCAACTTCGATTGTAGCAGTTGCCTGTCCGCGTCCAATACCTTTCTGTTCACGTGTAATACAGATTGAACCGCCACCAATACCGATCTTAATGAAATCAGCACCAGCTTCTGCCAGGAAGTTGAATCCGTCAGCATCAACAACGTTTCCGGCTCCTACTTTTGCATTTGGCCATTTTGCGTGGATATCCTGAAGAGCTCGTCTCTGCCATTCTGTAAATCCTTCAGAAGAGTCCAAAGTCATTACATCAACACCAGCTGCTAAAAGAGCTGGAACACGTTCCATATAGTCACGAGTATTGATACCGGCACCAACGATATAACGTTTCTGACCATCAAGAAGTTCATTTGGATTTTCTGTGTGGGCAGCAGCATCTTTACGGAATACAAAAGCAACAAGACAACCATTGTTATCTACAACTGGAAGTTGATTGATTTTGTGTTCCCAGATCATATCATTTGCTTCTTCAAGAGAGATTCCTTCTTTTGCAAGAATCAGATCTTTAAGAGCAGTCATGTATTCACAAACTTTAGCATCTTCAGCAACGTGTCCCATACGGAAGTCGCGTTCTGTAATAATACCTAAAAGTTTTCCGTCAGCTTCACCATTTTCTGTAACGGCTACTGTTGAATGTCCTGTTGCTTCAATTTTAGCAACCAGTTCTTTAAGTGTTGCATCAGGACGGATGTTTGTATCAGATGAAACAAAACCAGCTTTGTAAGCTTTTACACGGGCAACCATAGCTGCCTGATCTTCGATTGTCTGTGAACCGTAAATAAATGAAATTCCACCTTCTTTAGCAAGAGCGACAGCCAGAGTGTCATTAGAAACAGCCTGCATAACAGCACTTGTCATTGGAATGTTCATTGTAAGAGGACAACTTTCACCTTTTGCTTTGTTGTATCTAACAACAGGTGTCTTCAAAGAAACATTTGCAGGAATGCAGTCTGCAGATGTAAAGCCAGGTACCAGAAGGTATTCGTCAAATGTGTGTGATGGTTCTTCAAAAAAGTAAGCCATGATTTCTCCTAAAAAAAAGGCATTTGAATTGTACAAAATCCAAAAGTGCTTTTTTTTTACACCCCCAACGGAGGTGCTCTATGTATTATAGAGGGATCAGCCAAAGCAGATCCAATATTTACTTGGATGTAATGAAATGTTTTCCGTTACTATATAATTTTGTAAAACTTTATACAAGTCAATTACTAAAAAAAATAGATATCTCTTAAAACGGGAGCTGTTCCATACAGGATTACCCCCAAAACTAAAAAAATATCTCATACATAACTAAATCTTCCAGGGCAGTTTCCCGCCCCTTCAGACTAATTATTATTTATTATCTCTTAATTATTATTTATAAATGATGTCTTCGCGTGAAGGTCCGTTTGAAATCATTGTGATTGGGAAACCAATGTGCTTTTCAATGAATTCAATGTAGTTACGGCAGTTTTCAGGAAGATCTTCGTACTTCTTGATTCCGCGAATGTCACATTTCCAGCCTGGAAGTGTTTCAAAAACAGGTTTACATTTTTCAAGTTTTGAAGTTACAGGGAAATCTGTGATTACTTTTCCGTCAAGTTCGTAACCTGTACAAACTGGGATTTCATCAAGGTAACCAAGAACGTCAAGAACTGTAAGAGCAACATCTGTTGCACTCTGCAGACGGCATCCGTATTTTGAAGCAACACAGTCATACCATCCCATGCGGCGTGGACGACCAGTTGTTGCACCGTATTCTCCACCGTCTCCACCGCGGCGGCGAAGTTCATCAGCTTCATCTCCGAAGATTTCAGAAACGAATGCGCCAGCACCTACAGCTGATGAGTAAGCTTTTGAAACGGCAACGATTTTCTTGATTTCATATGGAGGAATTCCAGCACCGATTGCACCGTAAGCAGCCAGTGTAGAAGATGAAGTAACCATAGGATAGATACCGTGGTCTGTATCTTTCATTGTTCCAAGCTGTCCTTCAAGAAGAACTGTCTTGTTGTTCTGAAGAGCTTCCCAAAGGAATGCTGATGTATCACATACGTGTGGTTCAACCATCTTTTTGTAGCTCATAAGAGTTTCAAAAAGTTCTGTTTCGTTGATAGGATCTTTGTGGTACAGGTTTACAAGTGTTGCATTCTTGATTTCTGCAACCTTTTTGATGTGGGCTTTGAGAGATTCTTCATCTCCGAAGAGTTCACTTACCTGGAAACCGATTTTTGAATACTTGTCAGAGTAGAAAGGAGCAATTCCCGATTTTGTAGAACCGTAACTTGCCTTTCCAAGGCGTTCTTCTTCGTATTCATCGAATTTAATATGATAAGGCATAACAATCTGTGCGCGGTCTGAAACCAGAAGTTTTGGAGCCGGAACACCTTTTGCTACAACTTCATTGTATTCCTTAAAAAGACGAGGAATATCAAGAGCTACACCGTTACCGATGATGCTTGTTGTATGTTCGTAGAAAACTCCACTTGGAAGTGTGTGCAGAGCGAATTTACCGTATTTGTTTACGATTGTGTGTCCTGCGTTAGCACCACCCTGAAAGCGAACAACGATGTCTGCATCCTGAGCCATCATGTCTGTGATTTTTCCTTTTCCTTCATCACCCCAGTTTGCACCTACGATTGCTTTTACCATTTTAGGCCTCTTTATAATTAATAATTAATAATTAATAATTAATAATTCAAGATTATTAATTAAATTATCTTTCATAATAATATCAAAAAATACAAAATGAATAAATATACAAAGACTAAAAAACATTTCAGTCAATTCCCCTGTTTTTTAGCTTTTTTACAAGACCGTGTTATAATGTTTTCATGACAATTTCAAAAACAACTAAATGGTCCTACTGTGTTGGGGCCACAGGCCGTGACGCAGCTTACACTCTGGTAAGCATGTTTATCCTCACTTATATTCAGTACACGATGCATCTGACTGTAAGCCAGTTTGCTGTTATTTCCGCCGTTATGGTTGCCTGCATGATCTGGGATGCAGTAAACGACCTTCTTATGAGTGCCATAATCGAAAACTCAAAGTTCAAAAGCGGTAAATTTAGGCCTTTCATTTTATGGGGCGCAATTCTTAATTCCATTGTCATTTTACTGATGTTCCTTGTGCGCCCTTCAGGATGGGCTTTTGTTCTATATTATTCTTTCATCTATCTTCTTTGGGGCATGACTTACACTGTAAACGACATTGCTTATTGGGGACTTCTTCCAAGCCTTACAAGCGACCAGAAAGAACGTGAAAACCTGGTTTCAACTATGGGAATTTTTGTCTGCATCGGGCAGTTCCTTGTTGCGGGCATTGTTCCTGTGGTGATTGCGGGAAACGCCGTAAATGCCTTCAGAATCATCGCTTTAATTGTTGCTTTAGGCTTTACTCTCTGCCAGGTTCTTACATTCAAAGGCGTTACTGAAACAGAACGTAATAATAATTCAAATGATGTTTCATTAAAAGCTATGGCAAAAATACTTGCCCGTAACGACCAGCTCTGCCATATCGGAATCAGCTACATTCTTTTCTGTCTTGGCCAGCAGCTTTTACTTTTACTTGCAGTAAACTTCTTCTATTTTGAATTCGGATATTCTTCAAGCGGAGACCTTGTCACAATCTTTACAGTAATGTACGGGCTTGGAACCCTTGCCGCTCAATTTCTTTTCCCTCTCCTTACGAAAAAACTTTCACGCAAAAAAATCATTTCAATCTGCATGATTCTGCTTTTTGCAGGTTACTTTATTCTTCTTGCCGTTGGATACCTTCTTCCAAAAAGCCTTATTTTAATTGATGTCACAGGCTTTATTATTTTCCTTGCTCAGGGAATCATAAATCTTGCAATGATTGTCATGGTGAACAACACAATCGAATATGATGAACTGAACTACGGGGAACGCCACGACTCTATCATCAGTGCAATAAGATCTTTTGCATCAAAACTTTCAGGCGCTTTGAATCAGGGCTGTGCAAGCCTTATCCTGATTGTTTCAGGAATCTACGCCGTAAGCCAGAATATTTCAAAACTTGAAGTGGATATTTCAACAGGTGCCATTGGCCGTGAAGAAGCATTAAATATGGCAGACAATTTTATTGAAAGCGTACAGCCATACCAGACTCTGATTCTCAGACTTGGCATGGTTCTTCTTCCGTTACTTGTAATGTTCATTTCTTACATCATCATCCGGGCAAAATACAAAATTGATGAAAAAGAATATGAAAGAATCTGCAATGAACTAGAAAACAAAAAATAGGAAACGATTATGGATATTTCATCAAAAGCAAAAGACATTCTTTCAAAACTTACGGTTGAAGAAAAAATCTCTCTTCTTTCAGGAAGCGATGTATGGCACACAGTCGGAATAGAACATGCAGGGCTTCCGTCCATCATGGTAAGCGACGGTCCCCACGGACTCCGTAAACAGGTGGCAAGCCAGGATAACTTCGGCGTCGGCGAAAGTGTAAAGTCCACATGTTTCCCGACGGCAAGTCTTTCTGCCTGCTCTTTTGATGAAAAACTTCTTTATAAAATGGGACAGGCCATAGGAACAGAATGCCGAAAAGAAGACGTTTCAGTAATTCTTGGACCTGGTGTAAACATGAAGCGAAGTCCTTTATGCGGACGAAACTTCGAATACTTTTCTGAAGACCCTCTGGTTGCGGGAAAGATGGGGGCCGCTTTCATAAAAGGTGTTCAGTCTGTAGGAGTGGGAACAAGTCTTAAACACTTTGCGGCAAACAATCAGGAAAAAAGACGCATGAGTGTAAGTGCCGTAATTGATGAACGGACACTTAATGAATATTACTTAAAGCCTTTTGAAATTGCCGTAAAGGAAGCAGATCCGTGGACTGTCATGTGTTCCTATAACAGAATAAACGGAACATATTCAAGTGAAAATAAAAAACTTTTAACAGACATCCTAAGAACCCGCTGGGGCTACAAAGGAATGACCGTTTCTGACTGGGGTGCCGTTCACGACAGAACGGACGGAGTAAAGGCCGGCCTTGACCTTGAAATGCCGGGAAACAAAGGCGTGAATAATGCGAAAGTCCTTGAAAACTTTAAGGCCGGAAAAATCACAGAAGAAGAAATTGACGCCTGTGCCCTTCGCGTAATAGAGCTTTCATTAAAGTCAAATGAAGAAAAGCCTGAAGTATTTTATCAGAACCTTGAAGAAAACAATCATAACCTTGCAGTGGAGATTGCAACTGAAAGTGCTGTCCTTTTGAAAAATAATGAAAACCTTCTTCCCCTTTCAAAATCAAAAAAGATTGCAGTCCTCGGTGAGTTTGCAGAAAAACCAAGATACCAGGGAGCCGGAAGTTCAAAAATAAATCCTCATAAAATTGACATATCTTTGGAAGAACTTAAAAAAGCCGGATTTGATTTTGAATATGTTAAAGGCTATGACCTTCTGGAAAAAGAAGATTCTGAAAAGCTTATAGAAGCTGCTGTAAATATTTCAAAAGAAAAAGAAGCGGCTCTGATTTTTGCAGGACTTCCTCCAAGTTATGAAACAGAAGGCCTTGACCGCGAAAACATGAAGCTTCCTGAAAATCAGATTAAGCTCATTGATGAAGTCTGCAAGGTAAACGAAAACGTAATTGTAGTTCTCATGTGCGGAGCGCCTTGTGAACTTCCTTTCAGAGACAAAGTAAAATCCATTCTCCTTATGTATCTTTCAGGAGAAGGATGCGGAAAAGCTGTTACAAAACTTTTATCGGGCGAAAAAAATCCTTCGGGAAAACTTTCCGAAACCTGGATCCAGAAAGATGAAGACTGCCCGGCCTATAAAAACTTTCCGGGCGACAGACTCAACGTAATTTACGAAGAAGGAATTTTCACAGGCTACAGATATTTTTCTACAAACGGAAAATTTGTAAATTACCCTTTCAGCCACGGCCTTTCATATACAAACTTTGAATACGGAAATCTTAAAGTTGAAGGCACAACTGTTTCTTTTGACGTAACAAACAAAGGAAACATAAAAGGAAAAGAAACAAGTTTTGTATTTGTATCTTTCCCGGAAAGCAAAGTAATTTCACCAAGACTTAATCTTGCAGGTTTTTCAAAAAATGAACTGGAAGTTGGTGAAACAAAAAAAGTTGAAATCAGAATTGATGAACGTGAGCTTTCATTTTTTGATGTAGAAAATGAAACATGGAAAAAACATGACGGAAAAATCATCTTCGGAATCGGTGGCTCAATAGAAAATCTGATTTATTCAGATGAAATGTCTGAGCCAAAAGAAATTCCGGATCTGTATTTCGAAAAGACATTAGGTCGCCCGTTACCGGAAAAAGCTGGAAAAGCAAAACGTCCATTCACCATGGATAACTGTCTTTCTGATGTCCAGAGTTCACCATTCGGAAGAATGTTCACAAAAATCACACTTAAGATTATGAACGGGACAATCACAAGCGAAGAAGGCCAGGACCAGATGATGAAAGCTGCAATGCTTGAAATGCCTTTCTTCAGTCTGTGGGTTTCTAGTAACGGAATGATCAGTGAAAAAGTGATGAAACTACTTCTCTGGTGTTTCAATCACCTTTAAGGTTTTTCGGCGGAAACCAAGGTAACGAAGCCAGGCAGTAACTCCGCTGATAAGCCAGACAACGCCTACTGACCACCAGATACCCCATACTCCGAAGAACGGAATCATTGTCATAAGAACTGGGAATGTGAATCGGCCGATAACTTCGATAATGCCGTTATAAAGTGCAAAGAAACTGTCACCTACTCCGTTCAAAACTCCGCGTACTGTATAAATGAGTCCCAGGAAGAAATAGAACCAGCTTGTGATTTTAAGAGACATGGCCCCCATTTCAATTACTTCAGGCTCGTTGATGAAAATGCTTGTAATCTGCTTTGCAAAAAACTGCATAACTACAAGCATGATGATTGTAAAGATCACCATAAGCTTCATGCCTTTTCTATAGCCCTTTAAAAGACGGTCCATTTTTCTGGCCCCAAAATTCTGTCCGGTGAATGTAGAAAGAGCGGCACTTAAAGTCTGATAAGGCTGGTGAATAACCTGTTCAACACGGCTTGTAGCAGTAAAGGCAGCAACGGCTACAGCACCGAAAGTATTTACAACTCTCTGAAGTGCCATTGTGGAAATTGCGATAAGCGAGAACTGAAGGGAAAGCGGAATTCCGATTTTTACAGAACGTCTGATAACTTCAGGATTCACTTTCATATCAGCTTTGGTAAGTTTGAAATATTCATTTGTCCGGAATGCAAAAACAATACATGCTGCCCCAGAAATAAACTGAGAGATTAAAGTTGCAACCCCGGCTCCAAAAACTCCCATACCGAATGTCTTAACAAAAAGAAGGTCCAGGAATGTATTCAGGATGCATGAAAAAATCAGAAAGTATAAAGGTGTCTTTGAGTCTCCAAGGGCACGCAGCATAGAAGAAATGTAGTTATAAACTGAAACAAAAACCAGTCCTATACAAGTTATACGGAGATAAGTAAATGCATCATTAAAAATATCAGATGGTGTTCCTAAAAGTTTTAAAAGTGGTCCGGAAAGGAAAAAAGCTGCGATTCCCACAACAAAAGGAAAAGCAATCATTATGTATCCAACGTTTGTAATACAACTTTTTACGTTTTTTGTGTCGCCGCTACCAAAGTTCTGTGAAGTAACGATTCCACCACCTGAACCGACACCGTTACAAAGTGCAAAGAAGAAAAAGCCCATTGGACCTGTTACACCCACAGCTGCAAGTGCTTCAGCACCTACAAGTTTTCCAACAATAATAGAATCAACAATATTATAAAGCTGCTGAAACAGATTCCCGATAAGCATAGGAATGCTGAAACGGATAAGGAGGCCTGTAATTCCGCCTTCGGTCATGTTCAAAGTTGAATTCTTCATAACAAGGAATACTACTTAAACCTTTAACTCTCTGCTATAACAGATTTCCCCTACCTATAACAGATTTCTAAAACGAAATCTGCAATTATTTTCTTACTAGAAAACATTTATCTTACATAAAGAATAATAATAATAAAAATAATATAATAATTTCATTTATAAATAAAAAACATCAGAGGATTTTTTATGAAATGTTTTAATTGTGGAACTGAACTTATACCAGGGAATTTTTTTTGTGAAAAATGTGGCACAGAACTAAACAATAATAGTGCCTATAGTGAAGCATCATTAATCGGAAACAAGAATGTTATTGCAGGTGATGTAATAGGAACCAAAAGCGAAACCAATATTTCTGGAAATGCCACAATCATAAACGATGCCGATGAAACCAAAAAGATAAGTAAATGTCATATTTGTGGAAAATATGTCCGCCTGTTGGAAAACTATAATTGTCCTTATTGTAACAAGTTCACTTGTAAAGATTGTTTTAATATTGAAAAAAACAATTGTAAGGAATGTATATCAATTATCAACTCTTCAGGTTTATTACCTTCCTTCGCAAAGGTACAACTTTCTAATGCAACAGATCTTTTTTATGATGAGGGCAATGTTCAAGAAGCTTATAAAATAATCTGTCAATTATATGAATTGTATCCTGAAACACAGGAAATTCTTGATTTATATTTTCCTGTATTAAAAGAAGTTTCAGGAAATGAAAAGACACTTTATGAAATTAATAAATTTTCCGCCGATACTCTTCCTGCAAATCTGGTAAAACTAGAAATTTTACTGGAAGAACAAAAACCTTATGAAGCTGAAATTTTACTAAATCATATTAATAAAAAATGGAATAAATTCAACATAGTGAATATCTATAATGTTTTATTCTATGCTGCTATGTATAAAAACACGAAACATCCAGATTTCTTAAAAAAGGCAAAGGAACTAATAAAAACTTTCAAAGGAAATTCAAAATTAGAACGAACATGGGACTGGAAGTTAAGTGACCTTTTAGAATTTTTTGACGGAAAACCATTTTCTTATGCTGACTGGAATGGCTGTTTTGAATTTGATATTTATTATTCTTTCATGAACAAACCTATTCTTGGTTTAGGTCCTAAAATAGATTCTTAGTATTTTACCCCGGCTACAAATTGATTTACCCTAAAAAATTAAATTCACAAAAAAAAAGCTGCCCCATTTAAAAGTCTTTCCCTTTCAAACAGAACAGCTTTCTCTTATATAAGAAATTATTAATTATTAATTTTACATACAGGTATATCCACCGTCTACAGGAACCATAATTCCTGTAACGTAGCTTGAGCTTGGAGCTGCAAGGAAGATTGCGGCTGAATCAAGTTCACCTTCGTTTCCGTAGCGTTCTTCAGGAATCATTGTTTTTGCATTTGCCTGGAAGAAGTCAGAATCAAGTGTTTCTTTTGTAAGCGGTGTGTAGAAATAGCCAGGACAGATTGCATTTACTGTGATGTTGTATTTTCCCCATTCTGCGGCCAGGGCACGTGTAAGGTTTACAACACCACCCTTTGCTGCATGGTATGGAGAAGAACCACAAATTTTGTTTCCAACAAGGCCGTACATTGAAGCAATATTGATGATGCGTCCGTATTTGTTTGGAATCATAGATTTCTTTGCAGCGGCACGCGCAACCTTGAATGTTCCGAAAAGGTCAATGTTCATTTCGTGTTCAAACTGTTCGTCTGTAATGTCTTCTGCAGGAGCAACAGCACCTGTTCCAGCATTATTAATAACGATGTCGATCTTTCCGAACTTTGCGATTGTTTCATCAACTGCAGCTTCAACGTTTGCTGTGTCTGTAATGTCACACTGAACAGCAAGTGTTTCCACTTTAAATTCATCAGCAATTGCTTTTGCAACTTCTTCAATTTTATCTTTACGGCGAGCCATAACTACAATCTTTGCGCCCTGATTTGCAAGAGCTTTTGCCATCTGTACACCAAGACCGCCTGAAGCACCAGTTACAACTGCAACCTGACCTGTAAGATCAAAATAATTTTTCATATTATTACCCCCATTTTAGAATATAATAAAATCTATTCGTATTCTTCAATAATTTCTTCCGCAATTTCACGCCTTGAACGACGCCTGTCCATGGAAAGTTTTTCGATTTTTTTATGAGCATCTGCTTCAGTCATTTTTTCATTTTCAATCAGAAGCCATTTTGCTTTATTTACAATTCGAATATCCTGCATTTTATCCTGAAGAGATTTCTTTTCAGTTTCCATTTTCTGAACTCGGAAAGTCATAGCCCGAAGCATCCTGCATGCTGTATAAAACATTTCCGGACTTAAAGGTTTTGGAAGAGTCAGAATTCCATCTTCTTCAACCTGACTTGCAGTCTGATCAAACAAATCACTTTGAACAAGAAGCATTATTCCCATTTGTGTTTCTGCAAAATTTTGAGCAAACATTACTCCGTGTTCATCACTTAACGGAGAATCAATAATCAGAATATCAACAGGAAGTTCAAGGAGTTTTCTTCGAGCATCGCTTCCACTAACGGCATGAAAAACAGGCGAAAAATCTTCTGGCGGCATAATACTTTTTATCATCTGATAAAAAGTGTCGCTTTCAGAGACAATCATTACTTTTCTAGGAGTTTTAAGTTTCGCCATTTTATAAATTCAAAAAAATAAACTATTTTACAGTCAGACAGTCAATCATACTTTGTGGTAACGACTTCTTTATAAATTCACTATTACGGGCAATTCCAATTGCATTGTTCAAAGTTTTCGGAAGTGTTTTAAGTTTAGAAGTTACTTCTGTAGGTGCTGTATACATGTTCATTTCCACAGGCTCAGGGAGAGAAATATTATTTTCTATTCCATCAAGTCCTGCAAGAATAATAAGGGCATAAGCAACATAAGGATTTGTACAAGGATCAGGTGAACGAAGCTCAATTCTTTTTTCTTCATCTCCACGGGTAGCAGGAACGCGAATAAGCTGAGTTCGATTCTGACTTCCCCATCCCACATATTTTGGAGCTTTATTTGAACCGAGTCTTGCATATGAATCAAAAACAGGATTAAGGAAAGCGGTCATTTCTTCAATATGTTCCAGAATACCAGCCAGGAACTGAGGAAGAACATCTTTTCCATCTTTTGATTTTACAGAAACACTTATATGAAAACCGTTTCCGCTTTTTCCATTCAAAGGCTTTGGACTGAAATCAGCAGTAAGGCCATTACGTACAGCACAGGTCCTTACAACAGACATAAGGTTTATAATATTATCAGCAGTTTTCATAGGACTTGCACGACGAATGTCAATCTGGTTCTGTCCCGGACCTTCTTCATGATGTGATGATTCTGGATGAATATCCATTTCTTTTAATGTAAGAACGATTTCACGACGGATATTTTCTCCCTTATCGGCAGGCGCAACATCAAGGTAACCTGCATTGTCAAAAGGAATTAAAGTTGGATTTCCTTTTTCATCATTCTGGAAAAGATAAAATTCACATTCAGAACCGATTTTTACATTTAATCCTGCGGCCTTTGCTTTTTCTGCTGCCTGCCACAAAATATAACGGCTGTCTCGTTCAAAAGGACTTCCATCTGCATTACGGATTTCACAGAACATACGTACTACTTTTCCAGTTGTACTTCTCCATGGAAGGACTGTAAGGCTTGAAGGAATAGGTATAAGGAAAAGATCAGAATGATCAGGTGTTGCAAATCCGTTAATTGCTGAACCGTCAAAAGAAATACCAGTTTCAAAAGCTTTTTCAAGTTGATCAGGTGTTATTGCAAGATTTTTAAGATTTCCTAAAAAATCACAGAATGCAAGGCGAATAAATTTAACATCTTCCTGGCGAATAAATTCGATAACTTCTTCCTTTGAATAATCCATACTTTTTTTCCTTCAAAAAAAATTTTTATAATTTTATCAATTTTTATCTCGATATGCAAATAACTCCAAAACCTTTATAATTTATTGTGCATTTCAACCAATTTGTATATAATTTCACTTAATATATGAAGAGAATTAATATTTTTAGAAAATTATGCTTTTTTACAGTAATTTTATCTGTATTAAGCTTATCCTCTTGTTTTGTAACAACAAAAGCTATAGACGCAGTTTCTACAGGTCTTGCGGGTTCTAACAGAAAAGGTATTCCACAAACAAAAAAGAAAGCAAAGCAGCCAGATAATGGCGGTGCCATGTTCGCAATTACAAGTGATACAGACATCACTCTTATTTCCGATTTTTTCCCTACAGCATTAAAGATGTATGAAATTATCCAGAATCAGAATCCGGGACATCTGGGCCTTATGAGCATGACAGGTTCTTTGAATGTAATGTACGCAAATGCTTTTGTTCAGTCTCCTGCAGATCTTCTGGATATCGACCAGTTTGAAAAACAGAACGAAGAATACATCCGTGCAAAAAGTCATTATCTAAAAGGACGTGATTTCTGTCTGGATTCATTGAACGGACGCCATAAAAATTTCAAAGAATTTTTATATTCGGGAGATGAAGAAAAAATTTCCAAAGCAGTTTCCATGATCGACAAATATGATGTTACCACTGCCTATTGGTTGGGCGCCGGCTGGCTTGGTGCATTCAGTTTAGACCCCCTTAGTCCTGATTTATTAGGAAACCTTAGTGCACCTGTTGCAGTACTTGAAAAAGTTCTGGAATTGAAACCGGATTACTCAGATGTCTGGGAAGTACTTGCAAGATTTTATGCAGCAGCACCTGAAAGTTTTGGTGGAAGCATTGAAAAAGCGGTTGAATATTGCGACAAAGCAATGGAGCTTACTGATGGAAAAACTCCAAACCCATATATAATCAAAGCAGAATGTTTCTGTATACCTGAAGGTGATGAAGAAGGATTTGTTTCAAACCTTAAAAAAGCAATCGCCATTAATCCGGATGAAAATCCTTCAACAAGACTTACTGTTACTATCAGTCAGCAAAAAGCTAAAAAACTTCTTGCATCAAAAAGCGACTATTTTCTGGAATGGTAGTTATATTTTAAAGGTTTTATAAAGTTTATTTTATAAGAATATAAAAGAGAGATAAAAGAGATAATTAAAGAATATTTAGAGGTATAAAATGAAAATTAAACAGACTTTGTTAGCTGTTACACTTCTTTTTGGAACAATTTTTTCTGCAAATGCACAGACAAATCTGAAAATCGCAACAATCGCTCCTTCCCGTTCTATCTGGGACATTGAATCAAAAAAACTTTCCCAGGAATGGTCTCGCATCACAAACGGACAGGTAAAAATGCAGTTTATGAATGCAACTGCAATGGGTGGAGAAACAGGTGTTGTTTCAAAACTTAATGCTGTTCGTCCTGGACAGAAAGCACCTATCGATGGTGCAGTATTTACAAACATTGGTATTTCTGCCCTTGCACCGGAAACAAATATTTTCACACTTTGTGCCCCTTTCCTTTTCCGCGACCAGGAAGAAATTGATTTAATTTACGAAACTTTCAAGCCACAGATTTCAAAAGCCCTTTCAGAAAAAGGTTATGTATTAATCGGAAAATTTATTGTTGGTTGGGCTTACTTCTATACAAAGAAACCTGTTCACACTAATGATGACCTTAAAAATCAGAAACTTTCTGTAAGTGGAATGGGACTTTCAACACTTTCAGACACATTCAAAGCAGCAGGATTCAAAACAGAAGATGTTCCAAGCAACAAGCTTCTGCAGAGTATGAAAACACCAGGTGGAGTTGAAGGTTTCTACACAATCCCAATGTATGCATATGCCGGACAGTATTACAAAGAACTTCCTTATATTCTGAACGTACCTCTTTGTCCAATCATCTGTTCATTTATCATAAATGAAAAAACCTGGAATAGTTTTACTGAGGATCAGAGAAATCAAATGATTGAAAGTGTTCAGAAATGTGAAACTGCTTTTGTTGAAGAACAGAAAAATGCCGACAAAGAATACCTGGATCTTTGTGTTGAAGGCGGATGTACACTCATTACACTTACACTAGATGAATACAAAGCCATGGAAGAAAGTCTCCGTAAAGATGCCCAAGCTATGACAAAAACAGGAATGCTTGATGAAAAATTTTATTCAGACATTCAGGAAGTTCTTAAAAAACATCGTGGGGAATAAGCCTAAAATAAAAAGGAGTTTTCAATGCTAAAAAAAATAGAAGACTGGATTTCGTCAGCTCTAGTTGCTGTTCTTGCAATTCTTCCGCTGGTTCTCAAGTTTATTCAAGGAGCATTGAAAGTTCCTGTTTACGGCGCAGATGTTGCCGTTCTGAATTTTGTTTTTCTTTTTTCTTGCATAGCCGGAATCGTAACATGGCGTGACGACCGTCACCTGAACCTTGCATCATTTACCGACAAATTTCCACTCTGGTTCCAGAAGACTGTAAAAGAAATAATGAATGCAGTTACAGTCTGTATTTTAACTGCACTCTTTTTAGATTGTATCTGTCAGCTTTCAAATTCATTACAATTTACAGAAAATTTCTGGGGAATGAACACCAAAGTATTTTTTGCTTTTCTTCCTGTTTGTTATCTTTCAATGATTATTATGAAAGTGGCAAAAACTGTTTCCGAAAGCGGCAATAAATCAGTTTGCTGGATTTCTACTGCAGCAGGTCTTTTACTGGCATTTCTTATTTCACAAAGTTCCATAACTGGAATTCTTTATTACTTATTTAATATTGAAAATGTACCAGCCCTTTATGCTATAAGTGACGCATGGATTAATTTCTCACATGCTACAATCTGGCTTTTTGTAGTTTTACTTATTTTCCTTGCATTCCTGGGACTTCCATTGTTTTTAGTTCTTGCAGGAATTTCTTTTGTATTATTTTCTCAAAGTGGCGGATATGTAGATGTAATTCCTTTGGAAACATACAGAATCCTTACTGACCGCAATATCGCTGCGATTCCTTTATTTACTATTGCCGGTTACATTCTTTCACAGTCCAGTGCAGGAAGTCGCTATGTAGAAGTATTTAAAAGCCTTTTCGGTTGGTTCCGTGGAGGAACTGTAGTAGCTGCTGTAATCGTAACAACATTCTTCAGCACCTTTACTGGAGTTTCCGGTGTTACAATTCTTGCTCTTGGTGGACTTTTAACTGTTGTTCTTACAGGTAATGGATACGATAAAGACCGGGCCGAAAGCCTTGTTACATCCAGTGGCGCCATAGGACTTTTATTTCCTCCAAGTGCCGCAATCATTATGTATGCCTCTACAAACTATTTCTCTGTAGACGTTTTTGAACTTTTCAAAGGCTCAATTATTCCGGGAATTATTTTAGCCGCATCAATGATTGGTGTAGGTTTCTTTTTTGACCGTCAAAAAATCCGTCCTAAGTTTTCTATAAAGGAAATCGGTCGTTCTTTATGGCACTGTATTCCTGAGCTTTTACTTCCAGTATTTATTTGCGTTTTATACTTCAACGGAATATTTGATCTTTTTGAAGTTTCAGCATTTTCGGTAATTTATGCATTCATTGTTTCTACAATTATTCGTAAAGATTTTAATTTCAAAAAATCTGTTGAAGTAATTGCTTCAAGCGTTCCTGTTTCTGGTGGAGTTCTCTTTATTCTTGGAGCTGCCAGCGGAATTTCTTACTTCATGCTGGATGCAAACATTCCTTACATTCTTACAGAGTTTATCAATCAGTATGTTCATTCTCCATATGTCTTCCTCATTCTTATGAATATTTTCCTTCTCATTATTGGATGTCTTATGGATATGTTCAGTGCAATTCTCATTGTTTCACCGCTTTTACTTCCAATTGCAGAAAGTTTTGGAATTGCACCTGTACAGGCCGCTGTAATCTTCCTTCTGAATCTTTCAATCGGATTCCTTACACCTCCTGTTGGAATGGATTTATTTATTGCATCTTACGCCTTTAATAAACCTCTTCCAAAAGTAATAAAAGGGATGATGCCATTCTTCCTGGCACAAATTATTGTTCTGCTTCTTGTTACTTATGTTCCTTGGTTTACTCTTGCTTTACTGTAAGAGATGAAACATTTTGATCAAGATCCTGTGAATTTATTTTTTCTGTAGTTTCTTCTATTACTTCTGAAAACCCGGTTAATGCCGCAAATGGCATAAACTGGGCAGCCCGTTGTTCCATTGAAAGCGGCGGATGATTTAGAGAAACATGGTGTGGCATATCCAGAAGGTCTGCATAATCGTTTTTCATTTTAACTGTGTTTTTTCGATGATTTAGTTGTGATTTAACTGTTATTTGCGATGACCCCCAATTTGATTATTACGCATAATTGTCGTAGCCTCTTCCTGTAAATCCATTCCCTTAAAAACTGCATTTTTTCCATATCGTTTCTTCATTTCCAGAATGGATTTTTGTACCGCCTTTTCCCGCTCCAGATCCTGATTTAATTTCTGACGAATATAATCATGAAATCTGTTAGCTTCATCAAAATCACTGAAAAGTTCCCCCTGAACAGGTTTCTGCGCTTCGACCTCTTCAAGTGTTTTCATAGCGTCTTCAGTTATTACGTTTACTGCACAAATATTTATACGCCGGACAAGAAAACCTTCTGTCATAATTCGTTCCAGAATACTGTCTGCCATGGCAGAAATCATTCGCCCGGAACTTGTCCACATTTCAAAACTCCCCCGTCCACCGGCAGTTCCTGGAGTAGTTTTATCGTATCCTAAATAAAGCACAATTTGATTTGTAACAAGATGTTTTGAAACAAGGCTGAATGCCATTTCCTCTGCCATTTCTTTTACAACAATTTTTGTATTCTCATAATTATAAGCATGCGGAAGAACCTGTCCGTTACTGAGACTGTGATTTTTCGGAGTATAAGCTTTTATATCTTTAATGCGGCAGTTTTCCCAGCCCCATGCGTGATCTATAAGAAGCTCAGCATTTATCCCGAATTCTTTATATAAAATATCTTCGTTATATAAATCTGTAGATTTTCCAACAGAACATCTGGCTATATCGCCCATAGTATAAAGTTCATATTTTTCAAGACGTTTAGCCAGACCTGCTCCTACGCGCCAGAAATCTGTAATAGGTCTATGATTCCATAACTGTTCTCTATAAGACCTTTCATTCAGTTCTGCAATACGAACACCGTCTTTGTCGGCGGGTATATGTTTTGCCACTATATCCATAGCAATCTTAGCGAGATACAAATTTGTTCCAATTCCCGCAGTTGCCGTAATTCCGGTTACTGAAAGCACATCCCTTATTATACGTATTGCAAGTTCATGAGCAGAACAATCGTATAGCTTAAGATACCCTGTTACATCTATAAAAACTTCATCAATCGAATAAACATGAATATCATCAGAAGATACATATTTCAGATAAATACTGTAAACAAGATTACTGATTTCGATATATTTAGCCATTCTTGGAGGTGCTGTTATGTACTCCACAGGCGGCCAGATCTTTTCGTTTATTTCTTTAATCTTTTGTTTTACTTCAAAAAGACGTGGCCGCCCAGGAACACCTAATGCTTTGAGACTGGGTGTTACAGCAAGACAAATCGTTTTATCACTTCTCGTAGGGTCTGCAACAACAAGATTTGCTGTCAGGGGGTCCAGACCACGACTTACGCATTCTACAGAAGCAAAAAAACTCTTCAAGTCTATAGCAATATAGCACCTAGTATCATTCATTTGTATAGTACTATAATACCACACCAGGCTAAAGTCAAGTACTTTTACTATAATTTGTATAGTTATTATTAAATCCACATACACGTAAAATAATAAGTATCAAGGAATTTTTTCCTCGTCATTTATTTACGTAAAAATCACAAAATGTACCTATCCCGTTAGAAACGCTTGTCTTCGATTCTCTTTGTTTTCTTTTCTGAACGAGGAAGGTCCCCTATTCCAACAACTTTGATTTTTGGAGTCAGATTGAATTTGCTCTTGCACTTTAACTGCATTTCAAGACCAAGTTCTGTTCGGTCTGTACCGCCTTCACATTCAACAAAGATAGTCATTTCGTCTTTACCGTCAATGTGTTCAATTTCTGCACGGTATTCGCTTGAAGCGCCAGGACATGCACGGATTACTTCTTCAATAGAACTTGGGAAGATTATGTTGCCCTTTACCTTTACCATGTCATCGCTGCGCCCCATAATTTGACTGATTCTTGGGTAAGGACATGTGTCGCCTTCTTCACGAGGAATAAAGCTTGCAAGGTCATGTGTTCTGAAACGGAAAAGAGGAGCTCCTTCCTTTACTAAAGTTGTAAGACAGATTTCACCGATTTCCCCTTCTGGAACAGGTTCACCAGTTACAGGGTCAAGAATTTCTGTGTAGATGTAGTCGTCAAAAATACGCATGCCTTCTTCGCCAGGAAGATTCACACCAATTCCAGGACCATAACATTCAGTAAGTCCATAAATATCATAAAGTTCAATTCCAAGTATATCCTGAATTCGCTGGCGCATTTTTTCGCCCCAGCGTTCAGAACCGATTACACCCTTTTTAAGGCAGATCTTATCTTTAAGCCCGCGGGCTTCTACCTGTTCGGCAAGAAGAAGAGCATAGCTTGAAGTTGCACAGATAACTGTAGATTTCATATCCTGCATCATCTGAAGCTGCTTGTCTGTATTACCAGGTCCCATTGGAACTGCCATAGCGCCAAGTTTTTCACATCCTGCCTGGAAGCCAATTCCCGCTGTCCAGAGTCCGTAACCCGGTGTAATCTGGATGCGGTCTTTTTTTGTGATTCCAGCCATTTCATAGCAGCGCGCAAACATTGTTGCCCAGTCATCAACGTCTTTTTTTGTATAAGGAATAATTACAGGAGTTCCTGTTGTACCGCTTGAAGAATGAATACGTACAATTTCTTCTTCAGGAACAGTTGCAAGTCCCAGCGGATATGCGTCACGAAGATCCTGTTTTGTACAGAAAGGAAGTTTTTCAAAATCTTTTTGAGTTTTAATATCTTCAGGATTTATGTCCTTAAAGCGTTCTGTATAGAATGGATTTCCAAATTCCTTTACTCTTTTAATCTGAGTCCGAACAAGTTCCAGCTGTTTTTCTGTAATCTGCATTTATGTTACCCCATAAAAATCTAATAAAATGTTATCTCTAATAGTAACATATTAAAAATAGATTTTAAATAAAAAAAAGCACTTCCTTTTAGGAAGTGCTTGAAAAAGGCATTTCAAATATTAGCCGACACGTGAAAACTTAACACCATTCCATGTAAGTGTAATTCCAGAAAGGTCATAATTTCCTGTAGCTACATCCTGCTTTATTGTTTCATCCATACCTGTGATCTTAATTTCACACTTAATAGTAAGTTTTGTGTCATCAGCTTCCCAAGTATAAGAAATGTCAGCAAAATCACCAAAAGCCAACTTCTTGAAAATATTTGTTTTTTCGTGAGTTTTTGTATTTTCAACATAGTATTCAGCAACCTTATTTGCTTTTAAAACAAGTACAGTTCTAACATCATTTTTTGTCTCACTATGCCATGTTCCACAAATTGCCGCTTCATGCAGATTACAAGATACCATAACAGCTGATACCAGCACCAAAAGAATTGCCAAAACACCAAATTTTCTTTTCATAAATTTCCCCTTTTCTAAGTTATTTTATTGAAATATATATAAATAGATTCAAAAAGTCAATTATCTCCAAAAATATTATTTTCTGAAATACCTTGACAGATGAGGTATATTTAATTAGGATATAAATACAAACATGAAATATCTTAGAGGAAAAGGAGGTTACATGCTGAACTCATCTGACCTTCTCCGAGGGTTAACAGATACGCTGATTTTAGGATGTCTTGTAAGTTCTGATTCATATGGTTATGAAATTAATAAAAAAGTGACCGCCACTTCTGACGGTGCTTTTTCTTTTAAGGAAGCCACTTTATATACTTCCTTTAGAAGACTTGAAGAATCAGGATACATTACTTCTTACTGGGGCGGAGAAGAAACCGGTGCTCGAAGAAGATACTACAAAATAACACCTGGTGGAATAAAATTCTTTCAGGAAAACAAAATTGAATGGAACAAGATAAAAAATCTTGTAGATACTTTATTAGACAGCAAAATCTAAAGGAGAATTAAAATGAACATAAAGATCAAAAAACATATTGATTCAATTTTTAGCGAAGTTCCTTACAGTAAAAAAGCTGAAGAACTTAAAGAAGAAATCATGGCCGATATGGAAGCACACTTTAATGACAGAATTGCAGCCGGCGAATCTGAACAGGATGCTTTCCGTTCAGCCTGTGAATCTCTTGGAGACATGGAATCAGTTATTAAAAACCTTATCCCAGAAAAAGACATCATGGAAAAAATAGACAGATATAAGAAGTTCAAAGCAACCATGACTTCAATCGCTGTATTCCTCTATATAATTGGAATTGCGGTTGTTGTTGCAATGACTTCCCTTTCAGCACTTTTTGACGGAGATCCTGCAATAATGTCTATCCTTGGAACAGTGATTCTTCTGGTTCTTGCAGCAATCGCCACAGGACTCATCATCTTCTCAAGAATGACAATTCCACAGGAAGTAGTTCCTTACATCAGGAAAAATCCATCAGAGGAAAGATCAAATATTGATACTTCAACTTTCCGCGGCCGTTTCCTCAGAGCTTTTACAGACTGCTTCTGGACATTAATTACAATCATTTATTTCGTCGTAAGTTTTGCAACCCATGAATGGGGAATCACATGGCTTATTTTCCTGATCGGAGCTGCTATAGACAAAGCAGTTAAATCTTTCTGCGAAGACTAAGTGATTATTGGGGAGAATTTGAAATGAGAGGAAATAAAATTAACGGGATTCTCTGGATCCTTATTGCAGTGTTCCTTATGGGAGTCCTTATCCGGGGGCTTTCAGGAAAAGATTACAGAAACATGAAATTCTGGACCTGGCACATTCCTGAAAAAAATATTTTGAAAGGCAAAATATATATAAACGGTAAGGAATATGGAAGAATGAAATCAAATTCTATTGATTCAGAAAACTTACAAACCACTGATTATGAAGAAGGTTATACAACTTATTCTTTTGATGTCGATAAAATCCATAGTCTGGACCTTAATACTGTAAGCTCCAAAATACAGTGTTTCACTTCAAATAAGACAGACAAAGTCGAAATCAAATTTTCAGACAACATCGATGTAAAAAGGCTTTATGAAGTGGGCTTGAAAGGGACTACCCTTTACCTTAAACGGAAATCTAAAGTCAGTTTTATTAATATTCATGATGCAACAGAAGTAATTGTATCTGTTCCAGAAACAATGTTTGATTCAATAAAAGTAGAAAGTGTAAGCGGAAGAATCGATGCAAAAAATCTTTCAGCAAGAAACATCGAAATCTCAAATGTAAGCGGAAGAACTGAAACTGAAAACCTTAAGGGAAAACTCCGACTAAATACAGTAAGCGGAAGAGCCGTCTATACCACAGATGAACTTAAAAACAACCTAGATATAGAATCTGTAAGCGGAACAATTGAAATCAATATTCCTAAAAACGCAGATTTCGCCGCAGACTTTAAAACTGTTTCAGGTTCAGTTACCACTGACTTCACTAAAACAGGAAAGAAAGAAGGTACAATAACAAACGGAGACCGTACATACGATCTCCGTCTTGAAACAGTTTCAGGTTCTATTAAAATTTTTTCTTTCTAGGATTATTTTATATAATCCACAGCCTTTACGTTAAGCTCGTAGAACTCAGGTTTTACGAGCATTTTTATTGCCTGTTTAAGGTCATCTTTTGAAAAAAGTCCTGTCTGGGTTGCGGCACCAAGAAGAACCATGTTTACAACTTTGCTTGAACCAAGTTCCTTACAGGCTTTTTCAGTGTCTACTGCAACAACCTTTGAAGCATTTTTTTCAAGGAAAGAAATCATTTCATCGGTTGAAAAAGTTTTTCCTGTAAGGCTTGCAGTAACGGGCTGCACGATATTACGGTTTACAATAACCATGCCGCCTTCTTTAAGGTATTCAAAGGATCTTACAGCTTCCGCAGCTTCAAAAGCGATAATAATATCAGCCTGCCCTTTTGGAATTAAAGGAGAAAAAACATCGTTTCCAATGCGGACATGACTTACAACACTTCCGCCTCTCTGAGCCATCCCGATAGTTTCCGCAGAAAGAACGTGTTCTCCGTTACATAAAGCTGCCTGACTTAAAACTTTTGCGGCAAGAACAGTTCCCTGCCCGCCGACTCCACAAATTAAAATATTCTTGCTCATTTCCGCTCTCCTTAGTTGATAGCCTTACAAGGGCATACTCCGGCACAGAGGCCGCAGCCTGTACAAAGGCTAGAATCGATTTCCACTTTCTTTGAGCCTGGAATAATGCTTAAAGCCGGACATCCAAGTTCGCGGATACATTTCTGGCAGCCGATACATTTTCCTTCGTCCACTTTTTTGGAAACAGGCTTTGGAAGGCCAAGCTTTCCGCAGATGGAAATACATGGAGCTTTGAAAATGACTGCAGAAACTCCATCGGCGGCATCACATTTCTTTACAGCTTCAATTGAAGCGGCCTGGTCAAAAGGATTTACTTCAATAACAGGACTTACACCTGCAGCTTCAAGAATCTTTGGAAGTGAAACTTTTTCTACGATTTCGCCCATCATGGTAACACCTGTTCCAGGATGAGGCTGATGCCCTGTCATGGCGGTTGTAGAGTTATCAAGAATACAGACTGTCATTTTTGCCTGGTTGTAAACTGCATTGATTACACCTGTTATTCCCGAAGCAAAGAATGTTGAATCTCCTATGAAGCTGAAACAGTGGCGGTCAGGTTCATTGTGATAGAACCCTTGAGCCATTGTAATGTCGGCTCCCATACAAAGACAGGTGTCGCACATATCAAGAGGCTTTGCGTTACCAAGTGTGTAGCAGCCAATGTCTCCGCAGTAAACAGTTTTTTCGTTTTTCATAGCCTGTTTCACGGCATAGAAACTTCCGCGGTGAGGACAGCCTGCACAGAGAACCGGAGGACGAACCGGAAGCTCCGGAACTTCGGAAGAAGAATTCTTTCCAGTTTCCCCGGATATGATTTTCTGGATTATCTCTACAGAAAGTTCGCCGGCTTCAGGAACAGTGCCGTCAACCTTTCCGTGAATTTTTACATTAAGTCCCTGTTTTCCGGCAATGTACAAAAGCTGTTTTTCGATTACAGGGTCCAGTTCTTCAAAGACTGTGACTTCACTGTGTGCTTTAAGAAAACTTACAGCAAGGTCTTCGGGGAACGGATACGGCGTTCCGATTTTCAGAACCGGAACATCATTCATTCCAAGAATTGAAAGTGCTTCCTTCAAATACTGGTAACTGATTCCACCGGCTGCAAATGAGCGGGCGTTGCGAGCGGTACGTTCGCATTCGCTCACTACCGAGTTTTCTTCGAAAACTCGCGGTCCCGTAAAAATACTTCCCCCTTCACTAATAAAATTCCAGCGGCTTTCAGAAAATTCTTTTGGCAGGATTTTTTCGTTACGTTCAAAAATGCGTTTGTGATTCATAAAGCTTGAACGAGGGAAAATTACCCAGCGGGCAGAATCTTTCTGGAACTCACCGTTTTTAGGGCATGGTTCAAGCTTCGGGAATTCCATACTTTCGTAGGCATGGTCAACGCGGGTTGTAGGACGAAGAATAACCGGAGTGTTGTATTTTTCAGAAAGAAGAAAGGCTTCCTGCACCATTTCGTATGCTTCTTTTGGAGTTGAAGGATCAAGAACCGGAAGCTTTGAAAACTCACCGTAAGTGCGGGTGTCCTGTTCTGTCTGGCTTGAAATCGGGCCCGGGTCATCTGCAACAACAATAACCATGCCGCCTTTTACACCAACGTAAGAAAGGCACATTACAGGGTCGCTTGCTACATTGAGCCCTACCTGCTTCATTGTTACCATTGTGCGGCTTCCAGCATAACTTGCAGCAGCGGCGACTTCACAGGCAGCTTTTTCATTAATAGACCATTCAACGTAAGTTCCGGTCTCTTTTCTGTATTTTGAAATGAATTCAATAATTTCGCTTGAAGGAGTTCCAGGGTAACCTGCAACAAGGTTAACGCCTGCTTTAAGGGCACCAAGTGCGATAGCCTGGTTCCCCATAATCATTGTTTCTGTCATAAATTTTATTATAACATAATTTTAGAAAATAATCTTATATCGAAAAACCCCGATTCAAAATCGCTTTTCTTTTTGTTTCAGCAAGTCCAAGAAGTACACTTAAAAGTGCTGTAATTTCAACTAAAAGATTCTGAAAAAATCTCCGATTCTTTCCTTGCCTAGCCTTTTTAGCAAGCCTTACTTTATTCCAGGTTTCAAAAACTTCAGGAATAAAAGTCACTGCAAGTGAAATAACAAAAGCAAGATTTATGTTCTTCATAAATGGTAAAACTTTACAAACTACTTTATGAACATCTTCAAAGCCTTCACGTATTTCAAGACTTGAAGTAGTCTCAAAAATAAGCTGACAGGCAAAGCTTGCAAAGAAGAAGCGGATTGTATAAAGTCCGCCTGCAAGAAGTCCATTTTTGTAATCAGGATATATTCTAAAAACAGTGACAAGAAGCCCGAACCATAAAACCCACTTCATTTGTAATACAGTTGAAAATTTACCTTTACCTAAAAAAAACAGTAAAATGCATATACAACTGCAGTACAAAAGCTGGATTAATACCCATTTTTGGAATATTTCTTCTGATATTTCCATCTGCCCGCCAAGAAAACATGTAACACAAAATACCATCATAAACAGTATTTTTATCAATGCCGGGATTTTATGAAGAATAGAATTTCCTTTCCGATAGCAGAAAAGTTTTATAGCCATAAAAGTTCCTTTAGTTTTTCTTCAGTCGGTTCCACTCCATTCCCCAAAGGATTACGTATACTCCAGTCTTCAAGATTCTGTTTAAGACCTTCCAAAGGAGTTCCGTCAAAGCGAATTTCTCCTTTATCAAGTACAATAAATCGATCACAAAGACCTATAATTTTTTCAGTTTCATGGGTCAGGACCAAAACAGTTTTCTTTTCTTCTTTAAGCTGTTTTAATATCCGGCAGACATTTTTTACACCAGGGTAATCCAGGTTTGCAAAAGGTTCATCAAAAATAATAAGATCACGGTTCATGGCAATAATTCCAGCCACTGCAAGACGGCGTTTTTCCCCACCGCTCATGGTTCTGGCAGGAGAATCTTTTTTATGAATAATTCCGCATCGGTTCAAAGCGTCTTCAACCTTTTCTTTTAATTCAGATTTTTTGACTCCCTGATTTTTTACACCAAAGGCCACATCTTCATAAGGAGTTTCCCCAAGAATCTGACAGTCAGCATCCTGAAAAACAAGCCCCGCTTCACCTTCTACTTCGATATTTCCTTCAGTCGGATCATCCAAACCTGCAATTAGATTCATAAGAACTGTTTTTCCGGACCCGTTTGAACCTGCAATCAAAACGAACTCACCGCTTTTCACTGAAAAACTTACATCCGTAAGAGCCATTGTTTCTTCCGAGAAACTTTTACTTACACATTCAACCTTTAACATTTTCAACTAAAAATAAAAATATAAATACTAAATAATAGGTAATAAGTAAGAAATAATAATTATTACCTATTATCTCTTAATTATTAATTCTTAATAATTCTATTACGAAGAGTTCCTGTAAGAATAACATTAAGAGTTGTTTTAATGATCATTCCAGGTATAAAAGGAATTACACAAGCTTTTACTGCAGCGTCCATTCCTTTTCCGGTAACACGAACAAATCCACCAAGTCCGCAGGCAAAAAGAACAGCTTCAGCAAGCACAGCAGCACAAACACACATAATCCATTTTTTTGCTGCAGAATGGTTTTTATTTGGATTCAAAAGGAATCTTAAGAAAAGACCTGCTGCAAGAGCACCAAGCATGTATCCCACAAGGAAACCGCCTGTTGGGCCCGAAATAATTACCTGGATTCCGGCTTTTCCAGAATAAACTGGAAGACCGATTGCACCTAAAACAAGAAATACAAAAACTGAAAGTGTTCCCCAAACAGGTCCCAGAAGCATACCAGACAAAAGAGCCAGCATATCCTGAAGAACGATTGGAACCCCGCCTGGAAGAGGAATATGGAAGAATGCAGCACTACTTATCAAAGCAGCAAACAAAGCCGCCAGAACCATCCCTTTCAAATTTTTTCCATTTTTTTTGTTGTTGTTCATAAAAACCCCTTTTTTAAATAATAATTAAGAGATAATAAATAATAATTTTTCCCGCCTCGAACAATTACTTATTACTTATTACCTATTATTTATTATTTTTTATTTTTTATTTATTAAATAAGCTGACTTTCCCCTGGCGTAAGACGCATTACATCTCCTCCAGAGTTTTTTATCAGTCCAAATCCTGCATCATCAGCACCTATAAAAATGCCTTGAAAACCGTCGGAACTGTTCCGAACTTTTTTATTTATGTCTGAACAGTAATAATTCCATTCAGCCACAAGGATTTCAGGATATTTCACCACTTTGTTTTCAATCTCTTTATACATAGTCATGAAAGTCTTCAAAAAATCCTTTCGGGAAAACTTATTTACAATATTTATCCCGATTCCTAGGTTTATCCATTTCGTCCTGTTTCCGGAAACAAAAACTTCATCTAGAACTCCACCAACTTTTCCAGTCTCATCCCAGATTTCATTTGGCCACTTAAGATCATAAGAACGACCAGTAAGCGCTTTTAGTGTATTTGCAACTGTAACCTGAGCTGCAAGAACCATACGACTTGCTTTTGATGCAGGAAGTGAAACTTCTGTTACCAAAGTAAATGCCAGGCTCCCTTTCTCTGAAATCCACTTGTTTCCCTTCCGATCTTTTCCGTCTGTCTGGCGGTCACAGGTAACAATTACAGGCTTTCGTCCTAAAGCAGCAGCTCTTTTCCCGTAAGACACTTCTAATCCAGAATCCACCTTAGGTTCAGGATTATTCATCCTTTCAAAGGCGATTTTACGGGCTTCATCCATGGTAGATGAAGTTTCTTCTATAAAAACAACCTGAGCTTCGTTTTCACCGAATTCAAAGGGCATTACAGAATCCTGTCGTTCGTGAACCAGTCGATACCCGGTTTTCCCAGATTCAATCTCATAACCAGAATTCTGCAAAGACTGAATTGCTTTCCATACAGAAACACGGGAAAACCCTGTTATTTCAGCAAGATTTTCACCCGAAACTGTTTTTTCCGGCTCTTTTTTTGCCATTTCACGAAGGATTTTGAGGACCTGATTCTTTGTAGAAGGTTTTTCGTTACCCATCAATATCTACAGGGTAACGAATTTTTGTAAAAATGACAATATTTTGGCTGAAATACCCCCTCAAACAGAACATTTTGGTGGATTTCCCCCATAAGCCCCGTTAAGATAATTATTATAGAGGAAAATTAAATGGCAAAAGAATTATCAAAACTTATGGACTTCAGACCAAGCATTAAAGTACTGGACGCAACAATCCGCGACGGTGGCCTGGTTAATGACTTCTTTTTTACAGACGAATGCGTACGTGACCTGTACCAGACAAACATCAAAGCAGGTGTAGACTATATGGAACTGGGCTATAAAGCCGATAAAGAACTTTTTGACGCATCAAAATTCGGAAAATGGAAGTTTTGTAACGACGATGATATCCGTAAGGTTCTTGGTGACACAGAAGGCGGTCCTGTAAAGCTTGCTGTTATGGCAGACGTTGGACGCTGTAACTACAAACAGGACATCTTAAAAAAATCGGACTCTCCTATCGACATGATTCGTGTTGCTACATACCTGAACACAATCCCTACAGCAATCGAAATGATCGAAGATGCAAAGGAAAAAGGATATGAAGTAACATGTAACATCATGGCTATTTCTTCAGGTCAGGAATCAGACATTAAAGTAGCTCTGGATCTTCTTGGAAAATCAAATGTTGACTGTATCTACATTGTAGACTCATACGGTTCTATCTATCCTGAAGCAATGGCCCGTGTTGCAGATATTTACACAGAAGCAGGTAAAAAATACGGAAAAGCAATCGGTATCCATGCTCACAACAATATGCAGCTTGCATTCGCAAATACAATAGAATGCTGTGGTGACGGCGTAGACTACCTGGACGCAACATACGGCGGAATGGGACGTGGTGCCGGTAACTGTTCTATGGAACTTCTCCTTGGCTTCCTTAAAAACCCTAAATACAAGACTTTCCCTGTTATTCAGTTCATCGAAAACCACATCAATAAGATGAAGAAAGACGGTATTGTATGGGGTTACGATCTTCAGTACATGATGACAGGTCAGTTGAACCAGCACCCTCGTACAGCCATTGCTTTCACAAAAGAAAAACGTGAAGACTACATCGAATTCTACAAACAGGTTGTGGCAGAAGACTAAAGCAATGCACAATTCACAATGCAAAATGCACAATATATAATTCACATTTTACCAAATAACTATTTTTATATTGTGAATTGTGAATTATTAATTATGAATTATTAATTGGAGGTTATAAATGATAGCATTAACACTTATCATCCTGGTTGCATACTTTGCAGTCATGGTTGGTATCGGTCTGTACTGTAGAAAAAATTCTACAGACGTAAACGGATTTGTTCTTGGAGGACGTTCTGTAGGTCCATGGCTTACAGCCTTTGCTTTCGGAACATCTTATTTTTCTGCAGTTATCTTCGTAGGTTATGCAGGTCAGTTTGGATGGCTTTTCGGTCTTGCTTCAACATGGGCAGGTCTTGGAAATGCATTTATCGGATCTCTCCTTGCCTGGAATATTCTTGGAAGAAGAACACGTATTATGTCTCAGCATATCGATGCAAAAACAATGCCTGACTTCTTCGGAAAAAGATTTGATTCAGTACCTCTTAAAATTGTAGCATCACTTATCGTATTCATATTCCTTATTCCATATACAGCATCTCTGTACAACGGACTTTCTTCCCTCTTCGGGCTTGTTTTCAACATTCCTTACTGGGTAGTAATTCTTGTTATGGCAGTTCTCACAAGTTTCTATGTAATCTTTGGTGGATACATGGCAACAGCAATCAATGACTTTATTCAGGGAATTATTATGCTGGTTGGTATCGTCGCAGTAATCCTTGCAGTTATTGGTCAGAATGGTGGACTTCTTGCTGCAACACAGAAACTTTCAGCTGTTCCTGCTGCCGGCTGGACAGGTGGTGCTTATACATCATTCTTCGGACCAGATCCTGTATTCCTCCTTTTCGTTGTAATCCTTACTTCACTTGGTACATGGGGACTTCCACAGATGGTTGGTAAGTTCTATGCAATCAAGAGTGAAAAAGACATTCAGAAAGGAACTATCATTTCTACAGTATTCGCAATTATCGTAGCCGGTGGATGTTACTTCCTCGGTGGTTTCGGACGCCTTTATGGTGTAGAACTGAGTGCTGCAGGAAAGCCTCTTTTTGACACAATCATTCCAAAAATGCTTTCAACTCTTTCACCAATTCTTATTGCTGTAGTTATCGTCCTAGTTCTTTCAGCTTCAATGTCTACTCTTTCTTCACTGGTTCTTACATCAAGCTCTACATTCACACTGGACATCATTAAACCTGCAAGCAAGAAAGAAATGACAGAAAAGAAACAGGTTTTGATCATGCGTATATTCATCGTGTTCTTCATCATCGTTTCGGCTGTTATTGCAGTAATCAAAGATGCTAACCCTGGCGTTACTTTCATCGCTCAGATGATGGGTGTTTCTTGGGGTGGACTTGCAGGTGCATTCCTTGCTCCATACCTTCTTTCACTTTACTGGAAAGGTGTTACAAAAACTTCAACAGTTGTTTGTTTCATCTGGGGAACAGGTCTTGCAATTACACAGTTCGTATTCTCTATGGCTGGTGTAAACGTTGCATCATTCCCACCATTCTTTGCCCTCATGTTCAAAACAAGTATCCACTCTGGTTCTTTCGCTATGATCGGCGGACTTATCATCGTGCCACTTGTAAGCCTTATTTCAAAGAAAATGAACAAAGAAAAATTAGATGAAATCTTCAATTGTTACGAAGAAAAAGTAACAGTTTCTAAAAAAGTTTCTCTTCCAGACGAAAACTAAAAACAAATGGGCCCTTCGAAAGGTCGAAGGGCCCGCTGGTTCCTATTTTAGTTTTAATACAAACTAGTTCAATTTGACTTATTAGAGCTTTCATTGTAAAATTTATAAGATGAATTTGCACGACAATACTGTAATGGGGAGAAAAGTTTTCTTTGTATCACCTCCCTATTATGTAACAAACACCATTATTCCTAGACTCACAGCCAATGAATATGAAGTTTATTCTATCGACAATTTCAGAATGGTTAAACCAATTCTAAGAAAATATCCTGATTCAATTTGTTTTATAAACATTGACAGTAAGGAACTTTCATTCAAAGAATGGTTCCGTTTTGCAAAGTCATTTGAAGAAGATGAAGTTCTTTCTACCATATTTTTTGGAGTAATAAGTCAGTATGCTCCAAAACCTGAACGTGAAAACTTTCTTCTCCATGTTCAGCTTCCTGCAGGTTTTATTCAGTACACACCAGACTTAAACTCAATGGTAGAAATTTTCCTGGCCATTCTTGAAATGAACGGTGCCATGGGAAAAAGAAAATATGTACGTGCAGACTGTGGCCGTGATGCCCGCATTTATGCTGATATAGACATTAACACCAAAACAGTTCCCCTTATGATTCAGAATATTTCATCTGTGGGAATTTCCTGTTACATTAACGATCACCAATTGCCTCTTTTCGAAGACAAATCAGTTCACCGAATGCACCTCCATCTGGAAGATTTATCTTTTTCAGGCTCCATTGTCGTATTGATGAAACGTGAGATTGACAACAAAAAAATCGTTGTTATGCTTTTTGGTCAAGGCTTAGCTTATTCAAGCAAAAGCATGATCCGCGACTTTATCAGACAAAAGATTCAGGCAAACCTTATGACAGAATTTGTCGGAGTCCCTTTAGACAAGGAAGACTATTCTAAAGCCCCTGAAAAGAAAGGAGAAAATTCTGGAGAATACGGATTCGCTGAAAACACAGATTTCGAAGGTCTTGAAGAACTTCCAGATTCAGACTCGGATGATCATAACTCCGATTTATTGTAATAATAATCTTTTACAATTTTCATTTAAAAGAACTTTCATCTCATCTAAATCTTTTTGTAAAACTTCAGAAATATTTTCGTAAATTCTTTTAATTAAACTTGGGCTATTATTTTTTCCACCAAGCCAAGGCTCGCCTGTAGGGTTATCTGTTTCAGGAAGAATTAATTCTAAAGGAGTCAATTTCAATAAAGATTTAATAGAATCAGAATATTTAAGTTCACAGCCAAAAGTTTGAGGATAATTCTTTTCCAGAAACTTTTTATAAATCTCAACAGGCCCATCGTACCAGTGGATAACTGGTTTACAGTCCGGAAAGTCTTTTAATATTTCATATATTTCTGATTCTGCTCCTTTTGTGTGAAGGACCACTACTTTATGATTTCTGTTTGCATTATCCAAAGCAATCAATAAATGCATAATCTGAATATCTTTTGGACAATCTTTTTCCCAAAAGAAATCAAGGCCCACTTCAGAGATAATTTCGCTTTTTTCGTAATAAGGATTTAGTAAATCAAAAGCTTCAGCTTCTTTTTCTGGAAGATTTTTTATATAAGACGGATGAACTCCAAAAGTCACAGAAACCAGGTCTTTTCCAATAATTTTTTGTAGTTTTAAATTCCGTTCAAAACTTTCTATATTTACACTTGCAGAAAATGTTTTAATTTTATTATTCCTGATTATTTCACAAACCGATGAAATCTCTACATCTTTGTAAAAATCAAGATGTGTATGGACATCAAAAAAATTAATTAATTCGCACAATTTTATCACTCATTCTTTCAGCTTCATTTAAGTCATGGGTAACCATAATTGCGGTAAAGCCGAATTCTTTCTGCCATAAACGAATCTGTTCTCCAAGCTTTAATCTTAATTCCGCATCCAAAGCAGACAAAGGTTCATCCATGAGGACAAGTTTTGGAGAAATGATTAATGTTCTGGCCAGGGCCACTCTTTGTCTTTCACCACCAGATAAAGTCCCTGTTTTTCTGTCTTCAAATCCTAACAGATTAAATTCTGAAAGATATTCAGAAGCTTTTTTCAAGGCGGACTTTTTATTTTCGCCCTGTGAAATCAAACCGAAGGCAACATTTTCCACAACAGTCATATTATCAAAAAGTGCCCCACTTTGAAAAATCATCCCAACTTCCCTTTTAGACGGAGGGACATTTTCTATATTCTTTCCGTCAAGAATAATTTCAGGAACAAACCCATCATCATTTTTTTCAAGCCCGGAAATTAATTTAAGGACTGTACTTTTTCCACAACCCGATGGACCTACAAGACTTATTAACGTTCCTTTTTCACATTCCATCGAAAAGCTGATTTCTTTTTTACCATAAGTCTTATGAAGATTATTACAACTGAAATAAGAACTCATTTTTTTTCTCCCGCTTTTTCTGAAATCATAAACACTACAAAACAAAGAAGAGCAAGAATTGTTCCGGAAGCACAGGCAGTATTGAATCTATAAGAACCGGAAAGTCTGTATGTGTATAAACTTAAAGTCTGAAATTTTGGTACAGATAAAATCAAAGGTAAAGTTGTATCCCCTGCACTGAAAGCAAAACAAAAACCAAAACTTGCAAAAAGAGATTCTTTTATCCATGGCAAAATCACGCGAAATGAGGTTTCCAGATAATTTGAAGTAAGTAATTCAGATGCATTAATTACATCTGAAGGAATCTTTTCTACTGCCGTAGAAATCTGACGGAATGCCAGAGGCCAGAACAAAGCGGTCTGTACTAGAACCAGACTCAAAGCATTTCCCTTTTTAAATAATATAGTAAGCCCAAATCCCAGAACTACAGAAGAAACTGCCATCGGTAAAAGAGCCAGAACTTCCAGAAACTTTTTTTCCAAAGAAGAATTTTTTTTATTAATTAATAATGAATAAACAGTTGAAACCAGAGTACAAAGAAATCCTGTAAAAAAAGATATTTTAAGCGTAGTTAGTAAGGCCTCCCAGAATCCAGGAGATTTAAAGAGGGTTTTATACTGATTAAAAGAAAATACATCTTTTCCGGACACTCTGGCAGTGAAACCGGAAACTACTATTCCTCCTAAAGGGAAAATAAAAAATAAAAGGATAAGAATAATTAATAATATAAAAAGAAAGCATTCCAAAATTTTCACAGGGACACTTTCATAATCCGCAGAAGAAATATAAGGAAGCTTCTTTTTTGTAAAAACCTCTACTCCTGTTTTGCCGCTACCCATTAATAACGAATAAAGAACAACCAGCAAAACTGCAGTAAAAGTTTCAGTAATAGCAAGTTTAGAAGCCATATTATAATCGAGGCTTGTTTTTACCGTCTGATAAAGTTCTACTTCAAGAGTTGAAGTCCCAGGAACAGAAAAAAGAAGAACCATCATAAAACTGAAAAAACAAAAAAGAAAAACAGGAATTACACTGGAAGCAAGGCAAGGAAGCAACTTTGGAAAAGTAATCTTATAAAAAACACGGAACTCCCCAGTTCCTAAAAGTCTTGCTGCGTTTTCTGTTTCTTCAGAAAGACTGCTCCAGAACCTGGTAGTAATGCTCATAACCAAAGGAAAATTATAAAACCCTTGTGCTATCATTATTCCAAATTCTGAATATAAAAGCCTGATTTTTGAAAAACCAAATGATTTAATAATATTATTAAGAATACCAGACATTCCAAAAACAGAAACAAATCCTAAACTGGCTATTAAAATTGGAATGCAAAGAGGAACTGCTGAAAGGCCAAGCAAAAACTTTTTAAAAAGAAAATTTCGTTTGGAACAAAAAAAAGCTGCTGGAAAACCAATAAAAATTGCAACAAAAGTACTTCCAAAAGCAATCTTTAATGTAAAAAAAGTTATTTTTAATAAACGGGAATATTCAATTTTATTTTCCAAATTAAATGAAGTAAAGTTTTTAGAAAAAATATTTGGAAAGAAAGCGGCAAATAATGGGATTAAAAAAGATAAAAGCACAACTGCAGTTACAAAAAAAGCAGAGCATGCAATAACGTACCGGGTAACATTGCGAAGTTTTCTGCATCTGTCAGTTGTGCTTTTCATAAATTATTTTGAAATTACATCAATAATTTCTTTTACAACAGAATCAAGTTTTGTTGCATCGTAAGAAAGTGTTTTTCCTGGAACAGGGGCTGCCACTTTGTAGCTTTCTGGAAGTGCAACATTCTTGTTGGCAGGGAACATCCACTGTGTAAGAGGAATAGTATTCTGAGCTTCGTCAGAAACAAGAAAATCAAGGAAAGCTTTTGCAGCCTTTACATTTTTTGTTCCTTTTGTAAGACCAGCACCTTCAACCTGTTCCACATGACCTTCATCAAAAACGACAGCCTGAAAACGGTTTCCTTCACCATATTCTACGTGGTAAGCAGGACTTGTTGTGTAACTGGTACAAAGAGGTGCTTCTCCCTTTGTGAAAAGTCCATAACCAGAACTCCAACCAGGACTCATTGAAAGAACTGATTTTTTGAAGTTTTTCCAGAAATCCAGATAATTATCTCCAAAGACTGCCATAGTCCATGCTGCAAAACCTAAACCTGGAGTACTTGTTCTTGGATCCATGATAATTACTTTCCCAGCATATTCTTCTTTTGTAAGATCCATAAGGCAAGTAGGAACTGAAATATCAGATTCTGTATCAATAATCATAGCAAAATGACTGTAATCGTATGGAGTAAGAATCCAGTCTCCACCAAGAGCGTCTTCCAGTCCTGAAATAATTTTTTCGGTTCCAGCAGGTTTATAAGCTTCCAGGATTCCCGCTTCACGTGCTTTCTGAACCAGGTTATTATCAAGTCCAAGAATTACGTCACTCTGAGGTGCATTTTTTTCTGAAATTGCTTTAGAAAGAATCTGTGCACCGTCACCACAATCTACCCAGTTTACAGAAATTCCTGTCTTTTCCTCAAAAAGACGTGCCATTTCAGGACCTGGGCCCCATTCACTGATAAATGAGTCATAAGTGTAAACAGTTACTTCTTTGCTTTCAGTTTCAGCTGCATCTGAAGAATTTTTCTTAGAGCATGAAACAAAAGAAAGAGCCATTAAAAGAATAAGAGAATTTAAAAAGACAAATGATTTTTTCATGTCTTCCTCCGCCGGCATTATCCGGATCAGGTTGGAACTTCATGCGAAGTTCTATGGGTATAATCTCAGCCGGCAAAAACGCCAGCACCCCAGTACGATTTTTTCTGATGCTGTAATATATATTATTAAGAATTAATTTTCAAGCTTAAATCCTGTTCCTTCGTAATAACTTTTTCCATTTTCGTTAAGTTTTTTTGCACGAAGTACCATCTGGCTTTCAGGATATAAAGCAAGAATTTCATTTAATACTGCAGCAGCTTTTTCTTTATTTTTATTTGCATAAAGCATCTGAGAATAATGGAAAGCAGGATAAAACTTATAGGCTGGTTTTAAATCCTGTTTATATCCATTTTCACAAAATCCAAGTCCCTTCTTTTTACTTCCTCCGCCAATAGCCGGAGCCCAGTAATACCATTGTCCAATGTTGGCATTTGCTAAGAAGAAATCAGGATTCTGTTCTAAAGCTTCTTCATAATAAGACTTAATGGAAAGACCATATTTCATTACATCTTTTGATGACACAGAAATATAACAGGAAAGCAGATCACTTCTAACTGTTAATAACCAGAAGCTGAGTTCACTGTCTTTTTTACCGGAACATATTTTTTCCATCTGATCGACATAAGGTTTCAGATAATTTTTTAAGACTTCTTTTTCACTGTCATTACTTGCCAGGTCAATCTGATAAGTATAATGTTCCATGGCAAAAAAACTTTCCAGAATTACTTTTTCCTCAGGAACAAGTTTTTCAAGTTCCGAATTTTTCTCACTATAATACTGATTTAAAATCTTTAAAGCTTTATCACAGTCAGACGAATTTCTTGAATCAAAAGAAGTAAGCTGAATTCGTTTTTCGAACATTTCATAAAGCATTTTTTCACAGGCCTCAGAAATTTTTCCTGAAGCATAAACAGAAGTAACAATGAAACAACAAAATAATAACGAAATCAACTTCTTCAATTTTAACATTTTAGCCTTCTCTTTACTTTATTTACGAAATGTAAGTTATATAACTTAGCAATTTTCGTAAACAAGCAAAATCTATTCAGTTTTATAAGTCAAAGGAATCTTGAATGTTTCTTCGTAGATAGCTTTCCACTGAGCATAGTTTTCGTTCATGAGATATTCCATATTTTCTCCACGAGAAAGATTTTCTTTAGGATAAATTGGTTTTCCAATATGGATTGTATATTCCTGAACAGGGAAACCATCAGAATCGATAAGGTTTGAATCTTCAAGTGTAATGAAACAAGGAAGAACCGGAACCTTATTTTTAACTGCCAGATTAAAAGCACCTTTCTTCATAGGACGAGGTTTTCTATAATTCCACCACATACCCTGTTCCGGATAAATGAGGATAAAATGACCTGCTTCCAAAAGATTAGAAACCGCAGTAAGGAAATCATTCATTACTATATGATTCGAAGAAAGTGGAAGTGTGTAACAGCTTCTCATAAGAAGTCCGTAGAACCCTGGGAAAGAAGTATAGTTTCCTTCACGAATAATACGGAAGAACTTACTCTTCTTATTCTGCTTTTTCAGTTCTTCATAAACAAAATGAATCATAAAGCTGTCAAAAGCATGGAAGTGGTTACATGTTACAATTGCACCGCCGTGGAAGTCTTTAATATTTTCTACTCCAACAATTCCTTTGTAGATTAATTTCTTCTGACGAATCAGCTTGTTTCTGAATTTACGGGCTTTAGAAAGACTGTAAGAAGCCATAATTCTTGTCTTCAGTTTTTTCTGTTCAAAGTCCACTTCCCCAGGCTGAATCTGTCTTGATGGTGGATCATCTTCTACATCCTGATCAAATTTTCCGGCAATTTCAAATTCGTCAATCTTTTTAAGAACGCGAAGTCTGTCTTCAGACTGTTTTACTTCCGGTTTTGTTACCAGACCTTTTACAACCTTAATAAAAGAACGGAAAAGAGTTTTTCTGTTCAGATAGTTATCAGGACGGTTTGTTTCTTCGATGGCAAGTTTTGCCAGATGATCGGCTTCCTGCAAATCTTTCTGTTTACGTTCTTCAGGATAATTTTTCAAGATCTCCAGGATTTCTTCATAAACAGAAGTCTGTTCAGCATATTTCCAGAAATATTCTTTAAGACGGCAGTCATCAAAGTGCCATGGTTTAGACCACATGATATAGTGGATGATTTTGAATTCTTCAGGCTTACAAGGAAGTTCACCAAAAACTTCCATATCCCAACCCTGTGGGAGCCAAAGAACTTTGTTATAACAAATAACATTAAGATAATCTTCATCCTGAGTTACAGTGAAAGTATATTCATGAAGAAGTTTAATAAACTGATCAAGAACGCGCTTAGTTCTGAAACGTTCACAGTTAATGAGAAGAACACCTGCATTGAAATAATTATTTCTGTCACAACCAAGACATTTTTCTACATAAGTACCAAAGACATCTTCCTGTACCATAGCCTGTTCTTTACAGGCTCCAACATAATTTTCACCCAGATCATATTCAAACATTTCTGCAATATTTCCAAGAATGATAGTATCTGAGTCAATATAAATAGCCTTGTCGTAATTTGGATACAAATCCGGAATAAAAAGACGATAGTATGTTGTTTTAGAATAATAATCACGAACATGAAGACGATAGTTTACAGCCTTCAAGAAGTGAGTTACATCATCAAATGTGATTGAAAAATCTTCATCAGCAAGAGCATATGTTTTTTCTTTCATATCTTTACTCATTTCAGTGTAAAGAATATGAATATCGTAATGATGATTACGGTCTGCATTTGCTTTCAGCGATGTAATAGCAACAATTGTAAATTTTACAAAATTATCATCACAAGCAAAAAATACAGGAACTACTGGTTTTTCTGTCATATTTTTCCCCATTCGAATATTATGGCATTTATAATTGATAATAACAATATGTTCTAATACTTATAACTTCCTAAAAAAGTGGGAAATGCTTTTGTAAACCATTTTTCATTCTTCAAAAGCAAAGGAATTTCCTGAGAAAGAACTTGTAATGTATCGTAAGCATAATTTTGATAAATCAAATATTCTTCAGGAGTTAATTCACTTACGTCCCGTCTGACATTTCTGTCATCAAATCCCTCTCCGGTTCTTAAAAGCAGCCGGTTACATTTTCTGTTTATAGCTTTTAGTTTTTTACAAACAGAATCTGTATTTTCTTTCTGATCATAAAATAAGGCTGGAATATAAACATTGGCCAGTTCATCCAGAATGTCTAATTTATCTGCCCTGCCACCTAAAGCAATTCGGCACATTGTATTAGTAATATCATCACCATCGTGATCGCCCAGAATATGAACATAATAAACTAAGGCAGAAAAAGCATCTTTCTGATTTTCATTTTTAATGGGGAAAACTTTTGCAGTGGTATCTGTTAACAACTGTTTTCTTAAAAGCCAGTGCCCCTTATCCAGGACATAAGAAAAAGTCCATCCGCGATGTGTATACCTTTGATGATACTGGTTTCCTGTATAATCAATTTCATCGATAGATGATATGGTCCTGATTTTTTTAGATTTAAGAAACTCTAGTTCTTCCACATACTTTCCATTGAATTGGTCAATTGCAATGCGTGAAGAAAAACAAATAAGCTTAAGTTTTTCTTCTTCGGCAGGCTTTAGCTGTAATACCTTTCCGAAGAAAACTTTAGAAAGGTATTCATCATGCTGTTCCTGTCCATGAGAAAAACACAAAAATGGAAAACAAAAAAATATAGAAAATAAACAAAAAATTTTCTTAATCATCAGTTTTCCTATTTCTTATCATTTTCTTCCATTTGATTCACAATAGTCTCAGACAAATACTGAGACAAGGTAACAAATCTTTGAGTCTTCAGGACTTTCAGAGCCTTATACTGAACCCGGACAAAAACAATAGAATAAGTCTTTTTTTCAGAAGAAATAAATAAATTAATTCTGTAATTTTTCTTGGAATCAAATTTATATTTTTTCAATTCATCAAAATCGATTTCAATTTCGGAAACTTCTTCTTTTGTATCTTCTACTTTTGTTTCTTTTACCTTATTTGATTTCTTATACGGAATGTTCATTTTAGAACAAACTTTTACATCATCTTCTATGAGATCAAGACCAATAAGGCTATTTGTATAAATAAGGTTTGCCGGTAAAGTAATTGTAGTTCCGTCAATTGAAGCAAAAATTTCTGAACTGCTTTTATCCATTTGTAAAATCGAAAGAATTTCTTCTTCAGAAGAAACACCAAGAATTTCTTTTATCTGATTAAAATAAACAGGTTTATATTCTTTTATAAATGCTTTCTGGAATTCTTCAGAATTTTCTTTTACACGAGTAACACTTCCAAGAATATAATTTGAAACCAGTTCATCAACTTCATTTGAATATATTTCATCTTTACCTGACCATTCAGAATATGTGATTTCAGGAAATTTAAAAGCAGAATTTTCTACAGCAGATGAAAGAAATAAATCGGAAACTTGTTCAAAGGTTATACCTGTTAAAGTTTTCTTACTGAAATAAACAAAAGACAATTCAGTCTTCCCAGTTAATATATCAACTGTTACAGAATAATTATTTTTAGAATCATATTTGTATTTACGAAGCGCATCATCAATGAAAGAAATATAGCAGGACCATTCACTTAAATCTCTTTCATCCTTCCCTTTTTTTATTTTATCTACTTTAAAAGAAACATTTTCAAATTTCATGACCGAAGGAGAAAGCGTATTCGGTTTTAATTCATTGATTGTTACAGAAATCTTTGAAGTTTCCCCAAGGTAATTTCCAGGAACCACAAATTCATTATCTGTATTCCAAACCGCAGTAACCGCTTCTGTAGTACGAGCTTTATTTGAAAGCTCTTCAATTTGGTCTCCGTTACTGTAAGCAAATTTTGCAAGGATAATTTCTTTATATTTTTTTTTATATTCTTTAATAAAAGATTCTTTAAAATCATCTGAATGAGAGGAAAGACCTGCATTTGTATCATAAACTAAATCATTTAAAAGCGTATCCAAAGGCTTAGAAATATTTTCTGTTTTAGAAACATAAGTTTGAGTCAAACTTGGAAATTCAAAAGCATCTGAAAGAATATTGTTAATCTTTTTCATTTCAGACTCATCTTTTTGTAATTTTTCAGCCAGTGCATAAAGCAAATCACAGTTTAAAAGTAGAGCTTCACTAATAGGAAATAATTCTGTCTGTCTTTCTTTTTTACGCTGGGCAATAATTTTTTTATTTGAACTGGTTATATTTGGTGGAGTTATTATAGGGGCAAAATATTTTGCAGCTAGTTGTTTCTGGACATCAGTATATTTTCTTACAGCATCAAAAGTTAATGTATAAGCTTCTTCCAGATATTTTTTATTTCCGGTTTTTGAATATAACTGTATACAAGTCTGGGCAGTAAAATATCTGATTTCCCAGTCAGTTTCCTGTGTATTATATTTTACAGTAAGGTTTATATCGGACTTTGGATTTTTTTCAAACAAAAACTTTTCTATATATCTTTCATAATTCCTAGGGTAAACCTTCTGGGCGGCAACCATTACCAAAGGCAAAACTTTGGAATATTCATAATCTTTTCTAAAAATACGAATATTATTTTCTATGTAGTGTTCTATAGATTCCAGACATTTTTCATATTCTCCAAGTTCATAATATGCTTTTACTAATTCCAGGTAATAAAGGCCGAAATATTTATAATCTCTCTTACTTTCTTCCCGTTCAAAAAAAGAGATTTTAGACGAAAGATTTGTTTTCTGACTTTCTTTAGCAAAATTTTCAAGCATTTTATTTGTTAAAGTATCCAGAGCATTGACCTTATTGTCGCGTACATATTCATATTTATATTCCAGTGCCCCTTGAGATAATTTGTGAAGGGTTTCCATTTCTTTATCATCAAGTTCCCAGCCACTCTGTAAGTATTCAATGCTCGCATCATTTTTAGCAGTTGAATAATTGGAAACAGAACTAATTGTTGTAGCAACTAAAGACATAGCAATATCTAAAGGATTTCCGGACTGAACAAGAGTAAGTATATATAAAGGATCTGGTATGGCACTCTTAATTGCCTGAGACTGTCTGTTTTCATTTAAGTATTCAATTCTTTCTCTTTGTATTTCAATCATTCTGAAATTATAAATCTGGTCCCGCATTTTTATTACACGATCAGCGGTACCTTCATCCAGTCTGTCTTCAAGAACGTTATTCTCCAACTGGTTATATATATTTTCCAGATACAGGCGGTCTTTTTTATGGGCTTCAATATCATAAGACAGATAAGTCATGTAATTTAACACGGCAATATCTTTTTTCTGTTTTTCACTCAACTGGGCAAACATTGGAAAACAAAAAACAAAAAATATAAAAGTGAATACAATTTTTTTAATGATATTAAAAACCCCTTTCCAATTAAATATCTAAGCCATCAAGGAGACTTTCTACTTCAGCTTTTTTATAATCAGGCTTTTTACTCTGAAGATATATGAGATATTTTTCCGCACCTTCATTATCTCCCGCCTGGAGACATACTTTAGAAAGTTCCAGATATGCATCCCAATTTTCAGGTGTAAGCTTCAAAAGTTCCAGATACACAGTTTTTGCATTGGCGTAATCAGAATCTTTTACATAAGCTTTTGCAAGGTTTAAACGAACTTCGTTATTTTTTGGATCCAATTTCAATGCATTCTGAAAATGTTTAATAGAATTTTTAAAATCCTCCAGAACCAGATATGCACTTCCAAGATTATTATTGGCTTCGAAGTTCTTGTTATCAGAATCATAAACAGACTGGAACAAAGCTTTTGCATGAACAGCATCAGGAGGATCAAAATCCATATACATTACACCCAGGTTGATTTTAGTTTTATTATGTTCCGGATCATATTTTAACACTTCCGAATAGGTTGTTATAGCTTTATCCAAATCTCCTGTTTTTTCCAGAAGAAGAGCGTAATTGTAAATAATATTTGCTTTGAATTTATCATCAGAAATTTGAGAAACACCTTCGTAAGCTTTACTTGCATAAGAAACTGCATCCCTATATTTTGAATCTTCAAAGAGAACTGTAGAAAGATTGAAGCAGGTTAATGTGTAATTTGCAGAAGGCTGCATTAAAGCCAGTGCTCTAAGATAACTGTCTTCGGCTTTAGAAAGTTTTCCGTTTTCATAATAAGCAGACCCCATTTCCATAAGAGCAGAAGTATTAGCATTATTAATCTCAACAACTTTTTCGTAAGAACTGCAGGCACCTGCAAAATCCTTTCTACGCGAAAGAATACGTGCCTGTTCAAGGTAAGCTTTTTCATAACGCGGATTAATATCGATAGCCTTCCGGAAAGAATCCAGTGCCTGGGAATCATTTTTAAGCTTAAGCTGTGCCAGTCCCAGGTTATATCGACTGGAACTGAATGTTCCATTTAAACGGCATGATGTTGAAAAACTCTGAACTGCTTCTGAATATTTTTTCATAATGTATTGAGTTTTGCCCAGATTATAAAAAGAAAGATAATTGTTTGAATCATATAAAACCGCTTTCTTAAATTCTTCCAGGGCTTTGTTATAATCTTTTTTGTCAAAGGCATCGCTTCCTAAAATATTATGTGCGGCGGCATCTTTGGGATTTGACTTAATGGCATTTTCTGCAAGACTAACAGCCTGACTCATAAGCTTAGCCCTTTCACTTTTTGAAAGGCCTTCTTTTTCTGCTGCATCAAAAATTGCCTGAGCCATTTCTGAATCTTTAGATGCGGAAAATTCCGGTTCACCTGCAGAAACAGGAAGATGACTTTTTGCCTCATTAAAATATGACATTGCTTCGTCATAATTTCCGGCCGCTAAAGAAGCTTTTCCCATTCGGACTTTTTCATTTACTAATTCAATTTCCGATTTCAATTTTGCATTTTTCTTTGCAAGTTCTTCTTCCGCTTTCTTTCGTTTTTCCTCTTCTTTTTTTCGCTGTTCTTCCTGGGCTTTTTCTGCTTCCCGTCGTTCAGCTTCTTTCTGTCTTAAAGCTTCTTCATTAGCAGCCTGCTTTTCCATTAAATCTGCCATGGCTTTCTGACTTTCCTGAAGAGCTTTCTGATTTTTCTGATTCTGCCTGCTCTGTTCTTCCAATGCCCGTTTCAGACTTTTCTGATTTTCCGCAGACTGACGGTTCTGTTCCGCCAAGGCTTTTTCCAAAGCTTTTTGATTTTCACGGGACTGTTTTTCCAAAGCCGACTGCATGGCGGAAGAAAGTTCTGAAGTATCGATATCTACGCTGATATTAGGATTTACAGACTGAATTTCCCGGGACTCATAAATGCGTTCTGAATCTGACGAAGAAAGAACTTCATATTCTTTTTTCTTAGCCATAGTTCTATCGAAGAGATCCAGGATTTTTTTATCTTTTGGATTATTAATCAGAAGTTTATCTAAAAGTGAAAGAGCTCTGTCGAATTCATTTTTATCTGCATACATTTCGGCAAGCTTCACAGTATTTTCATATTCTTTTTTTGAAATGCTTCCACCTTTTCCACTACAAGACCGGAGACCTAAAAAAACAAAAAGTAAAACAACAAGAACACCGCCCCCAAAAAAAGCCGCCTTCTTCATTCCACTCTTCCAGCCATTTTTATTACTTCCCCCATCCCTATATCTAATTTTATTTTTCAAATTATCCCAAAAAAGCTCTAGCTTATATTTCATTTTTTCCCCTAAACACTTTTTATATATTTTTTCCGCTGTCATCCTGAGCGGAACGAAGTGGAGTCGAAGGATCAGATTCCTCGACTTCGCTCGGAAATCTCTCACATATAGTCATACACCCGACAGGCCATCCCGCTCTCACCCTCAAGTCTAAATTATTATTTATTACCTCTTACCTATTATTTATTCTAGTCTAGTTCTCCCTCGCTTTCATAACTCATGATGTCTTCTGCGCCGGAAGAAAGATTTGTAGAATCCGAATTCTGCAGTGAGTTGGCCACTTCTTCCAGAAGACGGCGACGACGCTCTTCATTCTGACGTCTTTTTTCTTCGGCAATCCGTTCTTCTTCAGCACGTTTTTCAGCTTCAAGTCTTTCCCGTTCTTCACGTTCTGCCGCTTCTTTTTCAAGGCGCTCTTTTTCAAGTCTTGCCATTTCTTCCTGCATGAGTCTTTCTTCTTCGGCAAGCCGGGCTTCTTCTTCTCTGGCAATTCTTTCTTCTTCTTCAATCCGTTTCTGTTCTTCTCTTAAAAGTTCCAGAATGCGGATTATTTTTTCATTTTGCCCGCCATTAGGTTCTTTAATTAAATATACTTCATAATCTTCACATGCTTCTTTATAACGGCCTGCCATAAGATATGAATTTGCTCGATTCAGTAAAGCATTGGAATAATTTGAATCGGCTTTTAGAGCTAAAGAAAAATAATCACATGCCTTTTCGTAATTCTTCAAAGAAAAACAGGAATTTCCCGCATTAAACGCAAGGACCTTTTTATTTGTTCCCGAAACAGAAAGTCCTTTCTGAAAAACTTCAATTGATTTTTCGTAGTCTCCAAGCTGATAGTAACTTAAACCTAAGTAATTCCAGGCTGCTGCAGAAGCGGTCCCGTCAGCAATTTCTTTTTCCAGAATAAAAACCGCTTCCTCTGGTTTATTTTGTTTGAAAAGCAATTCCCCTTCAGATTCAGCATAAAGGGTAAACAGACATAAAAATAGAATAGAAATAGAAACAAATACTTTTTTCATTTTCCCCAACCCAAAAGGCCCCCACAGCCTTTCTCCAAAAAGTCTAGTCTTTCAATAGACAGTTTGACATAAATCCATTATTCTTTCAATTATATAGTTTTTTGTGGAGTAAATATGAGTCCGGTTTATATTGTTGCGCTGATAGTTATTTCTGTAGTTATCGTAGCTCTTTTGATTACAATTATCAGCAGTACTCTCAAACCTAAAAAGATCGAAACTGTACCAAAGCTTCTCAAACAGGGAAAAAGTGTTAACGCCATTAAGCTTTGTAAGCAGATTCTTGCTAAAGATCAAAAAAATTATCTAGCCCATTTTTATTTAGGAAAATCATATATTGCTGACAACAAACCAGAGCTGGCAATTATGGAATATAAGCTTGTAAACGAAAACGCACTTTTCGGTCAGGGAATTGATGAAGTCGCTTTCCGAAATGAATTTTCGCAGCTCCTTTTAAATGCAAACCAGACACAGGATGCTTTACGGGAATGTCTTCTCCTTACAAAACTTGACCCAAAGAATGCACAGAACTTTTTTGAAGTAGGAAGACTTTACGAAGGAATGGGACGATACGACCTGGCATTAGGTCACATGCAGAAATGTGTTGCACTGGACAAACGACATGCCCGAGCCCATGCCGAACTTGGACTTATGATGTACCGTACAAAGCAGTTTAATGAAGCAAAACGAGAAATCGATACAGCCCTTAAACTGAGTCCTGACACATATTCTTCATACTATTACTTGGGAAAAATCTTAAAAGACGCAAAAGATATTCCAGGTGCCATAAAATCTTTTGAAAAAGCACAGCGCGACCCTGAATTCAAAATGAAAGCAATTATCGAACGCGGAACCTGTTTCATGATGGTAAACCGAATGGATAATGCGATCCCGGATTTCCAGCGTGCAATTGAACTGGATAAAACAGGCTCCCTTCAGGAATCTATTTACGCCCGTTACTTCCTGGCACAATGTTATGAGTCAATGCGCAAAATCGACAAAGCCATTGAACAGTGGGATTTTATTTACAAACGAAATAAAACTTTCCGCGATGTAGCCACAAAACTTTCTGAATACAAAGACCTTCAGTCAAACGACTTCATGAAAGATTACCTGACAGCAAGTGATGAAGAGTTCACACTTATCTGTAAAAACATGGTAGAAAAAGTTCTGAACCTTCAGGTTGTCAGTTCTGAAAAAAAGAAATGGGGATGTCATTTCTCTGCTGTAGATAAAAAACTGGAAGGCATGCTTGGAGTCCGAAAGCAGATTATCATGCTCCGTTTCTATCGTGAACCTAAAACAATCGACGAAGCAGAAATTCACGAAATGGCCGATGTAATGAAAAGCCAGGCTTCTGTAAAAGGCTTCCTGTTCTCTTCATCTGGTTTCAATAATCAGGCAAAGCGTTACGCAGAAGGACGTCCAATGGAACTTGTAGAAAAACAAAAACTGGAACAGCTTTTAACAAAAGCCGGATCAAAATAAAATGAAAATCCTTTGTGTATCTGATTACATTGACCCGATGATTTACAATCAGAATGCCAGGGAATTATTTCCGGACATTGACCTGATCTTATGTGCCGGGGATCTTCCCATGGATTACATAGATTTCATTGTATCTGTTTTTAATAAGCCCACATATTTTGTCTTTGGAAACCATAACTTAAAAGAATTTAAATTCTACGACAAACATTCTATAGACCACCTGGGGTCCATGAAAGACCTGCAGCAGTTACAGAGTGCTTCCCATGCTCACGGAGGACATTACCTTGGATTCGCATCACATGTAAATCATTCACTTTCTTTTGTAGATCCAACTACTGGAAAAAGAACTCCCCTCCTAATTGCGGGAGTTCCTGGCTCACTCCGTTATAACAATGGACAGAATCAGTACACTGAATCACAGATGCACAGAAAACTTTTATTCATGGTTCCAAAGCTAATTATGAATAAAATCAGATATGGCCGTTATCTGGATATTCTTTTGACACATGCCACACCACGGCACATACACGACAAAGAAGATCCTTGCCACAAAGGCTTTGAATGCATGAACTGGTTTATAAAAAAATATAAACCGACTTATATGGTACACGGTCACATTCATCTTTACGACATGCGTGAAGAAAGAATCGGAAAATACTGGGACACAGTCATTGTTAATGCCTATTCCCATACAATAATAGAATTTCCACTTACAAAAGATATAACAAAAGATATAACAAAAGATATTACAAAAGATATTACAAAAGAAAATACTGAAGAACTTACTGAATAATTTACTGAAAAGGAGGAAATCCATGAATTTACAGCAAAATGAACGAACAGAAGAAGATTTTCTTAAAGCCCGCAACAAGGCGTTTTTCAATGAAATCCAGCATCTTTTAAATCCGGAAGAAGCAAAGCTCATTGCTTTAAGTGACGTAAAAAATCTCATTAAACCAAGTGCAGAAACATACCTTGGAATGAAAGTTATTCCTGTTGAAAAAATAATTGGAAGCGAAGGCCGGTATCAGGACTTTGACAACAACTTCTTCCCGAAAAGTTCCCACCTCCGAACCAGATGGGAAAAAATCGATGACGCCGCAATCCGCTCAATTGTACTTCCACCAATCAAAGTTTATGAAATCGCAGGTCTTTATTTTGTCCGCGACGGAAACCACCGTGTATCGGTCGCAAAAAGCCGTGGAACAGAATTTATTGATGCAGAAGTTGTTTCTCTTCAAAGTGAAATTACAATCAAAAATGCAAACAACATAAACGACCTGATACGTCAGATCATAAACTTTGAAAAACGAACTTTCTACATGGAAACTTCATTTGGAGATATCACCGACTATTGGGTTATGGATTTCACTACTCCGGGAAAATACGATTTGATTTACAATCATATCATTACACACAAATACTACATAAACATGAACCAGAGCGAAGAAATCAGCTGGGATGATGCAGTCTTGAGCTGGTTCAAAAATGTTTACCTTCCTGTAATTCATTATCTAGAAGACAACAAAGTAATGAAGCATTTCAGAAAGCGAACTGAAAGCGACCTTTACGTATGGATTATGAAGTACTGGGATCAGCTGAAAACTAAATATGGTAATGATGTTCCAATTAACGACGCAGTTGCTGAACTTGAAAAAAATCATAAAGTACCATTACGTAAAAAGATTCTGAATTATTTCAAAAGAATTGTTCTTCAGAAATCCTATACACCTGTGAACAACGAAGAAATCTAACGAAATTTAGCAGAAATCAAAAATAAAATATTTTTAGTAGACATAAAAAAGAACTTTAATTATACTAAAGAAAATCAGTATTATTAAATCTTATAAGAGGATACATTTATGGGAAAAACTATTGCTCAGAAGATTTTCGAAAAGCATCTTGTAGACACTCCTTATGAAAACACATACGTTCTTAAACTGGACCGTGTTTTCTGTCATGAAATTACTACTCCAATCGCAATCAACGACCTTATGGAACGCGGTAAAGATAAAGTTTTTGACAACACAAAAATCAAGGCTGTTATCGACCACGTAACACCATCAAAAGACTCTAAAACAGCAACACAGAGTAAAGTTCTCCGTGACTGGGCATGCCGCCAGGGAATCAAAGACTTCTTTGACATCGGTGCAAACGGTGTTTGTCACGCTATCTTCCCTGAAAAAGGATTCGTACGTCCTGGCTTCACTGTAATCATGGGTGACTCTCACACATGTACACACGGTGCCTTCGGCGCATTCGCTGCTGGCGTTGGAACAACTGACCTTGAAGTTGGAATCCTGAAAGGTGTTTGTTCATTCCGCGAACCAAAGACTCTGAAGTTCGTTCTGAACGGAACTCTTAAACCAGGTGTATACGCAAAAGACGTAATCCTGTTCTTGATTTCACAAATTGGTGTAAACGGTGCAACAAACTGTGTTGTTGAATTCACAGGTCCTGTTATCGACAACTTCGGAATGGAAGAACGCATGACTTTGTGTAACATGGCAGTTGAAGCCGGTGGTACTTCTGGTATCTGTTACCCTGATGCAAAAACTGTTGATTACCTCTGGGAATTCATCAAAGACGATTACAAAACAAAAGAAGACGCAATCGCTGACTACGCACAGTGGCGTTCAGATGACGATGCAGAATTCGAAAAAGTTTACACATACGACCTTTCAGACCTGGAACCAGTTTGTACACACGGTTACAAACCAGACCAGGTAAAAACAATCAAAGAAATGGAAGGAACAAAAGTTAATCAGATTTACATCGGTTCATGTACAAACGGTCGTATTTCTGACCTCCGCATTGCAGCTCAGGTTCTTAAAGGACACCACCTTGCAGAAGGAGTACGCGGAATTGTTTCCCCTGCAACCCCTAAAATCTTCAAGATGGCTGTTCAGGAAGGAATCATCGACATCTTCATGGATGCAGGTTTCTGTGTAACAAACCCAACTTGTGGTGCATGTCTTGGTATGAGTAACGGTGTTCTTGCAGAAGGTGAAGTTTGTGCTTCAACAACAAACCGAAACTTCAACGGACGTATGGGTAAAGGCGGTATGGTTCACCTTATGAGCCCTGCTTCTGCTGCTGCAACTGCAATCGCAGGTTACATTACAAATTCTGAGTTATATAAATAAATTAATTTCTATTTGTCATTCCGAGCGAAGTCGAGGAATCTGATCCTTCGACTCCACTTCGTTCCGCTCAGGATGACAGCGGAAAAAAAATCCGCTTCGAATAACGGCGAAAAAAAAGTTCCGGCTAGAAAAATTATTAATTAAAGGAGAAAAGAATATGAAAGAATTCGGTGGAAAAGTTCTGTTCCTGGACAGAAGCGATATTAATACAGACGAAATCATTCCTGCAAAATATCTTACAGAAATTACAAAAACAGCTCTCAAGCCTTACCTGCTTGAAGACCTGAAAATGGATAACTTCAACCCAAAGACTGACATCGCCGGTAAAAAAGTAATCATTACCCGCGAAAACTTCGGATGCGGTTCTTCACGCGAACATGCACCATGGGCCCTGGAAGTAAATGACATCTTCACAGTAATTGCTCCAAACTTTGCACGTATCTTCCGCCAGAACATGTACAACTGCGGTATGATGGCAATCGACATGGCAAAAGATAACGTAGAAGATATGTTCAGAACATTCTCAGACAAAGACACAGACTGCAAAATCGTTATGAACGAAGACGGAACAGCAAAAGTAAAGCTCATTGCAGGAAGTCTTTCTAAATCTTACGAATTCAGACTGGACGGATTCGAAAAAGCCCTTGTTGAACACGAAGGCTGGATCGGCTACACAGAAGCAAAGTACTAGGTAAGAATTAATAGGTAAGAATTAATAGGTAAGAATTAATAGATAAGAGTTAATAAATAAGAATTAAAGGGATTTCTTTCCGTCAGGAAAGAAATCCCTTTTTTTTAGTGACAAGGCGTCGTTTAATTATATAATTAATATAATAGATTTTTTTAAGGACAAGAATAAATGATTAAATGTACTAACTGTGGAACAGAATTGATAGACGGGTCAAAATTTTGTATGGAATGTGGAACCCCTGTCCCACAAGTTATAAAGTGTATTAATTGTGGGAAAGAATTACCTTTAAATTCAAAATTCTGTCTGGAATGTGGAACGCCTGTAAATCAAAACCAATCGCCTGCAAGCATGATTAATATTGGGGCAAAAAGTGTTATTGCAGGTGATGTAATAAACACAACAAATATTACCAACAATTTGGTTCATCAAAATGATAAATGTTCCTGCTGTGGAAAAACCATGGTAGGAAATGATTATTTTACCTGTTCTGTATGTGGAACTCCTGTATGTAAAGATTGTTACATTCCTGAAAAGAAAAAATGTAAAAACTGCGACACAATCGAAAGAAGTAAATATAAAATACAAAATATTAAAATCGTATCAAATGATGGCTCTTCTTTTTATTCATCTATTCAAGAGGCTATTGAAGATTCAGATTCCGGCCATGTAATTAAAATTAAACCCGGTTTATATGAACAATGTTTTGATATTGAAAAAAACATCAGCCTTGAAGCTTTTGACGAAAATAATCCGCCTCAAATTAAACTTGACAGCAAGCATAACATAGGCATAACGTCAGATTGTAAAATCTCAAACATAAATTTCTCTTCAGGAAATTACATTTTTTATATTCTTTCCGGAACTACAGAAATTACAAACTGTAATATTTCAGAGGTAGGCACCACAGCAATTTACACAAAAAGAAATTCAAAAATAAAAATCACAAACTGTTCATTTAGAAATATTTCTGGAAAATCATTTATGATAAGTGAAGATTCCAGTTTATATGCAGATAGAATAAAACTTTCAGAATGTGCTCCATTCTTTTTTGAATCAACCAGGGAATCTTCCATTTCAAATTTTGAAATTAATAATTTTAAATCTGAAGTCTTCAATATTTTAGAATCCTCAAGTATTAATCTAACTAACGGAAAAATCAGTCAAATAAACACAGATAAAGCCCTGATAACCCAAAAGAAAAACTCCACCCTTTCTTTTGAAAATGTAGTTTTTGAAAAACTTACAGTTCAAAATATTATTGACGCAACAAAAGATGACGGTTCAAAAACAGCAAATTTTAATCAATGTAAAATTCATGACTGTACTGTTTCTAATAACATCTTTTACATGATTTATAATAACTTTCAGAAAAGCACAGTAAACCTTTATGATTGTGAAATATCAAATAATAGAATCGGAAACAGCATCTCTTATTCACAAACATGTAATTTTGAAAATGTAAAAATCTTCCAGAATACATCAGATCATGAAGCAATTGTTTTTTATAAAGGAAAATTGAATAACTTACTGGTAACAGAAAATCATTTTCAATCTTTTTTATCTATTAAAGATGATTCTCCTGCTACAGTTGAACTTTCAAATCTTCAAATAGAAAATAATGATTTTACGTTACAGATTTTTGATATTAATTTAGAAAAAACTTCCAATGCATCCTTTTCTGGTTTAAAAATTCTAAAAAACCATTTAATGGATTCCGGACTTAAACTGAAAATGGAATATCCTTCTTCTATCAGTTTTGAAAATATGCTGGTTACGCAAAACGATTTTAATAGTTCAATATTTGAAATTGGACCTTACCGTAACGCAGAAACAATTAATTCATCGAACAATATTAAATTACATCATATAGACTTAGAAGAAAACCAGCTCAATTCATCTTGTTTTATAATAAAGGGCTATAACCATATTAACCTTTCTAATATAAAAATGAAAAACAATAAAGGATTATATGGTTTTATTTTAGAAACAACAGATGCCTGTATAGAGGGAGATGAAATATCAATTAGAGGAAACAGGGCAGATATTGAACTGGATTCAGCTGTTATTTTTATTGGGAAAACAACAACAGGAAAAATTAAATTAAATCTTTCATGGAATAATAAAGGATATATTTCTCTTATTAACAACAACAGCATTTATAAAGACAAAGAAACAAAACTTTCAATCGATGTAAACAATGACCCTCCTTCCGTATGGGAAGACATTAATATTTTTTCTTAATTATGAAACTTCGCGAAATAAGTATTACAATTCTGGTTTTTCTCACGGTTATTTTTCCTCTGTCTTTTGTAATTTTTACTTATATCAGTTTACAATCCATAAAACATTCAGAAGAAATTCCTAAAAGCAAATGTCACATTCTGGTTATCGGAAAGACAGAAAATAATAACTTTCTTAATAATGTTTATAAAGGAGCAAATTCTGTTTCTGACCGTTATGATGCTGTGGTTGAATTACATGTTCCTGCTTCTAAGGCAGAAGAGTCTTCATTAAGTTCCCTTTTTGAATACGCCTCTTTTGTAAACGCAGACGGCATTATTGCATACATAAACGAAAATTCTGAAAAGCTTTTGCCGCCTGTAAAGTCAGATGGGAGTCCTATTCCTGTAGTAACAGTAGGGACTTTTGATCAGGAAATAGAACAGATTTCATTTATCGGAAACAACTATTCAGAAAGCGGAAGACTTCTGGCACGGACTGCCATAGAAGAATGGCAGAACGGTATGAACTTCTTTGTTATTAACAGTGCGGGGAAAAATCCCAACTATTCAAACCTGATGAATACCCTTTCTGTTACATTAAGAAATGCAAGGCTCACACCTGTCATTTTTGAAAGTTCTCTTTCGGAAAATCAGGAATCCCTTTCGAAAGAACTTTTATATGAAAATGCACCACCTGCCGTAATCATCTGTCTTACAGAAGATGATTCTATCCGCACATCACAAATTGCTTCAGACCCAAACTATAACAGCAAAAACAAAATAATCAGCTTCGGCGAAAATGAAACCATCAGTACATATTTGAACAAAGGAATCATTCACACTGTCATTTCTGTAGACCAGGAAAATACAGGCGCCAGAGCCATGAAAGAAATCTTCGATTACAAAAAAAATAAATTTGCAAACAGTTATGTATATGCAGGACTCCAAATTAAAAAAGGAGAAAAAAAGAAATGAATCTTCTTCCATTTTCCGGCCGTTCCCTGCGATTTAAAATCATGTTTTGTGTAACAGGAGTTACTTCCATGATTATCTTAAGTCTCTTTGCATTTATTTTCATGAACAGACTTTCCATAAATGCCATGGGAAATTCTTATACATCAAACGCAAATCTTAATACATTACAGATGCTTCTTTCAGACTTAGAATATTCTATGGAAGTTTATAATGAATACCACACCTATGAAAGTATAGATTCATTTTTTGCAACCCGCGTAAAAGTGGAAGACTTCCGGAAAGGAATGCAGAGTTACCCTTCCAAAAATCCTGTTTATCAGAAAGAATACATCGTTAATAATCTTTCACAAAGCTTTTCCCATTATTCCGCATTAGCAGTAGCAGACAAACGAGCAAACAAAGAAAACACAGAAAGCTTTGAAAAGGCTTTACGCTGTTACAGAACATTAATTACAGAAATCACCGAACTGAACAGCATGCTCATGGAAAACAACGCAAAAGGATATATAAACAACCGAAATAGAATTTTAAGGATTTCCGAACTCAGTATAGTTTTCTATGTGATTTATTTCATCGTCCTTCTGATTTTTCTTTATCTCATGGTTACTAAAATCATTCATCCTCTGGAAGAAATTTCCGAAGTGGCAGAGAAAGTGGCAGACCGTGAATTCGACATTCCCCTTTTCAACCGTTCAGGAAATGATGAGATTGCAAAAATATGCCGTGCCTTTGACAGAATGATTGTCAGCATAAAAGAATACATAAACACTATCTGGGAAAAAGCCAGAACAGAAACTGAACTCCGCCAGAAAGATATAGAAATGCAGGCTTTATATTCAAACGCCCAGTTAAAGGCTTTCCAGAGTCAGATAAACCCACACTTTCTGTTCAACACTTTAAACACTGGTGCACAACTGGCCATGATGGAAGGAGCTGACAAAACCTGTAACTTTATCGAACAGACTTCTGACTTTTTCAGATATAATTTGCGTCAGCAGAAAACTGTGGCTTCTGTAACCGACGAACTTGGAATGGTAGAAAACTATGTCTACATAATGAAAGTCCGTTACGGCCAGCGCCTGGAATTCGAAAAGAACATTCCCGACAAAATCTTTACAGAAGAACTTCCTGTTATGACCTTACAGCCTATTATAGAAAACTGCATTAAACACGGACTTCAGGATTCAGAAAAAGGAAAAGTAACCTTAAACGTTGGAGAAAACCCGGCCTTCGTCCTTATTACAATAACAGATAACGGTTCAGGAATGGATCCTGAAAAACGGGAAGAAATATTAAACGCACGAAGTTCACATAAAATGAGTGTTTCTACAGACGGCGACAAAAACACCGGAATCGGACTTATTAATGTTTATTCCAGGTTACGGCTCTATTTCCAAAGAGACGATGTATTTGATATTATGACTCCTGATTCCGGAACAGGAACAAAGTTTATTGTAAGGATACCAAAACATGTATAATATTCTTGCCTGCGATGACGAACAGATTGCTATTGATTCATTAAAATTCATCTTTGAAAAAAACTTTCAGGGACAAGTAAATCTCTTCACTTCCCTTTCAGGCTTTGAAGCTTTGAACATTGTGAAAAACAATAACATCGATATCATTTTCATGGATATTAACATGCCTGGAATGAACGGGCTTGAAACGATCAGTCTTATAAAAACAATGAAGCCAGACACACTGATTATTATGCTTTCCGCTTTTGACACATTTCAATACGCACAGGAAGCATTAAATCTTGGTGCCTTCCGTTACATTACCAAACCTGTAAACCGGAACACCATAATCCAGACAGCCAGAAGCGCCATGAACGCCGTAGACAATAACCGTGGTAATGCACAGAATTCCGAAGAGATTCAGAAAAAGCTTGAATCAGTGCTTCCTATGGTAGAAAGCGACTTTTTCTATTCCTGCGCCTTCAGTACAGAAAACGAAGATTTAACACCTTACCTGGAATATTTCGACATTCAGGAAAAGAATTATATTTTTACGGCACTGGAACTTCCTGAACAGACTGAAGAAAGCCGCCGTGAACTGATTTTAAAAATCCGACAGACCGCTTCTGAAACTCAACGATGCATTATGGGTTCCTTTATGAGTAACAGAGTCATTCTTCTTTTCATCTTTGACAAAGAAGGTTTCTTTTTGGAAAAGGCTCGGGAAACCTTAACCTCTCTTCATACACTATTTACTATTAAAATAAACAGAAAAATCAAAACAGGCGTTTCCCTTGTCTGTTCCAAAGAGATTCAGTTTAAAGATTTTTATACACAGGCCGTAAATGCTTTAAACCGTACAACTGAAAACCAGAGCCTGGTATTTTTTGAAGACATAAAAGCAACTGTAGACAATTCAAGAAACGATAAAAATATTCTGGACCGCCTGATTAAACGACTTAAAAGCGGAGACGCAGAAGGCGTTCAGTTCCTTACAAATCTTTATCTTAAAAACCTGGAAGAAAACATTCCAGAAAGTGACAGATGGAAATTCATGATTCTGGAATTTTTAGTAAACATTAAATCGGAAGCGGAAAAGTCTTGCGACGACTTTGACGATTCACTTTTCCAGAATGCCTTTTCTGTAATTTCAAAATCAAATTCTATTTCGGAAAATGCACTTTTTATAAACCAGTGCATTACAGAAGCAGTAATCGCCTTTTCTAAAAACAGTAAGGCTTTTGAAAATCCTGTGATAAAAAAAGTCTGCAACTATATAAACCTTCACTTAAGTACAGACTTTTCATTGGACGATGCAGCACAGGAAGCAGGCGTAAGTTCTTTTTACCTGAGTAAACTTTTCCGCGAAGAAATGAACGACACCTTTGTAAACTATGTTACAAACTTAAAAATGGAAAAGGCGGCACACCTTCTTTGTGAAACCGATATGTCCATTAAGGAAATCACCGCGGCAACAGGATACAATGATCAAAATTACTTTTCAAGAATTTTCAAAAATAAGTATGATATGAGTCCGTCGGAATTCCGCAAGAGCGGAATTAAATAATAGGTAAGAAATAAATAATAAATAAGAAATAATAATTAGGATTGTAGGTGTAAGAGATTTGAATTTTAGGGAAGCTGATTGTTTGGGTTATAGAGATTGTAGATGTAAGAGATTTGAGTTTTGGGAGAGATGATTGTGTGTGAGAGTGTTTTGAAGGCTAAGTTTTTGTTTTTGATTTTTGGGCTATGTTTCTTAGTTTCCTGTAAAGGAAAGAATGGAGTGACGGCGGAAAGGTCTTTAGAAGACCAGGTGAAGGCTGGGCCGGTAATCGGTTTTTCCATTGATACTCTGGCTCTGGAAAGATGGCAGAGGGATTTGGATACTTTCATGAGTACGGCTTCTAACCTTGGGGCGGAAGTTATTGTACAGAATGCGGGAAATGATTCTATCGAACAGAATAAACAGCTTTTATATCTGGCTTCTCAAAACGTAGACTGTGTTGTTATCCTTCCCCGGGATTCTAAGTCTATAAAAGAAGGTCTTGAACGGCTTAAAGCCCAGAACATTCCTATTATTTCCTACGACCGCCTGATTCTGGATGCAGACATTACTCTTTACATGACCATCGACTCAGAAAAAGTCGGTTACCTTATGGGAAACCGCATGCGAAACATTACTCAGAAAACATCCTGGGCTTTGATTTTAGGAGACCCGGATGACAACAACATGAACATGATTGAAACAGGTTTATGGAAAGCACTTCAGGGGTCCGACATAAACATAATCGACAATTTTTATACTTTGAACTGGAACTATGACCTTTCACGGCAGCACGCCTTTGATATGATAACATCAGGCCTTATTCCCGACGCCATTATCTGCGGAAACGATGCCGTTGCTGAAAGTGTAATTTCAGTTTTCGAATCTCACCTGAACAAAAAACATATTCCGGTCTGCGGTCAGGATGCAGACATTGCGGCATGTAAAAATATCGTACTTGGAAAACAGGATTTTACTATTTATAAGCCAATTTCTGACCTGGCCCAGAAGACTGCAGAAAATGCCGTAAAGCTTGCAAAAGGTGTTCCTCTTTCATATCTGGTAGAAGAAGACCACTTAATCGACAACTTATATAAGAAAGTTCCTTATGTAATGCTTGATCCTGTTTATGTAGACAAGGAAAACATCGATGAAATCATCATAGATTCAGGATTTCACACCTATAATGAGGTCTATCAGTAATTTTTTAACCACAAAAAAATACTAATTTAAAACGTTTAAAAATCTTATAAATTCTTTCAGAATCCTAAATTTCACAAAATATTTAAGAATTTAGGCCGTACGACTCCCCTTTTTCCCCCTATACTGTTCTTAAGAAAAAAAAATAAGATATCAAAATTAGGAGGATTTCTTATGAAAAAAATCTTAGCAGTTATCGCTGCTGCTCTTATGGCTTTCACAATGGTAAGCTGTGGTGGAAAAAAATCTGGTGGTACAAAAGTTGGTGTTTCTATGCCTACAAAAGACCTTCAGCGCTGGAATCAGGACGGAGCGAACATGAAAGCTCAGCTTGAAAAAGCAGGATACGTTGTTGACCTTCAGTATGCAAACAACGATATCGCAACACAGGTTTCACAGATTGAAAACATGATTACAAGCAACTGTAAAGTACTTGTTATCGCTTCTATCGACGGTTCAGCTCTTAAAAACGCACTGGACGGAGCTCGCAAAAAGCAGATCCCAGTTATCGCTTATGACCGCCTTATCATGAACTCAAATGCTGTTACTTACTATGCAACATTCGACAACTACAAAGTAGGTACAATCCAGGGTAACTACCTGGTAGATCACCTGAACCTGAATACACGTTCAGCTGATGATCCAGCTTATATCGAATTCTTCACAGGTTCACCTGATGACAACAACATCAACTTCTTCTTCGGTGGTGCTATGGACATCCTGAAACCATACCTTGAAAAAGGTGTTCTGGTTTGCCGCTCAGGACAGACAGAAAAAGCACAGTGTGCAACACTCAACTGGTCTACAGAAGAAGCTCAGAAACGTATGGAAAACCTTATCACATCTAACGGATATGGCCCACGCGGAACAAGACTTGATGCTGTTTACTCTTCAAACGACTCATGTGCTATGGGTATTACAAATGCTCTTATCAATGCTGGTTACAACAAATCTAACTTCCCAATCATTACTGGACAGGACTGTGATATCGTATCTGTTAAAAACATGATTGCTGGAACACAGGCTATGTCTGTATTCAAAGACACACGTACACTGGCAGAAAAAGTTGTTGGTATGGTTGACGCTATCCTTAAGGGAACAAAACCAGAAATCAACGATACAAAAACATACGACAACGGAACAGGTGTAATTCCTTCTTACCTTTGTGAACCAGTATTCGGTGACATCAATAACTACAAATCACTGCTCATCGATTCAGGATACTACAAAGCAGAACAGCTTTAATAACTAGCTAATAAGTAAAACGTGGCCCGGAGCTTTGCGAAGGGCCAGTTCCTAAATTTATTACAGGAGATTCCAATGGCAAAAGCATTATTGGAAATGAAACATATTACAAAAGAATTTCCGGGTGTAAAAGCCCTGAGCGATGTAAGCCTTACAGTTGAAGAAGGTGAAATCCATGCTCTCTGTGGTGAAAACGGAGCCGGAAAATCTACACTTATGAATGTACTTTCGGGTATTTACGGATACGGAACATATTCGGGAGACATTGTATACGACGGAGAAATCTGTAAGTTCCAAAAAATCCGCGACAGTGAAGAACGCGGAATTGTTATTATTCATCAGGAACTGGCTCTGGTTCCTCTCCTTTCTATTGCAGAAAACATGTTTCTGGGAAACGAAAGAGGAAGCAAAGCAAAAATCAACTGGGACGAAACTTATCATAAAGCTGACGAGCTTTTAGCACAGGTTGGTCTCAAAGAATCTTCACACACACTCATCAAAGACATCGGGGTTGGTAAACAGCAGCTGGTAGAAATTGCAAAGGCTCTGGGTAAAAAAGTAAGACTTCTTATTCTGGACGAACCTACTGCATCTTTGAATGAAACTGAATCAAGACATCTCCTTGACCTCATGCTGGAATTCAAAAAACAAGGCATGACTTCAATTATTATTTCACATAAATTAAATGAAATCTCATACGTTGCAGACAAAATCACAGTTATCCGTGACGGTGCCGTAATTAAAACTCTGGATAAGAAAAACGATTCTTTCAGCGAAGAAACAATTATTCAGGCCATGGTTGGACGTGAGATTGCAGACCGCTTCCCTAAACGCGATTCAAAAGTTGGAGAAATCTGCTTCGAAGTTAAAAACTGGAATGTAGACCACCCTATTTTTGACGGAATTAAAGTTTGTGACAACGTAAACTTTAACCTGCGCCGCGGTGAAGTTTTAGGTATTTCCGGTCTTATGGGGGCTGGACGTACTGAACTTGCCATGAGTATTTTCGGTCGTTCTTACGGCTCAAATATTTCAGGACAGATTTTCAAAGACGGAAAAGAAATCCAGTTCCCAAATGTAAAATCTGCAATTAATGCCGGTATCGCTTATGTAACAGAAGACCGCAAAGGAAACGGACTTATCCTTACAGAAAGCATTACAAAAAATACCACAGCAGCAAAACCAGAAAAGATTTCTAACCATTGGGTAATCGACTTTGCAAAAGAAAAGCAGGTTTCAGAAAACATGGCAAAAGAAATGCACACAAAATGTGCTTCGGTTATGGAAAATGTAGGAAACCTTTCCGGTGGAAACATGCAGAAAGTTCTCCTTGGAAAATGGCTCTTTGCAGATCCTGACATTCTGATTCTGGACGAACCTACACGCGGTATCGACGTTGGTGCCAAGTACGAAATCTACTGTATCATCAACCGCATGGTAGCCGAAGGAAAATCAGTTATTCTGATTTCTTCAGAAATGCCTGAAGTCCTGGGCATGAGTGACCGTATCTACGTTATGAACGAAGGACGCATGATTGCCGAAATGGATGCAAAAGACGCAGACCAGGAAAAGATTATGACCTGCATCATCAACTCTTGCAAATAACCTGTTGCAAGTAAATAAATAAAAATGGGGATTAATATGAAAGGATTAGACCAGATTAAAAAGACACTGAAAAGCAACACAATGATTTTTGTTTTGCTTGCAGTTACAGTACTCTTTCAGGTACTGATTGTTGGAGCCGGAAAAGGTTCTCTTTTTGCTCCATCAAATATTACAAACATCATCAACCAGAATGCTTACGTTGTAATTCTTGCAACAGGTATGCTTCTTTGTATCCTTACAGGTGGTAACATCGACCTTTCTGTAGGTTCTATAGTATGTCTCGTAGGCGCCGTTGCCGGTACCCTCATAATCAACATGGGATGGCCAGTTTGGCTCACAATCCTCCTTTGTCTCATCGTTGGACTTATGGTAGGTGCCTGGCACGGTTTCTGGATTGCCTTCGTTCACATTCCGCCATTCATCTGTACCCTTTCGGGTATGCTTTTATGGCGCGGTGTTTCACTTCTCATTCTGAACGGAATGACAATCTCTCCATTCCCAAAGAATTACATGAACCTCTTTGCTTCTTACATTCCTGACATGTTCCTGAAACAGGCCACAGACGAAATGCCAGATGCAGAATTCTTTGCAATTATTCAGAAAAACCAGAAGATTACATTCACAGTAACTTTGATTGTTGCTATCGCTGTATGTGCCCTGATTCTGGCAATGGGAATTATGGGCCGTGCTTCAAAACGCCGTAAGGGATATTCAGTTTCTTCAAAAGGAAACTTCATCGCAAAACAGGTAATCCTTTGTGCAGTTATCATGGCACTGGGAATCTTACTGGGAAAAGACAAAGGTATCCCAATCGTACTTCTTATCGTAGCCATCATCGTTCTGGCATACGCTTACTTTACACAGAACACAGTTCCAGGCCGCTATCTTTATGCAATCGGTGGTAACGAAAAGGCTGCAAAACTTTCTGGTGTAAACACAGACAAAGTAATGTTCTTTGCATACACAAACATGGGCTTCCTTTCGGGAGTTGCCGCACTTGTAGTTGCTGCTCGTTTGAACTCCGCTGCTCCAACAGCAGGTCAGAACTACGAAATGGATGCTATCGCTTCATGTTTCATCGGTGGTGCTTCGGCATATGGTGGAACAGGTACAGTTGGAGGCGCTGTAATCGGTGCCGTATTTATGGGAATCTTAAACAACGGTATGTCAATTCTTGGCGTAGACATGAACTGGCAGCGCGCTGTTAAAGGTCTCGTACTTCTCCTTGCTGTTATCTTTGATGTAGTTTCAAAGAAACGCAAAAGTTCAAAATAGCTTGTAAGTAATTTTTTATTTATTGTTTTCCTTCTAAAAAAACTGATTCGTCGAATTAAGTTTTCACACCGGGCCTAAAGCCCGGTTGTTTTTTTTATCTCCCCTCGGTGGTTGAATTTGTCGAAACCACGTAAGCGTCAATTTTCACGTATCAAACAAGGTCCGTTATAAAATACAAGAACAAAAGCTTTGGTTATCTGCTTGCTATGAATTATAGTGTTTTACTAATTCATCTTCTGATACTCCAGTTACTTTGAAAATCGTTTCAAAATCTATGTTGCATTCCATCATTTTTCTGGCATTTTCAAAATTTTGCTGTATTGCACCTTGTTCTAAGCCTTTTTCTAAGCCTTGTTGCATACCTTGCTCAAGCCCCTTTTCCATGCCCTTAGCAAGTCCTTCTTCCATGCCCTTAACAAGTCCTTCTTCCATGCCCTTTGCAAGTCCTTCTTCCATGCCCTTTGCCATACCGGTTTCTATAGCATGCTGTTCTGCTGTCTTCATATCTGAAACATGAATCCAGTATCGGCTTTCGTGATACCAGTTCATTTCGTCCTGACTTACGTGTTCAAGTACTGTTACTGCCATATTTATCCCCCTGTTATGAGCACAAAGCTCTTTTACAAAGTTCTGCTTATCTTTATTGGAAGCATATAAGAAGAATTTACCCCACATCTGAGTTTTGGTCAATTTTGAAACATCATCTGGAAGCTGCTTTATCTTCGGCAATTCAATGAAGATTACGTTCAGAAGATTTTCTATCTGACGACCATCTGCATTTTTCATATTGTACCAGTTTATGCAATTCTCCTCTTCCGCATCAAAGATAAAATTGAGAACTGAAATCTGGAAAACCTGAGGAATATCCTGCCAGCTTTTACCTTTTGGTGTGTAGTGATTCAATAAGTGAGCCACATGATACTCAGCACGCTTGCCATAACAGGCATTTTCATTCCGTCCCTGCATTTCAATATTAACCGCCTTGCCTTCAATTTTGCAGTTGATATCGAATTCAGACTGTTTGTCATCAAGAGCTTCTCCGGAAAGCTCATTGGGTTGAAGAACTACGTCAGTAACCTGCTTATCCAGAATGTCGGAAAGAAAACAGGTCAAAGCACCGCGAGATTCGTCGGAATCATCAGTAAAAATAATTTTGAAAGTTGGATCTGCACAAGGATTTAATAGTGCATCACGAGATGGTCTATAAGATAATGCCATACACGTCTCCTGAAATTGGAATAAAGACACGACTGTGCCTTAGTCCTTCAGTCCCAACTCTGAAGACGTGTGGTAAAACTCGTATAGCCAGTAAAAGAATCATAAAGATTCAGTTAACAAATAATCACAATATTGGGAACCTAAATAGCACCAACTATAACCCTTTACGTTTAAAAATGTAGTAAAGAAAAAGCAAAAAATCAAGAGAAAAATGTAAGCGGCAATTCTCATGTATTTTCAAAAAAATAAATCTTTGAACTAAACTTCTACGCAAGGTGGAAGAAATTATGAGACCAAATTACAGTCGTGGAGAACGTCAGAAAACTTTTTGATGAAGACATAGCGCAGGCCCTTAATATGGCCTGCAGTTCTTATTTTTGATTTTGGTGGAAATGACATTTTTGATGGGATGCATGGTCTGGAGCTTGGGGACATTCAGATTGCAAATATGACATGACTCACTGTAATTCTAAAGGCTACAAAATTATGGATGAAAATATATTTACCATGTTAGAACCTTGCTTAAGAGAAAATGATTTGATACTTTATTAAAAACAACAAAAGGAATAGAAAACAAGATGGAAATAGAAAACTTCTTACCTGGTAATGACGAAAAAATAAATCAGCTTTTAAAGTTCACTGCGGAAGTAGATAAAATGACAGCAATCAGCAGAAGAACCTTACTTGTAAATAAAAGCCGTCGGGAAAATGATGCTGAACATTCCTGGCACATTGCACTTATGGCTATGCTTTTTAAGGATTATGCACCAGAAGGATGTGACATTTCCCGCTCAGTTCAAATGTGTATTGTTCATGATTTGGTGGAAATTTATGCAGGAGACACATTTGCTTACGACACAAATGCCAACAAAGATAAAGCACTTCGTGAACAACAGGCCGCAGATAAACTTTTTTCTGAAATTCCAAAACATTTAGGAAAGGAATTCAGAACACTTTGGGAAGAATTTGATGAAATGAAAACTCCAGATGCAAAATATGCCGCTGCAATGGATAGAATCCAGCCATTTTTGCACAACACTTTAACAGAAGGCCATACCTGGGTTGAAGGTAAACCTTCTGTTGAGGCTGTAAACAAACGCATAGGACCTGCAATAGATGTAATTCCAGAACTAAAAAACTGGTACGAAGCCAATATTGAACGAGCTATTAAAAATGGCTGGCTGAAATGATAAGCTCAGCTTGACTAACAGGATCGTTTTCACCTCCAAGGCCAATTCCTGGAGATCTAAGAAGACCGTCATAATACTGATAGTAGTTCAGATTTTTACTTTGAAAGGCCGCGTTTCTGAATTTCTGAAAGGATAAGGTCGACAATCTGTTCAGGATTTTTATCTGCAGTGTCAATGATGAGGTCACAGAACTGGTAATCGTTGTTGTCGATATTGTAGAGTGCTTTATAGCGGCGGGAATCTTCTGAGTCGCGCATTGCAGTAAAGCGTTTGATTTCTTCAATATCGCCGCCTTCGCGATTAAAGACACGGCCTGCACGGGTTTCGTCACTGGCATACAAGTAGACTTTAAGGTCAGCTTCCTTAAGCATCCAGATGGCAAGGCGGCTTCCAAGAACACAGGATTCTTTCATAGCAAGCTCAACCTGATGAGTATCTACATATTTGTCATATGAATCATCGGTCTTAGCATTTTCAATAACCTGTGCCAGAGTAAGCCCCTTTTCAGCCGCCAGCTGTCTGAAAGTATAATTTATAAGTGTTACTCCAAGCTTTTCTGAAAGCAAAGTACTTACAGTTGTATTCCCGCATCCCGATTTTCCAGAAATAGCAATACGAAGCATAAAATCCCCCAATTATTACTTATTACCTATTACTTATTACCTACAAATATCGCGTTACACGCGATATTTGATTTTCTTCCCCGTTCCTTCATACATTTTCTTACGAAGTTCAGTAACACTGTCATCAGTGATGTAGTCGTCAAATGGCATCATGCGGTCGATTACGCCGTTTGGTGTGATTTCGATAATGCGGTTTGCAATAGACTGAATGAATTCGTGGTCGTGTGATGTAAAGAGAATTACACCAGGGAAGTTGATAAGGCCTTCGTTCAAAGACTGAATGGCTTCCAGGTCCAGGTGGTTTGTAGGGTCGTCCATAATAAGAACGTTTGCACCACTAAGCATGATTTTAGAAAGCATACAGCGAACTTTTTCACCACCGGAAAGAACCTTTACTTTTTTAAGAGATTCGTCACCGCTGAAGAGCATACGGCCAAGGAAGCCACGGACGTAAGCATCGTCCTGTTCTTTAGAATACTGCTTAAGCCAGTCAGTAATATTGTAATCATTTGCAAAGTATTCGTTATTATCACGAGCAAGGTATGCCTGACTTGTAGTCTGTCCCCACTGGAAAGTACCAGAGTCAGCTTTTTTATCACCAGCGATAATATTAAAGAATTCTGTAATAGAATTGTGTTCAATACCTACAAAGGCGATTTTATCTGTACGGCCTACGCTAAGGCTGAAATCTTTAAGAAGAGTAATTCCTTCTTCAGTAAGATTAAGTCCTTCTACATTCAGAACATTGTTACCGATTTCGCGGTCCGGCTTGAAGTTTACATAAGGGAACTTACGGCTTGTAACTGGAAGATCTTCCACTTCCTGAGCCAGTTTGTCGTAAATCTTTTTACGGCTTGTAGCCTGCTTTGCCTGAGCGGCATTTGAAGAGAAGCGCTGGATAAAGTCACGCAAGTCCTTCATCTTGTCTTCGTTCTTTTTCTGCTGGTCCTTTGCCTGACGCTGGAGAATCTGGCTCATCTGATACCAGAAGTCATAGTTTCCGGCAAACTGAGTAATCTTTCCGTAGTCAATGTCACAGATGAATGTACAGATTGTGTTCAGGAAGTGACGGTCATGGGAAACAACGATAACTGTGTTTTCAAATTCCATAAGGAAGTTTTCAAGCCATGTAATTGATTCGATATCGAGACCGTTTGTAGGTTCGTCAAGAATCAGAACATCAGGATTTCCGAAAATTGCCTGTGCAAGGAGAACGCGAACCTTCTGGCTTTCGTCCAGGTCTGCCATCATGCTGTCGTGGAATTCTTCTTCTAGTCCCAGACCCGAAAGCATCTGTTCAATCTGATTTTCAGATTCGTATCCGCCAAGTTCACCGAATTCCGCTTCCAGTTCTGCAGATTTGATTCCGTCTTCTTCTGTGAAGTCTGCTTTGGCATAAATTTCGTCGCGAGCTTTAGAAACTTCGTAAAGCTTTGGGTAACCCATCATTACAGTTTCTTTTACCGAATATTCATCGTAAGCAAAGTGGTCCTGTTTAAGAACAGCCATGCGTTCGCCCGGAGTCATAGTAATAGTACCTGTATCGTGATCCTGTTCACCTGAAAGGATTTTCAGGAATGTTGATTTACCGGCACCGTTTGCACCGATAATTCCGTAACAGTTTCCCGGAGTAAACTTAAGGTTTACATCTTTAAAAAGTGGTTTTTCACTGAATCTTAAACTTAAATCGCTGACACTGATCATATCTTGTTTCCCTATTTACCTGTAAAAAATGCCTTGAGTTTTGCAAAGAATCCTTTCTTCTGTGGTGCCGGAGCTTTTGCAGGCTTGTTATTGTAAGGCTTTTTACCTTTAGCATTATTGTTGTAATTCTTATTATTATTCTTGTTGTAATTTTTGTTATTATTCTTGCTGTAATTCTTGTTGTTGTTTTTGTTATTCTGGTAGTTCTTTCCGCCCTTTCCGTTTCTGTTGCGGTCATCGTATTTTTTACCGGAATTATATTTTTCCTTATAAAGCTTCATGCGTTCTTCAAGAGGCATATTCTGCATCTTTTCCAGTTCTTCTGCAGTAGGCTTATTGTAAGGCTTTTTATTGTAATTATTACGGTTTCCGCCTTTATATCCGTCACGGTTATGACTGTCTTTTTTGTAGTTACGATTATCACCGTCTCTTCTTGGTCCGCGGTTTCCGTTACGGTCACGACCATTACGCCCGTCACGTCCACCACGGCGGTCATATCCACGGTCACTGTCATCATGACCATAGTTGTCTGTACGGATATAAACACCTGCCGACTTATCTTCTTCCATATCTTCAGGGTATGCTACTTTTGAAGGAATAGTCATTTCTACATAACGTTCAATGGCAGGAAGATTGTAAACATCCTGTTCTGAACAGAAAGTATAAGCCTTTCCGGATTTTCCGGCACGTGCTGTACGGCCAATGCGGTGAACATAGTTTTCAGCTTCTACAGGAAGGTCAAAGTTGATAACCATTTCCATGTCGTCTACGTCAATTCCGCGGGCTGCAACATCAGTTGCAACCAGAATCGGAGTTTTTCCTTCGCGGAAATTATTCAGCACCTGAAGGCGCTTACTCTGTGGAAGGTCACCGATAAGGAAGTCTGCCTTGAACTCATTAAGCTGAAGACGTTTAGCGATAACTTCACATGAACGTTTTGTATTACAGAAAATCATTACAGAAGCAGGATTTTCATGTTTGAGTGTTCCAATAAGAAGCTTAACTTTTTCGTCACTTGAAACGTGAATCAGTTCCTGGGCGATTTCTGAAACAGTAATATTTTCTGCTTCGATAGTGATTTCTTTTGGATCTCTTGTATATTCCCATGCCAGGTTCTTTACATAAGTGTTAAGAGTTGCAGAGAAAAGCATAGTCTGGCGTTCTTCAGCTTCAGGAAGTTCCTTAAGAATTGTTCTAAGGTCCTGGTAGAAGCCCATGTCGAACATGCGGTCTGCTTCGTCGATTACAGTAAAGTATGCGTCTTTAAGAGAAAGATTTTTTCCTTCGATAAGATCGATGGTGCGTCCTGGTGTTGCCACCATAATGTCGCAGCCTTTCTTTATGGCAGCCACCTGTTTTTCGTAACCTACTCCGCCATAAAAACTGAAAGTTTTAAGCTGAGTATTTGCAATAAGAGCCTTAGCTTCTTCTTCCACCTGAACAGCAAGTTCACGGGTTGGAACCAGAACTAAAAGCTTTTTCCCTGCATTTTCAGGTTTTGAAAGAAGGGCCTGAATAACAGGAATAAGGTAAGCGGCAGTTTTTCCTGTCCCAGTCTGACTCTGTACATAAAGATCCGACCCATCCTGAGCCGCCTCATAAACTCTTTCCTGTACTTCGGTCATAGTCACATATGAACAAGTCTCGATATTTTTTTGTAGTTTTTCGTCTAAATTTATGTCTTTAAAATTCATAATAGTGTCCTAAAAATTTAGTTAATGTACAACGGGCCCTTCGACAGGCTCAGGGACCGTTGAAATATGATCTTACGGGCCCTAGTGCTTAATCTACGGCCGCAGTACCGGCGTTCATGCTGGCCAGGAAAGCGTCGTTGTCTTTTGTCTTTCGCATTTTTTCCAGGAGGAGTTCCATAATGTCCACATCTTCCATAGGATTAAGAACTTTGCGGAGAACCCAGAGTTTGTTGAGTTCGTCGCTTGTAAGAAGAAGTTCCTCTTTGCGTGTGCCGGATTTTTTGATGTTGATTGCAGGGAAAATACGGCGTTCTGCAAGTTTACGGTCCAGGTTGATTTCAGAGTTACCTGTTCCTTTGAATTCTTCAAAGATTACTTCATCCATACGGCTACCAGTTTCTATAAGGGCTGTACTGATGATAGTAAGTGAACCGCCTTCTTCGATATTACGGGCAGCACCAAAGAATCGCTTTGGCTTATGAAGAGCATTAGAGTCTACACCACCGGAAAGAACTTTACCGGAAGTCGGCTGTGTCTGGTTGTAAGCACGTGCAAGACGAGTAATAGAGTCCAGAATGATTACAACATCGCGGCCGTGTTCTACCAGACGCTTTGCCTTTTCCAGAACCATTTCTGCAACCTGAACGTGGCGTGTTGCCTGTTCGTCGAATGTAGAAGAAATAACTTCTGCATTAATAGAACGTTCCATTTCTGTAACTTCTTCAGGACGTTCATCAATCAGAAGAACAATCATGTGAACCTGAGGGTCATTTGCGATAATGGCATTTGCTACCTTCTGCATAAGAGTAGTCTTACCGGCTTTTGGTGGAGCAACGATAAGCAGACGCTGACCTTTACCGATCGGGTTAAAAAGATCCACGATACGGGTTGAAAGTTCTGTACTGATTGTTTCCAGGCGGAATTTCTTTTCAGGATAAAGAGGTGTAAGGTTTTCAAAAGGAACACGAGTCTGTGCAACACGTGGTTCGTCATAGTTTACACTTTCGATTCTAAGCAGAGCAAAGAATTTTTCACCTTCTTTTGGAGAACGAGTCTGACCGTAAACAGTGTCACCTGTTTTTAAGTTGAAAAGACGAATCTGACTTGGAGAAATGTAAATATCGTCCGGACCTGGAAGATAAGAGTTCTGAGGAGAACGGAGGAAACCGTATCCGTCAGGAAGGATTTCCAGAACACCTTCTGCAAAAATAATTCCGCCGTGTTCTGTGTGTGCCTTAAGAATTACAAAAATCAGATCCTGCTTCTTCATAGGAGCCAGGTCGTCGGCAGTGAAACCGAATTCTGTAGCCTTTTCGCGAAGTTCAGGCATGCTCTTTTTTGTAAGTTCATTGATGATAAGGCGTGGTTTTGCTGCAAGCTCTTCAGGACTTTCTGGAGGAAGTTCCGGCTCCGGATTAATCTGCATTCCGGCTTTATTAAAGCGCTGACCATATGGACGGTTATTGTGATTGTCGCGCTTAAAGTTTCGATTGTTATTGTTGTTATTATTGTTGTGATTGTTTTCTGAACCAGGTATTGTTTTTTTTACCACGGTACGTTTTTTCTTAATTACTACTTTAGCTGTTTCTGCTTCGCCTTCACTGCTTTCTGAAGTTTCTGCCACTGGTGTTTCTGACTCACCGGATTCCGTAACCTCAGGTTCTGTCAAAGGCACACTCTCTAAAGGCACAGTTTCTGCCTTCACTTCTACTTCTGCCGTCTTTTCTTCTGTTTCTGCGGCAGTTACTTCATCTGAACCAAAATCAAGAGTATTCTGATTTTCTGTCTGTGGTTCCGAAGCTTCATCGCTCTTACGACGTCTTCTAATTGTTGCCATGAACAACTCCGAATAAAAATGTATATAGATTTTTTAATAAAGATAATAGACTAAAAAATATTTGCGATAACTTTTTATATTATGACGAGAGGCACGATGTTTGTCAACGTCCAGTCCCCCGCGGTCCCTGAGCCTGTCGAAGGGCCGAAGGGCTCAATGACCGTTTATTCAATTTTGGATTTGCCCATCAATTCAAAAATTTGAGCCCTTAACTTTTCGATTTCTTTATTCATTCGTTCAAGGGATGCGTCTTTCTCTGCAATGGATGCATCTTTCTCTGCAAGGGATGCAGCTTGCTCTGCAATAATAATGGCGTCTTCGGCTTTTTGGAGGGCGCGGCCTTCGGCGAGGGAAAGCTTCTTTTCTTCATGGATTTTCATTTCAAGTGTCATGTATTCCGCCCTCCAATTTTGGTGACCTTTTGATTTTAAAACCTGACTCTGGATTTCTTTTGTTAATTCTGAATCAGTTTCCTGTGTATAAATATACTTCAAGAAAGCTTTCAAATGTTTGTTCTGAACTTTTTCGTATGCCGAAGCATTGAACAAAACCTTATGAGTGCTTTCATTATAAATTGTACTGGGACTTTCTTCAATAATATTTTTGATTGTGTAAACTGGCAGAGCTCCGCCTAATGGATCATTCAGGCATAAAAACACGATATAAGATTCCGGTAACTCTGAATAATCCTGATTATGTTCAAAATTGTCGATATCAATAACGGACTGGTAATAACGGATCCGTTTTTCAATTGCAGGAAACTGAGTTGTCTGCATTTCAATATCAAAAACCTTGTCTAAATCTTTAACGTAAACATCAAGACGTATTCCGTGAGATTCTGGAGTCGGTGAAAAAGTATTTTGAATCACATGTTTCTGAACTTTACCAACCTTTATATCCAAAAGCTGTTCTATCACTTTTTTACAGATTTCTTCATTCTCCATTATCTTGCAGAACATAAAATCATCTGAAAAGGTTAATTTGTCGTAGGGCTTAATTTTCATACCACATCCTTAATATTGTATTTGGTATATTAAGAATGTGTTTATTATTACAAATTATGCAAACAACTCGGAATAAAGTTGAAGTCTTTACAATGGTCATTTCGACAGGCTCAATGACCGTTAAGGGAGCCCACGGTCCCTGAGCCTGTCGAAGGGCCCGCAAGAGCTCAATGACCGTTTATGTCTTTTCAATGGTCATTTCGACAGGCTCAATGACCGATAAGGGAGCCTGCGGTCCCTGAGCTTGTCGAAGGGCCCGCAGGACTCAATGACCGTTTATTCGATTCTGGATTTGTCGAATAATGGACTTTCCAAAAATACTTTAAGGCTTTCTTTCCAGTCTGGAAGAGTGATGCCTAAGGCTTTCTGGATTTTGTCTTTAGACAGAACGGAATATGCCGGACGTTTGGCGGGTGTCGGGTATTCTTCTGTGGTGCATGAGTTTACCACGCAGTCTTTATTTGTAACCCAGCCTGCTTCTATGCCCTGCTTTTTAATTTCGTTTGTGAAATCCCACCAGGTAGTTTCGCCTAAGTCTGTTACGTGATAAGTGCCGTAAGGAACATTCTTATTGTTTACAAGCTTTATAATTACATCTGCCAGGTCTCCGGCAAAAGTCGGAGTACCCTTCTGGTCGGCTACAACTTTTACCGCGTCATGGGTATTCATGGCTTTAATCATAGTGTATACAAAGTTTCTGCCTGCCCAGCCGTAAAGCCATGCAGTTCTAAGGATGTAATATTTATCTGTATTTTCAGAAATAGATCTTTCACCGGCAGCCTTAGTTACACCATAAACACCTATAGGAGCCACAGGCATATCTTCTGTTCTAGGAGTATCACCGGAACCGTCGAATACATAGTCTGTAGAAATATGGATTACAGTAATGCCATATTTCTTAGCCACCTTTGCAATGTTTCCCGGAGCCACATCATTTAATTTTGTAGCCAGTTCCACGTCGCTTTCGGCTTTATCTACCGCGGTATAGGCCGCACAGTTAATAATATAGCTTACACTCCAGGCCTTAGCAAATTTTTCTATAGCTGTGATGTCTGTAATATCAACATCAATATCCGACATGACATACTGAATGTTTTTTTCTGAAAGCTTTCGGCAGATTTCACTGCCTAACATTCCTTTACAACCAATTACCCAAATCATTTTATTTCCCGTGCTTTAATCTGTTCTGCGACTTTTTTAACATCCTGAATCTTATCTTTTGCAGCAATTAGTAAAGAATCATCACTATCAACTACTACGATGTTATCAAGACCAATTGTCGCAATTGTACGTTTACCGCCACGAATGTAAGAAGCGGTTGTATCAAGAGCAATTACATCGCCTTTTACTACATTATTATTTTCATCTTTCTGGCTTATATCATATAAAGCGGTCCATGAACCTACATCATCCCAGCCAGCATTGAGTTTTACAATCTTTCCAAGCTTTGTTTTTTCCATTACTGCATAGTCAATGGAATCGCCCTTTATCTGGCTGAAAGCATTTTCATCCAGACGGATAAAATCGGAATCCACCTTAGCTTTTTCAAATGCTTCCATTGAAAGCTTTGCCATTTCGGGATTATAAACTTTTAATTCTTCTATAAAAGTAGAAGCCTTAAATACAAACATACCGCTGTTCCATGAATATTCACCGCTTTCCAGGTATTCTTTAGCTTTTTCTAAACATGGTTTTTCTACAAATTTTTCCAGAATATATGAACCATTTTCTTCTTCACCACTAGCCTTTACATACCCATACCCGGTAGCAGGAAAAGTAGGAACAATACCAAAAGTAACCAGGCTTCCTTTTTCTGCATTTTCCGCAGCCGTCATAACAGCTTTCTGGAATGTTTCTACATCTGCAATTACATGATCACTTGGAAGAACAACTACTACAGCATTTTTATCACGTTCCATTGCAGCACAACAAGCACAAGCGATGGCAGGTGCAGTATTTTTTGCCATAGGTTCAAGGAGAATTGTTGGTTTTTTTTCAGAAATCTCTCCTATCTGCTGAGCAACTAAAAATCTATGAGATTCCCCACAGGAAATAATAGGCGCAGCTATATTTAAGCCTTTTAATCTAAGTAATGTTTCCTGAATCATAGTTTTATCACTTACCAATGATAAAAACTGCTTTGGATGATCTCCCCATGAAAGAGGCCATAAACGTGTTCCAGCACCGCCACTAAGAATTACAGGTATAATAGTCATACTTCTTCCTACTTTCTCACATCCCCATGCAAGAAATCATCATAACTAATTTCAATACCACGCCTAACATCAACCTTAGCCTTCCATCCAAGATTGTTCAAACGCGTAACATCACACAATTTTCTAGGAGTTCCATTTGGTTTTGTTGGATCCCATTCCATCTTACATTTACGACCGTCTTTGCGGACATCTGCATAAACTACATCTTCTACAGTTTCTGCCAGTTCCTTAATTGTACATTCAACGCCAGTACCGACATTTACAAAGTCACCTGTTGGAGTACGCAAATCCTCTGCATTCTTATTTTCCATGAGATACACAACAGCATCAGCAAGATCCCCGGCATACAGGAATTCACGTAAAGGAGAACCGTCTCCCCAGAGATGTACAACATCTTCTCCACTTACCTTTGCTTCATGGAACTTGCGAATCATTGCTGGAAATACATGACTTCCATTAAGTTCGTAGTTATCTCCAAGACCATAAAGATTTGTCGGCATTACAGAAAGGAAGTTTGTTCCGAACTGTTTGTTATATGAAGTACAGAGTTTTATTACAGAAATTTTTGCCAGAGCATAAGCATCGTTTGTTGGCTCAAGAGGTCCTGTCAAAAGTGATTCTTCCTTGATAGGCTGTTCTGCCATCTTTGGATAGATACATGTTGATCCAAGATTCATCAACTTCTTTACACCATTAACACGGGCAGCTTCTACAACATTGAATCCAATCACCATATTCTGATAGATGAAATCAGCAGGATAAGTTGAGTTAGCACCGATTCCACCTACATGGGCTGCAGCAAGGAAAACATACTCAGGTTTTTCTGTTGCAAAAAACTCATTAACGGCAGCCTGATTCAACAAATCAAGTTCCTTATGTGTACGTGTAATGATATTTGTATAACCTTTTTCTTTTAACGAGCGAACAATTGAACCACCTACAAGTCCACGGTGTCC
>JAKSTM010000039.1 GCA_024402565.1 Treponema sp. | reverse complement strand
GGGAGAGACTTCTGTATGTGGGAGAGACTTCTGTATGTGGGAGAGACTTCTGTATGTGGGAGAGACTTCTGTATATGGGAGAGACTTCTGTATGTGGGGAGTAAAAAAGTTTTTTGCGTGAGGATTTTATGAAAAAAAATACATTTTCAAAAACGATGATAAAAAAAATTATTTCATATATTTTCTTAATAGGTTTTGGTGCCGTAGTTTTTGCTAATACCGCAGTTTATAACGGTGATGAATACAGTCTTCGCGTTAATTATAATGACCAGCTTATTCCAGGGGACGCTGTTTTTGTAAGAATGACGTTCCAGTTCGGGAAAAGCCTGAAGAAAACAAAAACTGAACCAGAAAAATCTGCAGTACTTCAGCTGTATAAAAATAAAAAAGTAGTAGATAAAGCCGTTTTCTACAGTCTGAACAAACCTTCAAAAAAAACACAACCTGTGGATTTTCTTGCAGGTATTCCTCTTTCTTCATGGCTTACAGACGGCGAATACAATCTAAAAGTCATTTTCTACCTGGATGATAAAGCTAAAGAATTTGATCTTCCTGTAAAATTTGAAGACCGGGTTTTTGACTCAGAGACAATTGAACTGGATCCTGTTAATACGTCAATAAAAACAAACAATTCTCCAGAAAGAACGGCCCAAATCGATAAATTGAATACGATTCTGGAAACCTCGATTACCACAGATATTTTTACACTGAAACCATTCATTTCACCAACTACTTCTACACGATATACCGCACATTTTGGTGACCGCCGCGTTTACGCCTACTCTAATGGAAAATCTTCCACAAGCCTTCATTATGGAAATGACTATGGAATTCCAACTGGCAGCGAAGTCAGAGCCTGTGCAGACGGGAAAGTAGTAATGGCTGAAGAAAGAATATCAACAGGATTCAGCATTGTGATAGAACACCTTCCAGGACTTTACAGCCTTTATTATCACCTGGATTCTATGAACGTAAAAGAAGGCGATATGGTAAAATCTGGTGAACTGATCGGAAAATCAGGATCTACAGGACTTGCGACAGGACCTCATCTCCATTGGGAAGTCCGACTAAACATGTGTGCAGTCCGTCCGGAATTTTTCATGTCAAACTATACATTCAGCGAATAAAAAAGAGTAACAGAAAGTAACAGAGGACAAAAATGTCGCAAATGTCGCAACTGACGATAGAAGAAAAACAGACTATTTATAACCTTCTCAAAACTGCTTCACAAAATGTATATGGTTACACCCCAGATGCTTTTAAAAATGAAAAGCTGCCTGAACAGATTCCAGTAAAAACTGTTACACCAGAACCTGAACATATTTCACCTGCCGAACCCGTTCAGACTGAAACACCGATATCAGAAATAACTACTTCAACCCCTATCCCATCTGGAGTTTCCGTTGGAGTTTCCATGGGCGAACTCATTTTGAAAATAGCCCGTTGCACCCGATGTCCACTTGCCAGAACTAGAACAAATGTTGTTCCAGGAACTGGAAGCAGAACACCTGAAGTACTTGTTATAGGTGACGGTCCTGGAAGTCCAGAAGACAATTCAGGTCTTTCTTTTACAGGCCCTGCCGGCGATCTTATGGATAAAATGTTAAATGCCATAAAACTGAACAGAAAAACAAACTGTTTCCTTACAAATGCAGTAAAATGTGCTCCACCACAAAACAGAGATCCTTATCCGGAAGAAACGGAAGCATGTGCAGGATTTATTGAAGCACAAATAAAATGCCTGAAACCCAAAATGATTCTGTGTACAGGACGAATTGCAGCATTAACACTCTTAAAAAACAACAAAGAAATAAATTTTTCTCTTCCAGTAGATCAGCTTCGCGGCAAATGGTATGACTTCAACAGTATTCCTGTTCTCATTACTTATAATCCGTCCGAAGTTCTTAAAAATCTCGACTTGAAACGACCAGTTTGGGATGATCTCCGTACCTTTGCTGCAAAACTGAAAGAACATTCGCCCTCTTATGCCCAGTCTTTTGGCCAGTAATCTGAGGCCTGAAAATGCTGTATCTTGACGTTATTCTGAATCTGCCGGTAGATCAAGGTTTCACATATTCATTTATTCCGCTAAAAGATGAAAAAAAATCTATCGCTGAAAATAAGCCTCAAATCGGGAAAAGAGCCGAAATCATGTTCGGCAATAAAAAAACAACAGGTTTTATTATTGCTGTTTATGAATCTTTTCCAGAAACCTGTGCTGTTCCTCCAGAAAAAGTCCGTCCCGTAAAAAAAATCCTTGATTCGGAACCGCTTTTTGGTCCTGAACTGATTGAAACTGCAAAGTGGATTTCCAGATACTATTTGTGCACACTAGGAGAAGCAGTTTTTGCAATGATACCCTCTGGCAGACGAGAGACTTCTGCAGGCGGCTTTTCCTTTGAAGCGGAGATTGCCGACGACTTAAAAAGAAATGATCTTTCCACAGAACAACAAACTGCCGTCGATGAAATTCTTTCACCATCAAATAATTCCAGTAAATTTCATTATCTCTATGGCCCAACTGGATCCGGAAAAACAGAAGTATTTCTTTCTGTGGCAGAAAAAGTCCTGGCTGCAGGAAAAGGAGTAATCTATCTTGTGCCTGAAATCGGACTGACAAGCCAGGTAAGTCAGGATATTGTAAAACGATTTGGTGATACTGCCGCAATTCTTCATTCAGGACTTACTCCAAGCAGAAGATTAAACGAATGGCACAGAATTCAAAAAAAAGAAGCCCGGGTTGTTGTTGGTGCCCGAAGTGCAGTTTTTGCTCCTGTTCCAGACCTTGGTTTAATCATAATTGATGAAGAACATGACGGTTCTTATAAATCGGGAACAACCCCTCGCTATCACGCCCGACAAGTTGCCATGCACAGATCAGTTTCAGAAGGATTTCCTTTAGTAATGGGAAGTGCTACACCTAGTGTTGAAGCCTGGTACGGAATGAGCAAAGGAACCATAAAACCTCATACTCTTTCGGTGAGACTTGCCGGAGGCGCAATGCCTCATATCAATACCATCAATCTGAATCAATACAAAACATCAGATGGCGGATGTATTTCCCGCCCTCTGGAAAATGAAATAAATAAAACACTTGAACAGAAAAAACAAACTATACTTTTCTTAAATCGCCGTGGATTCACCCATTATTTTACCTGCCGCACTTGCGGAAATGAAATAACCTGCAAAAACTGTTCTGTTCCCATGACATATCACAAAGGGGAAAACCGATTAAAATGCCATTACTGCGGTTGGTCGATTCAACCGCCTCAAAGCTGTCCAAAATGCGGATCTATGGATATAGGAACTTCTGGATTTGGAACTGAATTCATAGAAGCTGAAACAAAAGCAAAATTTCCATCTGCAAAAATCTTAAGACTGGATACAGACGTTATCGGGAAAAAAGAAGAACTGGTAGAAAAACTGGAACAATTCAGGAATGGAGACTATGACATTCTTCTGGGAACACAAATGGTTGCAAAAGGATTAAATTTTCCACGACTTCAGCTTGTTGGAGTAATTCTTGCTGACACAGGACTGCACATGCCTGATTTCCGAGCCGGCGAAAGAACTTTCAGTCTCATAACACAGGTTGCAGGACGCGCAGGCCGTTTTTTCCCCGATGGCAAAGTAATGGTCCAGACATACAATCCTAACAGTGAACCTATAGCATTTGCCGCTTCGGGAAGAACCCGTGATTTTTACAACAATGAGCTTCAAAACAGAGAAATTCTTGACTTTCCGCCTTTCTGTCGTATGGTACGTCTGGTTTTCCGAAGCGCCAGCCAGAATCTGGCTTATTCCGCCTGCGCTCAGGCCACCGAAATACTAAATCAGAAGCTTCCCAAAGGCATTCTGATTCTTGGACCGGCCGAATGCCCTGTAAATAAAATCAGTCAGAACTATCGTTTTCAGATTCTGATGAAGGCATCCTCCATCGTACCTCTTCAGACTCTCGCAAGGAATCTCCAGACGAATTACAAACTAAATCCAAACGTTTATATAGAATATGATGTAGATCCTGTAAACTTACTTTAAAATCCATCAGTTCACAAAAAGTCTATTTATCATTATTATCCTAAGTATGTTTACATTCAGCCTTTTGTTATTTCCGCTTGCACTCGGAATCTATTTCGCAGAAACAAAGAAAAAATCAGATGTCATCCTTGTAATTACAGGGAGCCTTACAGCTTTTCTGATTTTTGCCTTAAAGGAATTTCTTACTCTTTCACATAGGATTATCCCTCTCTCTTTAGGGATTAATTTCTCATACCTTTTTTTTCGCGAAACATTCATCCCTATTGTTCTTCTCTACGGCGTTTTCTGGATTCTTTCAAAAGATTCAGCTGAATATAAATTCCTGGGATTTTTCCCTTTAGTTGCCTCGTTTTTTACTGTTTTTCTCCCATACAACGTAATTACATCTCCTGAAGCAAAAACTGCATTCGAGATTCTTGCAAAACCAGTTCTTTACCTAAGTATGATCATGAATCTTGCACGAGGATTTCAGCTAATAAACAGCAGCCTTTCATCAAAAAAAGTATTTCCAGTTATACATGGAAGCCTTATCATTGCTTTTTCAATCCTGCTTCCTGCAATGGCTGAAGCCCTTTTTCTTTCGGATTTTCCATGGTATTCATATATCATTCTGATTTTGCTTTCACTTTTCATAACTATTTGTGGAAAAATTCTGAAAAAAAATACTTGACAGAAGCTCACATTCACTGTATAAACTTTAGCCCCAAATTCATAAAATTTAATTGACCTTCTTTTTTCAATCTCTTATAATGGAGTTTACTACCGTATGAATATTCAGACTGAAAAAGGATTAAAAGAGGCCCTCGTATATCTGGAAACAGGAAATCCGGAACAAACACACAGAATTATTGCGCCTTTATTCGATTCAGATCTTGAAAGTACGGAATTACTTTACACGACTCAGGTTTGCACATTCTGGTCAGGTACAATCAGAAACCTGAGTACAATGGAGAACCCTTTCGAACGTGGGGAACTGCTTCTGAACGAATGGAAGCTCTTCATTCCACATATTGCAAAATACAAGGAATACCTTCCGGCTTTTTATGCCATCCAGAAAGGCATTTTCACACTGGCTTTAGACAATTATCTCAAACTTTTTGACCAGCCAGCTTCAAAATTTAAAGCCGAAATCTTCCGTCGCGCAGGAATGTGCTATAAAAAACTGGGATCTTTTGAAAATGCAAGCCGTTGCCTTACAGAAGCAAATACCCTAAATCCAGGGCAGGCTTCAATTCTCGCTGAACTGGCAGACTGTTTTTCCCTCTGTGGAAACGACAAAAATGCAAAAGTAATGTTCCGTGAAGCTTTTTTTATCGATCCGGAACAGATAGATATAGATTTTCTTGATTCGGGATTGATCCGAAGCATCATAGAAAAACTTAGTGAAAAAGATTACCACGGAAAACAAATAAACGAGTGGATACCTGTTTATGGTGTTCTCTGGGGCATTTTCAATATAAAACGAGTGATGACTTCACAGGAAATTGCAAAATTAAAGCAGGATATTTATTCCATGGAAATGGAACATAAAAATCCTTCTTGTGACGAAGACACTCTTGTACCACGCTTGTTAAAAAGCTATTTCTGGCTCATTGATCAGTATGTCATGTCTCACAACATGGACACACAGATTAATGAAATTTTATTAAAAATCAAAATACTGGATTCAAATATTTATAACTTATACAGTTAATTTTCCAGATAAAGGAGCACTGCAATGGCAGAAAATTTAATCGAATCAGTTCAGGAAAAATTGAAAGAAGAAACCTGGACACGCGCAACTATCACAAACTTCACATCAACAAATTTGAATGAATTGGCTGGTTTTGTTGATAAAGCAAAATCAGAAGGTGTAACAGACGAAGTAATTGCAGCATGTTATGAACATCTGGGACACACAAAAGACAGTGTAAGCGCACTCTACCTTGCAGGTATGCTTTCTCTTTATAAGGGAAATCTTGATGATACTTGTCTCGAAACTCTCACAGACATTCTTCTTAAAAACCACAAAGAACAGATTGTAATTTCGCTTTGTGATTCAATTCTTGAAACAGAAGCAAACAATAAATTTGCACTTCGCACTCTGGCTGAAATCAAAAAAACAGAAAACAACGAAGAATACTGGGATCTGTACAACAAAATCGTAAAAGTTGATTTTGAAGAATGTGAACTGGTAAAACTCCTTGCAGAACATTATGAAGAATCTGGAGATAAAGAAACAGCTATCGAATTCTACAAAAAAGCACTTCTTCGTTATGTAAATGCCAAAAACTATACAGCAATCAAAGAAATCTGGTCAAAACTTGTTTCAGAAATTCCAGGTGAAATTGACTTCTTCCAGCTGGTTCGCCGTAAGATTGCAAAAACAATGGGAGAAATCAAAACAACAATTCTTATGTCAGAACTGTACGACTGGTACAAAATCCAGGGAAAATGGGACATTGCAATTGATATCCTGAAACAGAATCTTACAATTGATCCAAAAGACACTACAGCACGTAAAGAAATTGTTGATTGTTACAGAGGTAAATACGCTGGACATAGTCATCTTGAAGATTACATCCGAATGTCAAACCTTACAGCTTCATACCGCGATGTATTTGAAGCAATCAATGACTTCGAAAAACACATTGCTTTTGACACAGGTTCATTTGTTTTCCACAAAAACTGGGGTGTTGGAATTATTTCAAGTCTGAAAAACGATGTTCTTAAAATCAATTTTGGTAAAAAGAATGGTGAACGTGAAATGTCACTGAAAATGGCTGTTTCTGCACTGAAACCTCTTTCTAAAAAACATATCTGGGTTCTTAAAGCTACAAGCAAACCTGCTGATCTCAAAGCAAAAGTTAAAGAAAACATTAAATGGGCTCTGAAAACAATTATCAAATCATATGACAACTCATGTGATTTCAAACGCATTAAGGCTGAACTGGTACCTTCTATTCTTTCTACAAGTGAATGGACTTCTTGGAATACAAAAGCAAAAAAGATTCTTGAAACAAACCCTATTTTTGGTGTTGACCCAAATGATATCAATTCTTATGTAGTTCGTGACCATGAACTTACACAGGAAGAAAAACTTTCAAATGAATTCAAAGCACAAAAAGCATTCTTCGCACGTGTTGATATTCTCATGCGTTACTTCAAAAATGAACTTACAGACAACACTTCTGACCTTTTCACAGAAATGTATTCTTATTTCACAAGTTCACTGAAAAGTATTTCACATGTTGATGAAAAAATCGTTGCTTCATACCTGGTAGTAAGAACAATTTCAAAAGAAGATTCAATGTTCGCTGCATCAAGTTCTGAAACATTTGAACAGATTTACAAAAGAATCGAAGATCCTCGTAAAATGTACAATCTGCTTAAAGACACAAAAGACACATGTCTGAAAGCTGAATTCATTGAATGTGTAAGAATGCTTCCTAACTGGCAGGAAGAATTTATCCGCCTCTTCCCTATCGTTCTCGATCAGAAAATGCTTGAGGTTCTCATTGCTGCAGGAAATACAGATGATGTACAGAAACTTGTTCGTACTGCATTTGAAAATTTCCGTGATTTCCGCGAAACAGTTCTTTTCTTCTTCAAAGAATGCCAGAAGGAAACTTGGTTTACATCAGCCGGTGTTTCTTACGAAAAACAGCTTATTACTCTTATCAACATCATTGAACTTTGTTTCCGTGAAATCAACAGCCATGTAAATACAACAGAAAACAAGAAAATCCAGAAGAATGCAGCTACACTTCTCTTCGAAAAAGAAACAATTTACAACTACATGTTTGCCAACGATGAAAATGTAGTAAAAAAGATGTACACACTCATTGACGACATTGCTGACCTGGATCCATCTTACAAAGCTCAGATGCGTTCAAAAATTCTGGAAAAATATCCAGACTTCAAGTTCCAGATTTCTGAAGAAAAAGCTGCAACAACAACTTCTAAGGGTATGATTGTTACAAAGGCAAAACTGGAAGAAAAGAAAGCTCTTCTTAAAGACATCCAGGAAGTTCAGATGCCTGAAAATACAAAAGAAATTGCTATTGCAAAAGAAAAAGGCGACTTGAAAGAAAACGCAGAATATCATGCAGCAAGAGAAAAGCAGAATCTCCTTGGTAAAGAAGTTTCTCGTCTTCAGAGCGAACTTAACCGTGCTGTTGTATTCGACCCAACAACACTTACAACTGCAATGATTTCTTTCGCTACTTGTGTAACACTTACAGACAACACAACAGGTGCTGATGATGTATACACAATCCTTGGACCATGGGAATCAGATCCAGACCAGGGAATCATTTCTTACATGTCTCCATTCGGAAGCAAACTGATGGACAAAAAAGTTGGTGACAAACTCAGCTTTACAATCAACGAACACAAATATGATTACACAGTAAAAGCTATTAAAGCAGCTCAGCTGTAATTCTAAAAAAAACAGAAAGCACGTCTGGTTTAACCGGCGTGCTTTTTTATTTAACTCGCTGTCAAAGCTTTGACTCGACGTAATTTTCAAACAATCGGAGTTTTTATGACAAAAGAAGAAATCGCCGGAATGATTGATCACACAATTCTGGCTCCAAACATTAAAAAACATCAGGTTGAAAAACTTTGCCGGGAAGCAGACCAAAATCATTTCGCTTCAGTATGTGTAAATCCTATTTTTGTCAGTTTTGCTGCAGACCTGTTACAGAACTCCTCAGTAAAAGTATGTACAGTAATCGGCTTCCCTCTTGGTGCGGTCCCTACAGAAAACAAAGCCGCAGAAACAAAAACCGCCATCAAAAACGGAGCCCATGAAGTAGATATGGTTATTGATTTGAATGCGGCTTTGGAAGGTGATTTTGAGAAAGTTCAAAGTGATATTTCAGGCGTCGTTGAAGCAGCCCGTTCATGCGATTTAGAGAGAAAATCAAAAACAACCGTAAAAGTAATACTGGAAACCTGTTACCTGGATGATGATACTATCAGAAACTGTTGTATCGCAGCAAAAAATGCTGGTGCCGATTTTGTAAAAACATCTACAGGATTCGGAACACCAAAAGACAAAGACGGAAAAAGCCTTCCAAATGGAGCTTCTGCTCACCATGTTAAACTGATGCGAGAAACAGTTGGTCCAAACATGGGCGTTAAAGCTTCCGGAGGAATCCGAACAGCTGAATCGGCACGAGAAATGGTAGAAGCAGGTGCTTCAAGAATTGGAACATCCAGCGGAATTGCCATTTTAGAAAGCTGGTAAAATCCTTATTTACTGCTTTAATGTTGCTTTTTGCCTGTTTTTCAATTATATTGATTTAAAGGTTATTTATAGGAGTATCTTATGGCATACAAAATTTCTGACGCTTGTGTAAACTGTGGTGCATGTGAATCTGAATGCCCAGTTTCAGCTATTTCTGAAAAAGACGGAGCTCGCGTTATCGACGCTGGTTCATGTATTGATTGTGGAACATGTGCTTCTACATGTCCAACAGAAGCAATTGCTGCTGAATAAATAAAATCAGGCAATGTAAAAGGGGCGGTCTTTCAGGCCTCCCCTTTGTTTTTTATAAGCCTTTTCATTAAGAAATTATTGTTTTAAACCGACCAAATTGAAAAAAGTAAAAGCATTCTTTATTTCATTTTTCCGTTTTCTCTTAATTTTATTTATTTGCCTTGGGGCAGCCTTTATTATTGTCTGGCCGCTCTGGAAATTTTCCACGACCAATGCAAAGGCCTACACTTATTCAGTTCTTGGATTAATAGTAATCTGGATTATTTTCAAGAGCATTCAAAAAATCAGAACAAGAATCCGAAATCATGCTGAAAAACAATAAAATAATTATTTCAGTATTAGTATTTCTGCAAATCCAATTTTCAGCATTTTCTTTCGAAAAAAAAATAGAAAAAGAAAAACTCCCTGAGATTCCTAATCTTTCTTCAAGAAATGAAATCTTCAAAGAATTTTCAGCTATTGTTGATGAAAACTACAAAGCTCTTGCATCGGGACAAGAGCCACTAATGTTATTTTTTAAAGTCCAAGTACCAGAAAAGACGAATTTACTTTCACTTTCAGCCAGATGTAACATACCATACGAAACACTTGCCACTTTAAACAACCTGAACAGTAATATTAAAAATATTGAAGGAAAAGAATTAATTATTCCCACTGTTCCCGGACTCTTCATTAACTTGGAATCTTCTGAACCACTTCAGGTTATTTTAAAAACCAGATGTATTGAAATTTTACAAAATGATAATATGTGTTATACTTTGGGAAAGGATAAATTTTCTTTTCTACAAAATCAACGTTTTTCACCAACTGAAAGAGCATACTTTCTGGATACAGCACTTGGTCTTCCGATTGATGCATCCCTTTCATACATTTCATCAAGTTTTGGTCCAAGAATAAATCCTTTTTCGGGCGAATGGAAAAATCACAATGGAGTGGATTTTGCTGCCAGCGAAGGAGTTCCTGTATATGCAATAAAATCAGGAAAAATCAGTCTGGCAAAGAAAAATGACACTGTTTTCGGTAATTATATTATTTTAAAACATAATGACAGCGAAATAACCAGTGTATATGCACATTTAAGCAAAATGACAGTATATTCTGGTGACATAGTAAATCGCGGTGACATAATTGGTTATGTAGGACAGACGGGAATGGCAACAGGCCCTCACCTTCATTTTGAAATAAGATTCGGAGGAATAGCAGAGAATCCAGAAAAAGTCCTTCCAATAAAATAGGTTTTCCGGACTTTTGAATTAATCTTTAATTTATTGAATATGAAAAGTTTAAAAAAATTTTCTGTTTATGTTTTAACATTATCAGTTTTTCTCCTATCAGTTCAAACTATATATGCCGAATCGTTCCGCGTTAGAAAGGCACATATTATTCAACTAAATAACGACAATACCGAAATAATTGCAAAAGACTGCAATATTTACGATGCTGTTGCAATTTACCTTCCTGAAGACAAATCCTTTATTCCTTTCCTTGAAGGAATTGAAATTAAGATGGTAATCCCAGAAAGTATTGTTTCTTGGCCAAATTCAGTTGCTGCAACAGTTTATGACCGGATTTGTCCCGAACCTTCTGCAAAGCAAATTGATTATTCAGGAACAAGACTTTACGTAAACACATTGCCGCCAAAACTTTCATGGGTTCTACAGGTTCCTCTTGTAAAAAATCATTCAATTAAAGAAAGCAAATATTCTTCGCTCATTACAACTATTCCTTCTAACCAGGCCACAAATCTTTTCTTAAAATTTCAACCTGTAATGAAAGGAATCCCTGAAGAAGTTACTACTGCAAACATACAGGTGTCTGCCCGCCCTATTCTGGCAGACAAAGGACGGCTTAAACTAAACCTGAAATTACCAGAACCTTCAAAAACAGAAGAAACGAATACAGTGAATTCTGCGTATGCTGTATATTCTATTTACATCGATGATATTCCTACTAATATTTCTTCCAATTCACAGGATATTATTTTAGGAACAGGCGTACACAATATCTCACTGATTTCGGAAAATTACCGAAATGAAGTCAGAACATTTTATATAGAACAGGCTAAAACAACAAATCTCGATATCGAATTAAAAGGCGTAGAACCTACCCTAATAATAAATGCTCCTGACGGAGTGAAAATCTCTTTTGATGGTCAGGATTATTCAGAAAAAACTGACAAAGAGTTCGTAATTTCAGAAGGCGATCATTCAATTCGCTTTGAAATAGGAAGTTACGAAGTAGTAAAATCAATAAATGCTGTAAAAGGCAAAACTTACAAAGCCTCACTGGACGTTGATCTTTCTATAACAGAAAACTAATTCCGTCCTTGACTCAGCCGTTTTCAGCATGTAAAATTTCATTTTCCCGGAATACGTCTGGTCAAGCCACGCTTCGCTTAAAGGCTTGACTCAGCCGTTTTCGCCATGTAAATTTCATTTTCCCCGAATACGTCTGGTCAAGCCACGCTTCGCTTAAAGGCTTGACTCAGCCGTTTTCAGCATGTAAATTTCATTTTCCTCGAATACGTCTGGTCAAGCCACGCTTCGCTTAAAGGCTTGACTCAGCCGTTTTCGCCATGTAAAATTTCATTTTACATGGCGAATAACAAAAAATTATAAGTTTTTTTCACTTTTTTTTTAAATTCATTAAAGATTTGGGGGGGCATTGACGATATTTAAAGTACCAAGGGCATTTTCCCCTCCCACCCATGCCCTTGGCTGCCTGATGGGCATGGGCACGGTACCCGCCGTGCCTTTTTTTTTTTAACTAAATTCTGTATAATTTGTCTAATAAAATAATTTGGAATAATAATGTCTGAAAAAGTAAAACATAAATTAAATCCTAAATGTAAAAAGGCACTTAAAACAATTTTTATTGTTTTTTTCCTTTTATTCATTATAGGTGGAACTATCGGTACAGGTATTGGATTAGGATACGGAATTGCCGAAACACATAACATAAAAAATACAGAATATTTCACAGAGTTTGATACAGCCCTTCCAACCAGTCTTCTGGACATTAATGGAGAGCTTATTACAGAATTCTCATCAGATGAAAAACGAGAGCTCATCAGTTACCAGGACCTTCCTCAACACCTTATTGATGCGCTTATTACACGCGAAGACAGAATTTTCTTTTCACATAATGGATACAGCCTTAAAGCCCTTTTCCGCGCTGTTATAGGACAGGTTCTTCATATGTCATTGGGTGGTGGTTCCACTCTTACACAACAGATTGCTGGAACTATGTATTGTGACCGAACTGAAATGTCCATGAAACGAAAACTGAAAGAACTTTGGTGGGCCATACAAATGGAACGCCGATATTCGAAAAACGAAATTCTTGAATTTTATTTGAACAAAATTTATTTTGGTGGCGGTACCTATGGTGTAAACGCAGCATCAAAATATTACTTTGGACATGGGGCCACAGAAATCACACCGGCTGAATGTGCACTTCTCGTTGTTCAGCTTTCAAACCCGGCGTTTTATAATCCTTTTGATCATCCTAATCGTGCTATGGACCGCCAGAAGTACATTTTGGCCTCAATGGTAGAAGCTGATTACATTACACAGAAAGAAGCCGAAGATTCTTTTGAAGAATATTGGGCAAATTTTGACTACACACGAACCAGTTCCTCTGCATATATGATGCGTGACGACAAAGCACCTTGGTTCAGTGAATATGTTCGCCGTGAACTTGGAAACATGATTTACGGTTCCGATGATATTTTCACATCAGGATTCACAGTAAATACAACCTTAAATCTGGAACACCAGGCAGTTGCAGATAAAACAATGCAGAAATGGATAGCTGACGGTAACCAACGATACCAACGTGAACATTCAAAAAAATCTGGTGTAGCAGTAGACACTTACATTCCTCTCACAGAACTTATGTCTCTCCTTTTTGATATACCGGAACTTAAAGTGTCTGAACAACGTGCCGAAATTGTTGCACAGGCAGCATTTATGAACGAAGTAAATCCTGTCCTTGATATTATGTCTCTTCTGACCGGTTCAGAAAGTCTTAAAATGAATATTGTAAGCAAAGCAAATGCAATTTCAAAACAAGACAGTGCTAAAACCACCATTGAAGGAACAATGATTGCCCTCCAAAGCGATACAGGTTATATCGATGCCTTAGTTGGTGGAAGCAAATACGATTCAGAAAATCAGTTCATTCGAGCAATCCAGGCTAAACTCCAGCCAGGTTCTACTTTCAAACCATTGTATTATTCTGCTGCAATTGACTCCAGAAAGTTTACCCCTGCCACAGAGATTTCCGATTCTCCTGTAGTTTTCCATACTGCTGACGGTAAACCTTATATTCCACAGAACTTCCTGGGGGTATGGGAAGGAAATGTTCAACTGTGGTATGCACTTTGTACTTCTATGAACGTTCCATCTCTTAAAGTCTTGGACGGCATCGGATTTGAAGCCGCAATCAACAGAGCAGTTTCTCTTTTGGGAATTTCTGATGAAGAACTTCCAACACGCGGATTCGTGCCAGGCTACCCTATTGGGCTTGGAGTATGTTCTGTTCGTCCAATAGAAATGGCAAGGGCTTATTCAATTTTCGCAAACGGTGGAAAAGATGTTACTCCTATAGCAATCCGTACCGTTGAAGACAAAAATGGAAATGTCATCCTAAACCCAGAACTTGATCTTCGAAAGAAACAGGCCGCAAAAGGTGACCGCATTCAGGTTATTTCACCACAAACATCATTTGTTATGACAAAACTCCTAGAACAGACTGTTCAGCGCGGTACACTCTGGCGCCAGAAAGAAAAATTCTGGTACAAAAACTCAGAAGGAAAAACATATGTTATGCCTGCTGCAGGTAAAACAGGTACAACCCAGAACTGGGCAGATGCATGGACATGTGGATTCACACCGTATTATACAGCAGCATTCTGGTTCGGCTTTGACAAACCTGGCCAGTCTTTAGGTATGAATATTACAGGTGCAACTCTTGCCGGTCATGCCTGGGGTGACTACATGAGTACAATCCATAAGGACATGATTGTGAAAGACTTCCCCAAACCACTTTCAGGTGTCATAGAATGTACTGTATGTTCTGAATCAGGACAAATTCTTACTGAAGACTGTGGAAATCATCAGACTACCCAATGGTTCCTGGAAGGAACTCAACCAACTCAAGTTTGTCCTCTTCATTCAAACAAAACTGGATCAGCACTTGGGGAATATCGCTTACGGAAAGAAATGTATCGTTCAGGACAACATTTGACCACCGAACTTAATACGACACCTCTGACATTCTCTTTAGACTTTTTAAGTGACAATTATGTATTTGTTGAGTATATTAATAACGATGAAGAAAGTGACGAATATGATTCAGAATCAGAAAGCTTTGTAGAAATACAAAAACCTCTGAATAAGGTTGAAGATCTGGATTATAACTTCCTCATGGAATAAATAAAATAAGTTTCGAATAATTCATAAATCTATTATAGGAGTACGATGTTAATACCTATCTCACAAATAAAAATTAAGAAACGCGTTCGTAAAGACCTCGGCAATCTGGATGATTTGAAAGAAAGCCTTAAGTTGTATGGCCTTATGAATCCTATTACTATTAACAAACGTTACGAACTTATAGCAGGAGAAAGAAGACTTCAAGCTGCAAAACAGTTAGGCTGGACAAATATTAATGTAAACATTATCGATAACCTGTCGGAAATCGAAACACTTGAAATGGAGCTGGAAGAAAATAACCAGAGAAAAGAATTTACAGATGAAGAACTTATGGAAGGCTACAAACGATTAAACCGACTGCGCCATCCAAACATCTTTTACAAAATATGGTTATTCTTCAAACACCTTTTCGAAAAAATCAGAGATTTCTTCGAAAAGAAGAAGCGTGAAAATCTTTCTGACAAAAGATAAACAACTCTAAAACTATTTTACCAAAAGTTCTTCCAAAACAGGAAGAACTTTTTTCATTTTATCCGGCAGAGTCCAAGGCGTATTAACAACAAGCATCCCGCTTCCAAATAAACGTGGAGAAGAATTTTCTGCTAAACTAGTTTCTTCATGGGCGTCTTCAGAAGCAATACAAAGACGGAAATCATTTACATCTGTATTTGGTGAGATAAGGTGAACACCTTCTGTAATCCGTTCTATCATATTTTCTATTGTTGACATACGGTAAGCCAGCAAAGGATACCAGATCATAAAAACACCACCGGTCCATTTTTTGAAACATTTCAAAACAACATCGGCAACATCACTGTAATCAGAAAGTTCTTCATAACTAGGATCAATAAGTACACATCCTCTTTTAGTTTTAGGAGGTGTAAGACTTTCTAGCATTTCAAATCCATTTCTTTTATTAAAAGAAACAGAACAACAATCTTCTTTATTTTTTCTTTTCTGATTTATATTATTTTTTAAGTTCTCAAATTCTGTAGGATGAAGTTCAGAAAGAAAAAGAAAATCTTCTTTTCTAAGTAAATCAGATTCAATAAAAGGAGAACCAGGATACTCCCCTTTTTTCAAATACTCATTAACACAAGAAATGTAATCTGAAATCAAAGGTTCGGGATTTTGCAGTTCAAAACTTTTTTCACAAAGTCTGAGAATTCCAGAATTAACTTCCCCTGTTTTCTGTGCACGTTCATCATTTATTTTATAAACTCCACTTCCAGAATGAGTATCGTAAAATGAAAATGGTTTTTCTTTCTTTTCCATGTAACGTATGACTTCGGAAAGAATCATATGTTTCAGAACATCAGCATGATTCCCTGCGTGATAAGCATGTAAATAACTAAGCATAAGAAAAGTATAAAGAATAAATAATAAATAAGAAATAATAATTAATAATTATGTTGTATGGGAAAGCGATGTGGAATTGGGGGAAAACGAAACCGTGTAAGAGATATGTGAGATGTTGTATGGGAAAGCGATGTGGAATTGGGGGAAAGCGAAACCGTGTAAGAGATATACTGTTTATTTTTTAGGTAAATTTAAGTAAAATTTTTGATTTTTTAAGTAAAAATTTCTTGACTTAACTGAATTGGTGAAGTAATCTTTAACCATAAAGGAGAATACAAATGAGCAAAATCATTAATGGTGAATCAATTCCAAATATGCCTTGGCAGGATAAACCTGCTGGATGGAACCTTCCTGTATGGAGATATAGTGCAAACCCGGTTATCGGACGCAACCCTTTCCCTGGAATGGGCCGTATCTACAACTCTGCAGTTGTACCATGGAAAGGAGCTTTCAAAGGTGTTTTCCGTTGTGAAGACTACACAGCACGTCCTTTCCTTTATGTGGGCGACTCTCCTGACGGAATCAACTGGACTTTCCAGAAAGAAAAGATCCACATGAAAGATGAAAACGGAAATCCATGGGATCCTTACTATGCATACGATCCACGCTGTATCAAAATTGACGACACATACTACATCATGTGGTGCGGTGACTTTGACGGTGCTGCAATCTGTATGGCAAAAACAAAAGACTTCGTAGAATTCACACGTCTCGAAAACCCTACTCTGCCATTCAACAGAAACGGCGTTCTTTTCCCACGCAAAGTAAATGACAAATACATTATGCTCTCACGCCCTTCTGACTCAGGACACACTCCTTTCGGTGATGTTCTTCTTTCACAGTCACCTGACCTTAAATACTGGGGAGAACACCGCCTTGTTATGCAGCGCGGAGGTTCTGCATGGTGGCAGGGAGTTAAGATCGGAACAGGACCTGCTCCAATCGAAATCGATGAAGGATGGCTCGTATTCTACCACGGTGTTGCAACAACTTGTGACGGATTCGTATACTCATTCAGTGCAGCAATCCTTGACCGCGACTGCCCTTCTAAGGTTCTTTACCGCTCTGGTGCTTACATGCTTACTCCTGAAGAACCATACGAAACAACAGGATTCGTTCCAAACGTAGCATTCCCTGTAGCAGCACTTGCAGACCAGGACACTGGCCGTATCGCAATTTACTACGGATGTGCTGACACTGTAGTTGGACTTTGTTTCACAACTGTAGACGAAACAGTTAAGTTTATTAAAGAACACAATGAACTGGTTGGAAACGACGGAAACGAAGGAAAATTCTAGGACGGAAACCCTGGAACTAAAACAATGAATAAATAAATTACTTAAAGGGCTGTCTTAAGAAGTTCTCTTCTCTAAGACGCCCTTTTTTATATATGGTTATGATACCACCAGAAAACGATAAGGCTAATGTGTCATGGTTTTGTTGTATTTCATTTTTTTTACGATTCAGATAATATAATTTTACATTCAGAAAAAAAAGGTTAGTATATGATTAAATTCAATAAAAAGACTTCCATTTTCACTATTGAGACATTTAATACCACTTATGCAATTAAAATCGACAACGGTTTCCTTCTTCATGCATATTATGGGAAAAAGATTTCCGGGGACGATTTAACATACCTTACACGTCACAGAGAATTTGGTTTTGCCGATATAAAACCAGAACGAGAAAAACTTTCATACATGGATTACATTCCATTCGAAATGCCAGTAGACGGTGTTGGGGATTTCCGGGAGACCGCCCTAGCGGTTACTTCATCAAAAGGGCACAATGCCATTGAAGCAAAATACGTAAGCCATACAATTTCAAAAACAGTACCAAATCTTAAAGGACTTCCATGTGTTTTTGGAAAAGGCGCCGAAACCCTTGAAATAAAAAGTCTTGACCCTATTCTCAATGTTGAAGTTTCACTTCTTTACACCATTTTTTCTGACACAGATACCATAATTCGTTCAACTAAAGTTAAAAATTTAAGCGAAGAACCTGTAAAAATCAAAAAGTGTTTTTCTCTTTCCATGGATATGGATAATGAAAACTACGAAATGATTTCCCTTCATGGAAGCTGGGCTCGTGAACGTCATATTGACCGCCATACAGTAAATATGGGACTGCATCAGATAAAATCCCACAGAGGCGAATCAAGCCATCAGGAGCATCCATTTATCGCAGTTCTTGAAAAGAAAACTGACTGGAATACAGGAAATGTTTACGGCGTAAATTTCATTTACTCAGGAAACTTTGTAGCCAATGTTCAGAGAAACCAATTTGATCAGTTACGTATTCAAATGGGAATAAATCCGGAAAACTTCTGCTGGATTCTCAATAAAGACGAAGAATTCGAAAGTCCTCAAGCAGTAACTGTTTTCAGTGACAAAGGCCTTAATGGTATGAGTCAGAATTTCCACACGCTGTACAGAAATCATCTGATTCGTTCAAAGTACAATCATAAAATGCGTCCTATTCTTATCAATAACTGGGAAGCAACATATTTTGACTTTAATACAGAAAAAATCCTGGACATAGCACGTGAAGCATCAAAAGACGGAATCGAAATGCTGGTTCTTGATGACGGCTGGTTCGGGCACAGAAACTTTGATGATTCATCCCTTGGAGACTGGTTTGTAAACGAATCAAAACTTCCTGGAGGATTGAAATACTTAGCCAGCGAAATAAATAAGCTTGGAATGAAATTCGGACTTTGGTTTGAACCGGAAATGATTTCTCCAGACTCTGAACTATTCCGTGCCCACCCTGACTGGGCAATTCAGATTCCAAACCGCAAACCTGGTCTTTCCCGAGAACAGCTGGTACTGGACATTACCCGTCCTGAAGTTCTTGATTTCCAGTACAATCAGATTAAAAAAATTCTTGCTTCTGCAAATATTGAATACATCAAATGGGATATGAACCGCCAGCTCAGCGATATAGGAAGTCTTGCACTAAACGGAGAAAAAACAGGCGAATTTTTCCATCGTTACGTTCTGGCAATGTATGATTTCCAAAACCGTCTGGTTACAGATTTCCCTAATCTGCTTTTAGAGAACTGTTCTGGAGGTGGTGCACGTTTTGATCCTGGTATGTTCTATTTCAGCCCACAAATCTGGTGTTCAGATGATACAGACGCTATCGAACGTCTCCAGATTCAGGAAGGCACATCCCTTATTTATCCACTTTCCACTATGGGAGCTCACGTTTCTGTATGTCCTAACCATGCAGTTGGCCGCGTTACACCATTCAAAACACGAGGCTATGTTGCTTTGGCTGGAACATTTGGCTATGAACTGGATATTACAAAACTTGACTCTTCTGAAAGAAATATGATTCCGGGACAAATAGCCTTATACAAAAAGTTTAATCCTATTATTCGTGAAGGAACTTACTATCGTCTGGCTTCTTATGCAGAAAACAACGAATACGACTCTTGGATGTGTGTAAAAGATGATGAAGCTCTTATTACTTTTATTCAGGTTCTAAATCATCCGAATATGAAAACCCGTATGTTAAAACTAACCGGACTGGAATCAGAAGCTGTTTACACAGTGGCTTATCCTGATGAAGATCAGAAAAACTATCCTCCTTGCAAAATGAAAGGCGAAACATTAATGAATGCCGGCCTTCCTGTTCGCAGAGACTGGGGTGATTTCCAGGGAAAATTAATTTATTTAACAAAAAATTAAATATTTTTCTAAAGTCGAACCGCTATTCACCGATATTATAAATGTACTTGATATTTCGGGCGGTTCGACATCCAGACGTCTGATTACGATTGTGTACAAATGTGTTTACTTTATATGACTGAACGGAGTTGTGACCCGTTCAGTTTTTTTTTGCTTTTTTAAAGTTTATAATCACGATTAAAGTTTTTCCCATTCTCCGCCGATAATACATCTAGGGAAATTATTTTTAATTATGAACACTGTAAACCTAGAAACATTAAAAAAGGACCTGACTTTTACAGGGGACCTTTACATCGGTAATAACTTTATTGTACTTCCTCATACATCACCGGTAACTGAGAACATCATGAAAGCTCTCAAAGAATGGGATTTCCACGAATTTATTTGTGAAGGTTCCCTTAGTCTAGGTGGTGATATAGGCGTTTCAGGAAACAGTGATAACCAGAAAAAAAATAAAGAAAGTTCAGATATTCAAAATGATTCCCTAAAAAAGGCACTTGCTGATTCAAAAACATTAAGACTTGGAAACAGTGATAAATCAAGAATGGATGTTGTACGAAGTGTATATAACGAATACATGAATTACATCAATTCATTATTTACCCGATATGTAACACAAAGACAAATAAACCAGACTGAACTTTCAGACACAGTAAAAGACTTAATTGTTTTTATTAAGGACAACCGGCGTTTCATTCTTCGTGTTACTCCTTCTGTAGAACAGCGAACTAAAAACTTCCTCGTTGCACATTCCATGCGAACAACAGTTCTTGCCATTACAATTGGACTCCAGGAACATATGCCACTTTCAAAGCTGATAGAATTGGGTGTAGCATGTATTCTTCATGAAATTGGAATGGTTCGCCTTCCACCTCAGCTTTACATGACAGACAAAAAATTCTCTCAAGCCGAAAAAGCTCAAGTCATGACTCATCCTATATTAGGTTATAACATCCTTAAAGAACTGGATTTTCCAATGAGTATTCAGCTTGGAGTTCTGGAACATCATGAGAAAGAAAATGGAACAGGATATCCCCGTCAACTTTCTGGTGACAAAATTATCTCGTATGCAAAAATCATTGCTGTAGCATGTACATTCGAAGCTATTACAGCCCCTCGTTCATACAAAGACGAAAGATCGACTTTTGACGCTATGGTAGAAATGCTTAAAAACGCAAACCACCAATATGATGACGCAGCAATAAAAGCCCTTCTTTACAGCGTTTCACTTTTCCCAATTGGTGCATACGTTTTCTTGAAAAATGGAAAAGTTGCCGAAGTAATAGATGTTAACCCGGATAATCCTAAACTTCCAGTAGTTCAGCTTCTATTGGAAAAAGATAAAGACGGTTCACCAAAAACAATTCAGACAAACGATTCTGACCTGGCCATTGTACGTGTTCTAAACAGAAAAGAAACAGAAGATGTAAAAGCTTCTGTTGAAAAAATGAATGCAGAACTTGAAAAAAGTACTCCTAAAAAAGAAACATCTGAGAAAGTGGAATCTAGCGAAGAATCAAGTGAACCAGAAAAAACTCCACAAGAACCGGTTATTTCTGGCAAAAAAAATGCCGATGGCTCAGAAGACATCGACATCAGTATTTTCAGTTAAAGAATTTTCTTAAATAATCCGCATCCTCCTGTAATTTTTCATCAATTACCGGCGGGTGCTCATTGAAATATAAAATCTGTTCAAGGTTATCTTGATTTTGTACACCCCAAACAGGAACAACATTTTCGTATTGCTGTAAGAACCCCATTGCAAGTGGAAGATTTTCTATTACTCCCCCACCCAAAGGCTGCATTGCAATAAATCCGATATCCTTTTCTTCACATATTTTCACAATCGAAAGATTTTCATCTGTCGTAATTACATTGAAAGGAAACTGTATAGTTTCATAAAGTCCTGAATTTACTGCTTTTACTGCAGCGTCATAATTTTTTGTTACAAGACCGATGTGTTTTATTTTCCCCTGTTTCTTTAATTCCAGAAGAGTATCATAAATATGATCAGCTCCGCCTGCAAGAGGAACGAATTTTTCACATTCATACTGGTATAAATCAATATAATCACAATGAAGTGTCATAAGACTTTCTTCCAGGTTAGAACGAATTTCGGCTACTGTTTTTGCAGAAGTTGCACTACTTAGAATTACATTTCTGCGGATATCATAAAGAACATCACCAAGGAGTTTTTCAGAGTCAGGAGAATTTCGGGATGTATCAAAAAGGTTAATCCCGGCTTCATAAGCCTTTCGGACAAGAACAGCTGCATCATCGGAACCATCTTCCGAAAGACGCATACTTCCAAAAGCCACGCGGCTTATAAGCAAATTAGTTTTTCCAAGTCTTACGTATTCCATAAACAAAAAAAACTTCACAAGATCAGTTCAAAACATGACTGATCCTGTGAAGCATTATAATTTAAGCACGAACTACAGGTTTATAGTTTGCAATTGCATTGAAAATATAACCGTTAAGGTCAGAAAGCTTAACGCGTTCCTGTTCCATTGTGTCGCGGTTACGAACTGTAACAGTGTCAAAGTTTTCACTTGCGCTATCCATTGTGTCGTAGTCTACAGTTACACAGAATGGAGTACCAACTTCGTCCTGACGGCGGTAGCGTTTACCAACTGTACCGCTCTGGTCGTAGTCTGTTACGAAGTTATCTTTAAGAAGATTCTGGATTTCCTTTGCCTTTTCAGCAAGTCCGTCTTTCTTCATAAGTGGCAGAACTGCAACTGTAATTGGTGCAAGCTTTGGATGCAGGTGAAGAACTGTACGGTAATCATCTTTTCCGTCTGTTCCAACATTCTGTTCTTCGTAAGCTTCACAAAGGAACATAAGGAAGTTGCGGTTAAGACCAGCAGATGTTTCAACAACGTATGGAACATAGCGGTTCTTTGGATCATCAGGATCGATGTAAGACATATCCTTCTTAGAGTATTCCATATGCTGGCTAAGGTCAAAGTCAGTACGTGAGTGAATACCTTCGATTTCTTCAAATCCGATTGGGAAGTTGTATGTAATATCGTATGCGTCTTTAGCATAGTGAGCCAGCTTGTCATGGTGGTGCCATTTAAGCTGATTTTCTGGAATACCGTATTTCAGGTAGAACTTCCAGCGGTCATCACGCCATCTCTGGAATGTTTCATCTTCTG
>JAKSTM010000038.1 GCA_024402565.1 Treponema sp. | reverse complement strand
CTTCATACATTCTTCGTTAAACATAAGCGGGAAATAGATATACCGAGCGACGGCTATGCCGTCAAAATGCTCGAGGAGCATTTTGAGCGAGGGAAGCGAGGAGCCCCTGCGACGAGCTGCCGGCTCGGCGGGGACCCGCCGTTCCTTTTTTTATTTAACTGCGACAAGCTCTGGCGCCGTTAAAAAAGGGACTGTCACAAGGGGTGCGACAGTCCTTTGACTTACCCGTATAGTTTGAAAATTTGTTAAATAAAAAAAACTGGTATTAAGATATCCTTGTTGCTTCGATTTCTCTGCAGTCATATATATTCATTTACCTCTAATATCATTATATGACTGCGGAAAATCAAATGCGTTTTGATATTAGCTTTTATCAGGATCTGTTCTTCTAAAATAATTTGCTAATGCTTGGTTTATACATTTTGGATTATTATTCAACTTTGACTTACTTTTGAAAATGATTTTACTTACACGATAAGCTTTTTCTGGGTCGTTTTCGAGATTTAACAACCAAGGACGGATTTCATTCTTTTCTGGACTTTTTGATTTTTCTTTCATCAGTTACTCCTGATAATACTTATTTAAATTTTGAAGCACAAATTGAAAGTTCCCTACTATAAGTATTGGTTTTTAAATCTTTTTTCGGAGTATTTTTTTCATTTTTCTTATTTTTTTTATGAAAAATAGGGAATATACCTTAGGATTTTTTGATAACAAATCCCGCCATAACGGTAAAGTTGTCTTTTCCGTTCGAAGCTGTTTCTCGTCTGTTAGAGCCGAAAATGTCTCCGTTTGTACAGGCTGTGCAGTCTTCGCATACCGTGATGTTTTTAGAAAGGATACCGGCTTTTTCGAGAACTGAAAGATTTGCTTTTTCAAGTGAAAGTCTGAAAAGTGGACCGTTTCCATTGTTCCATACGAAAGAAGGAAGTTTTTTTCCTGTGCTTCCGCCTTTGGAAATTGAACTTAGTTCAAGCGGCTCGATACATTCTGGTGTAAAGTTTTCTGCAAAATAGTCAGCACGTTCTTTATCTACTATATAACAGCAGTCATGTATGTGCGGTCCAAGAACGATTTGAAAATCTTTTGGTTTTGATCCATAGTTTTTTTCTGCAAGTTTTATTGCTTCCTGAACAATTCCTGTTCCTTTCCATCCTGAATGGACTATACCAAAAACTTCAGTTACCGGATCATAAAGAAAAATTGGCATACAGTCGGCAATAGTGATTGTAGGAACAAGGTGCGGATTTTTTGTGATTATTCCGTCTCCGATTTTTTCTTTTGTGTCTTCTGCGGTTTTTATATCGTATACGATTTTTGTGTGATCCAGTTGAACTGGGACAACGGTGTGGTCTCTATCAGAAATGATTTTTGAGAAATTGTTCTGTCTGTTTGGATTTGTCTCGTTCCATCGGAAACGCATTGAACCTGCTTTGCAGAGTGTCATGCCCCAGCGGGCGCCGCCAGACTGCCTGCAAAGATTTAATTCCATTAAGTCGTTGTCAGACTGCCTGCAAAGATTTAATTCCATTAAGTCGCCACCAGACTGCCTGCAAAGATTTATATCCATTAAGTCGCCGCAAGACTGCCTGTAAGGATTTACACTTCCAGGAAGCGAGCCGCCAGACTGCCCGTCAATATCTGTCTCAAAAGGCAGGGTAAAGAAATCATCTTCAGGATTTATAAAATCTGCAATGCGGATTCTTTTCATGAAGCTTTAGTCCTGCCCGTTATATTCTGTGTAAGCGTAGGCGTTGTGATTGTGAATGCTTTCTTCGTTTTCGGCTTCCACGCTGAACCATTCAAATGGTTTTTCAAGAGGGAAGTTACGGAGTGCAAGATAAACTTCACGGACCACGTCTTCTACAAAGCGCGGGTTGTCGTATGCGTGTTCTGTTACAAACTTTTCATCCTGACGCTTCAGAACAGAATAAAGAGGGCCGGAAGCAGATTCTTCAATTACACGGATAATATCTTCCATCCAGAAAAAGCTTGAATAAAGAAGTTTTACTCGGACAGTTCCCCTCTGATTATGAGCTCCATATTCACTGATTGCCTTTGAACAAGGGCAGAGTGTAGTTACAGGAACTTCTATATAAATGTAAAATTTTGAATCATTTTCAGAAACTTCCGCTTCGTAACGGCACTGGTAACTCATAAAGCCAGGGCTCTTTGTTACAGGAGCTTCTTTTTCTATAAAGTATGGGAAGCTGATTGATCCGAAAGATTTTTCAGCTTCAAGTTTTGTCCGGATTTCTTCCAGCATAGCCTTGAAGTGTTTGATTGAAATATCTGTGTGATATTTATGGAACACTTCAATAAAGCGGCTCATGTGAGTTCCTTTGAAGTGGTGGGGAAGGTTTACAAAAAGATTCACTTTTGCAGTGGTGTGCTGAATCTTGTTCTGCTTGTCCAGAACCTGAACAGGGTATTCAAGTCCCTTTACACCTACTTTCTGAAGAGGAATCTGTCTGTTGTCGCTTTGGTTTTGTATATCTTCCATTTTAATTTCCTGATGCAGGGGGAGGTCTCCCCCCTCGCGCCCACACGGTTGGGCGCTCCCCCCCTCAGCGGGCCTCAAACGCCGGCCCGCAACGCCCGCTTAGTTCTTTTTGAAATCCATAATTGCATCAATGCTCTTGATGCAGGCATTACGGAAGCCCTGTTCTTCAAGAGTTGCCACACCGCGGATTGTTGTTCCGTTTGGAGAACATACGTTGTCTTTAAGAACTCCAGGGTGTTCTCCAGTGTCTTTCTGAAGTTTTGCGCTTCCAAGAACCATCTGGCTTATAAGTTTATATGCAGTTGGACGCGGGATTCCGTATTTTACGGCTGCGTCAGCGTAGGCTTCCATAAAGAGGTCAACAAATGCAGGTCCGCAGCCTGTTACAGCGCCTCCAATTCCCATAAGGTTACTTGGAAGGAAGGCTACAGTTCCTGTTGCTTCAAAAAGCTTTACGATTTCTGCTTTTTCATTTTCTTCAAGTGAGTTTTTTTCTTCAAAAAGAAGAACGCCTTCGCCTACAAGGGCAGGAGTGTTCGGCATAACAAACTGGAAGCGGCAGTATTCACCTGTTACAGGGCTTGGTTCAATAGAAAGAACTGCCGCATATTTTGCGAAGTCCCAGCCAGCTGCAACGGAAATGAGAGTTTTTCCCATTAAATCGCCGCGGATTTCTTCAAGAACTGAATCAATCTGGTATGGTTTACATGCCATAACAAGTGTATCACAGGCAGAAACTACATCTTTTACAGATTTGCATGCTTTGATTCCAAGTTTTCCTGTATTCTGTTCAAGCTTTGTCTGGTTTGGTGCAAAGGCGAACATATTGTCTTTTGCAATAAGTCCGCTTTTTAAGAAACCGCCAGCTAAAGCCTGAGCCATATTACCGAATCCGATAAATCCCAAATTAGTCATTTTCTATCTCCAGAATATTCTTTTTTTACCACAGAGAACACAAAGAGCACATAGAAAAATGTCTTTGTGTTTCTGTGTGTTTTCTTTGTGGCTGAAATTTAAATTCTTCCTTCTGCTGATTCGAGAGTATTAACCATAAGCATGGCGATTGTCATTGGACCAACTCCGCCTGGAACCGGTGTGATAAAGCTTGCTTTTTCTTTGATTGCCTCGAAATCAACATCTCCCACAAGGCGGAATCCTGATTTCTTTGTGGCGTCAGGAATGCGGTTTACACCAACATCAATAACAACGGCTCCGTCTTTTACCATGTCGGCAGTAACTGTGTTAGGGTGACCGCTTGCAGCAACAATAATGTCTGCCTGTTTTACGATTTCAGCCATGTTTTTTGTACCTGTGTGGCACATTGTAACTGTACAGTTTGTGTCGCGGCGGGCCAGAAGAAGGCTTACTGGTTTTCCAACAATATTTGAGCGGCCGATTACAACGGCGTGTTTTCCACTTGTTTCAATTCCCATTTTCTGAAGGAGAACGATGATTCCGTGAGGAGTACATGGAAGGAATGCTTTTTTACCGATTACCATGTTTCCAACGTTTACAGGATGGAATCCGTCTACGTCTTTTGCAGGATCAATGGCAAGAAGAACTTTTTCTTCATCGATATGTTTTGGAAGTGGCAGCTGCACCAGGATTCCGTGAACTGTGTCATCAGCGTTGAGCTTTGCAATCAGTTCCAGAAGTTCTGCTTCTGTTGTTGATTCCGGAAGATCCAGTGAACGGTCTTCCATTCCGCATTCTGCCAGAGCCTTTCTTTTTCCTGTAACATAAGAAACTGATGCAGGGTTTTCACCAACCAGAATAACTGCAAGACAAGGAGTAATTCCTTTTTCCTTAAGTTTTGCTGTTCTTTCTGCTACTTCAGCTCTTGTATCAGCTGCAATCTGTTTTCCATCAATAATAGTTGCCATAAATCATATCTCCTAAAAGCTATTGTATCAGAAATGGGGCCCCGCGACGCGAACTCGTGTCTTCAGAGGCATGTGTCCTCGGTCTGCGACCTGCGGGATGCCTCTTTGCCACGATTCGCTGCGCCCCATTTCTTGTATAATATCATAAGTCGCTATGCTTTATTGCATAGCGCAAGTTTTTTTTAGTCTCGGGCCCCGCAACGAGTCCCATTTTTTTTAAGTGAATCGAGGTGAATGCGAAAACGGGACGCAGGCGAAGATGGGGGAGGAACCCGAAGGGAGGGTGGTCCCCCATTTTCGCCGTCGCTGGGACCCGTTTTCAGTATTCACCGTTGTTTTGCTTGAATACTATTTAGCCTGCATTGCCTGGCGATGAAGGCGTACGTTTCTGAGAACGTCTTCCATTTTTGAGCGTTCTTCCTTTTCAATCATTTCTTCAAAAAGTTTCAGCTGGTCGCCAAGACTTTTGATGTGCGGCAGAAGTTTGTCCTTGTTTTCCAGGAAAAGTTCTGTCCAAAGCGGTGCGTTAATCATGGCGATGCGTGTCAGGTCTTCAAAAGAACCGCCGCCAAAAGCAGTGATTTCATCATTTGGTGCACTCAAAACCATTGCCGAAGCTACAACGTGACAAAGCTGGGAAGTGAAACCGATGTTGTAGTCGTGAGTATCGATGTCTGTGTCTGTAATTTTTGAGAACCCGATTGAATAAATCAGTTCACGGATCAGGTTCAGGTTTTCAGGTTTGTTGCAGGAACGAGGAAGCAGAAGGTAGTTGTGATTTTTGAAGTATTCACCTTTTGCGGCAACAAATCCTTCTTTTTCTCCACCAGCCATTGGGTGACCGATAATAAAGTCGTAGTCGCCTGTTTCAAATTCATCAAAATGATTTTTATAAATTGCCTTAACACCTGAAATATCAGTTACAATGGCGCCTTTTTTGAAAGCGGTCTTGTGTTCTTTCATGAAATCTACGATGAGAGCAGGGTAAAGACAGATGATAACAACATCACACTTTGAAAGCATTTCATCGACATTTTCCGGAGCAAAACCTTCATCAATTACAGAATACTTAAGGGCTTCTTTAAGTGAATATTCGTTTCTGTCACAGGCGAAGATTTTCCCTGTGGCTTCTTTTACTTCAAGAATATTTTCCTGGATGGCACGGGCAAATGAACCGCCCATAATTCCAAGACCAACAATACCATAATTCAAGTTACAAAGCATATTTCTTCCTAGTTTACGTAAGGATCATCAATTGTTACAACACAGTATACATCATTTTCGATTTCATGTATGCGGACTGCTAGTTCTTTTTTAAGTTCTTCTTTTGAAAGTTTGCAATCATGAGGACGAACTGCATCAAAAATCAGATTAGTATGTCTTTCGCCTGGAACCATCCTGACATCGTGAATGGAAATATTTTCATCGATTTTTTCAGCTACATCGCGTGCCACCTGTTTCAGTTCCTTTAGGCGTTCGTTTTCAGTCTCAATCGGGTCCAGGTGAATAGTACAGAGACAGTTGAATTTTATTGCAATATCAACTTCTGTTTCGTCGATAATTTCGTGGAGATCAAAAATATTTTCGTTTCCAGGAACTTCCGCGTGGAGAGTAAGGAAAAGTCGTCCAGGTCCATAATCGTGAACAATCATGTCATGAATTCCAATAATAGGTTTATGTGCCAGAACGGCTTCTTGTACTGCTTCAACAAATTCTTTTTCTGGAGGAAGTCCCAGAAGAGGATCGATTGTTTCTTTTGCAGATTCAATTCCTGTTTTGATGATGAAAAAGGCCACTATGATTCCACCTATACCATCAACAGGAAGTGAAGTGAATGGTGAAAGAATTAATGATAAAACTACAACTCCAGTAGAAATCATGTCTGAAAGAGAATCTTTTGCCACAGCTTCCATAGTTGGTGAGTTGATTTTCTTTCCTGTTCCATGGTTGTACAGATACATGTAAAGTTTTATAAGAATCGATCCGGCGAGAACAATAATCTGGAAAATTCCGCTTTCAATTTTTTCTGAATTTAGAATTGCAGAAACAGAGGATTTTCCCAGTTCAAGTCCCATTATGAGAATGAGGAATGAAATAGCAAGCCCCGAAATATATTCTAATCTTCCGTGACCAAATGGATGGTCAGCATCAGGCTTTTTTCCGGATAATTTAAAACCTAGTAAAGAAATAATAGAAGAAGCGGCATCAGAAAGATTGTTGAATGCATCCGCTTCCATAGCAACAGATCGTGCCAGAATTCCAGCAACCAGTTTTCCACTAAAGAGAATCAGATTTAAAAAGATTCCTGTTACTGAGCAAAGAATGCCATAAGCTCTTCTAACTGCTGTATTTGTAAAGTTTTTGTAATCTTTTATAAAAAGCCTGGCAAAAGGAACAGTCATAATAAACCTCTTTATATAGAAGATATTAGTTAATCTTATGGACATTATAATAAGGTTATAACAAGTAAACAATTAGTCTTGAATTGTAATAAATGGAAAAAATCACTATTATAAATCACTATGGAAAAAATGATTGTGGATCGTGGTCATATTGAATCACTTTCCTTTTCTGATTTAGTTACGCTGGCAGACGAATATGGAATTGATGTTCCTGAAGATCTGGATAGACAGTTTTTGATTGCAGAATTAATTGAAGTTCTGTCGGAATCAGGAAATGCAGATGACGATATGCTCATTTCCGCAAGTCTTTCTGAAGATGAAGTCGTTCTCCCAAAAAATTATAATGAAACACAGATTTCTGCAGTTTTGGAAAATCCAGCCTGGGTTTTTGTGTTCTGGAACTTGAGTGATGCAGATAAGCAGATGGTGAAAAAGCGGGCATGTACTTTAAGTCTTCGTATCTGTTCTTATGAAACAAGAAGCCAGGTTGAAGGTGGTGAAAAACCTTCTGCTGCTTATGAAATAAAAAATCTTAGTTCAAGTCAGGAACAGCATGTTCTGTTAAATACAGAATGCCGTTACGTAACAATCGAACTTGTGTATTCAAATGCATCAACAGGAAGTGTACTCGCCTGTACACCAGTACTGGAAATACCGGAAGGTGCTGAATATTTGAATACAGTTCGACCAGGACAAAACCATAATTTTAGTGAAATAATTATGCTGTCAGGTATGAATGATATTCTAACTGATCAGTACGAAAACCACAGACAATCGTTTTCATAAATTCAGGAATTGTATATGGCTCAAAAAAAACTTGTTCTTTTATTGAATGCTAATCAGGAATACATTCGTCATCTTCAGGAAGAAGATGTAAAAAAATATGCTCCAGAAATTAACAGACTTTTTGAAGCAATTACAGACACTTATATCCCTTTGTTATGGATGTTTGAACGTCTGGACAGTGAATTGATTCCATATAATCTTCAGCTGGTATTACCACCTGTACTCTGTACTCTTTTGGAAGATACAGTTGTTCAGGCTCAATATGTTGAATGGCTTACTCGTGCTGAATTGTTTTGTACAAAAGAAACAAAGCGTGTTGCTAAAAATAAAAAATTACAGACTTTGGCTTCTGCACGTCTGGAAACAATAAAGAAATGTAAGGCAGATTTTACTGAACGTTATGGAATGAGATTGATTCCCCAGTTTGCACAGTATCAGAAAGCGGGAAAAATCGAAATCATGGCCACATGTGGAACTGACATTTTCATGCCGTTCTATAAGGATATGAAAGAAATCCTTTCTGCACAGGTTGAAACAGGTCTTCTTGCATATAAAAATTTCTTTGGTGAAGTTCCTGATGGATTCTGGCTTCCAGAGCTTGGATATGCAGAAGGCGTTGAAAGTGTTGTCCGTGCATACGGATTTAATTACACAGTGCTGGATCCACGAAGTACAATGCTTGCAAAAGAATTGCCGGAAGACGGAATTTTCTATCCTTGTAGATTTTATAATTCTCTTGCAGTTTTTACAGCAAAGAAAATAGAAGAAAAAGTGATTTTTGATGAAGATGATGGATTCGCCGTAAATCCTGCTTATAGAAATGAAAATCGCGATGCCGCATTCGACCTTCCTGCAAAAGATCTGGTTCCATTTATTGATAATGGAACTGCTCGTTATGCATCAGGCTGTAAATATTTTAATCGTTCAAATGACGCTCAAAACGATTTCGCAGTTATACCTGTAAATGAATCTGAAATATATTCACCGGAACAGGCATTTGAACAAATTCAGAAAGATGCCGAATTCTTTGTTTCTTCTATTAGTAATGAATTAAATAAAGCTTCTGAATTAGCAAAGAACGATGACTTTGTTTGTGAAACTGTATTGCTTGATCTCGATAATTTACGAAAAAACTGGAGTGAAGGTTTACAGTGGATTGAAACTGTTTTACGAAAAGCGGCAGCTTCTGATTTTGAAGTTACAACTTGTAAATCGCTTTTGAAGAATCAGTACAATCTTCAGAAAATTGTTCCTTATTATGCTTCAAATCTTGGAGCAGGGTACGGGGAAAATCTCCTTTCAAACAAGAACTGCTGGATGATGCGTTATGTTAAAAAGGCAAGTGAACGAATGGTTGATCTTGCAGACCGTTTCCCAACAGACACAGGACTTAAGGCAAGACTTCTTGACCTTGCGGCAAAAGAGCTTATGATTGCGCAGGATTCTGGCTGGGCAAAAATGCTTGATGAAGATATTTCTCCTGAATATGTAAAGAAAATTTTCACTGAAAGTATTCATGCATTCACAATGGTATTTGATTCTCTTGGTTCAAATACAGTAAGTACAGAATGGCTTACAAACCTGGAAGCAGAACATCCTCTTTTCCCATGGATGAACTACCGCATTTTCAGTAAGAAACAATAAAGAGGGGAAAAGCCTTTCCCCTGGCTTCAAACCTGCGGTTTTCAGCACACCCCTTTCTTCGGGGCTGCGCCCCAAACCCGCAGTAAGGAAAAACTATGAGTGATATAAAATTTATAGAAGGCGGTGTTTGTGCTCCACAAGGATTCACCGCAAACGGAATGCTTTGTAAAATCAAAGCCTCAAGAACAAAGAATGATACAGCACTGGTTTATTCAGAAAAACTCTGTAATGCTGCAGGTGTATTTACTTCGAATCGTGTAAAAGCAGAAAGTGTTAAATATACAATGAAGAACATTGCCCGTGGAACCGCTCAGGCTGCCATCGAATGTTCAGGAAACGCAAACTGCTGTACAGGAAGTGCTGGTTACGAAGCCGCAGAACGCATGGCTGCATGTACAGCAAAAGCCTGTGGAATAAAAGCTGAAGATGTTCTTGTTTATACAACAGGCGTTATTGGCGCTCCTTTTGATGTAACAAAAATCGAAAATAATATAGAAGAACTTAAAGCAGGTCTTTCGAAAGAAGGAAACAAAGAAGCCCGTATTGCAATCATGACAACTGATACTCAGTTTAAGGAATGTGCAGTTGAGTTTACTGTTGGCGGAAAAGTTTGCCGTATGGGAACAATGTGTAAAGGTTCCGGCATGATTCACATCAACATGGGAACAATGCTTTCTTTCGTTACAACAGACTGTGCAGTTTCTTCTGAAATGCTTCAGAAGGCTTTGCGTTCATCAGTTGCAGGAACATACAACATGGTTTCTGTAGACGGTGATATGTCTACAAACGATACACTTTGTATCATGGCTAACGGAATGGCAGGGAATACAGAAATTACTTCTGAAGGTCCTGATTACGATGAATTCCTTGAAGCTTTGAATAAAATCAACCGTGTAATGGCAATGAAAATTGCAGCAGATGGTGAAGGGGCAAGCCGCCTTGTTGAATGCAAAGTTCGGGGCGCAAAAGATTTGGAAACAGCTCGTGTTCTTGCCAAAGAAGTTATCGGTTCAAACCTTGTAAAGGCTGCTATGTTCGGGCAGGATGCAAACTGCGGACGTATTCTTTGTGCTATGGGATATTCCGGCGCAGAATTCAATCCTGAAAAAACAAGCGTATACTTCAAAAGTATTGCAGGTAAATCACGTTACTTTGATGATGCCGATGCAGTATTCGGCTGTGATAAATGCGGTGAAAAAATTGAAGTAATTCATAACGGTGTTGGTCTTGCATTTGATGAAGAAAAAGCCGAAAAGATTCTTAAGGAAGAAGCAGTTCAGATTCTGATTCTTCTTGAAGATGGTGATGCTGAAGCTACAGCCTGGGGCTGTGACCTTACATACGACTACGTAAAAATCAACGGAGATTACCGTACATAAAAAGTCCGGACGGAGAAAAAGATGAACGACGAAAATTCTTTACTTACAAATGAACAGTGGTCTGAAGTTCTTTCACAGGCACTTCCATATTTTAAGCAGTGGGTTGGAAAAGTTGTTGTAGTTAAATACGGTGGAAATGCCATGCTTAACGCAGAACTTAAAGCTGCCGTTATGGAAGATATTGTTCTTCTGAATACAATCGGAATTAAGGTTGTTTTAGTCCATGGTGGTGGACCAGAAATCAACAAGATGCTTGAAAAGGTTGGTAAAGAATCAAAATTTGTTGACGGGCTTCGTTATACAGATGAAGAAACAATGGAAATTGTTCAGATGGTTCTGACTGGAAAACTGAACAAGGAAATTGTCGGCATTCTTCTTGAAAAAGGAGGAAGAGCTGTAGGACTTTCCGGTGTAGATTCGGGGCTTCTTCGTGCAAAGAAAACTGAAAAAGATCTTGGCTTTGTAGGTGACGTTACAGATGTTAATCCTGAAATCGTTCAGTCTCTTCTGGATGACGGATTCATTCCTGTAATTTCAACTGTTGCTCAGGGAGAAGAAGGTGATAACAGCCGTTACAACATTAATGCTGATACTGCCGCTGCAAAAATTGCCGTAGCACTAAAAGCAGAAAAATTCGTGCAGCTTACAAATGTTCCTGGCGTTCTTCTTAAAATGGAAGATCCTTCTTCTCTGGTAAAACGCATTGACCGCCAGGCAATTCCAAGCATGAAAGCAACAGGAGTCCTTACAGGCGGAATGCTTCCAAAAATTGACTGCTGTCTTGAAGCTTTGAACGGCGGAGTTCCACGTACTCATATTATCGACGGCCGCGTTCCTCACTCACTGCTTATCGAAATGTTCAGTGATCGCGGTATAGGTACAATGATATATTAATGTCGTCGAGTTTTCTTTGAAAAACGAAAAATTATAAAGGGTCCCTTGTCAGGGACCTTTTTTTTTATTAAATTTTCATTTATGTCATCTATTAGTAAAATCACAAAAGGTATGGAGCGCAAATACATTGCTTATACCGCTCTTTCGCCGGTTTCAATGGTCGGTGAAGTTGTTATGGAATCTATCATTCCACTTATTATGGCAAAAATGATTGATGATGGTATTCAGGCCGGAAACTTTTCTGTTGTTCTGAGTCAGGGCCTTTTAATGGCAGGACTTTCAATCATTTCACTTATCTGCGGTTGTGGCGGTTCAATTTTTTCTGCCCGTGCTTCACAGGGCTTTAGTCACAACCTTCGCAAAAGACTTTTCAATAAAGTTCAGAACTTCTCCTTTGCAAATATCGACAAGTTCAGTACTGCAAGTCTTGTAACCCGTCTTACAACTGACGTTACAAACATCCAGAATATCTACCGCATGATAATTCAGATGTGTTTCCGTGCGCCGTTTATGCTTATCGCAGGAACTTTCATGGCACTCAAACTGAATGCAAGACTTTCTTTAGTGTTTGCAGTTGCCATTCCAATTCTTGCAGTTGCAATTGTAAGTATCGGTATGGCAGCCCATCCGCTTTTTGAAAAAATGCTAAAAAAGTACGACGGTCTGAACGCACGCATTCAGGAAAATCTTATCGGGATTCGCGTTGTAAAAGCTTATGTTCGTAAAGATTTCGAAAATGAAAAATTCGAAAAGGCTGCTGATGAAGTCCGCAAAGCTCAGGTAAAAGCTGAAAAGAGAATTATTTTGCTTTTCCCGATTATGCAGATTGTTATTTACACTACAGTAATTACAGTAATGTGGCTTGGCGGAAAACAGGTAATCATCGGCGGAATGAAGGTTGGAGAACTTACAAGTTTCATTACTTATGTAACTCAGGTTCTTTCTTCTCTTATGATGGTCGGCTTTATCTTTACAGGAATCGTTCTTTCGACTGCATCCATGAAGCGTATTGTTGAAGTTCTGGATGAAAAACTTGATGTTGCCAATCCTGAAAATCCTGTAATGGAAGTAAGAGACGGAAGCATTTCTTTTGAAAACGTTGATTTTTCTTACGTCAAAAAAGAAGACAATCTTGCTCTTTCCGGAATCAATCTTGATATTAAGTCTGGCTCTGTTGTTGGAATCATCGGTGGAACAGGTTCATCAAAATCATCTCTCGTGTCTCTTGTGCCACGCCTTTACGATGTAACAAAAGGTTCTGTGAAAGTTGGCGGGGTAGATGTTTGCGACTATGACCTGACTGTTCTTCGTGATGCAGTTTCAATGGTCCTTCAGAAGAACGTTCTTTTCAGCGGTTCCATAAAAGATAACCTCCGCTGGGGAAATGAAAACGCAACTGATGAAGAAATGATTGAAGCTTGTAAGGCAGCTGACGCAGATTCATTTATTCAGACTTTCCCTGATAAATACGACACTCATATCGAACAGGGCGGTTCAAATGTTTCCGGCGGTCAGAAGCAGCGACTTTGTATTGCCAGAGCTCTTTTGAAAAAGCCAAAGATTCTTATTCTTGACGATTCAACAAGTGCAGTTGATACAGCAACTGAAAGCCGCATTCGCGGAAGTCTTAAGGAACTGGCTCCTGAAACAACAAAAATCATTATTGCTCAGCGCATTTCTTCGGTAAAAGATGCTGATATGATTATTGTTCTTGATGACGGAAAAATAAATGGTGTTGGAACTCATGATGAGCTCCTTGCAAGCAATGCAATTTATCGTGAAGTAAACGAATCCCAGTCTCAGGGCTCGGGTGATGCTGACATCGATTAAGTAAGGAGAAAATGATTTATGCCACCAGCAAAAGGATTTGGTAAACCAAAAAATACAAAAAAAACAATCGGACGACTTGTCCAGTTAATGAAGAAATATTCAGGGCTCTGGATAATTGTCTTTATCTGTGTTCTTTTAAGTTCAGGTGCCGGAGTTGCAGGCGGTTACATGATAAAACCTGCAATCAACAATTACATCATGCCACTTATCGGACAGGATAATCCTGATCTTTCAGGCTTCCTTTCTTTCCTTGTAATGGTAATGGTGATTTATTCTGTAGGAGCTTTTGCCCAGTGGCTCAACTCCCGTCTGATTATGAAAATCTCTACAGGTGTTCTTTACGATCTCCGCGTAAAACTTTTCAAAAGTCTTGAAGAACTTCCTGTAAAATATTACGACCAGCATACTCACGGCGAACTTATGAGCCGTTTCACAAACGATACTGATACTCTCCGTGAAATGATGGGGCAGACTGTTCCTCAGCTTGTTTCTTCACTTATTACAATCGTGTCACTTTTCGTAATGATGCTTGTAATGAACCTGCCGCTGACAGTTCTTGTAATTATCACATTGTTTCTTGTAATGTGGCTTTCTGCCGTAATTGCAAAAAACAGTGCAAAACATTTCCGCGCCCAGCAGGAAAATATCGGTAAAGTAAACGGCTTTGTTGAAGAAATGGTTGAAGGTCAGAAAGTTATTAAAGTCTTCAATCATGAAACAAAGGCAAAGGAAGAATTTGCCGCTTTAAGTGAAAACCTCCGTAAAGCCGGTACAGAAGCAAATACTTTCGGTGCTATTCTTGGACCAATCAACAATAACCTTTCACATATCCAGTATGCAATTATTGCCATTGCAGGTTCTGCTCTTGCAATTCTTACAAAAGAAATGGGCGGTTCTCTTCCAAAGATTCTTGCAACAGACCTGGGAACAATTGTTGCATTCCTTCAGTTTACAAGAAGTTTCAGTCAGCCGATCGGAATGATGAGCCAGCAGGCAAACGCCGTACTTAATGCACTTGCCGGTGCTGAACGAATCTTTGCCGTAATTGATGAAGAGCCTGAAGTTGATGAAGGAAAGTTTGCTCTTGTAAATGCTTATGAAGCAAAGGATTCTGACGGAAAAATCAATCTTGTTCAGTCTTTTGGTTTCACAGGGGAGTGGGCATGGAAAAATCCTTCAAACAACGAACTTTCACAGCTGAAAGGGGATGTTGTATTTGATAATGTTACTTTCGGTTATACTCCTGAAAAAACAGTTCTTCATAACATCAACATTCATGCAAAACCGGGTATGAAAATCGCCCTTGTAGGATCTACAGGGTCTGGAAAGACAACAACAATCAATCTGCTTACCCGTTTTTATGACGTTCCTGAAGAAAACGGACAGATTCTTTTTGACGGAATTCCTCTGAATCAGATTTCAAAAGACGCTCTCCGCCGTTCTCTTGGTATGGTTCAGCAGAATACACATCTTTTTACAGGTACGATTCGCGAAAATATCCGTTATGGAAACCTTAATGCATCTGATAGTCAGGTTTATGAAGCCGCAAAGCTTGCAAATGCCGACGCATTTATCAGACATCTTCCGGACGGTTATGACACAGTGATTACAGGAGATGGTGGAAGTCTGTCCCAGGGGCAGCGCCAGCTTCTTGCTATTGCCCGTGCAGCCGTTGCAAATCCACCGGTATTGATTCTTGATGAAGCTACAAGTTCAATCGATACACGTACTGAAAAACTGATCGAAAACGGTATGGACAGTCTTATGTCAGGCCGTACAAGCTTTGTTATTGCCCACCGTCTTTCAACTGTCCGCAATGCAGACGAAATTATTGTTCTGGAACACGGCAATATTATTGAACGGGGTACACACGAAGAACTTCTTGCAAAAGAAGGTCGCTACTATCACCTTTATACGGGAAACCGCATAACTCTTGATGAATAGAAAGCAAAATAAATAAAGAATATATCCCCCTTTTGCCTGTTGGAAGAAAAAGGGGGATTTTTTTTGATAAAAAAACAAAATGTTATGACATTTTTGAACTTTTTGTCATAAAAAGAAAAATGAAAGATAATAAAAATAATGTAATAATATTGCAGGATTTAGCAAAACTTTGAATATTTTGCAATATCTCCATTACTTTTGATTTACTTAAAAAAAGTAAAATTTGCATTTTTTTCTTGACGGCAAAATATCACCGTGTTAAACTAAAGAAAAAAGGGACCAAATTGTGGGAGGCGTTGCCAACTACGGTCTTCAAAAAAAAAGGAGGATTTTTTCAAATGAAAAAAATCATAACAGCTGTAGCAGCAGTAGCTATGGCAACAACAATGTTCGCAGCTGACGTAGCTGCACAGGTAAGAATGGCAGGAAACCTTTTCAATCTGGATGCAGATTCAAAAGTAAGAATGCTCGACGTTACAAATGATAACGTAGCAAACCACAAACCAGCTCTTTCACTCTCTGTAAACGGAGACAAAGCTGGTGCTTCTGTAAAATACCTGAACACATACAATAACAAAGACGGTGCAACAAACGCATTTGCTCTTGGTGCACACTCACTCTGGTTCTCACCAGTAGACATGCTGAAAATCACTCTTGGTGATACAGATGATGCTATCAACCAGGAACACATCGGTTGGTGTAACACAGACCTTAAAGTAGAAGGATACGGTTTCAGAGCTGATGTTAATGTTGATGCATTCTCTGCATCTCTGTTCATGCTTGCTGGAAAAGCAAACAACGACAATGGTAACGGTGTTTACAACAACTACATCCTCGACGATGGAAAACTCGCTGAAGTTGATGTAAAACTCGCTTACGGTGCAGACTGGGGTACAATCGGTGCTCTCGTTCAGTTGAAAGAAAACAACGACAAAGTTTCTTTCGGTGCAGGTTACAAAGGAGCTGCAGGTTCAGTTTCTTACTTTGCTAACGCAATGGCTTACATGAACAAAGGAAATATGTCTAACATCCACTTCGAAGCTGATGTTGCTACATCAATCGAATCTGTTGGAATCGAAGTATTCCTCCCAGTTTCTTACCAGCTTGGTGATACAGGAACACAGTGGTACAACGCAGGATGGCACAAAGGATGTAACTACTACGCAGAAAAAGGTGCTCTCCAGATTGGTACACTCGCAAAAGTTTCTATGCCTGTAGCAGGACTCAACGCATCTGTTGAATTCTCTTCAAACAACTGGCTTGACAAAGCACTCGCTGTAAACATCAAACCTGGAATCGCAGGATCATGTGGTTCAATGGCTTGGGATTGTTTCCTTGACATGAACATCAACGATGGAAAATTCACACTGAACGTTCCATTCTCAACAACAATCAACTTCTAATTTTCGCCTAAGGGCATAAATTAAATTATAAGTTAATTGACATGAAGGCGGTCCTTCTTATGAAGGCCCGCCTTTTTTTGTGATTAACGGTGATTGAGCTTGTCGAAATTACCGGTATTCATATTTATCAAAGGGCATATTGGTCAAAATCCTGTTTTTTATTAAAATATCTAATTAATGGCTCAGGAAATTTTTAATCGTTTTGAAATCAAATATTTCTTAACTCAATCTCAATATGAAAAACTTCGGAAAATCCTTCCAGAATTTATGGATTCCGATGTTTATAATAAAAATGAAAAGCCATATACCATTTGTAATTTATATCTTGATACAGAAAATGATGAGTTAATCCAGACTTCTCTTGAAAAACCTGTTTATAAAGAAAAACTACGTTTAAGAAGTTATGGAACAATTTCTTTAGATGAAACTGCCTATCTGGAAATTAAAAAGAAATATAAAGGTATTGTAAATAAAAGAAGAACACCTATTATTCTTTCGGAAGCTTATGCGTTTTTTGAAGGAAAACAACCTCAAACAAGTAGTGTGTTAAATCATCAGGTTTTAGACGAAATTTATTATATTCAGAAAAGATATCATGCAAATCCTAAAGTTTTTATTTCTTATGAAAGGTTTGCTTTTTATGAAAAAGATAATGATGACTTTCGTCTGACACTTGATACAAATATAATTTCAAGACGTGAAAATTTAAGACTTGATTCTGAAATTTATGGAGAAAAGATTATTGGTAAAAAGGGCGATGAAAATATCTGGCTGATGGAAGCAAAAGCTGAAAAAGCATTCCCTTTGTGGTTTTCTCATTTTCTTTCGGAAAATAAAATTTTCCCCATTTCATTTTCAAAATATGGAACAGAATTTACAAATTATATTCAGAAATTGTGATTTATCTGTATAATAAATATAAGGAAACTAAAAAAATGTTTAATCAAATTTTACAGAATGATATTTTACTTGTACCTTCAATAAAGCATATCGTATTTGGTCTTTTTCTTGGTCTAATGACGGCTTTTTCTTATCTTCTTAGTGAATCAAAAAAAAGACCTTCTTCCAGTTTTGTTGTAACTATGATTGTTCTTCCTGCAGCCATAAGTGTTGTTATTACTATGGTAGGAAGCAATATGGCAAAGGCAGTTTCTATTGCCGGAGTTTTTGCGTTGGTAAGATTCCGAAGTGTTCCTGGAGATGCAAGAGATATTTTTTATGTATTCCTTACTATGGCTGCGGGAATTGCAACCGGAATGGAATGTTATTTTACAGGTCTCGTTCTTGTCCTTGTAATTGGATTTGTTTTGATTATTTTAACAAAAATTGAAGCTCACCATTTTGGAAATGAAGCAAAGTTTTTGAAAATCACAATTCCAGAAAATATGAACATTAAGGACACTTTTGATGAAGTTTTTGATAAATATCTTTCTGAGGTTAAAGTTATTTCTGTAAAAACTTCAAATATGGGAACTTTGTTTCAGATTACATATGAAGTTGTTCCTAAAAAAGACATTGATGAAAAAGCATTTCTTGATGAACTTAGAATTTTGAATGGAAATTTGAATATTGTTTTAGGTTTCCCGGAAGGGGATAATGCAGTCCTCTAATTGCCTTATTGTAGCTGGTGGACAGGAAAATAGAATTAAAGATTACTTTCCTGAAGATTTGAATCGAACTTACATAATTGCCTGTGATAAAGGCTATGAGTATTGTAAAAATCAGGATGTGGTTGTTGATTATTTATGTGGAGATTTTGATTCCTGTAAAATAGCAATTCCAGCTGAAGATGAGATTTCCGATGGTGTGGATGTTCTTCCTTCACATAAAGATGATACAGATTTGATTCATGCTATAAAATATGCCCGGAAAAAGGGTTTTGAAAAGATTTTTATTACCTGTGCAGGCGGTGGACGGGTAGATCATTTCCTTTCAAATATTCAGGCTCTGGTTTTTGCAAAAACTGGAGATGATGGAATTTCTGAAAACAAAAAAATAGATGTTCTTCTTTACGATGATTCAAATATTGTAAGGATAATTAAAAATGAAGAAATTCTTTTAGCTCCAAAAAGCGGCTGGTCACTTTCGGTTCTTTCGTATACAGATAAAAGTAAGGGAGTAACCATAAAAGGCGCTGAATACGAAGTTTCCAATGTTACCCTGACCAACAGTTTTCCTCTGGGACAGAGTAATGAATGGAAAAACGAAAACGTCAGTATAAGTGTAAAAGAAGGTATTCTTCTGGTTATTTCCAGTAAATTATAACTTTATGTTCTCTCGTTGAAAGTGACCTTTAATAGTGATATTATTTTTAAATCGAAAAACAGGAGTTACAAATGATCAAACGTAATGAAAATTATACAAATCTTGCTAAAGGCTATCTTTTCCCGGAAATTGCAAAACGCCGCCGCGAATTTCAGGCTGCTAATCCGGATGCAAAAATCATCAGCCTTGGTATTGGAAATACAACAGAACCTTTAACACCACACATTGTAGAAGCCATGAAAGACTTCATTACAGCAATGGGAACAAAAGAAGGATATGAAGGCTACCAGGACGACAGTGCAGGTATGCCAAAACTCCGTGAAAGAATTGCAGAAGTAATGTACAACGGAAAAATCATGGCTTCAGAAGTTTACGTTTCTGACGGTGCAAAATGTGACCTTGGACGCATTCAGACAATGTTCGGAAAGGGAGTAAACGTTGCAGTTCAGGATCCTGCTTATCCTGTTTATGTTGACGGAACAGTAATGGCCGGAGCCGGCGGAAAGGAACCTGTTACAGAAACAGGATTCAAAGACATCGTTTATATGCCATGTCTTCCAGAAAATAATTTCTTCCCTGATCTTTCAGTTGTAAAAAAGGACAGCCTTATTTATATCTGTTCACCAAATAACCCTACAGGTGCCTGTGCTTCAAGAAAAAATCTTGAAGACCTGGTTGCTTTTGCAAAAGCAAATGACTGTATCGTTCTTTACGATGGTGCATATTCTGCATTCATCCGCGATGCAAGCATCCCAAAAACAATTTACGAAATTGAAGGTGCTGACGAGGTTGCAATCGAAATGCAGTCTTTCTCTAAACCTGCAGGATTCACAGGTGTACGTCTTGGCTGGTGTGTAGTTCCTGAAAAACTTAAGTTCGAAGATGGAAGCAAAGTTCAGACAGCATGGGAACGCGAAATCAACACTCAGTTCAACGGTGCTTCTAACATTGCTCAGGCTGGTGGTTATGCCGCACTCGATGAAATCGGTCTTAAAGAAATGGAAGGCACAATCAACTACTATCTGGAAAACGGCCGCCTTATTAAAGAAGCTCTTTCTGGAGATAACTTCAAGGCTGCAAACGTTGAAATCTACTTCACAGGAAATGCTCCATACGTTTGGGCAAAATTTCCTGGAAAGAAAAGCTGGGATGTATTTGACCAGGTTCTTTCACAGTGTCATGTAGTATGTACACCAGGTTCAGGATTCGGTCCAAGCGGTGAAAGCTTCATCCGTTTCAGTTCATTTGGTCACAGAGAAAATATCGTTGAAGCCTGTGAACGACTTAAGAATTTAAAATTAAATTAAGAACATAAAAACGATAAATAGAAAATGGGACGCAGCGAATCGTGACAAAGCGTCGACCCGCAATGAGCTTGCGAATGAGGACCTTCGACGCTGCTGGCACGAATTCGCGTTGCTGGGACCCATTTTCTGAGTTTTGAATATTTTTTAAGTTTTTGAATTTGTTTTTATGAAAAAAAATCAGATTGATATGACTGAGGGATCGATTGCCGCAAAGCTTATTGCGTTTTCGGTCCCTCTCGTAATTTCAAGTATATTACAACTCCTCTTCAATGCCGCTGATATAGTGGTCGTAGGCCGCTTTGCAGGTGATAATTCACTTGCCGCTGTTGGTTCTACTGCAAGCCTTATTCACATGCTGGTAAACCTTTTTACGGGACTTGCAACTGGTACAACTGTAGTCGCTGCAAATTATTTTGGCGCACGGGATAAAGAGCGACTTCATGATACTGTTCAAACTTCAATGATTTTGAGTTTATGGAGTGGTATTATTCTCACTGTTGTTGGTATTTTTGGTGCCAAAAGAATACTTTTGATGATGGGGTCTCCAGAGGAAGTTCTCCCTCTGGCTCAGCTTTATCTTAAAGTTTATTTTGCAGGAATTACTGCCAGTATGGTTTATAACTTTGGAAGTGCTCTTCTTCGTGCAAAAGGGGATACTCAGCGTCCATTGGTTATTCTTTTAATTGCTGGTGTTATAAACGTTATATTAAATTTGTTCTTTGTAATTCCGCTGAAAATGGACGTCGCAGGTGTAGCTCTTGCGACGGTTCTTTCTCAAGTTTTTGCAGCTATTGTTGTAGTGGTAATTCTTTTTCATGAAAAAGATGATTTTCATTTGGATTTAAAACACTTGAGATTAAATAATCAGGTTTTTGCTCGTATTGTAAGGATTGGTGTTCCCGCTGGAGTTCAGGGAATATTGTTCAGTTTCTCAAATGTTATTATTCAGAGTTCTGTGAATTCTTTTGGTCCGATTGTAATTGCTGGAAATTCTGCCGGCTCAAATATTGAAGGCTTTGTTTGGACCAGCATGAATGGCTTAAGTCAGGGGGTAATGACTTTTGCAGGACAAAACCTTGGAGCTGGTAAAACCGAAAGAATCAGAAAATTGCCTTTTATTTCTCAAGTTATGGTGATTGTAGAAGGACTTGTGCTTGGAAATATAGTTGTGTTTTTTTCACCGCAACTTCTTTCTTTGTATACAGCTAGTCCTGACGTAATCGCAGAAGGTGTAATCCGAATTAAAATGGTTTGTACTCTTTATTGTCTTTGTGGAATGATGGATTGTATGGCAAATCTTCTTCGTGGTATTGGGCATAGTTTCCTCCCTATGGTGGTTACTTTTTTTGGTGCCTGCGGAATCAGACTCTTATGGATTTTTACCGGTTTTCGATTTATTGAACGATTCCATAATATGAAGTCACTTCTGGTAACTTATCCTGTTTCCTGGAGTATTACGTGGATAGTCCTTGTGATTTGTTTTGCAATTATTTATAAAAAAGAATTCGGAGTTAAAGAATGAAGACCGGCGAACGGATAGATACGCTTAAAGTTTCCGGTTATAAAGTTATTCAAGAAGAGAAGCGGTTTTGCTTTGGTATAGATGCTGTTCTTCTTTCCGATTTTTCCAAAACAAAAAAAAATGAACGGGTTTGTGATCTTGGAACCGGGACTGGAATAATCCCCATTTTGCTTGCAGCAAAAAATCCATCACTAAAAATCGATGCGCTGGAAATTCAAAATGAGTCTGTAGATATGGCAAAACGTTCGGTGGAACTAAATAATCTGCAAAGTATTATAAATATTGTGGAAGGGGATATTAAACAGGCTTCTTCCTATTTTGAAAAAAATGTTTATGACGTAGTAACGACTAATCCTCCCTATATGATTGCAGAGCATGGAGAAGGAAACGGCAATGATGAAAAAACTATTGCCCGTCATGAAGTGCTTTGCACATTGGATGATGTTGTTCGTTCAGCTTCTGAACTTTTGAAAAGTCAGGGAAGATTTTATATGATTCATAAACCATTTCGACTGGCTGAAATCATGGCCGTAATGATGAAGTATAAACTTGAACCAAAACGAATGCGGTTATGTTTTCCTTATGTTGATAAAGAGCCAACTATGGTTTTGATAGAAGGCGTGAAATGCGCAAAGAGCAGAATTACTGTGGAGTCTCCGTTAATTGTTTACGAAAAAAGCGGAGGTTATACAAAAGAAGTTCAGGAGATTTACGCCCGATAGAAATATTTTCGGGTATAATTTAATTATGGATTTTGTTGCGATTGATTTTGAGACCGGTACACAGCATAAGAATAGTGCTATTTCTATAGGTCTTGTAAAATTTGAGGGTAGTGAGAAAACAGATTCTTATTACACTCTCATTAAGCCACCGGTTTTGTATATCGATCCTTTCAATACAACAATTCATCACCTGACTCTGGAAGATGTAATCGATGCTCCTACCTTTGATAAAGTCTTTCCAGAGATTCAGGCTTTTGTTGGAAATCTTCCTTTTGTGGCCCATAATGCAGGTTTTGATATGGGCGTTTTGAAATCAACTTTGATGCATTATGGAATTCCGGTTCCAAAATATAAATATTTTGATTCTGTTCATTTGAGCCGGAAGATTTATCCTGAAATCCCAAGCCATAAATTGACCTGTCTGGGAGAATATTTTTCTATTGAGTATGATGCTCACAATGCTCTCGCTGATGCCGAAACTTGTGGTAAAGTTATTCTTAATTGTGCCAAACGCCTAATTTCGGAAAACAAAATCAAAGGACCAACAAAAGACCTGACGGAACTTACAGTACAGAACTTCCTAAAAAGCGCTTCTGTAAAAATGAAACAAATAAAAATTGAAAATTGAGAATTGAGAATTGAGAATTGAGAATTGAGAATTGAGAATTGAGAATTGAAGATTGAGAATTGAGAATGATTCCGCGCAGTATGTCCTTCCTGTCATTCCGAGCGTAGTCGAGGAATATAAATTTGTTTCCCCCCCAAAAAAAAACAGCTTTTTTCAGAATTTTTATATTCTAAAAAAAACTGTCCTGTTCAGTAATAACTATTACCTATTACTTATTACCTATTATATATTTAGCAAGTCTCTCGGCGATTGCGTCGATATATTCGTCGCAGGCAGAGCCTGCTTACCTGGAAGCTTCGCTTCCAGCCTACATTTTGCTTAATCTTTCAGCGATTGCGTCGATATATTCCCAGGAATTTAAAATCTTTTTTGCTGGTGGGTTTGCGATGCGGGCAATGTCGCCTGTCATGTAACCGTCTTCGATAGTTCCAAGAGTTGCTTTTTCAAGTTTCTTTGCAAATTCAACCAGTTCCGGAGTTCCGTCCAGTTCAC
>JAKSTM010000037.1 GCA_024402565.1 Treponema sp. | reverse complement strand
TCCGTAAAAATGCTCCTTCATCGCATTTTTACGCGCAGAAAACCGTTCGAATCCTGCGTTTTCAATTTTCTCTACTTTGTGTTAAATAAAAAAAGGAGCTTTTCAGCTCCTAATTTTACTCGGGATGACAGGATTCGAACCTGCGACATCCTGGTCCCAAACCAGACGCGCTACCAGCTGCGCTACATCCCGTAAGTGAATATAAATATATACTAAAACAGATTCTTATTCAAGTACCTGAAGTATACTTTTACAAAATAATTTAAAAATTATTTTGCAATTATTCGCATTATTTCTGCTTTTCCAGTCACTTTTACAGATTCACCTGGAAGAACCGAGAAGATATCTTCATTTGCTAAAGAATGCTTTTTATTACCAGAAACGATTTCTGCACCATCAGAACTAATTACATAAAGCAAATCAACACCGGCTGGTTTCGCTCTTTCGGGACATATATAATTCCATTCGCCATTAACATCATATTGTTCCATTCGGAAATATTCACACTCAAAATCTTTTCCAAATGGAGCAACAGGAATCATTTCCTCACTTTTTATTACCTTAAGTCCTTTCTCTATATGAACTTCACGGCCTCTTCCCCAGTCATAAAGACGATAGGTTAAATCACAGCTCTGCTGAACTTCCATTAATCTAAGACCTGCACCGATTGCATGAACTGTACCTGCAGGAATGAAAATGAAGTCACCTTTTTTTACATTCACAAATTCCAGATAATCTTCCAGCTTGGTTTCAGTAATAGCTTTTGCAAGAACTTCAGATGGATAATCATCTTTCATTCCATAAACGAGTTTTGCTCCAGGAGCAGCATCAAGTACGTACCAGCATTCTGTTTTTCCTCTATTGCCATCCCCTTCCAACTCAACTGCAAGTTTATCATCAGGATGAACCTGAATTGAAAGTGTATCATTTGCCTGAATTACTTTTACTAAAAGTGGATAATCTCCTCCACATGTTTCATAGAAATCTTTCTGAAGTCCATTTGGATGAGTCGATGCTATCCAAAGTTCATATCCCCAAATTTTATCTGATTTTATTGCTGTAAGTTTTTCCATTTTTTATCCCCAGGTGTTATTTAACTGTGTTATGTATTATTATTCAATAGCTTAGGGAAAATTACCTAGTCCACAAGTTTATAATCTGAATATTCTTTCAAAACTTTTTCCTGAAGAACAAGCATTTCACATTCAGGCTCAACACCTTTTTCAATATGCTCCTCAAAATGATCCATTCCATTCAAATGCAGAATACCATGAAGCAAAAGCCTTTTCATTTCTGTATTTTCATCAGTCTCAAAAAACTTAACATTTACAGGAACTGTATCCAAACTAATTACTATATCACCCATAGATGTCCATTCACCTTTTTCATCCTGATAAGTCTCCCCATTTTCAAACGAAAGTACATCTGTAGGTGAATCAATATGACGATATTGATTATTCAAGGCCTTTATCATTTGGTCATTACAAAAGAGAATTGATATTTCTTCTTTGTCATATTCAAGCCGTTGTAAAAGCTCAAGAACATAGCTTTCAACATTTGAAAACCACTTTGGTTCTTCTACTCCATCCATCATACTAACAAAAACTCTATTCATTTGAATCCTCTTCTTTTATTTTACTAATTGTATTTTTATGACCTGGAAAAAATTTTTCATGTGAAGCTTTTAGCTGGCTATCATCCACATGTGTATAAATCTGAGTAGTAGCAAGATCTGAATGTCCTAACAATTCCTGAACTGAACGTAAATCAGCTCCACCTTGTAAAAGATGGGTTGCAAAAGAATGTCGCAACGTATGAACTTTTGCACTTACGCCACTCAAAGCTTCCAGTTCTTGAAATTTTTTCCAGATTCCTTTTCTCGAAATAGGATCACCTTTATAATTCAGAAAGACTTCTTCAGATTGTTTTTTTCCTGAAAGAACTGGTCGAGCTTCATTAAGATATACAACAAGTTTTTCATAAGCTTTTCCACCAAATGGAACAATCCTTTCTTTATCGCCTTTTCCATGAACCAGCAAAAGTTTTTCATTCAGATGGACATTTGCCACTTTTAAAGTTGCAGCCTCGCTTATACGTAATCCGCACGAATAAATTAATTCAAAAAGCGCATCATCACGTTTTCCGATTGGAGTGGAATTATCAATGACAGAAAGGAGTTTATCGACTTGTTCAAGTGAAAGTACTCGTGGGATTGACCTTGCAACTTTGGGACGATCTAGTTCAAGAGCAACATTTTCTTCCCAAAAATTCTTTCGCACAAGATATTCACCTAATGCCCTTATTCCGGAAATATCTTTTGCCAGAGTCATTTCTGATGCACCATCATTACGACGCTGCATCAAAAAGTACATCAAGTCTTGTACAGTTACATCTTTAAGTTTAATCTGCTTTTCCATAAGCCAGTTAAAAAATAAAGATGCAGATTCTTTATATGTAGCAGCAGTTTCGTCACTGTCTCTTTTTACAAGAAGCAAATCTGTATAAAACTGTTCCAGTAAAATTTCAACGGTCATAAAACGCTGCCAAAAAATTAATTATCTGAAAGATTAATTGTCTTTGAATAATTATTTTCTTTTTCCTGTTTTCTAAGACAAGCAGGTCTTTCCAGTTCAGACATATTTGCATATCCAGATGGAACTGCAAACTGACTTCCAGAAGTATGAGTTGGTTTTACTGATTCAAAACTTCCGAAAATATCATTGCCAAGAGAACTGCCTTCAGCTTTTTCTTCTTCGCGATGTGAAAATGCATCAGGACTAGAAGTAGTTCCCAAAGATCCTAACATACCTACAAAATCTTCAGTTGAAACAACATTTGGATCAATCTTCTTTGCAGTTTCTTTTACAGGTTCTGGAATTACAGGTGCAACATCTTCATGAGATTTAAATCCTGTTGCAATTACAATTACACGGATTTTTCCTTCCATTGTTGGATCAAGAATCTGTCCCCAAAGAAGGTGATGTTTTTTTGCGGCGGAAGCTGTAATTGTACTGTTAATTTCACGAACTTCGTCCATAGTAATATCTGCTGGTGCTGTAATATTTACCAGGATTTTTGAAGCTCCATCCATTTTCATATATTCAAGCATTGGATTAGAAATAGCCATCTGTGCAGCATCAATTGCACGGTTTTCGCCAGTTCCTTCACCGACACCAAGAAGTGTATTTCCAGCATCTTTAAGGACTGTCTGCATATCATTAAAGTCGCGGTTAACGATTCCTTCTTTTGTGATAATTTCAGTAATGCCTTTTACACCCTGAGACAAAAGTTCATCTGCCAGCTGGAATGCCTGAACAAAAGTAATATTTGTATCAATGATTTTAAAAACGGATTCATTTGGAATTTCAATAAGAGAGTCAACACATTCACGGAGTTTGTCGATTCCGGTTCTTGCATTGTTCATTCGGTCAGGACCTTCAAATTCAAATGGAGTTGTAACAACTGCAACAGTAAGGGCTCCAGCTTTTTTTGCAATTTCAGCTACAACAGGAATAGAACCAGTTCCTGTTCCACCACCCATACCGGCAGTAAGAATAACCATATCGGCGCCAGCTACAACATTTTCAATTGCACTGGTATCTTCTCTTGCTGCGTTTTCACCTACTTCAGGATTTCCGCCTGAACCAAGGCCTCCAGTAAGTTTCTGTCCAATTGCAAGTTTTGTAGGAGCAGGATTTTTTCCAAGGGCCTGAAGATCAGTATTCATTACAATAAATTCTACGCCCTGAACATTTGATTCAATCATACGGCGTACACCACTTGAACCACCGCCGCCACATCCAATTACTTTAATAATTGTTGGGTTTGCCTGATCGCGCATTGGCTCCGAAGCTAAAGGTGTCTGATTTGAAATAACTGAAAAATCGAATCCCATTTTTTCCTCCCAATATACCGGTTCCCAGCCGGTTACCCTTTTTTGAAATTCTAAAAATATTTTTGTAAGAATCTAGAAAATCCGCCCTTTTCCTTTTTCCCCTTTGGAGAAGAACGAACTTTTTTCTTTTTATTTGTCTGATTAATTGCGTTTTCTTTATTTGAAATAACAAGACCGACAGCAGTTGCAAAATCTGGTCTACGATATGCTTCTGGAACAGCACCCAGGCTTTCTGGCATTCCAAGGCGAACAGATGATGTATGGAAAATAGACTGTGCAAGTTCCACAACACCTTCCATTTGAGCACCACCACCAGTAAGAATAATATTTCCAGAAAGCTGTTTAATCTGTGAATTATGAATTACAGCACTTCTTGCCATTTCAAAAATTTCGGTCATTCGTGGCTGAATGATGTCACAAATCTCCGATTTAGTTGTAGATTCTGGAGCACGTCCACCAACTCCTGGAATAATCACTTCACTGTCGATTTCAATTCCATCGCGCCAACAACATCCACTTTCAATCTTAATTTTTTCTGCATTTGCAACAGAAATACCTTTTACAATTGAAATATCATTTGTTACAAGATTTCCGGCAACCTGCAGAGAAGCGGTACAAACAGGAGCGCCTTTAATATATACAATTACATCAGTTGTTCCGGCTCCCAAATCTATAACAATTGATCCAAGATCTAATTCATCTTCATGCACCACAGCCTGAGTTGCAGCAAGAGTTTTCAACATTACATTATTACAAACATAACCTGCACGGGAAATACAAGAAACCACATTTTGTACTGTACTATATGCAGCTGTAACAATATGGACATCAACCTCAAGTCTGTCACCCATTCTTCCAAGTGGTGGTTTACTTCCTGTAGGAAGTTCATCCACAATAAAATTCTGAGGAATAATATGTAAAAGCTGTCTGTCAGGAGGAAATTTTAAAGTTCGGGCACAATCGATTACACGTCCGATATCTGATTCATTTATTTCACGAGTATTACCGCGAACTTTCGCAATACCGACAACACCATGAGAATCAGTACTGCTAATCTGAATACCACCGATTGCAGTGTAAATAGAAGAAACAGTAACGCCTGCATTCTGCTCTGCCATCTCAATTGCTTCTTTAATGGCATTTTTTGCAGCTTCAATGTTTACAATAACTCCGTTTCTAAGGCCATCAGATTTATGTACTGATGTTCCAGCAATAGAAACATTTCCGTTCTCGTCTACATCTCCGATTACAACGCGAATAAAACTGGTTCCAATATCCAGACCAACGATCATTTTCCCCACCCACTTTTAGTATGATACAGATCCGTAACGCATATCAACAACCGGCACATCAGGCTTCAGTTGTTTTACAACGTCTAATACTACCATCATATACTTTAATGCGTCTTCATTCAATGCTCGGTCAGTTAAGACCTTAATATGTCCTGAAGACGGAATCAAAATCAATTCATAGTTTCCAGAATCTTTTGGAATCACACAAATTTCAGAAACCGCAGCAAAATATTTTTGTGGAAGCTTCTGAACCTGAGCGATTTGTGCTATCAAAGGTTTATATTTTGCCGGGATTCTCATACCTCCAGTCATATTATCAACGGGAATACCAGAGATAATAGGAAGTCCACTCTGTGCAATCTGTGCATTGTATTTATTTGAAAACAGGACACCATTATCATCTATCTGCATAGGAACACATTTTCCACTTGTATTTACATAAGTCAATGCAACGGGAACACGTTCATTAATATTAACAAGAATTTTATCAGGGAAATGTTTAACAACTTCCACATTCTTAATGCAGCTTTCAGATGACAGAATACTTGCTGCTACATCAACGTCGAATGTAAACCAGTTACGAGAATTCATTGGAATCAGTTTTACAGCAATCTCTTCAGGTTTCATACTTTTATTCCCAGAGATCGTTACTTTTGGACTTTCCAAACTAGGTTTTATAAATTTCCACCCGATAAATTCAGCCAAAAGCAAAACAATTAAAACTGCAAAAGTCGAGATTATAACAATTCTGAAACGGCGTTCCGCTTTGCTTTCCCCTGTTACTGCTATTTCGTCATCTTCCAGAAAACTGTCATTATCCAGAAAATATCCTGCATCACTCATTTTTAAATGTCTCCTAACTCAATACTTAAATAATCGTTCACATTTTGATTATTATTACGTTTTATATAATAGTCATCTTCTATATCATCACATCGGGAAGCGTTCAATACAAAACCGCACATAGTGAGCGATACAATTATTGAAGAACCTCCCAATGAGAAAAACGGCAAAGGAATTCCCGTAGATGGTAATACACCACAAACAACTGCAATATTTACAATTGACTGAGCCACAAGGGATGCAACACATCCAAGACTTGCATATGCGGCAAATCTATTATTGCATTTTGAAGAAATTCTAAATCCTCGCCATGCAAATACCCCAAGAATTACAAAATAAATTACAACTCCCATAAGGCCGAATGCCTCTACCCAACCAGCAAAAATATAGTCGGCCTGAATTTCAGGAATAGAATTTAATCTAAAAAGATCACTGCCAATACCATTTCCAATGAAACCACCAGAACAAATTGCATTTCTAGCTTTTATTGTCTGATAGTTATATGTCGCAACTCCTTGAGACCTATTAAAAAAACCCGAAATTCGCTGAAGTCTATAAGGCTCCAGACAAACAAGAAGAATCCCAAGCAAAAGCAAAAGTGGAGCCACTGGAATCAGCCACTTCATTTTTGTACCAGAAACAATATAAAGCAGAAGACCAAGCGCCAGAATAAATACTCCTGTTGAAAAGTCTTTCTGACAAATTACAACACCAACAAAAACAATAAACCCAATAAGTGTTATAAAAAGAAATCTTGATTTTTCATCAGGATCTTCAATTTCGTGTTGTTTATCAAATGCATTGGCTAAAAATATAACCAGGACAAACTTTACCAGTTCTGAAGGCTGAAAAGTAAAATTCATAGGCATTTTTAACCAACGGCGTGCACCATTTTTTTCTTCCGAAATTCCAGGAATAAATGTACAGACACACATTATCAATGTGATGATTACAATAATTGGAATAAGTTTTCTGATAATTCTTATATTCAAAAATGAGAATATCATCATTCCTACAAATCCAACTGCAGAACAAATCAACTGACGTTTTACGTAATACAATGAATCATTAAAATACCTGACGCCTGAATTCTGCGAACAGAAAAACAATGTAAAAATTCCAAGTCCCCATAACAAAATCAGAGCCATAAGAAATCCCATATCGCTTTTCTTATATCTTTCGAGAGGAGTATCTGCATTAAAATTATAAGTTCCGTACCCCTGCATTATTTTTCTTTCCTTTCAATTTTTTCCAGCAGTTTTGCCAATTTCATAGAGTTTGATCCTTTTAAAAGCAAAACAGCATTTTCTTCAACATTTTCCAAAACAAATGAAGCCAAATCTTCTGATTCTACAGAATCAAAATATTTTGCATGTTCATCAGGATTCATTGCAGACTTAAAGTCCGGGCCAACAAAAGCACAAGCTTCAATTTTTTTATTTTTTACAAGGGTAATAATTTTTTTATGGGAATCTAAAGATTTTTCACCTAGTTCCTTCATATCACCAAGAACAAACACTTTTTTCCCATTTTGAGAGCTGCAAAGTTCTATAGCCTTTTCCATGGAATCTGGATTTGCGTTGTAACAGTCATTTACAAGGACTACATTTTTTCCACATGAGAGAACTGCTTTCCGCACTTCCATACGGCTACCAATATTTTTGAAAGATTCCAAACCTTCCTTTATCTGTTCTGCAGAAAGTCCAAGCACTTTTGCAAGAGCCACAACACCTAAAGCATTTTGATAATTATAAATCCCGCTTACAGGCAGATGAATTTCTATCCCATCAAGAGAAAAAACTGTATCAGAAAGTCCGTTTTCTTTTATAAAGACAGCACCACTCTTTTCTTCAGGAACAACATCTCCAAAAGTAACGACAGTACCGCAGACTTTCTCTGTTATAAATGTTTTAAAATCATCAGTTTCTGGAACAAAGGCAAATCCCTTTTCAGACATATAATCAAAAATTTTTCGCTTTTCACGTGCTATATTTTCACGGCTTCCAAGGATTCCTATATGTGCAGTCCCAATATTTGTGATTATCGCATATTCAGGTTTCAGGACTTTTGCAATTTCCCCGATTTCATTTTCCCTGTTCATTCCCATTTCAAATATTCCGCATTCGTGCTCTTCACGGATGTTAAATACAGAAAGAGGAAGTCCTGTCTCAGAATTAAAATTTCCTTTTGTGTAAACACAATTATATTTCTGTTTTAAAACTGAAACGACCATTTCTTTAGTTGTGGTTTTTCCACAAGAACCAGTTATAGCCACTTTAATTAAAGAAGGGAATTTTCTTACATAACCTTCTGCGGCGTTCTGCAGACCATACAAAGTATTTTCCACCAGAATAAATTTTACACCGCTTTTTGAAAGATCATCGTATACCTTTCCATTCTTTTCATATTCCGATTTATTTATTAAAACTACCGATGCCCCGGATTCAACAGCCTGAGGAACATACTTATGTCCATCCTGAAACTCACCCACAAGTGGAACAAACAATGTTCCCGTCGTTACATTTCTTGAATCAGTTTGAACCGCGTTAAATGCAAATCCCTCCGGATTTCCTACCAGTTTTCCACCAGTAGCATCCAGGAGTTCAGAAAGAGTCATTAAAGATTGATTTTCGACATTTAAGCTATTCATTATTATTTCCTGTCATATCAACTCTCACTATTTCAGCACTTTCTGCCTTATGCATTCCAAGTTCTTCTACTGCTATTTTTTCAATTCTCGTAGAGCTTGAAAGAACACTTATATCACTGACCAGACGTTTATTTTCTTCAATTAGTTTTTCCTGTTTCTGTTCAAGCCGAGTTACCTCCCTTGAAAGATCCATATACTTTTTTGTCTGAACCCCATAAAGAATCAAACAAACAGGAATAGCTGCTGCAAGGAATACACCGAGAACTGTTAAAAGAGCATACTTTGTTTTTTCTTTCATTATTCTGTCTCCTTAATCTTTCTCCAATCCTATAAGGCGTTCCTCACTTGCATCACAAATTTTTCTGATAACTCTCAATTTTGCACTTCGAGAAGGAGAATTCATTTTTATCTCTTCTTCCGTCGGCCCCACAGGTTTTCTTGTAAGTATTTCAGCACACTGTTTTCCACCGCAATTACAAATAGCTCTTTCCGGCGGACAAACACACTGTTTTCCAAGATTCCTGAAATAATTCTTTACAATACGGTCTTCCAGCGAGTGGAAAGTAATAACTCCCATCTTTCCACCCGCATTCAGACAATTAAAGGCATTGTGCAGAGCCTTTGGTAATCTTGTAAGTTCCCCGTTTACCGCAATGCGCAATGCCTGGAAAGTACGTGTTGCCGGATGAATATTACCATAACGATAATTTGCCGGAACACAGTTCCATATAATATCGCCCAATGCTTTGGAAGAAGATATTTTCCCACCCTGTCTTGCTTCACAAATTGCACGGGCAATTCTACGGCTCAGTTTTTCTTCGCCGTAAAGATAAATCAAATCTGCCAGTTTTTCTTCCGGCAGATTATTTACTAAGTCAGCAGCCGATTCCCCAACGGCTGGATTAATTCGCATATCAAGTTCTTCATCATATCTGAAAGAAAATCCCCTCTTACTTCTTTCATAATGAAAAACTGATATTCCCAGATCAAACAAAATAATATCCGGGCATACTTTTCTTTCCTTTGCATCAGCATAAAAATCGCTGAAATTCCCGTTAAAGAAATTCATTCTGTCACCAAAAGGAGCAAGACGCTCTTTGGCACGGGCCTGAATTACTTTGTCTGCATCGAGCCCGATTACAGACAAGGTCGGAAATTTTGCAAGGAAGTTACTGGTATGACCACCCTCACCGAGAGTTGAGTCTACCATCAGGGCATGAGCTTCGAAAGGTTCTCCAACTGGAGAAAGATACGAGAGACATTCATTCAACAAAACCGGAGTATGTACGATTTCCACCCTTTTTTACATCCCACTTTTAATTTAGAAACTAATATTTCTTAAATCGTCCGCAACATCCTGGAACTGATCTTCAGTTGATTCCAGATACTGCTGGTACTTTTCAGAATCCCACACTTCCATGAATTTATCCATTCCAAGAATTGTGCAGTCTTTTGAAAGTCCCGCATATTCACGCAGACTCTGAGGGATAGAAAGGCGACCTGCTTTATCGAATTCAACAAGTTGTGCAGGTGCAATAAATCGTCTTACAACATTCATATTTTCCTTACTGAAAGGAGAAACTGATGCCATAATTCGGGTTTTTAGTTGATCCCATTCTTCAACAGTAAAAAGCTGGAGACAGTGATCCAGATAACTGCGGGTCACGATGAGTGCATTCTGTTCAAGTTCTGTACGCAATTTGGCAGGAAAAGAGAGACGTCCCTTATCATCCAATGCGTTGTTGTACTCACCTGTCAGCAGTTTCATTTCCACTTTCTACCACTTTCTACCATTTTTTCCCACTTATCTACATTTTAATGGAAAAATTGCTAATGTCAATGACTTTTTATGCCGATAATGAGTTTTTTGGACAAAAAAAAACCGCACTTCCTGCAAAGTGCGGCCCAGATATAATCTGTAATGGAGTAATTATGAAAAAATCTTATTTTGACTGTTTAGAATAAATTTCGTTTGTAAGTTTTACAATTTTTTCTACGTTAAGGTTTTTACAAGAACTCATATATTCATCCCAGTCAGCATCTACATCTTTCTGACCTGTAACGAATTTCAGTGTCCATGCATTGATATTGTCGATAAGTGGAACAGCCCAAAGGTTCAGCTGTTCGCGTTCATCTTCACTTGGCTTTGCTTTTGGATCAACTGTTGCAGCTGTCTTGTATTTTGCATAGCGGGCATACAGATCCTGAACCTCTGGAGTAAAGTTATCTGTAGATTCTGCTGTTGAGTGACCATAGAAGTAGTTACCACCAGCAAATCCCCACTTAAGACGGATATCAACATCAGTATCAGAACCACCAATACCAAGTCCACCACATTTGTAACCTGGAAGAAGCTGTTTGATCTTCATTCCGTTTACATCAACGTACTGCCATGTTTCGCCTTCAACACCCCATTTTGTAAGTGTGTAAGCTTCTTTTGAATAGAACATCCAGTCAACGAAACGCATAAGTTTAATAAATTCTGCTTCGCCAAGTTCTTCAAGAGCTTTTGTTGCGATCATAACACCACATTCAAGACGTGAAGTTTCTGCCAGGTCTTTGTTTGTTCCAGAAGGATAAGCTGTTACGTAGATTTTTCCTTCAGGAGTGATTTTTGCAAGACTTGCAATGTCGTTAGACATTGTTGAGCGGTTTGTAGATTTAATAACTGTTTTACCGTTGTAGAATTTGTTGTTTGCAACATCATCAGACTGTGTAAATGTTTCAGGATCAAGGATTCCATCTTTTACAAAGCTGTTTGCAACTTTGACGAACTTTTTGAAATCATCACTTACAGAAGATGAGTAGAATTCTTTTTTATTCTGATCAAATTTGATACCACCGTTTGAACCTTCAATTGCCCATCCAGAAAGAACACCATAAGAAGTACCCATAAGTTTAAGAAGGTTACCACCCTGTCCTTTTCCAGATTCACCACACCACAGGTCAGACCAGATGTAGTCTTTTTCTGAACAGAGTCCGTTTGCTACCATGTATTTCTTTACACCAACGAGAACATCGTGGAGAGTTTCCCAAGTCCAGTCTTTTTCGATTTCACGGATGTTGTATCCTGCAGCTTCAAAAATGTCTTCACGAACCATGATTGTGTAGTCCTGAAGAGCAGCCTGATGCATACCTGGGAGACGATAGAATTTACCGTCATTCTGGCGGATTGTATCAAGGTCTGGTTCCATTTTGTAGTTCTTTACGAATGCGCTGAAGTTAGGCATGTATTTAATGTAGTCAGAAACAGCTACTACACCGCCGCCAGCAACATACTGATCTTCTGAATAAATTTTTGGAATGATGTAAGTAGAAGATCCTGAGTTGATTGCCAGATTGATTTTCTGATTGTAGTCACCTGAGTCATATGAAGTAAGGTCAAGATGTACATTTGTTTTGTCTTCAATCTTCTTGAAGATACCTTCTGACTTCCAAGTATCCTGCATTGCATACCATGATGCATCACTGAAAGAAATTGAGTAAGTAACAGGTTCATCTGAATGGAATGTTACTTCTTCACCAAAAGTGTAACCCTTAGCTTCTCCAGAAGCTGCTTTCTTGTCAGCCTTTTTATTTCCACAAGAAATGAAAAGAGAAGACAAACATGTGATTGCAACTAATGTTGTAATAACTTTTTTCATAGTTTTTTATCCTCCTAAAACTATTTTACTAATTTATTCTTTAACGCCACCAAGCATCATACCCTGGACATAATATTTCTGAACAAATGGGTATACACAAATGATTGGAAAAGCCATTAAAACCATGGAACATGATTTGATATTTGCAGCAATCTGCATTTTTTCAGCGCTTGCTTCTCCAGGATCTGCTGAAGTTGAAGCACCTGTAATAATTGTTCTCAAATAATAAGCAACCGGCCACATTTCCTTTTTATCCAGATAAAGGAACGAGTTATACCAGTTGTTCCAGTAACCAACTGCATTGAACAAAATCATTGTTGCAATAATTGGCATTGACAACGGCAGAACTATTTTGAAAAGAAGTCCGATTGGTGTAAGACCATCTATTTCTCCTGCTTCTTCAAGTTCTTTTGGAGTATTTGCAAAGAACGAACGCATAAGAATGATGTAATAAGTGCTGATAAGGCTAGGCATAATAAAACCAGCAACGGTATTAATCAGATGAAGTCTTCTCATCAAAATATAATTCGGAATAAGTCCACCGCCAAAATACATTGTAAAAATGATAAATGGGAAAAAGAATTTATTTGCTTTCAAATGTTTTTTCGAAAGTGGATATGCAAGACAACAGCCAAAGAATACAGACAAAACTGTACCTAAAATGGAATACCACAAAGTATTTCCATAGCTGTGCATAAACTCACCTTTCTTCAACACTGAAACATAAGTTGCAATATTAAAATCAACAGGAAATATCTTTACTTTTCCCATCATGATAGCCTGTTCTGAAGAGAAAGATTGTGCTACCAGATATAAAAACGGATAAAGAGTTGTAATACAAACCAGAATCATGATTACAGTATTTATCCATTTGAAAACTGTATAACCTGCAGATTCCTTAACTTTCACACTATCATTATTTTTTAATAAAACTGCCATTTTCCTCTCCTACCAAAGTCCAGATCCAGAAACTTTCTTCGAAGCCTGATTAGCAATTGTAAGAAGAATCAGGTTCAAAACGCTTTCAAAAAGGCCTACTGCAGTTGCATAACTGTAGTTACCTGAACCTAAACCAAGTCTGAAGACGAAAGTAGAAATAATATCTGCCTTTTCATAAGTCATTGGATTATAAAGAAGGAAAACCTTCTCAAAAGCACCACCAGATCCAACAAGTCCACCAATATCAAGAATAAGAAGAGTTGTAATTGTTGGTAAAATTGATGGAATTGTTACATGAATTACACGCTGAAAATGATTTGCACCATCAACCGCGGCTGCTTCATAAAGTGATGGATTAATATTTGCCATAGCAGCAAGATAAAGAATTGTACCCCATCCAAGTCCCTGCCAAACACCTGATGTTACGAAAATTGTTGTAAACCACTGTGGGAGAGCAATGAAAGAAATTGTATGTCCTGAAATTGCAGAAATCACTGCATTAATAGGACCATTTGTTGAAAGAAGTTCACGAATCATTCCTGTTACAATTACCATAGAGATAAAGTGAGGAAGATATGAAACAGTCTGAACAAACTTTTTCCAATGAATATTCCTGATTTCATTAAGCAGAAGTGCAAAAATCAATGTAAGAGGAAATCTAAAAACAAGATAAATTACATTAAGTGACAGAGTATTTCTAAATGCACGCCAGAATGTTTTATCACCAATAAACTGTTTGAAATATTTTAATCCGCTCCATTCATCACCAAAAATACTGTGTCCTGCACGATAACGGCGGAATGCAATTATATTACCTGCCATTGGGATGTAACGGAAAATAATATAATAAAGAATTGGAATCAGCATTAAAAAATAATACTGCCAGTTCTTTCTAAAATGTTTTTTTAACTTGTATACTTCCATACTAGTAGACCTCAATTCTAGTATACATCGACTAATGCAGTAGTCAATGAAAACTTTTTATTAAAACGTTATATAAGAGATTTTTCTTAGATTTTTTCATTAAAATTTATATAATTTGACCCTTCTTCATTTAAGTATTAGTATTCTAGTATGACTAACGTAGAAAAACAGAAAAATGAATCAAACCGAGATTATGCATTCAGAGTAATTAAAGAAAACATTATTAACTTAAATATAAAACCTGGTATTATGATCAGCGAACAGGATATAGCCGAAGAATTAAATATTTCCAGAACCCCTGTACATGAAGCTCTTCAAGAACTTTCAAAAACAAAAATCGTGGATATTCTTCCACAAAAAGGATGCCGGGTTTCACTTATCGATATGAAACTTGTAAATGAAGCTGTTTTCATGCGTCTGACAATAGAATCAGCAGTAACAGAAGAAGCCTGTCGCATAGCTTCCGAAAAAGATATAGAAGCCCTGGAAGAAAATGTTATTCTTCAGGATTTTTACAAAGGATCAGACAACTATCCAAAAATCATGGACTTAGATAACCGTTTTCATGAAAAAATGTACCAAATCACAGACAAAATGCAGTGTTTATACATGGTTCGCCTTATGAACATTCATTTTGACCGCCTTCGTGAATTAACTCTCGAAACGGGCGTTTCAAGTCGCATTGTAGATGACCACAAAGAAATTCTCCAGGCAATGAAAGATAAAAACAGCGATTCTGTAAAAGATATTCTCCAGCGTCATTTAAATCATCTGTACATCGACGAAAAAGCCATAAGAAAATCTCATCCTGACTATTTTTCAGAATAGCCCTTATGATAAATACTTATAACGAAAGTTCTCTTCATAAAACAATAAAAACTTTATATGCCCAGGAAGTAAATGGAACCACCGAAGTGGCTCTAAACGGACATATCTATGATATAGTCGCAGGAAAACAAATAATTGAAATTCAAACCGGAAATTTAGCAAAACTCCTTCCTAAAGTTCTAGATTCCATAGAAAAAGGCTACAAAGTTAAGGTTGTATTCCCACTTGTAATCAACAAATGGATTGAATCAACAAATGAAGCAAATAATAAAGTATCTTTAAGACGTAGCCCCAAAAAACAATCCATTTATAATATTTTTGATGAATTAACGGGACTCTACCCTGTTCTGTTGAACAAGAAATTCAAATTAGATGTGGTTTGCATAAATATTTTAGAAAAAAGATCGATTTTTGAGGAACCAGTTCAAACCCTAAATAAATCAAGAAGATTCAAGAAAAACTGGATTAAAACAGGAAAAGAATTAAAAGAAATAATTTCTACACAGACATTTTCTAAAAAAGAGGATTATCTTAATTTAATTCCTAAGGATGTTCTTCCTGAATTCTGCGCCAAGTCGATTTCACAAAGCCTTAAAAAAAACAAAGAACTACCTTCTTCAGCTGCTCAAAAATCACATATTATGATTTGGGTACTAAAACACATGGATTTATTAAAAGAAACCCAAATAAAAAATAGAAGCCATTATTACACAATCAAATAATATTCAGCAAAAGATTTCTTTTAGAAAACATATATTTTAAATGATCCCTTCGACCCATCGGCAAGCTCATGGACCATTAGATTTAAACAAAAAAAAAAGACCTGAAACCAGGTCTTTTTTTTATCTAGAAATAAAAGTTCTTATTACCAGTTATCCAGCATGTCATCTTCATCGCGGTTTTCCAAATCGTAAAGATCTGTAATAGCACGAAGATCATCAAGATACAGATAATATGAACCACGAGCCTGCATTGGGTTACAGTCAACTCTGAAACCAATAATCTTAATTCCAGGTCTGTCACCATAATAAGCACTGCTCTGAACGATTCCGTGTTCTCCATCTGGAGATGCAGGGATTACAGCAGAAAGTTTTTTCCATCCGCTAAATCCAAGATTGCCCATATAAAGTTCGAAATTATGTCCGAAATAGTCCTGAATAAGAACGTACATATCATGACTCTGGTTACGACCACAAACCCACATTGAAATAATCTTTGCAGTACCTTCGATTGGAAGTGGACGACCAGCAGTGATTGTGAAAGAGTTTACTCCACGTTTGAAGAAGTCAACTCTTACACCATAAACCTGTGTATCATCTGCAGGATCATCACCTTCAAGAGGATCTTTCATTGCAGGATTTCCTTCAAAAAGACGTCCTGTAATTGTTCCGTAATCTGAAGGAATATGTACATACCATGAACCTTCACGTTCAAATTTATCAACCGAAATTTCACGAAGTGACTGCATAGCAGAATCACGTCCGATTTCATCTGAATTAGGTGAAGCAAGACTGCTCTGTGCGAAAACAAGTCCTGCTGCAAAAAGCATTGCAACGACAACAGCTAACTTTTTCATTAGTCATTTACCTCCTCAACACTGCCATCAGATGATTCATCTTCACCAAAGTCTGCATCCTTAAGTTCATAACCATCATAAATGAAAGCAAGAGAGTTCGAAGTATATTTAATCTGATCAAAATAGATCATGTAATTATCAACATATTCTTCAGCATCAGAACGGATTCTGAAACCTACAAATCTGAGGTTTTCAGGTCCAGAACGAAGCAGAGATTTCTGCACGAGCCAACCAGGAACGTTTACAACGATATTTCTCCATCCCTGGAAGTTAAGGTTTCCAGCAGGAAGAACATGAACTGTACCATTAGCATCACGAACCATAATTTCCAGATAATAGTCGTAGTTTGCACCCCAAATCCAGAAGTCCATCTGTGAAACGATTCCAATAAATGGAATTTCATATGGTTTTCCATCTTTTGATGGGAAAACTTCAAACCAGTTATCACCTTTTCTATTGTATGCGATTTTTACACCGAATACTTTTGAATCCCCTTCATCACCACGACGAAGCTGTTTGAGCGAATTAGGAATTCCATCGAAATACCCTGTTTTTGGATAGCCTTCAGCAACAAAGCGGCTTGCCTGTACTGACCAATCCCAGCTTAACTTTTTTCCCTTGTAAGAATAATCCTGTGCTCCGGCATTATCAAAATTGTCCAGAACAAATGTCTCAATACTTTTTGAGCTTGGCTGGGCAAAAACCGGCAGTCCAATTACAAAAAGACATCCAAGACTGATTAAGACTTTTAGTCCTTTTTTCATGCAAATCTCCTCAAACATTCTGTTGCAGAATGCCATATACTTTATCGGATAATTTCTATAAAAGTATTACTCTTATAATTATATTTTACGGTAACCTCTTTGTCAAACCTCAAGAGTCTCTAAATGAGTAAATAAGACAAAAAAACCGCTGTATAAACAGCGGTTTATTACCGACGCAGTATGCTCTATTTTACAGCAGCAGAAATGCGTTCGAGAACCTTTTTACGATCCAAAGGTTTGATAATATAGTTTTTTGCTCCAAGAAGAAGTGATTTTTTTACCAGTTCTTCTTTACCAAGAGCAGAAACCATTACAACTTTTGCATTCTTGTCAAAAGCCATAATCTGTTCAAGAGCTGTAATACCATCCATACGTGGCATAGTAATATCCATAGTTACCAGGTCAACATTTGGGCAAAGTTCTTTGTATTTTTCAACACCTTCCAATCCGTCAACAGCTGTAGCAACAACTTCGTAACCTTCGCTGGTAAGAATTTGTCCAAGCTGTTTTGCAACGAACATTGAGTCATCTACGATAAGAACCTTTACTTTTGTACCATCGGCTCTTACACCCTCTGGTGGACGTTCATTAATTGTTGGAAAATCCTGTGTTGTTTTCATATTTTTCTCCTAAATTATGCTTTCTCGCGAATAGCTACGTTTACTTCAATTTTACCACATTCTGAAATAAGAGGCACGATTAAGGCTTCTACGTTTTCAGATGTACCACCAAGGGCAGCAATTTCCATTTTCTGTCCTACAAAAAGAGCTGGCGGAGTAAGGTCGAATTTGAATCCAAGTTCATGGAGTTTTGTAACAGCCTGAGCAGTGATAAGGTTAGCAAGTTCACTGATTGTTGCTTTTGCCAGATCATCAAACTGAGGAAGTGTTTCTCCATTCATTTTTGATGCAATGTTCAATGCAGTTTCAATAGTCATATCAAAAAGAACACGACCTTCTACATCACCTGCAAGACCAACAAGTGCAGCAACACCCATAACTGGCATTGCTGTGGATTTCAAATACAGATCTCCACGCTTTACTTCTGCACCACCCAATACTTCCTGAAGAACTCTGAATGATGTTTCAACAAACGGGTTAATATACTCTACTCTCATTTTAATTCCCCTTTCTATTCTTTATTATACGCAGTAAGCGTACCAACAGTATTTTCACCAAATCCCAAAGATGAAGGAAGGCTCTCATTTTCACCGACGAAAGCAACAGCATTTCCCTTCATTTTTTCAAGGAAATCATTAATAACGAAATCCTGAGATTCTTTTTCCAAAAGCGAAAGAACATCGCGTGCAAAAACCACATCTACCATTGGTAAAGCATTTGTGTTTTTACAATCATGATATTCAAACATAATGCTGTCTTTTATAGACTGATTGAAAGTGTATTCTCCACTAGCCTTCTTCGAAAGGTATTCGTTATACCATGTACCGGCAAGGTCCGAAGGAACACTCATAAGTGAAGCGTTCGACACTTTAATCAAATCAATATCCTGTGCATAAATTCTGATTTTTGCATCTGGATATTTTTTTGACAGAACACAAGCCAAAGAATAGGATTCACAGCCTTTTCCGCAACCAGGATTCCAGACAACAATCTGTTTAGCATTGTTATCAGGAAGAAGGGCCATTACAGAATCTGCATATTCTTTTGACCACCATGTATCATTGTGTTTTGACCAGAATGGTCTAAGGAAACTATCAGCATCAGTTTCATTCTGAACCAGATTCTTTCCTTCTTTCTGCCATTCTGAAAATCTGTAATAAATCCAATCTTTATTAATGTCAGAAACTGTAAATTTCTTATAATTTTTCAGTCCTTCTTCAATAAAGTGAAGATCTACTTCTGTTTTACTTGATTCACTAGCACCAACAGAATCTTTAGCTCCTTCGTCTTTGGCAACAGAAACTTTATCTCCGCTAGCACTACTATTAGCAGAAGCCTTTACAGCTGGAGCTGAAGTAGCTGCCTGTTTCATGTGTTCAACACGTACTTTCTTTGCCTGAGCTTCTTCTGCAGAAGCTTTTGATGCAAATATACGTGTAATATCAAGAAGAACATAAAGACGGCTATTTGCTTCAACAACACCGTAAATGTACTTAATATTAATATCACCAAACAAAGGATGTGGCGGTTGAATAGAACTCTTACGAACACCAACAACCTTATCGATTTTATCTACAACAACACCAAAAGTCTGGTCACCAATACTCAAAATGAGCAGGTTTTCCAACTGATTTTCATCACGTTCAGGAACATCAATATTGAAGAACAAACGTAAATCAAGAATCGGAATAATATCACCACGCAAATTGTATACACCAAGAACGAACGGAAGTGTATTTGGAACATAAGTAAAGCGTCCTGCTTTAGCAATTTCCTTTACATGCATGATATCAATGGCATAATCTTTTCCTGCCAGGGAGAAAGTAACCATTTTAAAATCAATTACTGAAGTATCCTTGATGTTCATGTCCTGTGTATTACTTGTTACAGGCTGTCCGAACTGTTCACTCAGCTGGTCATTAATGCTTTTAATTTTTGTATCGTCCATATTACTATCCAATTACTATCTAGTTAAATTACTATCTAGTTACTATTCAGTTTTATAACCAATTAGTTACCCAACTAAGCTACATGCTAGTCCATTGCCTGACCTTGAGCCGAAAGTTCCTGGCGAACTCCCAGTTCAAGCAACTGGCTGACATCAATAATCAAAGAAACCGAACCATCACCAAGAATTGAAGCACCGGCAATTCCAGGACTATTTGTAAACTGGTCACGCAGTGGTTTGATAACAACATCTTCTTCTCCGATGAGAGCATCAACCATAACACCAATTTTCTTTTCCTGAGAACCAACGATTACAACATAACATTCGTCTGATTCCATTGTTTCTCTAATACCAAAAAGACGTGAAAGACGGAGAACACTGATTACTTCATTACGAACTTCCATTGTTTCGTAATTATCAATGCGACTTATGTCTTTCTGATTAATACACTGGCTTTCAATAACGTTAGCAATAGGAATAGAGTAAACTTCTTTTCCAACACGAACCAAAAGCCCCTGAATAATTGCCAGAGTAAGTGGCAGGCGGATAATAAATGAAGTACCCTTTCCTTTTGATGATGTAATAGACATTGTACCGTTAAGTTTCGCAATCATTGTTCTTACAACATCAAGACCTACACCACGACCAGAAATATTAGAAATATGATCCGCTGTAGAGAAACCAGGTTCCATAATAAGATTAAATGCATCCTGTTCTGAAAGAACCTTATCCGGATGAATCAATCCCTTTTCTATTGCCTTAGCCTTTACTTTTTCAACATCAATTCCAGCACCATCATCGCTGATTTCAATAACGATCATGTTACCTTCGTTTGAAGCTTTCAGAAGTACAGTACCAGTCTCTGGTTTTCCAGCGGCGATACGAGCGGCAGGCATTTCAATACCATGGTCTACAGAGTTACGAACACAGTGCATTACTGGGTCAAGAAGATCTTCAACAACTGATTTATCAAGTTCTGTATCTTCACCTTCGATTACCAGCTGAATTTTCTTGTTTAAATCACGCTGAAGGTCACGTACAACACGTGGGAAACGGCTGAAAATCTGGTTGATTGGAACCATTCGGATTTTCATAACCCCTTCCTGCAGTTCGGAAGCGATACGACCCAGTGTCTGTGTATAAGTACGGAATTTACCGGTCATAGCTTTCTGATCTGTATCGTATGCATCGAAAACAGTACCAAGATCACCGTATTCCTTTAACATTTCTTTGCGAACTTCAGCAACTGTCTGTCCACCACGAACTTTTTCCAAGTAAGCTGGAAGCTGATCCATCAAACGGCGGATACGTTCTTTATAAGAATTCTGAAGAGAAGCAAATACAACATTTTCATTAGCAAGCTGCATTGAAAGCTGATTGAAAGATGCTTTTGTAATAACAGTTTCTGAAACCAGGTTCAAAAGATAGTCAATGCGACGTGAGTCAACACGGAGAATTGATCCCTGAGCACTAGCTCCACCCTGTGCTGGAGCGGCAGCTTTTGGTTTATCTTCAGTTACAGTGTTAGCAGAAGATGAACTTGCTGAAGAAGGTGTAGCAGCAACGGCAGCTGGAGCAGGAGTTGAAACTGGTGCAGCAACTGGTGCCGGACTTGGAGAAGCAACCGGTGTAACAGGTGCAGGAGCAACTGGAGCGGCAGCTGTAACAGGTGCAGGAGCTGATTTAGCTGCACCACCTGCAAAATTTTCCTCTGTAATCTGATGTGCATCTGTAAGGAGAGTTACATCACTGAGGAATGAAATATCTTCCAATTTTTCTGCTGATTCAGAAGAACCAATATAGTAATAAACAAATTCGTAGAACTGGTCTTCATACAGAGCATCAAAATCTGGAACTGTTTTAAGTACATTTCCAGCATTTTTCAGTGCAGCAAATACCTGAATTCCTCCAACGGAATTCATCGGATTGCTTTCGTCAAATTTTACAGCAACACACCAAAGTTTCTGCCCTGCTTCAAGAGCATCAAGCATTTCACGGTATTCTGATTCTTCCATCGAAGGTGTTTGGATTCCAGGCACCTGAGAAACAGCAGGAGAAGCCACTGGTTCCACTTTAGGGGCTTTAGAAATCGAAGGTCCCATTCCGGCAGGAGCCTTAGCCTTTGTTTTTTCTTTTCCACCTTTTCCACCTTTTCCACCATCACCAGGCAGGTAAGCATGAAGTTTATTTAAAACTTCTGATGTATCTTCTTCATAAACCACTCCATTGCGGCGTGATTCAAGCATAGCCTTAATTACATCAATAGATGTAAGAAGAAGATCAACAACATCTTCATCAACTGCCAGTCTGTCAGACCTGATTTCATCAAGTACATCTTCGACTGAGTGTGTGAATGAGGAAAGTTCCATCATTTCTACTGTAGCTGAACCACCTTTAAGGGTATGTGCAGCGCGGAAAATCTCATCGATAGCTTCATGATTAGCAGGATCATTTTCAATGACCAGAACATTGCTTTCAAGCTGTTCTACCTGCTGTTCTGCTTCAGCAAAAAAATCTTTGAGAAGTTCTTCGTTATTCGGATCAAGATAATCACTCATAGCCCCTATTATATACCGAAAATTACAGAATTCAAGTAAATTTAGAGATAAAACGTCAAAAACATCCATTTTCTCTAAATCTTTTACTTTTATTCTTCTATAAAGTATTATAAATATTATGCCGATAATACACTGAGGTTGGTTTATGTTTTCCAAAAAGATAAAAGTATCTCTAATATCTTTAATCTGCTGCTCTTACTCTCTTCTCTTTTCCGAAGTATTTTTTTCAGGAATTGCTGGCGGAAAAATAAAAATCACACCTGATAACTCTGAAGACACCCTTAAGCCTGCCATGTCGGCACAGGGCTTCTTTGCCAGTCAGGCAAACTTTTCTCAAAACATCTGGAGCAGAATGAGTTTTTCTGTAGATACTCAGAACCTTATTTCCACTGCCCCTTTTGCAAAGACTGAATCCCTTTTTCAAATTGACGAATTATCTTTAACTTTCAGACATAAAATTGATTCTCTGAGCAATTACTTCAGTGTTTTTATGGGTTCTTACGATCCAGTTGGCAGTGATATTTTCCTTCAGCGACAATTCGGGATTCGTCCTATCACATCCAAAATTACCGAAACATGGCTTGGTACAAACAGCAAACTCATTTACCCTCAATCAGGAATTGGTTTATGCAACATCGTTAGGTTCAAAGCACCTGTTGCAACAGGTATCTATGCTTATGTAAACCATGAAGACCCAAATTATTATGTTGTCAATGCCGACGTTCGAGTTGGAGGAACCCAAAGATATATTACTTATGACTTTGCAACAGGGGTCGGTGCACCTGTTGCCACAAAAAAATATGACGACATACTTCTCTCTGTAGAAAAAATAAACTGGCATGCAGGAACTACTATTTTATTCGGTAACAATTATACATTTTCTACATTTTTCCAGACAGGACTGGAAAAAGGACTCTTCAGCACCAGTGACGACAATCAGCTCTTAGACTTTGACAACTTATTTCTCTTAATTGAACCAAGAATTATGGGGCGGGACATAAAAACCCACATTACACTCTTTAATTTCCCAGAAAAAACAAGTTCGAATCTGTTTTATGTAAAGGGAAAATTAGGATTAAGTGCAAACGTGTTTACAGACAAGCTTTCTTCCAGAAACAGTGGCTTCGACTACGGAGTTAATGTTTCCTTCTCTTTCCAGAATATCTCATTAACAAACATGAACGATATTCCAAACGCTTTTGAGAACAGTGAATACAGTATTTTGTTTACACCATCAGTTTCAGCTAAAATCTCGAAAGGCGAATTCAATTCCATGCTTTCTATAAATTTCATGGCTTTTATCAATTCTAATTTAGGAACCCCTATTCAGTTAAATTTGGCTTACAAAACCAATTTCTAATTAATCCAATTCTATATATAGTAACAACCGTTCTATTTCTATATAATAACCCCTGTTA
>JAKSTM010000036.1 GCA_024402565.1 Treponema sp. | reverse complement strand
ATATTATAAGCGATTTACAAAACGTTTTATTTGGATTTTAGGTGTACCAAAATTATTCGTTCTGTTATTTGATTCAATTCCATAATATAAAAATAATAATTCAATCGGAATTTAGAAAATAAAAAAATATCCGCGTGCATCTGCGTTTATCTGCGGTTTAATTATCCCGCTAAATTCCTATTTATCTGAAAAAACATCCCCGCGAATTAAAGGGCATCACCCCAATCAAATGCAATGCAGTCTTCTGGAATCTGATACATTGGGCCGCCGCGTTCTGCGGAAAGGTATCAAAAACACATTTCAAAAAAATTTATACACTATTATTACTAAATGTACGATTTACAGACCCTAAACCCATTAATATTAAATTTCTTAAATGGTATAGCACCACTACGAAAAATAACAGTACACATATCAGCATTATTCGTCCAAGAACCACCACGTCTGACTCTTCCAGAACCAGAACCTGCTCCTTTTGGATTATCATAATCAGATGTATATTCCCCAAAAAAATCCCAGCACCATTCCCATACATTTCCATTCATATCATATAAACCTAAAGGACTTGGAGTTTTTGTTGAAACAGCATGAGTTTTTTTCTCACTATTTACACTATACCAGCCCACATTATCCAGCACATTTGTACCTGTAAAATTGAAATTTTTCTGTTCTAGGCCCCCTTTTGCTGCATATTCCCATTCAGCCTCTGTAGGAAGTCTATATCCATCTGAAGAAAAATCACATTTTATAGTTTTCCAAATATCACTCTCATCAGTAGGAACTTCTCCCCATTTTTTTGTATCAGTAGTTCCATTAAATGTATAGCATGAATTCAATCCTTCTTTTTCACTCAATAAATTACAGAACTTTACTGCCTCATACCAACTAACACTATCCACTGGTGCATTAGGTAAAATTGAAGCTTCTGAAGGATTATAATCCATTACAGATTCAAACTGAGATTGCGTTATTTGTGTTTTTGCTAAATAAAAACTATTTACAGTAACTTTATGAGCTGTTTCATTTTTTCCCATTAAAAATTCAGAACCATTTATCAGAAGCATATCAACAGAACCTTTTAATTCTTCTATACCTTTTTTAAATGGATTTTTCTTGCTTAAAAAAGAGAAAAGATTATGTGTTTTGACAAAATCATCATTAATCTGCTTATGTTCTATCAAGGCTTGTGCCTTAAAAAATAAAGTCCTTTCTAACTGAGAAGTACATTCACCAAAATTCTGCAAAATATATTTTGCATTACTAAGGAACTCGTCTTTTCGAGTTGTAGAATACATTTTGCATAAGTAAAGTATTTCTCTATAATTCGACAGAATATTTTCACCCCAAAGATTCTTAACTTGCAGAATCTTGTTTTCCGCAAGAGCCATATCATTTTCTTGTAAGGCAATATCAATATAAGTCAAATATGCTTCCAAAACATCAGCCTGCAGATTCTTTATAATATGAATTACTTTTGTTGAATCGACTTCTGCAAGAATTGGAATATAAACTGAAATTACTTTTTCTTCTTCAGGATATTTCATAAATATCGGTTCGATTAAATTTAATGCTTCTTTCAGTTTTCCACTTTCGTAATATAAATCCAAAGCTTGATTCAAATTAAATTCTTCAATTGCTGTAAGAGAAACAAAATTGCTTTCTCCGTTTCTCATTTCATCTTCAATTTCTTTAGCTCTTTGAATTGACAGTCCAAGACTCTGCTGCAAAATATTTAACCTGCGTCTTTCACCAATATCTACACGACCATCCAATAAAACAGCGTTCAAAGCTTCCTTGTACTGATCTTCTGCACTACCAGAAGCATTTTGAGAACAATTTTTACAAACACCTTTATCTGCATCAAAACAATCTTCACAAACAAATTCACCACAAGTCTGACATGTAAAACCTTCAATAACGGGAATATTTTTACCACAACAGTGACAGGTCATTACCTTTTTTGTTTCATCTTCATTTTTTATGATTGTGGCATTTCCAGTAATATTGTATTCTTCGCCTTTTACATCCCCTGCAATAACATTTTTATCACCCATATTCAAATTTGCTGTAGATGTGGTCTTTGTTTTTGCATCAGTTGTTCCATTTAAATTAAAACCACACCCAAAACAAAACTTTGCAGCTACAGGAAGTTCTGTTTTACAATTAGGACAAATTTTATTTTGAGGAATAGGTGTTCCACATTCCATGCAGAATTTTAAACCATTTTCAATTTCATTTCCGCAGTTTGTACATTTCATCTTAACTCTCACACTTTTGTAATTAAATCAAGAAACTTTGTAACATTCTCAGTATCTGTAACATCAAATTCAATGCTTGTCTTGTATTCTTTTTTTACAGTTAGACTTCCATTAATAACAATTTTGTCAATTAATCCCTCTTCATTTTTTTTATATTCTATTCCCAGACCTTGTGTTTCTTCCCAATGCCCTAATCCATTTCTTATCGATCGAACAAATTGCTCAAAAGTTAATTCATTGACATTTTGTGACACACATACTTTTCCATTTTCTAAAATACCACTATCTTCTAAATACGATTCTGCATTTCCAAATTGTTTCAATTTGTTATTATATTTTTTTTCTGGCATCATTAATAAACCAAATAAACAATTAACGAGTAATGTAACATCAAAATTTTCGTCTTTAGCACAATTTTTTGATACATTTTGTTTGTACTGGCTTAAAATCTTTTCTGTTCGGTCAATAAAAGCCTTTGCAAAATCCCTTTCTATATCTTCATTTGTCATATTCCTTCTCCACAAAAAATGTATAAAGAGAAGTTGTGATTTAAAACTATAAGCCAACAACCACAACTTCATAAAAATTATAATTATCCCTACAACTTAGGAGCAGGAACAAAATTCTGTTCCAATTCGAATAATGATTCATTATATTTAACATAACCAACATCAAACACTGGCTGTTTAACATCGGTAACAATAATTTCAGGATCTGTTTTTTCATTTCCTTTATATGTATAACGATAATTATCATCATCCCAAGTAATATCAATTTCAAGATAATGATAACCTCCGTCCTTAAGTATATCAAAAGCCTTTTTTCCTGCTTTCGAATTCTTAGGCACACAAACATAATTACATAGATTCGAATACATATTTCCGTCCTTCCAATATCCTAATAATTCATAATCTGAATTCGAATTATGTTTAAAATCACTACCTTTGAAATCTGTATTCAAGAAAAAATACCCATTAAAAACATTCTTATTTGACTTAGATTTATCCACATAAAATCCTGCTTTTTCAAAACCAAAAGGATATATAGAGTCCCACAAAGCTATTCTATAACCATATTCAGCTGTACTTACTATTAATTGAATAGGCTCTTTAGCCCCAGTAATTGTATATTTCATTCCCCCATTTTCTAATTTTTCTTTTTTAGATATCTTATTATAAGAAAGGAACAGATCCCCTTTTTTTGCTTTAATTACATTCAATAATACAGCCGCTGAATCAGGATAATTACAGCATTTTATTTTCTCTTTCCAATCTTTTGTTGTAATAAAATATGTTACTGCCTGGTCTGCAGATTCAAACACATAACTCTGGTACTTAGAACGGTTGCCATTTGCGTCAACCTTGATATCATTATTAATATTTACATTAGTTCCACTATTCTGGCCATTCTGTGAATTTACATCTGTGGAACTTGTAGCATTTGACCCTGCATTATTATTGACATTTACATTAAGATTCTGGTCTCCGCCTTTTACAATTACATTTGTATCTTTTCTAGTCATAATAGAAAGAACTGAAATACCAGCAATCAAAACTACAACAATAGCAGCTGCAGTTATAGCAAGCTTTACTGTTTTACCAGATTTAATTTTCTGATTTAATAAAGTTGTAAAAGTTTCATATTTTGAACTCAATTTCTTATATACTGATTTATATTCATCTTTATCAGCATATTCTGAGAATTGTGCAGGACTGTTTTCTGTTGCTATTTTGTTATAATAAATTTTTGTTGAACTGTTTAATTTTACAGTCATCAACTCCTGAAATCCCTTTTCAAGATTATCAATACATTCCTGCATTTCAGAAAGAATATTATTTTTTGCGATTTCCGCAGCTTTATTCTTTTCTTCTACATCAATTTTTTTCCAAAAATCAATTAACGATTCACCACATGAATGACAATCAGTTGCATCCAATTCTTTAGAAATAATATTTCCACATCCAGGACATTTGTATTCCATAAATATAATCTCCCTACGCCTCAAATGAAGTAATACTTTAAATCACAGTACGCATTATGCGTATGTCAAAAAATTATAACACCCTCATTGCGTATTGTAAACTCAACTACCACTTCAATTGAAGTACAATATTTTCATGGGAAAGACATTTAAAGAAAATCTAAAAGAATTGTTAGAATATAATGATATAACAATGAAAGAATTGGCGTATTTAACAGGCATTTCCCATCGCTCTATTGAAAATTATCTGAACTCTCGCGAATCCATGCCACCTGCAGATTATGCGTGTAAAATAGCAAAAGCATTAAATACAACTGTTGAATACTTGGTAACTGGTACAAATCCAAATTATAGAAAATCTGAATATACAGGAAGTTTACTTACAATAATCGAAGCTTATTCTAAACTTACACCAACAGATCAAAAGTTACTTGCAGATCTTGCAAACTCTCTTTCCAAAAAGTAATCTTCAGATACTTCTTTTTTTCCACAATTCTTTTAGCTTTACAATTTAATTCAACATTTGTTGTCATAAAACTTACACTGTTTACAAAAGTAAGTTCCTCATCAGACATTTCAAACACGAAGTTTTCAAAACAAAAGAATCCAACCATTCAAATTCATACTAATTATATTTCTACTTGCTATTAATATTTTTTAAGCAATCATTTTCTTTTGTTAGAATTTAATATCCCTGTTTATCTGAAAAAAACATCCCAGCAAATTAAAGGGCATCACCCCAATCAAATGCAATGCAGTCTTCTGGAATCTGATACATTGGGCCGCCGCGTTCTGCGGAAAGGTGTTTGCCAGAAATCCAGCCTGTATTTCCTTCTACTGAAATTCTGACCCAACGCTCTCTATATGAAGTTTCATATTCTTCTGTTATTGCTTCGGTTGTGACGTTTGTCTGACCATTTCCATTTTTATAACTTGAGGAAAGTTTTGCCACAACAGTAGAAGTTGTATCGCCCGGCCTTTCATATACATTTACATAATCATCCTTCGAAAAAACTGAAAGAGTCTGATAAACCTTTCTTACAGTCCAGTTTTTGCCATTGCTTTGTATTGTTTCAAGAATTTCCCACTGATTGTTTTTGTACGGATCTGCAATAACATCTATTGTTTTATTTAAATAGTTGCTGTAAAAAGGACCACCATAATACATGAAACCTGTATTTCCGTTATAAGAAACTTTCATCCATGTATAATGGAGAGAATCTTCTTTCGACTGGAGAATCCAGAACTCTTCAACATTTACAGAATCTCCAAGTTTTACATCAACCAATACTTCTTTCTTATCTATAGCTTTGTAAATAGATCTGTCTTTAGCCATTTCACCAATCTTCAGTTTCTGTTGATGTTTCTTTTTTGTAATAAAAAATTTGTCGTCTTCTGTATTTTCAATTATTGTTCCATTTCCATTTTTATAATTCGGATTATGAGAGACTGTTTTTGTTTCTTTCAAATATCCTCCAAAACATCTTCCCACAACAGCATATTTGATGGGCTTTCCGTCCTTGTCTTTTGCACCATCCTGAACTTCAACCATTACCCAATTACTTGTAATTCCATCAATGGTTTCTTCTTTTTCTTCTATCTCTATTATTTTTACTCTTGTCCCTTTATCCATAACAGTTATGATTTTATTACCTGCATGTGGTGACGTTCTCAACCGCAAATTGTCAGTTGTAATCATATCTTGGTACAATCCAATTTTTCCCTGACAAAAAGCCGAAATCGAAAGAAAAATATAAATAATAGATAAAAAATACTTTTTCATAAAATCCCCTTTTTTTTATTATAAATGATACTTTTTTTAAGAAATAGTGTTTTTTCATTATATAGCCGATTTTGCATAAATAAACTCAAATTCCCCATATAAAATGCCGAAAATAAACGTATGCCGCAAAATAGTTATGAAAAACCGGACTACTGGTCCAGAAAAGCTTTCTCTGAAGGATATCCTGCACGTTCAGTTTATAAACTGCAGGAAATTGATGAAAAATTTGGGTTTATAAAAAAGAATTACAAGGTTCTCGACTTGGGGGCTGCCCCTGGAAGCTGGACTACTTTCCTCCTGCGAAAAATGGACGGTTCAGGAGAAGTTGTATCCTGCGATCTGAATCCACTTTCAAAAGATGTAAAAGCTGACAATCTTACTTTCATTCAAGGCGACCTGAATGCGGCTGAAATCAGAAAACAGATTAAATCTCACGGACCTTTTGACCTTGTTGTATGCGATGCAGCACCAAAAACCACAGGAAATAAAATGGTTGATACTGCACGAAGCGAACAGCTGGTAGAAATGGCAGTATGGTATGCACAGGACATGCTTAAACCAGGCGGAAATTTCTGTGTAAAAATCTTCCAGAGCGGTGCTCAGCAGACAATTCTAAAAAATATGCGCGAAATTTTCACAAAAGCCCAAGGGTTCAAACCTGAAGCATGCCGAAAAGAATCCTTTGAAACCTTTTTGATTGGGGTAGGAAAAAAATAAATGAATAAAAAAGAATTTCATGATACAATGTTAGCAAGTAAAAAAGCTTTAATAACATTTTATAATATGATTTTTAACACCAAAATTAAAAAAGTTGTAAATCTCGCTGTGGTAGGCTTTGTAAGCGGAATCGCGGTGACAACAATTGTAATATCAACTATAAACAGTAGATTCTCAGAAAAAAATGCTATGGGTGGTTTTGAGTCTCCATCAAATCCTGATTTTTCAAAATCGGAAGATTCAAATACTCTGGTTCCAGAACTGGCTTTAGAAAATAATCAGGCAAATTCACTTATAACTGCTGATTCTTCTTTACCTCCCCTTACTTATAAAACATATCGCGTAAAACAAGGTGATATGATTGGAATTATTGCCGAAGAAAATGATGTCTCACAGGACACCCTTATTACAGTAAATCATATTACAGCCACAAGAAGCCTCCAGATTGGAACATATTTAAAAATCCCAAGCATTCCTGGAATTCTTTACACAGTTCGCCAAGATGGAGAAACTTTTGATTCCATTGCCAAGGCGTATGATATTAGTGCCGAAAAATGTGCCGTAGTAAACAACATGGCTCAGGATGTTAGCCTAAAAGCAGGCTCTACCCTGTTCTTACCAGATGCACTCATGGATGATTTAACTAGAAAAGAAATTAACGGTGACCTTTTCCACAAACCGCTTAAGTCGCGTTACTACTTAACTTCAAACTACGGCTGGCGCACATCACCTTTCAATCCGGGAAAACGTTCTTTCCACGGCGGTACAGACATGGCTACTTCTGCAGGAACTTCAATTTATGCTGCACTTGATGGACGTGTTTCTTTTACCGGTTACAATGAAACATACGGAAATTATGTTATCATTACCCATCATTCCGGATACAAAACCCTTTATGCTCACATGAGTTCAATTTCATGTAAAAAAGGACAGTATGTTTACACCAACACAATTATCGGAAAAGTTGGTTCAACAGGAATGAGTACAGGCCCACACTTACACTTTGCTGTTTATAAAAACGGAAAAGGCATGAACCCTATGAGCCTGATTAATTAAATAATAAACAAGAGATAATAAATAATAATTTTGAGTTTACACCCGGAGCAGAATCTTCTGCCCGGGATTTTTTTTGCCCCAAAGTATTTTGTGCGATGGGACAAGATTACCGTTGATGTGAAAAGCCGAATGAGAAAACGCGATGAAGGAGATTTTCCGAGCGTCTTTCAATTGAAAGAACTATCAAATACTTCTATAAGCAAAAAAAATGGCCACCTTCTTTCGAAAGTGACCACTTTGTATTAATCAAATATTAACTTAGCAGTTTTCTGAGAAGTATTTGATTGTACGAACCATCTGAGATGTGTAAGAGTTTTCGTTGTCGTACCAAGAAACAACCTGTACCTGGTATGTATCGTCGTCGATCTTAGCAACCATTGTCTGTGTTGCATCGAACAATGAACCATATTTCATACCGATGATATCAGAAGATACGATTTCGTCTTCGTTGTAACCGAAAGATTCTGTCTGAGCAGCTTTCATTGCAGCGTTGATAGCTTCTTTTGTTACATCTTTTCCCTTGATTACAGCTGTAAGGATTGTTGTAGATCCTGTAGGTGTTGGAACACGCTGAGCTGCACCAATGAGTTTTCCGTTGAGTTCTGGGATTACGAGACCGATAGCTTTTGCTGCACCTGTTGAGTTAGGAACGATGTTTGCAGCACCAGCACGTGAACGACGGAGGTCACCTTTGCGCTGTGGACCGTCGAGGATCATCTGGTCACCTGTGTAAGCATGGATTGTAGCCATGATACCTGACTGGATTGGAGCGTAGTCGTTAAGAGCTTTAGCCATTGGAGCCAGACAGTTTGTTGTACAAGAAGCAGCAGAAATGATGTTGTCTTCTTTTGTAAGTGTTTTGTGGTTTACGTTGTAAACGATTGTTGGGAGGTCGTTTCCAGCAGGAGCTGAGATAACTACTTTTTTAGCACCAGCTGTGATGTGAGCTGCAGCCTTATCTTTTGCACAGTAGAAACCTGTACATTCAAGAACTACGTCTACTTTGTTTGCTGCCCATGGACAGTTAGCTGCATCTTTTTCTGCAGAAATTTTGATTTCTTTTCCATCAACGATGATAGAATCTTCAGTAGCAGATACTGTGTGTTTGTTTTCACCGATTTTTCCACAGAAACCACCCTGTGCTGTATCATACTTCAGAAGGTGTGCAAGCATTTTTGGGCTTGTAAGATCGTTGATTGCAACTACTTCATAACCATCAGCTTCGAACATCTGACGGAAAGCCAAACGACCAATGCGGCCGAAACCATTAATAGCAACTCTAACTGCCATAATTTATCTCCTATTCAGTGACTTTTGTCACCGTATAAAAATTTGCTATGTTAAAAATAATGAATTTTCTCAAAATAGTCTATAAATTCACAATTAAACAAGTTTTTCTATATCAGAATCAGTAAGTTCCCTTACATCCCCTGTTTTCAGGTTTTCATCAAGTAAAAGGCTTCCCATGGAAACACGCTTAAGGTAATCAACGTGATTTCCAACGGCGCTGAACATTCTTTTTACCTGATGATATTTTCCTTCATATATAGTAAGAAGTGCAGCCTGAATAATCTCATCAGGATTCTGACTTGAGTTTCCACAGTACTTTTTAATCTGATCTTCTGTTGCCCATTTTACTTCAGCAGGAAGACAGTCACAGGCTTCTTCACTTGCTTCGGCTTCAATATGAATGCCCTTACGGAATTTTTCTTCCACCTCTTTTTTTTCGCTGTCAGAAAAAGCTTTGTTCAAACCGACGAAATAAGTTTTTGAAACATGGGACTTTGGTGAAATAAGTCTATGAGTAAGTTCGCCGTCTGTTGTAAAAAGAAGAAGCCCTTCTGTATCCATATCAAGACGGCCGATAAGATGAAGATGATCTTCCAGAAATGGAGTTCTGTATTCATCACCCAGAAGATCAAAAACAGTTCTGTGTTCACCGTCTTTGTTTGAAGAAACAGTTCCCGCAATTTTATTCATCATAAGATAAACTTCGCCGCGAAGATTGATTTCTTCACCGTCTACAGAAATGACATCTTTTTCTTCATCAATAAGAAAACCCGCATCATAAATGCGTTTTCCGTTTACCAAAACTTCACAGGCGCGGAGCATTTTTTTTATGTCTTTACGAGAGCCAAGCCCTTCGTGGGCGAGAAGTTTGTCTATACGATTCATATTTACAATACCATTTTATCAAATCTTACCACAGGCAGCTCCGACCGGCTCCGCTGCCCATCGGCGGTGCGACGCGATGCCCCCGCGTCGCTTAGAGCGGTGACCGCCTCATATCGATTCTATTCAATTTGTAGTCCTTAATAAAGTGCGTACATGGAAGTACGCAGAGATACAATACCCTTCTATCAAATCTTACCACAGGCACTTAAAAAATTTAGCCACAAAGGACACACATAGAAACACAAAGATTATAGGAAATATTTTTCTTCTTTGTGTTCTCTGTGATCTCTGTGGCTGAATTCTATTTACGTTCTGTCAGAGGAACGAATTTACGTTCCGCAGAAACACATTTGTAAGCAGGACGGTAAATGCGTCCGCCAGCAACAACTTCTTCGATACGGTGAGCAGACCAACCGGCAATACGAGAGATTGCGAAAATTGGTGTGTAAAGTTCACGTGGAATTCCGAGCATTGTGTAAACAAAGCCTGAGTAAAGGTCAACGTTTGCACAGATGCGTTTATTTGAATGATGAACTTCGGCAATAACCTGTGGAGCAAGGCGTTCTACTGCATCGTACAGATTGAATTCCTTTACCCATTCCTTTCCCTTTTCTTTTGCAAGCTGTTTTGCTTTTGCTTTAAGCAGAACTTCACGAGGGTCACTAATTGTGTAAACTGCGTGTCCCATACCATAAATAAGTCCTGTGTGATCAAAAGCTTCTTTCTTAGAAATCTTTCTAAGATATTCTGCAACTTCGTTTTCATCAGCCCAGTTCTTAACGTTGGCTTTAATGTCATCCATCATTTCCATAACACGGATGTTTGCACCACCATGACGGCGTCCTTTAAGTGAACCAACAGCGGCGGCGATTGCAGAGTATGTATCTGTGTCGGCAGAAGAAACAACGTGAACTGTAAGAGAAGAGTTGTTACCACCACCATGTTCTGCGTGAAGAATAAGTGCCAGGTCCAGAATCTCTGCTTCAAGTTTTGTGTATTTTGTATCAGGACGAATCAAACGCAGAAAGTTTTCTGCAGTTGAAAGATTTGGTACCGGATTATGAATGAACATACTTTTTTCGTCGTAGTAGCGGCGTTTTGCCTGATAACCGTAAGCCGCCAGAGTTGAAAAACGGGCTGTAAGTTCAATACACTGGCGCAGAATATTCTGAACGCTGCGGTCTTCAGGATTTTCATCATAAGAATAACTTGCCAGAACACCACGGGCAATTTTGTTCATAATGTCTTTTGAAGGAGCTTTCATGATCATGTCTTCTGTAAAGTTTGAAGGAAGAACACGGCATTCACCCATGTACTGAGTAAACTCCTGAAGCTGCTTTGCATTTGGAAGCTGTCCGAAAAGAAGAAGATAAACTACCTGTTCGAATCCAAACTGATTGTTTTTCTCAGCATCCTTAATGATATCTTCTACGTTGTATCCGCGGTAAACAAGGCGTCCAGGAACTGGAATGATTTCATCCCCGTCAGCTTCGTAACCTACTACGTCACCAATGTGAGTAAGGCCAACAAGAACACCAGTGCCATCTGCATAGCGGAGACCACGTTTTACATTATATTTTGAATAAAGTTCAGGTTTAATCGGGTCATTTTTTTCTGTGACTTTTGCCAGTTTATTTAAAACTTTAGTACTTGAATTTACTGTTCCGGATTTTACTGCCATAAATGCCCCCTACGTTTTCAAATGCGACCGTATATTTATACAAAATTTTTGCATAAATATACATAATTTGTGACATTGTACCATGTGGGGAAATTAAATTCTACTATATTAAATCAGAACTTTAAGTTACACTGATAGCATGACTATCACAAATGAAATCAACAGACTTACAGGTTACGGTTTAACAACCGGCCTTATTGAAAAAGACGATATCATTTACACACAGAACAGACTGCTTGAACTTTTCCGTCTTGATGGTTTTCAGACTATGGAAGAGGCTGAAAAAATCCCAGAAACCCAAACAGAAGAACTGGAAGACATCCTTAAAAACATGCTGGATTACGCCGCTAAAAACGGTCTTATCGAAAATGACAGCGTTGTTTACAGAGACCTTTTCGACACAAAAATCATGTCTACCCTTGTTGCCCGCCCTTCTGAGATTCAGAAAAAGTTCACCGACCTTGCAGAAGTTAATCCTAAAAAAGCCACTGACTGGTACTACAAATTCAGTCAGGACACAGACTATATCCGCCGTTACAGAGTCTGCAAAGATGTAAAATGGCAGACAAAAACAAAGTACGGAAAAATCGACATTACAATCAATCTTTCAAAACCTGAAAAAGATCCCAAGGCAATTGCGGCAGCACTGAACGCACCAAAAAGCGGCTACCCGGCATGTCTTCTTTGCAAGGAAAACGAAGGTTATGCAGGCCGTGTAAACCATGCTGCCCGCCAGACTCACAGAATCATTCCTATTGTACTGAACAAAAAAATCTGGGGACTTCAGTATTCACCATACGTTTATTACAACGAACACTGTATTGTTTTCAGTTACGACCATACACCAATGAAAATCAGCGGAGACACATTCCGCGCACTTTTTGATTTCATAAAGCAGTTCCCTCACTACACTGTTGGAAGCAACGCTGACCTTCCAATAGTTGGCGGTTCGATTCTTACCCACAACCATTTCCAGGGCGGTAACTACACTTTTGCCATGGCAAAAGCTCCGGTTGAAAAAGAATTCACAGTAAAAGGATTCAGCGGTGTTCGCGCCGGCATTGTAAAATGGCCAATGAGTGTAATCCGCCTTGATGGGAAAAATCCTGACAAAGTGATAAAACTTGCAGAAAAAATTCTTGAAGAATGGCGAAGTTACACAGACGAATCAGCTTTCATTTTTTCTGAAACTGACGGAACCCCTCACAACACAATCACACCGATTGCACGCATGCGGGGCGAAGAATTCGAACTGGACCTGGTTCTCAGAAACAACATTACAACAGAAGAACACCCGCTTGGTGTATTCCATCCTCACGCCGAACTTCATCACATCAAAAAGGAAAACATCGGACTTATTGAAGTTATGGGCTTAGCCGTTCTTCCAAGCCGTCTTAAAACAGAACTTGCAGATCTTGGTAAAGCAATTGTTTCGGGAAAGAAGATTGAAAAAATCGAAGCTCTTTCAAAACATGGTACTTGGGTAAACAGTTTCAGACCAAACTATCAGGAAATTACAAAAGAAAATGTTGATCAGATTCTTCAGGATGAAGTTGGAAAAGTATTTGCCCGCGTCCTTGAGGACGCAGGCGTTTTCAAACGTACACCGGAAGGCCAGGAAGCCTTCATGCGGTTTATTAAATGCCGCTTGTGCGGTAAATAAATCTTACACGTCCTGTCATATCAGATGAAAGACCTGTGAAGCTCTGATATTTTTCTGTAACATTCACGGTAGCCTTAAGGCGTGGCAGAACTGCTTCGCTTTCGGCTACAACGTGAATCAGTTTTTCCAGAGTTTCACGGTCAATTCCTTCCATTCCGTCAAGTAAACTCAAAGAGTCATCCTGGAAGTTTGCAATGTCATTTACAAGTTCAGAACTTCCGTGAACAATTCCTGAAACAGCTTCTCTTAATGTAGAAGTTCCATCAGCAAGAGCTACACTACCCTCGTAACATTTATCCACAGCTTTTGTATAAGCATAAACACCGTCATAGAACTTTTTGTAGTTATCAAGACTTTCAATCAGATCCAGAACCTGTTTTTTGTCTTTCTGGAAAATCAGTTTTTCAGCCAGCGGTTCAAGAACCTGATGATAATTTTCAATTGTCAGTTTTTCGACATTAAGATGATTTTTCCTGAAAGTGCTTTCAGCAGTATCAAAGAGTGCCTGGAAAACATGATCTGCGCCTTCTCTCAAAGTATCAGATTTTGATGAAAGCCCCGACAGACCTGTGTTCAAAGAATGCATTCCATCATCAAGCTTGATAACGCCTTCTGAAAGTTCTTCGATTCCCGCATTCAGTTTTCCTGTAACATTTGAAATCATGATTGAAAGTTCATCACTTGAATTTACATCATCAAGGTTGAGCCCGCTAATAACTTCGTTTGTAACAAGAGACATCATTGTGATAAGGGAGAAGTCTTTTGTTTCAGCAGTAATTTCAACAAATGATGGAAACTGAAAATCTTTTGAGTCCAGGCCAAGGTTTTCCTGCATTCCTGGAAGTGCTACGCCAACAACAATTGAACGGTTTCCGTCATTGATGATTTTTCCTGTACTTACCTTTATATTACGGAAATCTTCGTTATCCATAAGAAGCCCAGACATTACAAGGAAAGCAGGACTGATTTCGCATTTCTTTCCGTCAATCACCACTTTTTCAAACTGGCTCACTTTGTAATCAAAACGGATTTTTACATTTCCGCTTTTTCCGGCAATCTGTTCGGCTGTCACTTTTTTTCCGTCCAGAAAGTAGCTGATTTTTATAGAAACAGGAAGTTTGTTTTCGCTTGTTCCCTGATAAAAAATATCATTTCCGTTTGCAGTCCAGACTTTTCTGTTTCCCGATTTTTCTGTAAATGTTTCATCCCCTTTTACATTCACCATATCTTTAAGATCACTTACATCAGAAATTGTTTTTTTCTTGTCCGGATTTTTAAGCCATCCTGAAACAATCACTTTGCTTACATTTCCTTCTGCATCAGAAAGAACATAAACATTTTCTTCTTTATCTGCATTCTTTTTTGGTTCAAGTGAAGGTCTTGCCCAAACTGTAGTTCCCATAAGTGCAAGTGCTGCACACATAACAAGTTCTCTTTTCATATCAAAATCTCCTAAATAAAATCTATTTTAGTTTTCTTTTTTCTTCATGCTGGTTGTGCGGATTATGAGTCCGTCAAAAAGCATAAGGAAGGTTGGCAGAACAAGCACAACCGAAAGCATACTTACAGCAGCCCCTCGTGCCATAAGGTTACACATAGTACTGATGATATCTACGTTTGAGTAAATACCGACTCCGAAAGTTGCAGCAAAGAATCCCACTGCGCTGACAATGATAGAAGGAAGTGATGAGCTCAAAGCAACTGTAACAGAATCCTTCTTCTCTTTTCCGCTTCGTCTTTCTTTAAGATAACGGGTTGTCATAAGAATTGCGTAATCGACAGTTGCACCAAGCTGGATTGTGCTTACGCAGATTGGTCCAATGAACGGGAGTTCCGTATTTGTGAAATATGGAAGCCCAAGGTTCACAAAGATTGCAAACTCAATTACCGAAACCAGAATGAATGGAAGGGACGCACTCTTGAATACAAAAGCGATAATAAGGAAGATTGCCGCAATAGAAAGCCATGTTACAACATTAAAGTCATGATCTGTAATTGCGATCATATCTTTTGTACAGGCAGCCTCCCCAATAATCATTCCTTCAGGATCATATTTCTTGATGATTTCATTAAGTTCATCAATCTGATTATTTACTTCATCAGTAGCTGTGTAATATTCCGAAGTTACAAGAACAAGTTCATAGCGGTCACTTTTCAGTGTCTTTGTAAGTTTTTCCGGAATGATTGAATCGGGAATAAGTGAACCAATTGCTGATGACATTCCAAGACTCATTTTTACGCCATCAACTTTTTCAAGTTCCTTCATCATTTTCTTTACTTCTTTCTGATTCAGTGATGAATCAATAAGAACCATGTGAGTGTTTGCCATGTTGTAATCGTTGTTCAGTTTTTTTGTTGCCTGAACGAAATCCAGTTTTTCAGGAAGACACTGTCCAAGGTCATAGTAAACTGGTGTGTGTCTGTAACCGAAGAAAGCCGGAATAAGGATAACAACAAAAACAGCAAGAATGACAAAGCGTCCTTTTACAATGCCGTTTGCAAGACTGTCCATTTTTGGAAGGAAAACCTTGTGCTTTGTTTTTTCAATGGCTTTATCAAAAACAAGAATCATTACAGGAAGAGTTGTTACACAGCCGATTACTCCAAGAACAACTCCTTTTGCCATAACAAGGCCAAGGTCCTTTCCAAGTGTGAATGTCATGAAACAAAGAGCAAGGAAACCTGCAATAGTAGTAATAGAACTGCCCACAACAGAAGTAATTGTGTTTGAAATAGCGTGAGCCATGGCACGGTTCTTGTCTCCTTCAAAACGCCTTTTCTGTTCTGAATAACTGTTCCAGAGGAAGATTGAATAATCCATTGTTACGGCAAGCTGAAGAACAGCGGCAAGTGCTTTTGTAATGTATGAAACTTCACCGAAGAAATAATTTGTTCCCATATTCCAGAGAATTGCAATTCCAATGCTTGCAATGAATACAAAAGGAACGAGGAAAGAATCCATAAAAATCAGCATGGCAACCACTGCAAGAACAACTGCGATTCCAACATAAGTTGCTTCTTCTGCTTCGCACAGTTCCTTAAGCTCTGTAACCAAAGCCGACATTCCTGTCACATAAGTATTTTTTCCGCAAACCTTTTTTACGTCCCCGATGGCTTTCATAGTGTCATCAGAGCTTGTAGAAGTGTCAAAGAAAACTGCCATTAAAGTGGAACCGTTTTTATTGAAAGCTTCATAATATTTTTTTGGAAGCATTTCCATTGGAACCGAAATATCAGCAAAGGAATCGTACCAGATTACAGAATCAACATGATCAATTTTTTCGATTTCCTTTTTCAGCAGCGAAACTTCTTTTGGCTGCATACCTTCAACAACCAGAATAGAAAAAGCTCCTTTTCCGAAATCATCAAGCAGGATGTTCTGACCTTTTACGGTATCCATGGTTTCAGGAAGATAATCCAGCATGTCATAATTTACACGGGTTTTTATCATGCCGATTACTGACGGAACAACAAGCAGAAGCGAAATAACAAGAATCAGAATTCTGTTCTTTACTACAATTTTTCCAAACTTATTCACAAGTTTCTCCTTTCAAATCAATTAGGTATTTTTAAGGTAATAATGAAAAAAAAAGCCATGGAACAGAAAAAGTAAAAAGTGAGTAAAAAGTAACACTTGTGGTAAATTTTGTGGTATATTTTTATTATGGACAGACGAATTGAACGTACAAAAAAATCAATTAAGGACGCTTTTGCTCTGCTTATTTCACAGAAAAGCCTGAATGAAATCACAATTACAGATATTGCAGAAACGGCAAATATAAACCGCAAAACTTTTTACAGCTACTATGCGGGAATTTATGAAGTGATTGATGAAATTGAAGATGAGATTGCATGCATTTTTGAAGACACTATAAAAAACGAAGACATGCACACTTTTCTGGAAAATCCCCATAAAGTGCTTCACAGCCTGGACCAGATTGTAAGTAAAAACTTTGATTTTTATGCAAATCTTCTCCGTATGAAAGAAACTTCAAGCCTGAATACAAAAATCGTAGGAAAAATCAAAGAACAGATTGTACAGGCTTTTCTTGCAGATTACCCGGATAAAGATCCTGAAAAAGTCGAAGTCATAATCAATTTTATTTTTTCGGGAATTGTTGAAGCTTTCTGCAACTGGTTTACTGCCGAGCGGAAAATGCCTCTTAAGGAGCTTGAGGAAACTCTGGAAAATTTCACTTTCTATGGAATCAAAGGAATGGTGTAAAATTTTTAGGGTGACTTTTTAAGTCTTCAGGTAGTAAACTAAATTTAAGGAGTAATTATTATGTTCAAAACAGCAGCCGTATTCAGCGATCATTGCGTATTACAGAGAAATAAAAATATTGATGTATTCGGATGGTGCGATTCCGATGTTACAGTTACCGTAACACTTTCCAAAGACGGAAAAATCCTTGCAGAAAATACTGCATCCACAAAAGCTTCAGGAAAAGAAACTAAATGGATTGTTACACTTCCTTCCCAGAAAGCAGAAACAGACTGTGAGCTTTCTGTAAAATGCGGAACTTATACAAAAACTTTCAGCGATGTAGCAATTGGTGAAGTCTGGCTTTGTGGCGGACAGTCAAACATGGAATTTGAACTTCAGAACTGTAAAGAAGCATCTGCTGCCCTTTCTGAAACAAAAGATCCTAACGTTCGCTTTTATTACACAAATAAGATTTCATGGAAAGATGAAGCTTTTTACAAAGCGGAAGAAAATACCTGCTGGTCAAAGTGGGATTCCGATGCCCGCAAAGCATGGAGTGCTGTAGGATATTTCTTTGGAAGAAAGCTTGCTGCAGAACTTGACTGCACTGTAGGACTTTTAGGCTGTAACTGGGGCGGAACTTCCTGTTCGGCATGGATGCATGAAAATTATCTGAAAACTGACAATGAACTGAACACTTATATAGAAGAACAGATTGAAGCCACAAAGGGAAAATCTGTTGAAGAACAGATGAAAGAATATGACGACTATCTGAAACGGGATGCAGAATGGAACGTCCGCGCACAGGAAGTATATGCTGTTCAGCCTGATATTGAATGGAATGATCTTCAGGAAAAAATTGGGAAGAACGAATGGCCGGGACCTAAGAGCTGTAAAAATCCTTACCGCCCTTGCGGACTTTATGACACAATGCTTTCCCGAGTTTCGCCTTACACAATGAAAGGCGTTATCTGGTATCAGGGCGAAAGTGATGACCACAAACCAAACATGTATGCAAAACTTTTTACACGAATGATCGACAACTGGCGTACAGACTGGAATGATGACACACTTCCTTTCATTTTTGTCCAGCTTACTGTAAACCGCTACAAGCAGGATAAAGATTTTAAACACTGGTGCCTTATCCGCGAAGCTCAGGAAAAAGTTTCAAAAACTGTTGCAAACACATATATGACGGTTCTCATGGACGAAGGAGCATTCAACGACATTCATCCAAAACAGAAACAGGTTGTAGGGGAACGACTTGAAGCCATTGCCATGAAAACACAGTATGATGGAAAAGCTTCTAATGAAGAAGCATTCAATCCGACACTTAAATCTGCTGTCAGCCAGAACGGAAAAATGATTCTGACTTTTGACAATGCGGAAAACGGATTCATTACAAAAGAAAAACCGGAAGAACTTGCAAATCTGGTCACCCTTGAAAAGATTCAGGGAAATGAAAAAATCGGTGCTATGGTAAACGGAAAATGGACAGGCTTTGAAATCCAGAATGAAAAAGGTGAATGGTTTGGCGCACTTCCTGCCTTTAATGGAAACACCATTGAAGTGACAAGTGCTGAAGTTCCTGAACCTAAAGCCTGCCGCTACAACTGGTACAACTACTGCCCTGTTACAGTTTACAACAAAGAAGGACTTCCTCTGGCTCCATTCCGCACAAATAAAAATGAAAAACTCATTACGGAACATGCCGCAATCCAGGAAGTTATGACTGTGAACACAAAGTAGAACTGCAAGCCTGCGGGCCCTTCGACAGGCTCAGGGACCGCAAGCTCAATCACCGTTTTACACAAAAAAAGCCGTGGAATAAACGAGGCCACTGAAAAAGTCCATTAAAGACTGAATTTACAAACACCATTTGAATAGAGTAAAATTTATTCAGGTGGTGTTTTTTTTATGCTCAAGTCACAGCAAGAATTAAATTTCAGTCAATACACAGATTTATATGACAAATTGATTCCACAGAATCATCTGTTCAGAAAAATAAATGAACTGATAGATTTCAGTTTCATAAGGGATGAACTGAAAGATAAATATTGTCCAGACAACGGACGAACAGCCGAAGATCCTGAATATCTTTTTAAATTCCTTTTCCTCAAATGTCTGCATCCTATGTCAGATGTTGACCTTGTGGAACGAGCTCTTTATGACCTTTCCTACAAATATTTTCTAGGATTAAATCCTGAAGATGAAGTGATAAACGCAAGTACTTTATCTAAGTTCAGAAAGTTAAGGCTGAAAGATACAGAACTTCTGGATCTCCTTATTGAGAAGACAGTTCAGATTGCAATGGATAAAGGCATAATAGAATCAAAAAGCATAATCATAGATGCAACACACACAAAATCACGCTACAACAGCCATCCGATACGGGAAGTCCTTCAGGAACATGCCAAGAGACTTCGCAAGGAAGTATACAGCGTGGATGAAAAAACAAAAAACATGATGCCAGCAAAAAATGAAGAGGACTCCATAGAAAAGGAAGTTGAATATTGTGAGAGACTTCTGAAGACAATTGAGGGAATGCCAGTTGTACCAAATCTTCCAAGAATCATCGAAAAGATGAATCTTCTGAAGGAAACAATGGAAGATACAAAAGAAGAAATGTATAAATCCACAGATGAAGATGCGAAGACCGGTTACAAATCAGCGGACACAGCATTTTTCGGCTATAAAACCCATATCGCAATGACCCCGGAAAGAATCATTACAGCAGCAACAGTTACAAGCGGAGAAAAGCCTGATGGCAAGGAACTTCCAGAACTGGTGGAAAAAAGCCGCAAGGCAGGAATGACAGTTGAAAATGTAATTGCAGACAGGGCTTATTCTGGAAAAGACAATTTAAAACTTGCAAATCAGGAAGATGAGAATGATAAAAAGAATTTTAAGCTGATATCAAGACTGAATCCGTCTATTACAGAAGGATTCAGAAAAGATAACAATGGATTTGTATACAATAAAGATGCAGACATGATGCAGTGTCCGGTTGGAGAACTTGCAGTCAGAAAGGCTGTAACAGGATCAAAGAAGATTGGAACCAACCAGTCACAGACCTATTACTTTGACATTGAAAAATGTAAGCAATGTCCTCAGCGTGAAGGCTGTTACAAGGAAGGTGCAAAGTCCAAGACTTTCAGTGTAACTTTAAAATGTGATGAGCATAAGCAACAGCAGGAATTTCAGGAGACAGAAGAATTCAAGCAGCTTTCAAAAGAGCGCTATAAGATTGAGGCAAAGAACAGTGAACTCAAAAACGTACTGGGTTACGATGTTTCAATGGGTAATTGTCTTTATGCAACAAAAATACAGGGAGCCTGCACAATCTTTGCAGCTAATATAAAACGAATTATTACAATTCTTGATGAAAAATAAGGAAATGAAAGACAAATAATTTGCTCTTTAAAAGAGCAAAAGCCAGATTTATGAGATTTTTTTCTCAAAGATCTGGCTTTTTTTTTTCAGGCCTTAAAATTGGAGACCTTTTTCAGTGGCCTCGAATAAACCACGGCTTTTTTTAGATTAAAATCAATTTTATACTTTGAAACGGTCTACCTGTTCACCAATTTTCTGAATAGAAAGTTCCATCTGTTCAGAAAGGTCAGAAAGACTAGAACCGGATTCATTAATATGTTTTGCGCCTTCTGACATTTCTTCCATTCCAGTCTTCATAATATAAGTTGATTCCTGAAGATTCTTAATTTCATCAAGAATAGCCTTATTTCCGCTTTCCATTTCCTGAGAAGCATTACGAACATTGAAAGAACTGTCATTCATTGTCTGAAGAGCAATAGAAATCTGTTTTGATCCTTCTTCCTGTTCAAACATGGCACCTTTAATCTGCTGTACAAGAGAATTAGTATTATTAATACCACCAGAAACAGCATCAAATGCATTTGCAGCGTCCTGAGAAACCAGAACAATCTGAGAAATATTTGAAGTAATTTTTGCCAGCTGATCACCAATTGTTTTAGACTGATCACTTGATGTTTCAGAAAGTTTACGGATTTCATCAGCAACAACCGAGAATCCTTTACCTGCTTCACCTGCATGAGCGGCTTCGATTGCAGCGTTCATAGCAAGAAGGTTTGTCTGTTCAGCAATACTTGAAATAACAGCATTGGCTTCCTTAAGTGCTTCAGAATCACTTTCGATTATCTGAATCTTATCATTTACCTCGTTCTGCTTTTTAACACCTTCTACAGCTTTCTTTTCAAGTTCATCAAAAGAAGCTGCCATCATATTTACAGAAGAGTTAACCGAATTAATATTTCCAATCATTTCTTCAATAGCCGATGAAGCCTGCTGAATACTTATAGTCTGGTTTTCAATCATCTTGTTCAAAGATTCAATATTTGAAGCAATCTGATTTACGGCTCCGGCTGTTTCTGTAACACTTCCACTCTGACGATTAATATTTTTTTCCATACTCTGGATGTTTGCAATAATCTGAGTAATAGAAGAAGCTGTATCCTGTGTTGTTTCTGCAAGATTTTTACCAGCTTCAACCAGAAGATTTTTAGAATCTTTCGTTGCCGAAATAATCTCCCGAAGTTTTCCAGAGAAGTTATTAAAGCCTTCAACAATGCGGGCAACTTCATTGCGGCTCTTAATATTCAATTCAATTTTTTTAGTTAAGTCCCCTTCACCACTGGCAATACTTGAAATTGTATTTTCAACAATCTGAAGTGGGTTAAGTGCTTTAACAATCAGAGCTCCAAGAATTGCAATCATTACTATAATAATAATAATTCCGGCAATACTCATTGTTGTTCCAATTTTTCCTGCAAGGCTCAAAACCTCAGAAGAATCAATCATAAATCCAACAGTCCAGGAAGTTTTACTAACCCCTGTATAGGTGTAAAGACGATCTCCACCTTCTGTTTTAAGCCATGTTGCATGAACCTTTGTACCATCATTCTGCTTATATTCATTTTCCGAAGTTCTTACGCCATTAAGAGAAGCTGCAACAACAGTTGTATCACCACTTGTTGAAATAACTTCACCTTTTTCAGAAAGAAGTACAGAAACACCTGTTTTTCCGATTTTGATTCCCGAAACGATTGACGACAACTGATCAACAAAAACAACGCCTGAGAAGAAACCAATCACTTCACCATCTACACGACAAACTTTATTAATATGGATAATTAATTTTCCATTTGTGCGTGAAATAACAGGATTATCTACATAAGTTTCAGCACCGTTTTTCATAATTTCAATGAAATAATCGCGGTCTGGAATTTTTGTTTCAGAACCATTATCTGCACGGAAATTTGCATCTTTATCTACGAATGCAACATAATCAAATTCACCACGCATCTGTGTATTCTGACGAAGCCAGTTTACAATTAAATCTGGATTTTTTGTGGCTACAACACCAGCATTAACATAACGTTCCAGATTGTCAAAATATCTGTCCAGACGTTCCGAAAGCATACCTTCATATGCCTTGGTCAGATTCTGGTAATTATATTCTGATTCTGATTTGATTTGCCCCTGAGTTTGAACTGAAAGGAAGGCTGATTGAGCACAGTAAAGCACAAGAATTACTACAGCAATAATCGGCACGATTCTAGTTACAAGTTTTGTATTCTTCATATGTATCCCCCCCTCTCTCCATTCTATCTATTATAACGGTATATTAAAAAGAATAAATAAGAATATTCACATTTCTCTTGAATTTTTAGAGATTTTCACAAAAAAATAACAGATTTGACAAAGTTTTATGACTCTGTTAACCTTAAAACAATAATGATTACTATTTTCGGAGAATAAAATGAATTATTCCAGACAAAGGGAAGCAATTCTAAAAAGCCTTTCAAATCGTTGGGACCACCCGACCGCAGATATGATTTTTGAAGAAGTCAGACAGGATTTCCCCAAGGTAAGTCTTGGAACAGTTTACAGAAACCTAACTCTATTATGTGAGACCGGAGACATTGTAAAAATCGCTACAGTAAAAGGATTTGACCGCTTTGATCACATTACCAGTCCTCATGGCCATTTTATCTGCAGTGAATGCACAAAAGTAATAGACCTGGAAGCTGATATAGACAAGCTTGTAAATAAACAGGAATTCAAGAACATTCCTGGAATAATAGATAGAACAGAAATAATGGTGTACGGATTATGTTCACAATGCAGTGAAAACCGTACACCAAGTGATTAGAAAAAAATCAGTTATCGAGGGCTTCGTACTGTTCTTTTTCCAGTGGAAAGTTTGCGTCGTATTCATGGCGGTTCAGTTCAATTTCTTCATAAGTCCAGACGCGGCCTTTATTCATGCCGGGACAGGTTTCAGCACATTCATTCCACATTTCCTTATCCTTAATCATCCAGCTCCAGAAAGGATATGTTCTGCACTGA
>JAKSTM010000035.1 GCA_024402565.1 Treponema sp. | reverse complement strand
TTTTCCAAGACTCTGGAAGAATAAATTTTCATTACATTCAATTTTTGGCATAGTATTACCCTTAAATTTTAATTAAAGAATACATCATTATATAGTAAAAAGGCTTATTAATTCAATTATGGAATATTATAGAAAAAAAACGCAGTCTTAAAAAAAGACTGCGTTTCCTGCAAAAAAACTCTCAAAATCTAGTTTTCAGATTTTTTTTCAGCCAGTAATCCCTGAATTTCATCCATTTTTTCATCTGTCAGAATATACTTTTTCTTAAACAGAATGATTGCTACAATCATCAGAACCATTGGGATAATTGTCATACTAAAGCGGAGTCCTGTACGACTGGCATCTGAAGCAAGAACAATTTCTTCAAGCTGTGAAAGTTCTGAAATCTTTGTGAACTGAAGAATAAGGGATGCGAACAAAGCTGCGAGCCCTGACGAAAGTTTTACAACAAATGTTTGCATAGAGAAAACAACAGATTCATCACGGCGACCATTTTTCAATTCTCCATAATCACATGTGTTAGCAAGGAAAATTGTAAGACAAACATTCATCATTCCAAGAGCACTCATAATAAGGAATGCCGGAATCAAAAGAAGCATAACATTTGATGCCCCTGAAAGTGAGATCAAAAGCAAAGTTACATATCCTAAGAAAGCCATGGCAAAGCTTGTGAACATAATTTTTAATGAGTTCATAAACTTTCGGAGAACCGGAAACAGAATCATCATGGAAAGAATCTGGAATCCGCCGCCTGCTGTATTAAACAAAGTATACTGACCTTCCCATGCTGAAGCTCCGCCAAAGTCATACTTAAAAAAGTAAATTGTCAGGTTTGAAGTGGTGTACAGCGCTGTGTTGATAAGAACAATTGCAATTACCATGATTACAGCCTGATCATTTCTGAGAAGTGCTTTAAACATTTCTCCAACCCCAGGACTATCCATATCAACTGTTGATTTTTCTTTAATTGCAACACACATGAAAACTGTGAAGATAACAAAGAGAACTGCAATAATCAGAGAGAACCACTTGTATCCACTGCGTTCAATTATTTTTGCTGTAGCATCGGCTCCGGCAGTCATTGTACCAAGTGCACGGACTGCAAGAACTGTCACAATAGTAACCAGTGCTGAACCAACCCCTGCACAAGAACGACCTAAAGCTGACATACTTTCACGTTCTTTACCAGCTTTTGTAAATGCGGGAATCATCGACCAGAAAGGAATATCCATCATTGTGTATGTAACACCCCAAAGGATATAAGTAACGGCTGCATAAGCTACAAGACCTGCCCCATTAAGAGCTGGAGGAGCGGCAAACATAAGGAACAAAACAACAGCATTAGTAAGTGTACCAATCATAAGCCATGGACGGAATTTTCCCCAGCGTGTTTTTGTTTTAGCAACAATAACGCCCATAATCGGATCATTGAAAGCGTCAAAAACACGAGCTGCCAGAAGTATAATTCCCATAGCAACTGCACTTACTCCCATTATATCCTGGTAATAATACAGGATATAACTGGCCGAAAGCATATAAACCATGTCTTTCCCAACAGCACCAATACCAAAAGCAATTTTTTCCTTAAGGCTTAAACTTCTTTCGCTCATACAACCTCCTCATTACGCTGCGAGGTATGCAGCTGTAATTTCCAGCAATTTTTCAATCTCCTTTTCAGAAACCGAAAAATCATCTCCTGGAAGAATTTCTCCTCGAATAAATTTCTGGCACACTGCAATTAAAGCATGTGTCACAGAAACATAAACAGTCGCTACATCAACGTCTTTTTTTATAGTCCCGTCTTCGCGACCTTTTTTTACAGAATCACAAAATGGCTCATAAAAATCCACGATAGACTTTTCATAAGCTTCCAGGCGATTTTTATCAACCTTTTCGGAAAGCATAATCCTATCAAAGTCATCAAGAAATTTTATAAAGTTTTTGTGATTTGCAAAAAGATTCTTAAAATAAGCCAGGTCATAAGATAAATCTTCAAGCCCAGTCTTTCCTTCTTTTCTTTCAGAAAGATATTTCCAAAAGTCCAATCGTATTTTTTCCCAGAGAATAATTCCAGAACGGATTACGATTTCCGTTTTTGTTTCGAAGTACCTGTAGAGTGAAGCAACCCCAATTCCACAGTTCTCGGCAATATCGGTCATTTTTACAGCCTCAATGCCACGTTCCAAAAAAAGTCCCGATGCCACATTCACAGCATACTTGTACCGCTCCACATTGTAGCGGCTTTTCATTTCTTCTCGTGCTTTAGCTTTGTCTTTCACTTGACATCCTTAAAATCAAAGATATACTGTAAACAAAACTGATAGTCTAACTATCACCGATACACACAGAATATCACCGCACAAGATAGTTGTCAAACCCTATTTTGAGATTTTTCCTTCGGAGGATTTTTTTTATGGATAAATCAAAAGTTATTTTCGGAAATGAGATGCCTGTTTCCGTAATTAAAAAAGGACTTAAAAACCAGAAAAAGTTTATTCGCAAATTCGGAGATGACAGAAATACTGAATATCATCTTAAAACAGAATCTATACAGGCCTTAGAAAATCTGGGAGTAAAAAATCTGGTCATCGATGAAAACAGTTCTGTGCCCTTCAGTTTCACAGAAAAAAGCAAAGAAGAAAAACCACTAATCGTTGGAAATATCCGAATGGGATTTGGTCATTACAGAATTTCAATCGCTTTAGCTTCAGCCGCCCGTTCAATGGGTTACACACCATATTGGTTCGACCTTCATTCTTTTCAAGGTGCTACTGCAGGTAAAATTATAAAAAGTCAAAATGAATTATATTCGTTAGGTTCACGTCTTTCGCAAAAATCAAAACTATTTAACCGCCTGGTTTGGGAACCAATGAACTCAGAGGGATTTCGTCAACTTTCATATAACAGTGCAGATCAAAAGGTTGCTGAACTTTTCACTCCTGTTTATAACGACCTTCCAAAGGATATTCCTTTTGTAGGTGCTCACGTTTATCCGGTTCAGGGAGCTGTTCATGCTGGACTCACGCATGTTGTAAATGCAATTCCGGACAACTGGCCAATGGCACTTCACCTTGCTGAAGGTTCACTTCATACTGTACAGACTGAAAGTTCATATCTTGGATACAAAGCCCTTCGCGGAATGAATAAAGACAAGATTCTGAAACCAATGCCTGAAAAAGCTCTCAAATGCACAGGGCACTACATTGATCATGAACTGGTAGAAAATATCGAAAATGACTGTCAGCTTCGAATGGATCGAAGAACTAAAGGCGATGCAGTTCGTTATCTTCTTACCATTGGTGGTGCTGGTGCTCAGAAAGAAATCTATGGAGATATTATCCGTTACCTGATGCCACAGATTAAGGCAAATAAGGCTATGCTCATGCTGAATACTGGGGATCATAAAAATGTTTGGGAAGGCTTATTAAAAGACATTCCGGAACTGAAAGATGCCGTTACACACTTTGATGATTTTTCAGATGCCAAAAATTTCGCAGATTCACTTTTAACACCTGCAGGCGATGCTAATGCCCCAAAGGGAATTCACGTATTCTACAACAAGGATATTTTCGCTGCAGTTTACGTAACAAATCTTCTTATGCGAGGAAGTGACGTTCTTGTAACAAAACCAAGCGAACTGGCTTTCTATCCTGTTCCAAAACTTTTTATCCGTCGTGTTGGTGGTCACGAAGCCTGGGGTGCCATTCATAGTGCTGAGATTGGAGACGGAACATACGAATGCGAAACAAAAAATTCTGTTCGTGAAATGTTAGACCAGTTCCAGAATAACCCGGAAATCCTGAACCGCATGTGCATGAACATAATGAAAAATAAAGCCGCTGGAATTTATGATGGTGCGTACGAAGTTATACGATTAGCAACGAAATGCTAATCGTATAACTTCGTTTACATAGTGGAAATTATTTAAGTCGCCGCCATAGCGGCTTGAGTATACGAAGTAATAAGATTAGCAACAAAATAACCACTTACAATTTCTTAGCACACAAATCCGAAATGAGACAATTTTCGCATTTCGGATTTTTTGCGGTACATACATAACGGCCATGCAGTAAAAGCCAATGATGTGCATTGAAGCCGAATTCTTCGGGGATAATTTTCAGAAGATCTTCTTCCACTTTATTTGGAGTGTCCCCTTCAGATAATCCTATTCTATGACTCACGCGGAAGATGTGAGTATCCACCGGCATTGTAGGCATTTTAAAAATCACATTCTGAACAACGTTTGCTGTTTTCTGCCCAACACCCGGAAGACTCATTAATTCCTGGCGCTCCTGCGGCACTTCTGAATTGAAATCTGAAATGAGTTTTTCTGAAAGTTCGATTACATGCTTTGCCTTTGTTTTATAAAGGCCGATGGATTTGATATAAGTGATAAGTTTTTCTTCGCCCAGAGCAACCATCTGTTCAGGAGTTGTTACTACTTTGAACAGGGGCTCAGTAGCAATATTCACGCTTTTGTCAGTTGCCTGGGCACTGAGCACAACAGCTACAAGAAGTGTATATGCATTCACGTAATTCAGTTCCGAAGTTGGATTCGGATTCTGCTCGCGAAGACGGGTAAACATTTCTTGTATCTGTTTTTCTGTCATTTTTTTACAGAGCGGCTTTCAGAGCTTCGACTTTGTCTGTTTTTTCCCAAGGGAATTCAGGACGGCCGAAGTGACCGTAGCTTGCAGTCTTTGAATAAATCGGCTGCTTCAGGTTAAGAGTAGAAACGATTCCTGCAGGACGGCAGTCGAACACTTTGTTTACTGCATCAACGATTTTTGAAACTTCCACTTTTTCAGTTCCGAAAGTTTCGACCATGATTGAAACAGGTTTTGCAACACCAATGGCGTAAGCAAGTTCAACTTCGGCGCGGTCTGCAAGGCCTGCGGCAACAATGTTCTTTGCAATGTAACGTGCCATGTAAGCTGCAGAACGGTCAACTTTTGAAGGGTCCTTTCCAGAGAAAGCACCGCCACCGTGACGTCCCATTCCGCCGTAAGTATCAACAATGATTTTGCGTCCTGTAAGTCCTGAGTCTCCGTCTGGTCCACCGATTACAAAGCGTCCTGTTGGATTGATGTGGTATTTTGTGTTTTCATCGAGAAGTCCTGTTGGTTCAAGAACAGGCTTGATTACTTCGTTCATGATTGTGTCGCGGATTGTTTCGTAGTCTACAGATTCATCATGCTGATGAGAAATAACTACAGCATCGATACGAACAGGTTTGTGTCCGTCATATTCGATTGTTACCTGACTTTTTGCATCAGGACGGAGCCAGCTGATTTTTCCTTCGTGACGAAGTTCATGTGCTTTAAGAAGCAACTGATGTGAATAGTAAACTGTAGCAGGCATAAGTTCTGGTGTTTCGTTACATGCGAAACCGAACATCATTCCCTGGTCGCCGGCACCCTGTTCACCTTTATTTTCTACGCCTTCGCCAACTACACCCTGATTGATGTCAGATGACTGTGCGTGAAGTCTGTTCATGAATTCACAGTGATAACCGTCAAGACCTACATCTGAAGAAACGTAACCGATGCGGATTGCAACATTGCGTGCTATTGTTTCAGCTTCAGCCATAATTTTTGCAGCATTAGCTTCCTGTTCTTCTTTTGTTCCTGTCTGGAATCCGATTTCACCGCCAACGAGGATAAAGTTTGTTGTAGAAAATGTTTCACAGGCTACGTGAGCTGCAGGATCAAGCTGCAGACAGCGGTCAAGAATTGCGTCAGAAATCTGGTCACAGAGTTTGTCTGGATGGCCTTCGCCAACCGATTCAGATGTAAAAAGTGTGTGATTTTTGTTTGTGATAGTGCCCATTTGTGGACCTCCTGTTTAGCTCTTAAGCTCCCATACGGGTGCTTTTACCGCCGGCAATTTGGATAAATCAGCGGATAAGTTATGTCTTTATAATATACTCGTTTACCTGTTCTATGACAATATTTTCCCCTAACGAAAACGTTTTCAAAACCACTTTTTTAAATTTGTCAACTATTTTTTTACCTATTCTTTACTTTTTTTTCTCTTTATACTATAATCTCCAATATCTTTAAAACGGTGGGATTAGAAAAAGGAGACCATAACATGGCATTAAGTAAAGTCTTAACAGCAGAAGGAAAAGTTGAAGTTACATTTACAGTATCTGCAGAAGCTGCACAGGGTGCTCAGACAATTAATATCGCCGGTGATTTCAACAGTTGGAGTAGCACAGACAATCCTCTGAAAAGATCTAAAGACGGATCATTTTCTATCAAACTTGAACTTGAAGCTAACAAAGAATACCAGTTCCGTTATCTTTTAGATGGAACAAAATGGGAAAACGATTGGAAAGCAGACAAATATATTCCTGCTCCATACTCAAACGCAGACAACTCTGTAGTTGTAACAAATACAGAAGGGCTTAAGAAAAAAGCCGTAAGAAAATCTGCTGCAAAAAAAGCTGACAAATAATTCTTCTTTTTTATAACTATTAAATTACTATACCGAAAAAAAAGGCTGCTACAATTTTTTTTGTAACAGCCTTTTTTATTTATTTCTTGTAGTTTCGTTTAACCTTCATAGTGGTTGTTTGAGCCAACGGATTTTCAAGAATTGTAGTTCTTGTTATTCTGGCGTAAGGTTGAAGGTTTTTGTTCACCGAAGCAACATCAGCTTTAATGAGTTCTGAAACTTCTTTCGAATTCCATGCACTTTCACGTTTCATTCCCAAAGCTTCAAAAACTGAATCAGCAGGATAAATCAAGGCTTCTATTTCTTCACCTCTTTCTGTATCGTATCCTTGCACAACAATCTGCTGAATATTTGAGAACATCTGGAATGCGTCTTCAATTTCTTCCGGATAAACGTTCTTTCCTCCTCCAGTAACAATCAGATTTTTAGCACGACCACAAAGCATTACATAGTGTTCAGAATCCATCCATCCAAGGTCACCTGTTTTGAAGAATCCATCTTCTGTAAACATCTTTGCAGTTTCTTCAGGCATATTGTAATAGCCCTGCATTACCATAGGTCCCTTTACTACAATTTCACCAATTGGACGTTCACCAGGAGTTGAATATTTTTCGATATCAATAATCTTCATCTCTTCATAAGGAGAAAAATCCCGACCTACACTTTCAATCTTAAAATGTTCAACCGGATTCAATGTAATGATAGGAGCAGTTTCTGTAAGTCCATAGCCCTGTATAAAATCGATTCCCATTTCATTGTATTTCTTAAATACATCAGAACTGAGAGGCCCGCCGCCACAAATAGCTACACGTAAAGTATAAATATTTGCCTGCATTAAGACTGCTTTAAATAATTTTTTTCCAGGATTGAAATGGAAGGCTTTTTTACAGAAATACGAAATGCCTCCCAAAGCATTAATAATTCCTGCAACAAATGGCCCTTTCGATTCAATGCCCTTTGTAATTCCAGCCATAAGTTTGTTATACAGCAAAGGAACACCAAGCATGATAGTAATTTTTCCTTCACGCAGTTCCTTCATAAGGCGTGTAACAGCCATGCTTTTTCCAAAAACAATTTCGGCGCCAACTGAAAGAGGACAGATGAAAGCAGCCTGCATAGTATACCCATGATGAATAGGAAGAAGAGCGTAAAATACATCTGTGTGATAAATATCAAGATTTGTCTGTGCAATGAAACAGTCTGAAATAAGGTTTTTATGACTGAGCATTACGCCTTTAGGAATTCCTGTTGTTCCTGAAGTGAAAAGAATCGCAGCTGTATCGTCTTCCTTTACAGGTTCATTCATTTCTACTTCACCATCAAACTTCAAATTATATACATAATTTTCTGTTTCCTTTGGCTGAAGCGAATACACAGGTATTTCAGCAAAAGTATTACGGAAGTAACCTTTTTTCTCATCATCAGAAAAAATAATTTTAGGGGAAGAAGTTTTAATAAGATTTCCCGCCTCAGCCTCATGAAGTCCGTTGTCGATTGGAATCACGATTCCGCCGGCAAAGAAAGTTGCAAGATATGTGACAGCCCATTCAGGAGAGTTTTTTCCTGTTACAGCAATCCGGTCGCCTTTCTTAATTCCAGATGCAACCATCCATTTAGCCAGCTGCTGAACCTTCTGATACATCTGATTATATGTAATAGTATTCTTTGATTCACCAGGACCTTCAAAATCCGTAAAACAAGGACGCTCACCAAAACGATCTACTGAAATCTCAATAAGCTCCGGAAATGTTGGCCATTCACCAGTGAAAACCTTACCACGGTAGGATTCTATACCTGCCCAAGGAATACGTTTTTTTACCCCCATACTTCACTCCTACACATTTTTTCTTTAATTTATGTATTTTCTCCAATATATTTAGTATACCATACATTAACTAAAAGGGAAAAATAATCGATAATCACAATATGAACACATTACGACGTGAATTCCTAACAAAACACAGATATAAAATCTTAACGGCCTTCATTAGCGTATTCTGCCTTACTTGTTTAAGCCTTTGCGCAGAAGAAATGTCTATTGAAAAGGCAAAATCATATCGGGCAAATATTATTACTGAGGCAAAAAAATATATTGGATGTCCTTATGTTTACGGTGCCTCTGGACCTGACTCTTTTGACTGTTCCGGGTTAATTTTTTATGTGGCAAGAGAAGCCAATGGAACCCAGCTTCCACGCACAGCAAAAGCTCTTTATTCAAAATCCCACATTGTAAAAGACAATGAAAAAGAACCAGGGGACCTTCTGTTCTTTACGACTACATCATCGGGAACCGTATCACATGTAGGCATTTACATTGGAAATAATCAATTTATTTCAGCCTTAAGTGATGGCCCAAATACTGGCGTTATTTTATCTTCACTAAACGAAGCATATTGGAAACCACGTTATCTTGCTGCCGGAAGAATTTATCGCTCAGTTAAATTTCCTGATACACTTTCGGACGAAAACGAAACGAAGTCTGCGGTTGCTTCCGCAAATGTAAATGACGATGAAGTTATTTCAGAAACGCCTGCCGTTCAGGACAGTTATTTCGCATGGGACGAAATCAAAGTGGATGCAGCACTTTTTGGAGACTGGGCAATCATGAATCGTGAAAGTTTCATCCCAAGTTTCCGAGGAATCGATTTCCAGGCAAACGCTAGAGTTTCAAGCATGAAGCTTCAGCCAGGTCTTGGAATCGGATTCAGATGGAATTACTGGATAAACCTTATTCAAATTCCAATCACCTTCAGTATGACTCTAAATGATTATCTTAAAGTTTACATGGGTCCAATTTTTTCATTCGGAAATGGCATTGTAAATGACTCAAAACAAGAGGTAGTTGCTTCTATCTTCCCTGGAACAATCGGAGTTTCATTTTCCACACCTTCCTTTACTAAAGGCGATGTAAAAATTCAACTTGTTCAGGATGTGGCATATTCTGTGTTTAATAACACAGATAATTCCGCCCTTCACATTTACGACTCCCTTACTTCTGGCTTAGTTTTATATTCCGGCGTAAAAATAACACTTCCAGTCTCAATGTTTACAAACAGAAGTTAAAAAAAAAGACTGTCCAACTAGTGCAACTTGCACTTTCTGAACAGTCCTTTTCTATTTTATTCTGAAATTAAATAATTGTTTCCAGAACATCAATTACATCTGAATCATAGAATTCAGGTTTTTCTCTAAGCTTTTCAACTGCTGTCTCTTTATCATAAATTTCACGATAATTTCGACGGCTAATCATAGAAATATAACTTTCACAAACTCGAATAAGTCGTGCAATCTGAGGAATCTTGTCTCCCTTAAGTCCCTTAGGATAACCAGATCCATCCATATTTTCATGATGCCATTTTGCAGCATCTTCAAAAGTCTGCCAGTATCGCTTAGGAACAAATTCCAAAGGTTTTTCTGACATATTTACATGTTCACGAAGGAGTTTTCGCTGTTCATCTGTAAGATTTTCTGCAGCCATAATTTCAGGATCAATTGAGAGGAAGCCTGCATCATAAACCATTGCAGCACAGAAGTACAACATTGATTCCCCTTGTGGAAGTCCCAGTGCCATGGCAATTTTATAACAAAGTTCTGAAACGTTCTTTGAGTTATTTTTACGACCGGTTGCCTGGTCAATTTTTGCACCAAGGTCTTCACATTTTGAAGCTAAAGTCCTGAGTTCTTCCTGTTCTTCTGGAGACTGTTCTACATCTGGCAATGCAGCTGGTGCCCAACGCGAGCTGCCTGCAAGACGAAGTTGAGAACCTTCGGCACCATAAAGATCTGTTACTCCACCAAGCATGAGACGGTTTGTCTGATTCTGCGAAGCTGCAAGCATGCGGAAAGCTTGAACATATTGTTCCTGCTGAATTTCTGCTTGTTTGAAACTCTTTCGTGCAATAACCATGATTACCAGAACGATAAAGAAAATCAGAACAACAATGAGAATTACAATCCAAACAATTTTGTTGATTGCCATTCGTGTTTCTGTTGAAGATTTTTCAAGTCCATCACCAAGAACCTGAAGTCCACTTGAAAGTGTATTCTTCAATTCTTCTGAATTAGCTTTTTGAATACGCAGGTTTTCTTCGTTAGCTTTACGTGTTTCCGCATTAGCTTCTTCCTGAAGTCTGCGGTTTTCTGCGTTTGCTTTACGAGTTTCCTCATTGGCTTCTTCCTGAAGTCTGCGAGATTCTTCAGCCTGCTTTCGCATTATTTCAGTCTGCTCTTCGGCGCGTCGAGCTTCTTCAGCCTGTTGTTTTTCTTGAGCAGCTTTTTTTTCAGCTTCAATTTTCTGAGTCTGCATTGCTTCAATCTGTGCAACAAGTTTCTTAATAGAAGCACTTGCTACTGATGGATACTGTTCCAGATTTGATGTTACGTCGATGAAATCCAGTTCATCGTAATTATTCATAATCTGATTCAGTTTTGTTTTATAAACAGTCTGAGCAAAAATAGTAACATTTGAAGCATTTGGATCATTTTTTGTTAATGCCAATGCCTGGTTAATGTACTTATATGCGCCATCAATATCTCCATCATCATAGGCAGTGTCTGCCTTTTCAAGAAACCTTCCGGCTAAATCTGGAGTAGCTGCCACAACATTGAATGCCAAAAATGCAAATAAGAGTGCAGCAAGAAGTTTTTTAAGTTTATCTGACATTACGACCTCCTAAAGCAAATACCAGATTCATACGATTTTCGAATCCGCTATCCTTCATAAACATTACATCCTTAAGTCCAACAATAAAGTTCAAATCCACTTTTTCCATTGTTGCAAAAGGAATACTTAAAGTAGAATCTAATCGCATTGCGAACTTCAGGTTGTCGGTCCACAAATGAGCCATAAGGTAATCTGTGCTCATTGCAAAGGCCATATTTCCTAAAGAAATATCTACAAGTTTTATACCAATGGCAGGGCTGAAAAGTGTTGACTGAAGATCGCGGTCATAAACTGTAGTCGCCGCATTTCCCTGGATACAACCTTCAATATCTACCCCCGCACGGAGGAACAACTTATCTGTAAAATCATGGAAAGCAATCTTGAACATTAATGAACCGTCAAAGAAAATCGAGTTATCTTTCTGAGTAGAAACTGATTCGTTCAAGAATTTGAAAGTTCCACTTACATCGCCACCAAGATTTGTATTGTTAAGAATACGGTAATACCCAATATCCATTCCAAGTCCAACGCTGATCGAATTAAGGCCTGTTGCAGAGTTTGAAATAAAACCAGGTGCCAGTCCTATATCAAAATTCCATCCAGAATAACTGAATTGTCCGCCGTTCTTTCCAGTAGTATAAACAACATTTCCGTCCGAAGTTTTTACAGTGTTATATTTTTTCGCAACGTTATCACGCTGTTCTTCTTTTAACACAACAAGTCTCTGTTCTTCGGCTTTCTGTTTTTCTTCTGCCAGGCGCTGTACTGCCTTTTGCATTTCATAAGCATCTGTAATTGTTGCGTAAAGTTCAACAGCTTCAATGTTATCAAGGTTGTTATCAATAATAACAAGGTCAGCATCAAGAGCAAATTCGTAATCGTTAATCAAAATAAGGCGTCTTACTTTCTTCATGGAATAATTTTCCATAAGGAAATAATACGTATCTCCCTGATATCGCTGGAGAATTTCATCCAGCGTGACATCAGAACGATCTGCAAATGCAACATCAATTTCTTTATAAACCAGACTCACATATTCTTCCAAGGCAAAAACTGGTAATGCCATGAATAGTAAACATGCCGCCAGAACAAGGTTTTTCAATTTTCTTTTCATATGAAACCCCTATTAGCTATTAGAATACATTTACACGCAGACCAAGTGAGAACTGAGGAACAATCTTATCAGGACCCTTTCCTGCTGCCTGAATATCTGTTGGAATAAACCACAACGAACCTTCTGTATATCCAGAAATAGTACTGAACATCTTTACACCAGTAAACTGGATTCTAGGGAATTCAAGCTGAACAATACCAGCTGAAAGAACCTGTGGAACGCCAGAGTTTGTTTCTGTGAAATATGAGAAGTTAGCACCAATTGCAACGCTGGCAGACAACCAGTCCCAGTCATGTCCAAAGAAATAACTGAATGGAATTGTGGAAATGTTTGCCAAAAGCTTAATACCCAGAATGTCTCCACCATAACGAAGGTCTGTAAGGTCAGCGCCAATCATAGTTGAAACTGTATCACGCTGTGCCTGTGTAAACTGTCCCCACTGGAACTGGAGCTTAACGTTGTCATCAAAGAATGTAAGACCTGCACCGATATCAAACAAAGAAGCACCCCAGAAGTGGAAGTCCAGATAAAGTCCCTGAATGAATGATGGAACTTCATAAGAAGATTTATCACCCTGACGCAAAGCCAAAGTAACTGATTCAAGACCAACGTCATCGCCAGAAAGACCACTGAAACTCAATTCCTGGTTATAACGTCCACCTACTTCAGGAGAAATAAGTTTTACAGTTGGGTTTGTATTATCAATCTGAACAATTGATCTTTCAATTGCTGTTTCACCATTTTTCATTGTGGCACGAATTAACAAGAAGTGATAACCTTCTGGCCAGTCTTCGTTTTCAACGCGGTACATCCATTTATCACCTTTTGAAAGTGGAATAAATGTACGACCGTTATCCATAGAAAGTTCAATTTTTTCTACAACTTTTCCAGCAACTTCTTCTTTGAGTTCAATTGGAGCTTCTTTTGTTTTTGCGTAAAGAAGTTCATCGCCGTCAATTGTGTAACCTGCACGACCACGAAGATATGGACGACCCATAGCAAAGTCACCATATACAAAGTTATCAATTGTTACCCAAGGTCCATTTGCACTATAAACAATTTTCTGTACAGGCGAAGAAATTGTTGTTCCTGTTTCCAGAACTGCTTCAACTCTGTAATAGTGTTCACCATCTGCCAGAAGATCCTGAGTAATTCCGAATTTATAGAAACCTGAATCAGTTAATGTAGTTTCCGTAATAAACTTGTCATCAACATAAAGATTCAAAAGAGTAATCTGTCTTTCTGATTCAGCCTGACCATAAATATTGAATTCACCAGTTTTGTGTTCACCGTTCAGTGGATAAAGGATATCAACGACAGCTTCAGGTCTGTCTTTATCCAAGTGAATGTTACGTGAAACATTTGAAGAGTTTCCTGCAGCATCGATTGCTGTAAGTTCAATGTTATAGAATCCATTATCAAGGGAAGTAATATCCAGAACTTTTCCGATTACGCGTTCAATTGGGAATCCGGAAACATATGGATCACTATTCTTTTCCAGGTTACGAATTGTAACATGCATGTCTGTAATTTCAACGTTATCGTAAGAATATCCAGAGAAGAATAAATGACCTGTTGTATTTGATTCGTCGATTGGAAGTTCAAGTGAGAGAACTGGTGCTTCGTTATCAATATTAATCAAACTTGAATAAAGTCCCTGAATTCCATAATTATCAGTTGTCTTAAGGAACACAACCTGTGAACCACCCGGAATAGCACGAGAGTCTACTGTATATGACCAGTTTGCATCTGGGCCTTCTACATCGAAAAGAATTGCATCGTTATAAGAGTTACCGTTATCCAGAGATACTTTTACGTCGGCAATTCCGTTTTTATCTTTTGCCCAACCAGAAAGAGTAATTACTCCACGAACCGAAGTATCCATATCTGGTTCCATAAGAACGGCTTTTGGTTCTTCAAGAGATATACGGAAATTACGAGTTGTTTCAGGTCCCTGTACACCGTTTACATCGACTGCATAAACAGAAACTGTATGTTCGTTATCGACCATTGAAGAGATTGGAACATCAATAGAGAAACTAGTTCCCATTTCAGGATAACGGATATATTCGCCATTATCGATTTTGTAATAGATGTCTGATTTTCCGTCATCATCTGTAACAATTCCCGAAATAGTAAAGTCACGGGTAATTACCTGATTTTCTTCCGGAACATGGATTTCTGAAACTGGAAGATCCGATTCGTTATCGATAAGGAATGCCCACGATTCAAGAGTTGTTGAATTACCGGCGTCATCTGTAAATACAAACGACATAGCATCATCAATTGGACATTCTTTTGTACCAATCATTGTTGCAATAAGTGGTCTATATGGAATTTCAACAGCTGACGGTTTTTCTTCTGCGGCAGGAGCAGTTTCTCCTTCTGCAGGAGCTTTTCCTAAAGGTGGATGAATATATTCTGATTTCTTATAAAGACCATTGTCTTTAACATCAAATACAATCAGAGTTTCACCGTTTACAATATCTTCACCCAAAGGCAAAATAACTTTTACAACTGGAGGAGTAATATCTTTGAAGATAGCAGTTCTTTCAACTGAAACATTTCCTGTAATATCAGTTGCACGAACATCAATCTGGATAAGTCCATCTGCCAGCTGAGAAATTGGAACATCTTTACTGTAAGTTACACCTTTGCCGTCTGTATCACCAGCGTCCAGTTCAAAGCTTTCCCAAGTTGCGCCATTATTAAGTGAGTATTCTATTGATTTTACACCAAGAACATCTGCGGCAGTTCCAGAAATCTTAACAACATCCCCCATCCACTGATGAAGTTCTGGAGTAACAATCTTCAATTCTGGAGCAGCACCGTCTACAATAAAATTCATTGGATCTGAAACATATTCATCTCCAAGAACATCTTTTACCTTTATTGCTACATCCTTATAAGCACCATCTTTTACAGGAACAAGGGAAATAAGGTTTCCTTCTGTTTCAATTTTCAGTCCATCATTAAGTGCTTCCCCAACAAGTTCCACACTGATTGGTGAAGGGAAGTTTGCATAATAATAGAATCTGGAATCATTCTTCATGAAGTACTGATTTGCGATTGAATCATAATGCATATCAACTGAAGGCATTACGTAAATTTTTTCTTTGTCATCCATCAATTTTTCTTCTGAAGGACGAACAATTTCTACTGAACCTTCAATTGAAGTTGTAAGTGTTCCAGCTTTTATGTTCAGTTTAATTTTTGTAACACGTGCAGGAAGATTCTTAAGAGGGATTTCAGCTGTCCATCTTGTTTCTCCTGCAAGTGGTTTTGTAAGTTTTGCTGAACCAGTCTGTTTTACATCACCACCGGAAATTTCTTCACCATAGATTTCATAAGTTGCAGAGGAAACCACTGCACCAGTATCAATGTAAGCTGTTACATTTACAGGAATAATTTCTTTTCCATTTCCGTATGCCAAAGAAACAGGCATACCACTCATATATGTTTTTTCACCAACAAGTGCAAAATTAGCAGAAAGTGTCGGATCTTTAGTTGCAGTATATTTTCCAGAAACAACTTTTCCGTTTTCATCAGTTACTTCCCAAGTCAGAGGATTATTTCCTTCGGCCATATCGGCACGTGGGAAAGTATGGAATGTTTCATCAAGAGAATTCTGATAAACTCCAGCCGCATAAACATCATTTCCGTTGAACCATACAATTACAGGAGCTTTTGCAACAGGAAGCTTTCCTTTTTCATCTTCAACGATTTCATCAAATTTTCTGTAGCAGCATGCTTTTGTTGTTATATTTCCTGCTGAACTGACAGCAGTTACTTCTACAAGATAAACACCAGGTTCGAAATTTCCTGTTGAAATATCTATGCTGAAAGTACCGTCTTCTGCGTTGTATTTTGCATCTGAATAATCCTCTGGAATATCAACAGGATTTACAGATTTTACAATTCCCTTTACAGGATCCATAACACAAACTGCCGACATAAGGCGATACTTCACTTTGCTCATACCTGTTTCACAAGTTGCAGTACCTTTTATGCTGATGTTTGTACCATTTATATCTTTAGCATCTGAAGCTGAATAACCGTCAATTTTAAGAGCTGGGACAGCAGTATCATTTGAGAATATGAGAGGAATCGATTCGAATGTATCACCCTTTGCTGTTGTTACACGAACGATAACTTCTTCAGAAGTTCCTACAGCTGTTCCTGGAACCAATTGAATCTGGTTTCCATTAAGAACGGCTTTTGCAAATGGTGTTTCAGGAACCAGTTCAACTGATGTTGCCACGTCTCCAATAAGGTAACCGGAAGCAGGGAATTCAGAATTGTTTACAATTTTTCCTTTTCCACCTTCTACAGTTACACGTGAATCATCAAAAACAACAGAAGGTGTATCCTGTTTGATTACTGTTGTATTTGTAACATAAACGATTCCTGTAAATTCGTTTGTTCTGTCATAGATGTCAGTTGCAATCACTTTTACATTTACAACACCAAATGGAACATCATTTGTTACTGGTATTGAAGCTTTGTAATTTGCTACGTTCTTCAGTATAACATCATTTCCAACTGGTTCATTATTTCCAATTGAATATTCAGTACGTACGTTTTTAATTCCTGCAGTAGAAGCAATATCAACTGTAAATGCCGAACCACTTTCCGGATGAATTTCAATTCCATTTACAAATGGAATTGATTCTTTTCCTACTGTAATAACAGGATCTGTGTACTGTGGAATCTGACCCATTGTAAAGAATTCTACTGTTACAGGATTTCCTTCTACTCCGTTTACATCTAATCCTGTTACAGTGACTTTATGTTTTCCTGTTCCCATTTCTTTTGTTGAACCAAAGTTATGGAAGAAAACACCTTTTGTTTCATGGAAGAATGCTTCTCCGCCATCAAGGGAAATATTAACACCACTAACGGCATCGTCATCTGTAACAATACCACGAAGGTAAAGTTCATCGTCGGCACCATACTGTGCTGAAACTTCAGGCTGTGAAATTGTAACAATTGGTTTATCGCTTTCCTGATTAAGAATAATATTCTGTGAAACTTCTACAACGTTATCTGCGGCATCAACAGCGCGAATGGAGAACTTTTCTGATTTTTCTTTTCCGCCTGTTGTATCAAAATCGAGACTCCAGTATGGGTTACCAGGAATTAATTCGATTTCTCCTGTTTCTTTTCCATATGTCCAAGTTAATGAGGTGATACCGATTGCGTCTTTTGCAAAACCGGCAATTGAGAATTTACCGTTTACCTGCTGATCTTTTTCAGGTGAGATGATTCTTACATCTGGTTTTGTATTGTCGATGTAGTAAAGGAATGAATAAATACCTGTTGATCCAGAGTTATCTACAGCTTTGAACCAGATAACAGCTGGTCCATCGTTAAATTCTTTTGTGTTTACAGAAATTTCAAATTGAGCATTTTTAAGTTTATCGTTGATTTTAATTTTTATATCGCGGAAATGTTCTCCGTTATCCAGAGAATATGCCAGGGATTTAATACCGTTACCATCTTCAACAAGTCCGGCAAATTTTACATTGCCCGAAACCAGCTGACCCATAGCACGGTCTGTTATCATATCTTTTTCTTTTACAGAAGTTACAGGCTGACGACGGTCCAACTGCCAGATAAGTTTGGTATGTTTTCCTTCAAGACCGTTAATATCAAATCCAACTACTTCAATAGAATGAGCACCTTCTTCAAGGTCTGTTGTATCAAGGTAATATGACCAGAATTCACCACCGGTAGCAACTACAGTCTTTTCTCCATCAAGAATAAGTTCAACATGTTCAACTCCATCATCATCCTTACATGTACCAACAATGTTAAGGTTTCCGACAACGCGCATGTTTGGAACAGGGTTTGTAATACCCGGTATACAAAGGTCAGAATCAGGGTCTACAAAAATATTGTATGGACCTTCAACATATGTATTACCACCAAAATCTTTGGCCGTAATCATAATGTTGAACTTTCCTTTCTTCTTGCCTTCAAGACTAAAGGTTTCCTGCCAGCTGTTCAAATTTTCAACGTCTTTTTCTTCAACATCCTTTTTTCCATGAGCAAAAACCATAGGAATTAACAAAGTTATCAAAAAAATAAGTGTAAAAAACTTCTTAAAGCTCATATAAACACCTCAAATTAACTATTATAGAAATTTCCATATAGTTTATCGGCAACTATATGGAAGAACTTGAGCTCTTGTTATAAAGAGCCCGAAAACCCAATCTGCCATTCAAAATCAGGTTTTCCGTTGATTGGATTCCGATATGAAAAAAACAGAGTTGTATATAACTCAAAGTTAATCATTTTGGTGAAATTTGGTGTTACCCCCATAACCCCTTTCAAAAAGAAAAAATCTGTATAATAGAGATTATCTTCCGGTTCCCAATCATACTTTCCATTATAACCCCCATTTACATAAAATCTATTTATAAATACAACTGGAAGAAAGGGAAGTCCTTTTTGGATTTCCATGCTAAAGAGACATAAAGATGCTATAAACGATGCATCATGAAAGTTTTCTGGAAATAAAACCGCTCGAAGCTTCAATGGAAAGTTATAGGTGTAACCAAATTTACAATCCACTGGAATTAATTTTGGAATATAAATATTCGAATAAGGTGAAATTCTTTTATTTCCTGCTTCTACACCAATGGTAATTCCAGAAAAAGCCTGATATCCGGATCCACATTTATGAACAGTAGAAAACCAGACGTCTGCAGTGTTTGAAAAATTAAATAAATGGAACTCTGTTTTTCCAGACTGAGGCCGCAAATTTTCTGCACTAACAAGAACATCATAAGTTATTCCAATATATGGGTAACGCCCAACAGGAATATGAAAATTCAAGGATCCTTTTCCCCAAATTTGGGTCAAAACTTTCAAATTTGATTCTATTTGTCCCATTGCCGACCATGAAAAGAAATCTGTATCGGAACCGCCTGTTATTTGAGTCGAAAGTCCATTTTTTAACGTAAATGGATCCATTCCCGCCGATATTTGCAATACATTTGCACCCCACGGATTTGTGGAAACATAAGTAGCGCCTAAAAAACAGGTTTCGGATTGAATTCCCATGTTTGGATTTGGCTGCAAACAAAGAGTTTGAACAGTCGAAAAAGGAATCACGATTCCTTTATAGCCATTAAATGGTGAATATTTTTCCGATTTATCCAGAATGGACATAAAACTTTTATCTTCTACAGGTAAAGAAAAGATATATTCGGATTTATGGGCATTTTCCGTTTTCGAAAACAAGTCATTTTCATTCGATTTAATACTGAAAAGCCTGTTTTGACGGAAAAAATGCCCTTCATAAACAAAATCTCCGGAAGAAACCTGAACAGGGGCGAACACTCCTCCTGAAAAATCCTTTTCTGAAAGTGCAAAATTTTCTGAATCCCTATTCAAAGCACCAAAACGTGGCATAGTCCCTGGAATTGTCCACGAAAAATACAAATTTTTCAGGTCTTCTGAAGCAGAAAGACCTTTTATCACCATTTTTTCATAAGAAAGTGAATACTCTGTTATTTCCTCTGTTTCCAGTTTCATAACGCAGATAGAGTGAATCAAGTGATTATTTTTTACAAAGGCAAAGACCGCCCCGGAATCATCTGAAAGATCGATAAAAGATGAGGCCGTGAAACCGTAAGGAAGAATGATTTTTTTATAATCCTGTAAATCAGAAATACCGCCTTTTTCATCAAACATGACTTTTTTTATTTCAATCCATTTTTTCTGACTTTCAAACCCCATCATTACAAGAAAATAATCCCCATTGTAAACAAGAATTGAAGCATCCCGAATTCCAGTTTCTGGAACACTAAAAAATGATTTTTTCTGAAGATCGTAAATCCTGACTTTTTTTGTATAAACTGGAGTGTAATAATCAGTATAGGAAAGAGCCATAAAACGACTGTCTTTGGACAAACTGACTTTTGAGATTCCGTTCTGTATAAAAAGTTTTTTTCCATTTAAATAAACAGCGGCTTCCTGAGAATTTATATAAGCAAGGTCTGAATCAGATTTTGAAAGACTGGAATATATAGCGCCGGAATTATTTTTAGTGGAGTATTCTTCTGTATCTCCAGAAAAAAAATCAGAAATCAAAAAAACATGCCCAGTCTGATTTTCCATTAATGGATTTCCAGGAATTTCCGGAACAGAAAAAGAATCCCGATAAAGCCGCCAGGCCTTTGTAACAGAAATTCCATAGATTTTTTTGAAACATATTTCCAACGCAAAAGTGTAAAAATTATCACATTTGTACCAGAACTCGGCATATTTCTCCATGCCATATGTATCTTGAAGCCACTTATTAAAAGCCCCATTGAAATAATAGTAGGAACCTGAAGGATACTGGTCAGAAACGCCATGCATATCATGATATTCAGGAAATTGATTTTCCAGTTTTGCCTGCTTAACTACATGCAGGGAATACTCATCATTTAACCGCCCTTCCCCATTTGCAGATTCAGAAGTTAATGTTGCGCCTTCCGCCCATCCTGAAAGAATAAAAGATGCGGGACTTACACAGTCTCCCAGAACATCACCAATAAAACGCCAGAATCCATTCTTCAAATTAAAAGTGTACGCATGTGTTAGTTCATGGCGAAAAGTGGAAAGAAGCTCGTCAGAAAAAACACTCAAACTAGCCGAACTGGCTGTATCGAATATTACAATTCGGTCATAAGCGACGCTTGTGTAATAAGCATTAAATTCTTCAACTTTTGGACTTAAAATAACTGGGAGTCGAACATAAGGCTCATATCCATACAATCCTGCAATTTCTGCATAAATATCGTCTGCAGATTGTGCAAGACGAGCAGCACTCTCCGCCGAAGAAGGAGGATAAATGATATCAAACCATTGTGTTTTTATGACCCTGAATTGTTTTTCACCCCACATGTTGCCTTCTGCTGCATTCAAAATAAAAGAACACAACAGAAAAAAAGCAACTGCAAAATTCCTTTTTCGACTCATAAAAAAATAGTAACAAAATTTAAAGGAATCCGAAAGGGAATTTAAAACAACTTGATCTCAAACTTACCGCGTGTAAATACCGGGATTTTTCCAAGAGGCGCTGCCGCTTTTACACAGCATCCGCCCTTGTATTTTTTGCCCGTTATTGCTTCAATCCATTTCTCCCCTTTTGGTAAAACAGGAAGATAAACTGAACGACTGTCTACACCTTCGTCAGTTACCGGAGCAACAAGAAGTTTCGGTCCGAACATGTATTCGTCTTCTATAATCCAGGCACATTCATCTTCTGCAAAGTCAAAGAAAAGCGGACGCATTACAGGGGCTCCTTCTTCGTGGGCAGTTTTCATCACTTCCGTGATGTACGGCTTTAAGCGAGCGCGCAGCTGCAGAAGAGGCGCCAGCATTTCATAAGCTTCGTCGCCAAAGCTCCAGATTTCGTTATCCTGACCACTTTCCATCTGCTTGATCTGATGGCCCCGGATTTCATGGTACGGTTTTTCTAGCTGTTTGAAAGGCGGTCTTTCACCGTGAAGACGCATAACAGGACAGAAAACACCCCAGGCAAACCAGCGGACAATAAGTTCGCGGAAACTTTCGTTATGAATGTCGCCGCCTAAGAAGCCACCGATATCGGTCGTCCACCAAGGGATTCCGGCTGTTGCCATGGAAAGTCCTGCCTGAAGGTTGTCGCGCAGAGATTTGAAATCGGAATGAATGTCGCCTGACCAGCAGACAGTTCCATAACGCTGGCTTCCGGCCCAGGCGCAACGGATCAAACTGATAGGATTTTCAACTCCGCTTTCTTTAAGTCCGTCGTACCAGGCTTGAGCATAATACTTTGGATAGATGTTGGAACAGGTCATGGCAGGTCCAAGGTGATAGCCGAACTTTGTAAAATCATAATTGCCGTATTCAGGTTCTGCTTCGTCCAGCCAGAAAAGGTCGATGCCTTTTTTGAAATAATTTTCCTTACATTTTTCCCAGACAAACTTTCGGGTTTCAGGATTTGTAGTATCAAAGAAAACGGTGTTTCCCATCCAGTCCATATTAAAGCCTTTGCCTTCCGTAAAGCTGATAAGAAGTCCGTGCTCCTTCATGTAGTCATAATTTTCTGAACGCTCGTCGATTGTAGGCCAGACGGAAACCATAAGTTTTACATTCATGGAAGAAAGTTCTTTTACCATTGCGTCAGGATCAGGCCAGTCTTCTGGATCAAACTTAAAGTCGCCCTGACAGGTCCAGTGGAAAAAGTCGATTACGATTACATCTAATGGAAGATTTCTTCTTTTATATTCACGGGCAACGGAAAGTACTTCTTCCTGAGTTCTGTAGCGAAGTTTGCACTGCCAGAAGCCCATGGCAAAATCAGGCATCATGGGAGTGAAGCCTGTAACCGATGCATAGTTTTTTTCACATTCAAGAGGAGTTCCGCAGGTTACCCAGTAGTCGATTTTGTCGGCTTCAAGACAAGACCACACAGTTCCGTTTGTGCCGAAGGCGGCTGTTCCAATGGCAGGATTATTCCATAAGAAACCATAGCCACGGTTTGAAATTACAAATGGAACGGAAGCCTGACTGTTTCTCTGAGCAAGTTCCCAGACTCCGCCTTTTTTATCCAGGTGTGAATCCTGATACTGTCCCATGCCGAAAAGTTTTTCGTCGTCATATGCTTCGAAGCGGGCGTTTACCAGGTTGTAGTCTGAATCTTTGTTTTTGAAGACTTCACGCCCCATAGTGTTGAGTGGTGCACAGTAACGGTCAATACGCCAGCGGTTTCTCCACTGTTCTTCCAGAAGAAGCTTTGGTTCTGCAGCATCACTTTCCTCACGGGAAACGGCGTCGTGTGCGGCGGAGGCGTCACCAACTGCAAGGGGGGCGTGGGCGGCAAAGGCGTCGTGTGCTGCAAGGGCGTCGTGTGCTGCGGGGCCCAGGTCCCAGAAGGAAATCCAACCTTCAAAGTTCACGCGAACCTGCATGCGCCCGTTTGTAAGACTCGCTTCCTGAAACTTCTGAACATGACTTTCCGGATTCTCGTAATGCACATGCCACGGCTCCGAGATTTCAACATCATTTATTTCTATATCAGAAGAAGTTTCCGAAGGAACAGAGTCCAGCGCCCAGTCACATAAAGTGCTGTTCCCTTCTGAAACGTCACCAGTGACGGCAGCGGCGGAAGTCTCTTCCCGAAGAACTCGGACACGAACAGAGTCCTTACCCCAGGCTTCGATCCAAGTCTCAAGTCCGCAATGATTAATTACAAGTTTATTTCCGTCTTTTTTAAACATATGGCTTTTCCTCTCATAATTAATCTATCACAGAAAATTGAAGTTGTAACTTTTCTTTTTTGTACGGAAAAATGAAAATTTTAGGGGCTTGCCTTCCGTGGCAAACCACAGAAGGCCGGGTGTTCCGTCCTTCGCTAACGCTCATCCGCCAGGGCGGACCGCTTCGCGGGGACTCCACCCCCTAAGCCAAAATCAGAACGGCTTCTATTTCGCAGATATTGAACTCGTAACGGCGCCTCACCGGCGCAATATGCCATAGCGAGTCTCATATAGGCGTTTCACGCAGGGCCGGCGAAGCCCTTCACAGCATTTTCAGCTATAAATCCGCCCCAAACGAGTGGTTTATAGCTTTTTGGGGAGATTCAGTCCCGCGCCGGCCGCACATATTGCCTGTAGGGGCTATAATTCCGCGGGAACGACCGCATTTATAGCTGAAACTCAGGTTTAACGTTGGCCGGCGAAGCCCTTCACAGCATTTTCAGCTATAAATCTGCCCCAAACAGGTGGTTTATAGCTTTTTGGGGGAGATTCAGTCCCGCGCCGGCCGCACTCATTGCCTGAAAAGGCTATATTTCCGCGGGAACGACCGCATTTATAGCTGATACTCAGGTTTCACGCATGGCCGGCGGAGCCCTTCACAGCATTTTCAGCTATAAAGCTGCCCCAAACGGGTGATTTATAGCTTTTTTGGGGAGATTCAGCCCCGCGCCGGCCACACTCATTGCCTGAAAAGGCTATAATTCCGCGGGAACGACTTCGTTTATAGCTGA
>JAKSTM010000034.1 GCA_024402565.1 Treponema sp. | reverse complement strand
AATCAGTCCTTAAAATCAGCCTAGTTAAAGTGTCCAATAATTGGGGTGCACTTCAGAACGTGAAGCGCTTTTTTTTATTTCTTTCTTATTTTGTACCACAAAAGCACCAGGCTGTACCACATAAATGGAAAGATCATGAAAATCTTAAATGGGTTATGAAGAACCTCTACCATCATTTCATGTCCCTTTTCAAAAGTTTTTGGATTCACGCGCTGAATACGTGAACTGAAAATTCCAAAGGCATCTCTATAGTACAGGAAAATACTGGAAGAAAACTGATTTTTTCTATGATAGGCCCACAAATCCTTTTCTTTTATTCCCTCACTTACCAGAACAAGACTTGGCTGTGCTTTATAAATAGCCTGAATAACATCGGCTTCTGCATTCTTTGAAAAATATCCCACACAACGACCAACAATTCTTAATTCAGGATAGGTAACGTGAAGATTACTTTCTGTCTGAAGCAAAGTTTTTCTATTACCACCCAAAAGATATAAAGTTTTAAAATGATTTTCCAAAATGGAAAGAATTGTAATAACAGCATCAAAAGGGTTATATCTCACTGGAATATCCCGTTTTAAAAACTTTGCACCTTGAAGAATACTTTTTGAAATTGGAATAATAAGGTCTGCACTTTTTAAAGCTTCTGCATAATCATTCTTATGACGTGCTTTCAAAAGATTCCAGACTGAAAGAAACATAATCTGTTTTGCTCCTGGTTTTGCCAGAATCTCAAGAATTTCCTGTTCCAGATTTTCCTGTTTAAGAATATCTACCGGAACTCCACAAACATTTATTCTCTGAATCATTTCCCTACCCCTGACTATTTATTACCTGAAGCGCAGCCATTCCATAAAGAGCAGCCGTTTCACAGCGTAAAATATTTCCTTCAAAATGAACCGGCACAAACAAATCATCCTGTGTAATTCTTTCTATTTCATCCACACTGATTCCACCTTCACTTCCACAGGCCAAAGCTGCAACATTAATTTTTCTACCCTTCAAGGCGGACGTCATGGACTTTGTTTTTTCATTTCTTTCCGAAAGAACAAATGCAGCTGCTTCGTCATCCATAATTCTTTCTTTCCAGATTTTACAAGCCTCCGGTAAAGAGACAGGCATATAAAGTTTTGTATCTACCGGCGAACCACTCTGCTGTCTGGCTTCACGGATAATCTTATTAAGTCGTTCCATTTTGCCGGAATTATCCATAGCAATAACGGAACTCTTTTCCGTATATTCTCCAATCACAGGGACGATAACAGAAACACCACATTCAACTGCTTGTTTTACAATCTGTTCCAGTTTCTGAATTTTTGGAAGGAATTGAAATAACCAGTATTCGGTCTTTAAAATCTGGTTGATTTCAGAAGCTTTTACACCACGTGTCAGTTCTTTTTCTACAATGTCCAAATCGGTTGAAGCACAAAGTTGAAGTGTTAGCTTTTTGGCCTTGTCGTCAATTTCACAAGCAGTCATATTTTGCAAAATTCCGTCAGGCTGGCGAACACTCACCATATCTCCAACTTTAATTCTTAGGACCTGTCTGAAATATTTAAAATCCTTTCCACTTAAAACCAGATATCCTTTTTTATCAGGAAACACTTCACTGATGAACTGACGCATCTTTTATTTTTTTTCCTCAAATTCTACTTCATTCTGAAGTTCTTTTAATGTTTTTGCATTTTTTACCATGGAATCAAAATCTTTCCTGTCGATTAATTCAAGGGCCTTACCAAGTTGCAGATCATAATCCAAATCATAAAGAGCTGCAGGTTCTGTTTTATTAACTTGATTTCTGATAAGACGGCGCAAAAGTCTTTCTTCCAAAGGATATGTTTTTGCAAGAATAGAAGCCTGTTCAGCAATTTCTTTTTCTGTCATTTTTCCACTTGCTGCTACAAGGTTTTCAATTACATTATCATTCACCATCTGAACATAAGCAGTTTCTGCTTCTTTAGTCAGTTCCGGATATTTTACTTCAACATCAGGAGGGATTCCGATTTTATCTATATTTGTATCACTTGGAGTATAGTAACGTGCCATAGTGATTTTCATTCCATCTACATCACTAAGTGGAATAACCTGCTGAACAGAACCTTTTCCATAAGTACGTTCACCAACCAGAAGTGCCAGGTGATTGTCTTTAAGAGCCCCAGAAAGAATTTCTGAAGCGGAAGCGGAACCACGGTTTATCAACACAATAATCGGTTTTCCTTTTGTAGATGCAACAGTTTTCTGTTTAGAAGAATTAAATATCTGATTTTCAAAAACCAAACGGCTTTTTGTAGAAACAATAGGACCGTTATCGATAAACTTGTCTGCTATTTCTGAAACAGAAGTAATAAGCCCGCCCGGATTATCACGAAGGTCAATAATTAATCCTGTGTACTTATTCTTTTCAAAACTATCCAATGCTTCCTGAACTCTATGAGGTGTTTCAGGTGTAAACTGAATAAGTCTTACATAACCGATATTTCCAATCATTCCGTATTTTACTGTTGGGACTTCAATAAGGGCGCGAATCAAAGTCACATCAAAATTCATATTTGCACCACGACGAATAGAAACTGTAACAGGCTCACCAATTTTTCCGCGAAGTATTCCCAGAACTTCGTTCATCGTCATTTCTGGCGTAGACATTCCGTTAATTGCTGTAATAAGGTCACCAGCCTGAATGCCAGCACGCTGCCCCGGAGTATCTTCTATAGGAGAAGCTACTTCAACATAAGCAGGTTTTTCTGGAGTTGATTCCACAGCTTTTGAAATAGAAAGACCTACACCTCCAAAAGAACCTTCAGTGGTATCGTTCAAATCCCGCATATAATCCGGGTCCAGATATACTGTATATGGATCTCCAATTGCATCCAGCATCCCTTTAATGGCGCCTTCATACAGAATTTTTGGATCTAATTCATCTACATAATTCTGTTCAACGTAATCAAAAACAGAATTAAGTTTTTTCATATATTGATAAGCCGAAAGCTTGTTGTCTTTTGTAGAAGACTGAGCAAAACACTGTGTAGCACAGAAAAGTACCACAAATGCCATAATTGAAGAACGAAATGTAGTTTTCATAACTTACATTTTAGCACAGAAAGGACTAAAAACCAAAGGGTAAAAGGCCCTGTAAAAATTTCCTAGGTTTTATTTAAATATTTTCTGTGCTAAAATAAGTTTTATGAGTCAAATTATTCCTATTGCGAGTGGTAAAGGGGGCGTAGGAAAAAGCCTTCTTTCTGCAAATCTTGCTATTGCCCTGGGACAATCAGGTAAAAAAGTTGTACTGGTCGATCTGGACCTTGGTGCTTCAAACCTTCATTTAGTTATCGGGCATCACCCTGGATCTGCAAGCCTTGGTTCATGGCTTACAGAAAAATCAGATTTCAAAGATATTGTTTGTCCAACCGATTATAAAAATGTCAGCTTTATTGCCGGCGACAGCCAGATTCCTGATTTAACATCTCTCAAGCATGCCCAAAAGGTAAAACTTATCCGCAATCTGAATAATATTAATGCTGACTATGTTATCCTGGATTTAGGCGCTGGAACTCATCAATTCATACTCGATATGTTCCTTCTTTCACCTCAAGGTATCGTAGTCACTGCCCCAGCAGTTACCGCAACATTGAATGGCTATCTTTTCCTTAAAAACGCAGTATTCCGTCTTCTATATACAACCTTCAAAAGAGGCACTCCAGGTCGCCAGTATCTGGACGATCTGAAAAAAGATTCCCAGACTATGCAGAAACTTTATATTCCACAGCTGGTACAAGCCTTAAGTCAGGTTGATCCTCAGACGACACAACTCTTCATTTCACGTATGCAACAATTCAGACCACGTTTAGTCATGAACATGATTGAAGATCCAAAAGATGCAGATAAAGTTTCCCGCATCAAAAATTCTTGTAACCAATATCTGGGACTGGATATTGAATATCTGGGTGTTATGTTCCGCGACATGCTTCAAGACAAAGCCCTTTCTTCACAACTCCCGATTGTCGTGTATAAACCACAGTCTGTTTTAGGACAGGCCGTTTATCGCATCGGTGATAAAGTCCTTTCCACTCCAATGCACAAATTCGATTCAGGCTTTATGCCGGAAAGTTTTAATGACAATTTCCATGAGGTCGAAGAAGAAGCTGATGCAGACTTTTCGTACAAACTGTCAGGCATCGACGACCTGGTTTCTGGGGGAACTCTTTCCATGGGAGAAATGGCCGAAATGATTAAAACTCAAAACTACGAGCTTACACAACTTAAAAAGGAAAATAACCTTCTTAAATCAAAACTATTAAAGGCTGCCAGCCAGGGATTCCAACTATAATGTTCTTATATATAAATTATCCATCCTGGATTCATCCACAAATTTTTCCTTCGATTCCTGTTCTAAACCTTTTACGCTGGTATGGACTTATGTACCTGTTTGCTTTTGGAACAGCATGGCTTGTTTTAAAAAGAGTAGCAAAAGAAGGTTTTCTTGATACATCGGACTACAAACTAAAAGAAGATGATTTATTCAGTTTTATTTTCTGTGGAATTATTTTTCTTCTCTTAGGAGCCCGAATCTTCTCTACACTTTTCTACGATACTACTGGTATTTATTGGAAAAAGCCATGGCTTATTTTCTGGCCTTTCGATTCAGGAATGCATTTTACCGGCTTTTCAGGAATGTCTTACCACGGCGGATTTATTGGTGGCCTTCTGGGAATGATTATATGGTGTAAAAAACATAAGCAGCCTGTTGCAAAATGGGTTGATGCAATGTCTGTTGCCATTCCTTTAGGCTACACCTTCGGACGCCTAGGAAACTTTATGAATGCTGAACTGTACGGAAGAATTACAACAATGCCATGGGGAATGGTTTTTCCACGTGCCGAAAAATTCAGTACAAGCCTTCCATGGGTACAAGACTTCTGCGCCCAAATTGGCATGAATATTGAAGGTCTGAAAATGGTAAACCTTCCACGCCACCCAAGCCCTCTTTATGAAGCATTTTTCGAAGGAATTGTGTTATTCCTTATTATTTGGTTTACACGAAAACATAAAAAATTCGACGGTCAAATTGGTTGTACCTACACTTTCGGTTACGGATTTGTACGTTTCATAATTGAATACTTCCGCGAACCAGACGCAGAAATAGGTTACCGCATCGCGAAAGATGCATCTGCACCAATTTACACAAATACTTCACTTTTGAACTTCTCCACAGGGCAGATTTATTGTTTTGTGATGATGCTGTGTTCTATTCTGGTAGCGGTCTTCCTCATCATAAAATCACGAAAAAACCGTTAAAAAACAGTTTTTTTGTTTTTTATTTGACATAGTAGAGATTTATACCCTATAATTTTATGTAACTATCAGAAAGTAGGTGAACCATGATTAATAGCAACAGCTTAATACCTGGCTTTGATGACGAAAAAGACGATAGCCTCAAGATTTCTTTGGAAAAAAATGATAATGTTCCAAAGGGAATTTTCATTTATCTTAACGGCTACATCGATACATACAACTCAAGTTTTTTTCAGAAAAAGATTACAAAGATTGTAGAAGCAGGGTATACAAATCTGATTTTTAACTGTTCAGCATTGAACTATGTTTCTTCAACCGGAATTGGATCCTTTACTGTGTTCTTGAAACTTGTAAAACCAAAAGGTGGAGATGTTGTACTTCTTGAAATTCAGCCAAAAGTATATGAAGTTTTCCAGCTTCTTGGATTTTCTCAATTCTTCAATATTAAGGAAAACACAGATGATGCAATCAATTTCTTCAAGAACGGTGCTCCAGTAGAAAATTCTGTTTTCCCAAAAGTATTCGGATGCCCAGTTTGTTCAAAAAAACTTCGTGCAACAAAACCTGGCCGTTTCCGTTGTTCAGAATGCAAATCTATTCTGGCTATCGATGCTTCAGCACATATTACATTAGGTTAAATATTCTATAACGACTCTCAAAAACGACTATCAAAAATACTAAAACCGGAACAATTGTTCCGGTTTTTTTTATTTATGGCTTAATACAAAATGTAAAAAAATGTTATACCCTGCCAATTTTTTTTCATTGTTTATACATTGTGGATAACTTTCTGTTTCTTGTGGAATTTTAACAAAAAAACGTTGTATTTTTCCGAAAACCTTGTCGTAAAACATTAGTGTTTTTCATGTTTCACATTGTAATTCTTTATATTATAATAAAATACATCAAAATGTATGATTTTGTATAACCTTACAATAACTCTCCAAAACATCCACTTCTAGTACTTTTTTTGTGGATAACTGTGCATTCATTGTGGATAACTTGTTTAATCCTGTGGACATCCAAAAAACCACTTCATTTTCTTTTTTTTATTCCGATAATCTTTTCAGAGGTCTATAATGAAAAAAGCTTTGAAGCTTCTGCTTGCCTGGTTTTTCTGGCTGATTGCAGGCTCTTTAATCGGAACATTTTTTTACTGTCTATATCTCCATTCTCTGGGGCTTATTGCAGGCTCTTCGTCACCAATATGGACTCGAGAAAATCTTCTTACTTCTCTTTTTACGGTCACCCAGGTTATGGCTTTTGTGTCAGGATTCCTGTTAATTGCCTATAGAATCAGACACCGGGGAAATCCACTTCAACTTGTAGCATTTATTATTACCCAATTCTTTTCATGGTGCCTTATTTTCCCTTTATCAACTCATTTTGAAGAAAAATATATTTCGTCTGCACTTTCCTACTCTTTCTTTGAATCTTCTCTAGAACAAGGAAATCTTTCTGTTGGATATTTCCGCGAAGCCGACGATAAAGTGTATTATTTCCTAAATGATGATAATACAAATGTAATCTCAATTGATACTTCAGAAACCGGAACTTCCACTGCCCTTGAAAATGACTGGTCCGCCTATGCTGATATTTCCCGCAAGTCACTTCCATATAAGGACATTCTTATAAAAAACTCTTTCGCCGCAAAATCATTTACATACTCTTTCTTTGGAAGCTTAAGACAGATTGGGCAAAGCGACTTAATTCACGGCTGGACATACTGGCTGGGATTCCTTTCCATGGCTCTAGCTCTTTCTTCAATTTATGCACTTTCGGGATTCACAACCTGGAGAATTGCAAATTATTCAATTTGTGGCGTTCTTTATGAACTTGTCCTATTCTATAACGGATTCTTCTGGTCTCACGAACTTACTAATTTCAGAAATCTTCCTTTCGTAAATGGAGGGTTCTTTAAATATTTCAAAACATGGTTCAGTTCACCATTCCTTGTTTTTGTAAACCTTCTGTTTGCGCTTATTTTGACGGTTTTAGGAACTGTCCTGTTTTTTATTAAGAAGAAGAGAGGCCGATTATCATGAAAAAAATTCTAATTATTCTGTTTTCATTTCTTGGATTAGGTTTCCTTATTTGTCTCATAATCGCATTCTGTCAGAAGCCTTCTGTAGAGTTACTGAATACTGCAGTTGGAAACTATAAGTTCTTCAATACTTTGGAACTTTTCACAAAAATTTTCCCGGCCATGATTTTTACAGGATTTGCATTAGCTTGCTCCATCCAATTCGGAAATCATTCTGAAGGAAGTTTTTCTAGATTCTCTCCGGCAATGTTCAGCCGATACAAACTTACCATTATAGTTTCTTTGATTTGTACTTTGTTGTTGACCATGTCTACAGAAGTTTTGTCCCTTACTGCAAAACGACACAAAACTTCACTGGAAAACCAACCAAAACTGGTAAATGAATACATCCGTGCAGCTCAAAACTTCCTGGACCAGAAAAAACCAGAATCGGCTGCCGCATACGCTAAAGAAGCCTTAAAACTGAACAAATCAAATAAAGAAGCGGCAAATATTAAAAATCAAGCAGATATTATGATCAGCATGCAGGAAACTCGAAGTGCAAAGATCCTGTACGAAACAAACCTGGACGATTTATTTACCGACTCCTCAAGCAATATCGACACAGAAAATATGAGTCAGGTATACGGACTTTATTTAAAAGCACAAAACTGCTGGGACAATGAAGAATATTTCACTGCCCATTACTATGCAGAAAGTGCCCTGAAAATCAGCAGCGGAAAAGATCCTAATGTTTCCAGACTTAAAGAAATTTCTGCAGCATCATGGAATAAACTTTCTGAACTTCATGAACTGGCCCGTACCGATGAACAGAATTTATTCATGGAAAAATATGATGGCTACAAAGCCCTTATGGAAGAAGATTATCTAAAAGCTTATTACATTCTTAAAAATATTCAGGTTGATCATCCGGAATTGAAAAACGATTCAGACCTGTATTTTTATGAAGCAATTGCTGAACAGAAAGTTAATGAACGTTCCTTCTTTATAGATGAAACCTGGAATCTTAAAAGTTTCGAAAGCGCTAATGATGTTTACTTCTCCTTAAAATATGATGACAGCTGGCAGGACATCATTTATTTCAAAGGAATGACTCAGGTAAAAACAACCGGTGGTATGGTTCAATACCTTCGTGATTTTTCTATTCATAGTATTGATCCGACTGGAAAGGTTTTCAGTTCAATGCATGTTCCATACGCAAAAGTACTAGCTGTTTCAGTAAAAGATATTAATCCTCTTACAAAAGAAAATATGGGCATAGCACGTAATATCAATTATGTTCCATACATTCTGCTCAAAAGTATTGATCGCGTTAATGAAAACCAAGTAATAAAACCTGTTTATCATTTTGCAGATAAGGAAAATACAACAGGCACAGATTTCATTATGCTTCCGGTTGAGTTCTCGGATTTCCAGATGATCGAAAACGCATCTCTGAATCCAGATTCCATTCCAATGTCTTCTTTATGGAGAATTATTTCAACTGCTGAAAAATTCGGTTACTCTGAAGAAGTATACGGTCAGGTTCTTTTAAACAGACTTTTGTATCCTTTGTTCATTTTGTTTATGTTCATTTGCCTTGCATCCGTTGCCTGGAATAACCGCCTGGATTCAAACTCATTCTTCAAAGCATCATGGCTTGCCGTGTTCCCAGTATTCACCGTTTTGGCTCAGTTTTTTATTATGGTTTTCAACTATGCATTCAAACTGGGAAATTATGGACTTTTAAATCGGCTGGCCCCAACCACCGCCCTTATCGTCGGAATAGGAATATATATCCTGCTTATTATTTGTGCGTCTCTTTTCTTCCTCTCCAGAAAGGCGGAATAATGATTCCAAGTATTCTCCTCCTGCTGATTATGTCAGCAGGAATCTGGTTTGCAATACACAATATTCTCCTGCAAAAAAACTGGCGAAAAAACGCAGAGAATGGGAATTTTTCACATATAAAAAAAGAACCTTTTCCTGGAGCACTTTGTCTTTCGGCCTTAATACAAAGCTGTACAGGCGACTATAATTTTTCTGCTCGAATTCTGGAAAGTGTTTTCGGACGACACCTGGACGAATGGTCTGCTATGACAAAAGCAGTTTCTTTTGCAAAGAGCTTGAACCGGGATTTACTTGTAGAAAACCTTACCTCCATCATCAAAAAGCAAGATGACGACTTCAAACATAAAACTATTCCTTTAGTTTTCAAAGCCTTAAGCGCAGCGGAGTTTATGTGGAATTCCAGTATACAACAGGGAGAAAAACCTTCTGACTATCTTAAAACTCTTCTAAGTTATTCTGCTATTTCTGATAAAGAATCTGATGCTTACCGAGTTCTGGGGCTTGAACCAGGCGCAAATCCTGAAAAAATCAGAAAAGCCCACAGAAAACTTGCCGCAAAATATCATCCTGACACAGGAAGTGACAGTAATCTGGAAATGTTCATGAAGATCCAGACCGCATACGAGATGCTCAAATAGTAAAATAGGGGTCTGTCCCCTCTGGGAATCACCTTAGAGAACGGCCAGCGGGTCCCAGCAACGGCAGAAAACATGAGGACACCCCCATGGTGCCCGTTCCGCCGGACAAGCCGGCTCCACCTACCATGGGTCCCCCTCATTTTCCTGCCTGCGTCCCCCTGGCCGTTCTCTACCGCTACTTATACTCTGAAGGGGACAGACCCCTATGCGCGTTACGAAATATTCCTGGAAAACGGGACGCAGGAAATATTGCCACAGTGGCATCCCGCAACGAAGTGAGGACCTATGCCACTGCTGGCATATATTTCCGTTGCTGGGACCCGTTTTCCAAGATTTTGTGCACTTCTGCAGAGAGTTCTGTCCCCTTTTATTTATCTCTTGCCGATTTCCACGAAAATTATTAAATTTACTATAATTGCAAATAAAAGGGCCTTTGCGCCCAAAATATAGAGGTATAAGAATGGCAAAACAGTTGCTTTTTAGTGAAGATGCACGTTCAAAGCTCCTTTCTGGTGTTGAACAGATTGCAAAAGCTGTAAAAACTACACTCGGTCCATGCGGACGCATGGTTATGATGGACAAAAAATACGGTTCACCAGTTATCACAAAAGACGGTGTTTCTGTAGCAAAAGAAATTGAACTTCAGGATCCATATGAAAACATGGGTGCTCAGTTTGTTCGCGAAGTTGCTTCAAAAACAAACGATGACGCCGGTGACGGAACAACAACAGCTACAGTTCTGGCTTACGCTCTGGTTCGCGAAGGTCTTAAATCTGTAACAGCTGGTATGACTCCAATCGAAATCAAACGCGGTATGGACAAAGCTGTAAAAATCGCTGTTGAAGAAATCAAGAAATTTGCAAAACCTGTAAAGAACGTTGACGACATTACAAACATCGCAACAATTTCTGCAAACAACGACCCTGAAATCGGTAAGCTCATTGCTGATGCTATCGAAAAGGTTGGAAAAGACGGTGTTATCACTGTTGAAGAATCAAAGAACATGGATACAACTGTTGATACAGTAGAAGGTATGCAGTTCGACCGCGGTTACATTTCATCTTACTTTGTAACAGACCGCGAAAGAATGGAAGCTTCTTTCAACGACGCTTTCGTTCTCATTTACGACAAAAAAATCTCTGCAATGAAAGACCTGCTTCCAGTTCTTGAACCAATCGCTCAGAACGGAAAACCACTTGTTATCATCGCTGAAGATGTAGACGGTGAAGCTCTTACAACTCTGGTACTGAACACAATCCGCGGAACAATCCACGTTGCTGCTGTTAAGGCTCCAGGATTCGGTGACCGCCGCAAGGACATGCTCCAGGATATCGCTATCCTCACAGGCGGACAGGTTATTTCTGAAGAAGTTGGACTTTCACTTGAAAGCGCAACAGTTGATATGCTTGGTAGAGCAACATCAATCAAAATCGACAAAGACAACACAACAATCGTTGGCGGAGCCGGAAAATCATCAGCTGTTAAAGCACGCTGTGAAGAAATCAAAACTCAGATTGAAAAATCTACATCAAGCTACGATAAAGAACAGCTGCAGAAACGCCTTGCTAAACTTTCAGGCGGCGTAGCAGTTATCAACGTTGGTGCTAACACAGAAACAGAAATGAAAGAAAAGAAGTTCCGCGTAGAAGATACAATCGCTGCTACACGTGCTGCTCTGGAAGAAGGAATCGTTCCAGGTGGCGGACTTGCTCTTATCGAAGCTTCTAAAGCTCTCAACACAATCCCAGAAGACCTTACAGAAGAAGAAAAGGTTGGATTCAAAATCGTTCGCCGCGCTCTGGAAGAACCAATGCGCCAGATTGCAGAAAACGCCGGTATCGACGGTGCTGTAATCGCTGACAAAGCAAAGAACGAAAAGAAGGGTGTTGGATACGATGCACGCAACGGAAAATGGTGCAACATGCTCGAAGCAGGTATCATTGACCCAGCTAAAGTTACATGTTCAGCTCTCAAGAATGCATCTTCAATCGCTGCAACTCTTCTGACAACAGAATGTGCAATCACTGACATCCCAACTCCACCAGCTCCTGTGGCAGCACCTGCTGATCCAGGAATGATGTACTAGTCGCAGAAAAATCCTACAGATTTTTCTGCTCTACGAGTTTTGACTGGCTCGCAAGAGGCTCGCCTTTTTGCTGTACAAAAAACGTCAAAACTCGCTAAGGTCGCGCTTGCGCGACCGACAAACTCGTTTATAAAAATGGCGGACGTTCTTGTCCGCCATTTTTTTTTGCCAATCTATTAATTGTCGTATATAATCTCCATATAACAAATATTTGGAGAGTCAAAAAAAATGAAAAAAATTCTTCCTGTTTTAAGCATTTTTCTTCTTGCTGTTTTATCATCATGTGCAACCATCCCACAAAAAGTTAAACCTGGTGATACTTTAGTAATCGGAAATGCAACAATTGAAGCTTTCGGTTTTGAAAATACTGGTCTTGGAAAACTCAGTGGAACCATCCATACCGGTATAGAAATAACATTCCAGAACACAACCACAAAAAAAGAAAGAACTATTCGTACAGACAGTGACGGAAACTTCTTTCTGTCAGGACTTGCTGCTAATCAGCCACACAGAATCTCAAAAGTAAGCATTAAAGTTGAAGGTGGTGGTGGTTCTACAACACATACTGTAACTTTCACAAACTCTGAAGTTTTCATTCCTTATGATAATACAGTCACAAATATTGGCTGCACAAAATATATTTTTGACGGATTTAAAAATGAAGTAAGATATGAATGCCGCGATCATTACAAAATGCGCGTAGCATTCAAAGATATTTCTGAAGATAGTGAGTGGGCAGATAAAACCATAAACGATCAGTGCGGATTACGTTAATAATTACGCCAATTAATTTACAAGCGCATCAAATTCGTCGTCGTCGCCTTCCACTGTTAAAATAACAGCATTTGGAAGGCAGGCTACGAAATCTGTAGAGCGGGAAAGTTTCCCCATAAAAATACAGTTTTTATTGTCGCAGGCCGACTCAGTAACCCAGGCCTGACCGCCTTTAATTGTCACTTTTGTGTGGCCAATTACACCTTCAAAATCAAGTTCAGTGTCTTTATCCAAAGGATATATAAATCGTCCCGCAGGAGTTTTTACACACAAGTTTGCCCCTGACGATTTTTTCTTTCCAAGAAAAATAAATGAGCCCACAACACAAGCCGCAAAAACGATAAGAAAAACAACATCAAAAAGTCGAAGCCGAATTTTCAAAATCTGCCTCCATTTTCTACAGCCTTTTTTTCTGCAGCCTTTTTTGTTGCTTCCAGATCAAGATGCTTTACATTTGAAATAAACTGTATCTGCCGTCCATCATTATTTCCATAAAATTCCAATTTTCCCTTAAGTCCAGGAGTGGCAGTAACCGTTCCATCTTTATAAACAAAAACCGCTTCAAAATTAGTAAAGAAAATCCATTCAAATTCTGAAAGTCGTTTTATGGCTTCATCCTGTCCCAAAACAAAAAAAGTTGTACTGAAAATATCAGCCGCTGTACTGGAACAACAAATTATAGTCACCGAAGCCAGATCATTATCTACCGGGTAACCAGTTTTTGGGTCCAGAATATGATGATATTTTTTTCCATCCTGAATGAAAAAGCGTTCGTAAGTTCCACTCGTAACAACCGAAGTTGATTCTGTTGTTAATTTTAAAAGTGGATTTCCTGCCGGTTCTTCAGGATTTTTGATACCTACCGTCCATGGTTTTCCGTTTTCTTTTTTTCCATAACAATAAATATTTCCGCCTAAATCAACTATTGCTTTCTGAACTTTATTTCTCCGAAGAATCGCACAAATGCAGTCGGCAGCATAACCTTTTGCCGCTGCTCCAAAGTTTATGCTCATTCCCGCTTCACCAAACTGAAAAAGCGGCTTATTCAAATCTTCTTCACTTGTCGCATCAGGAAGATTTTTCCACCCTACCTTTAAAAGAGTCTTTTTAATATCTTCCTCTGCAGGGACTTTTGGATTCTCCGCTTTTATATTCCACAATTCAATCAGCGGATTTACAGAAAGATCGAACGCACCGTCAGAAATTTTTGAAACGGCATAAGCCGGTTGATATAACGAAAGAAATTCAAGAAAGTCGCCAGTAAAATTTTTTGTATAGCCATTTTCATTCAGTTTATATAAAAAAGAATTTTTATCTGTAGAACTGAAAGTCCTTTCGATTTTCAAAAGACAATCTGAAATTTCCTTATATATTTTTTCAGTTCCGTCGTCATAAAGATTTACAGAACAAACTGTATCCATACACAAAAAAGATTGTGCAGGAACTTTTTTAGCTTTCCCAAAAATAAAAGTGCAGGCAAAAAGAACAAAGACTCCACAAATTATTTTTTTCATTTTGCCCAAACCTCCAATAATTTTATATCAACTGAACAAATCAGCGAATCAATAAATGAACCGATTGTTTTCCCTTTTTCGACCTTTACTTTTTCTTCAGTCAATTGAGCCACAGTTCCAAAGACCCTCTCCAAAAAAGCCCCGAACTTCCCAGGCAATTTCATATTTTTATCTACGGCGCTCTGACTCATAAAAACCATAGCGCACAATTTTCCACTTCTTAAAAGTCCTGCTTCCATAGCGCCCCAAGTAATATTCCATTTTCCAAATGTATAAAGAATTTTTCCATAAGGATTAAAAAGACTTAAAACTGTTACGCTCAAAATAATAATAATACTTGGAAGAATTCGAATTCGTTTCTTCTTTATTAAAACGACCACAGCAAAGGCTGCCATTAAGCTATAAACCAGAATCAAGTTTTTTGTAAATGAAGTAACTACAATTCCAGCCAATGCAAAAATTAAAAATAATATGGGCGCCTTTCCGGTGTTGCGGACTTCGCTAACGCTCATTCCTTCAGCCACAGTTACTGTGGCTTCGGAACTGCTAACCGCAGGTCCTTCACCCCGGGGCGCAGTTTCTCCCTCTTTCAATACTTTCAGCCATTCAGAATTCTGTTCAAAAATATTTGCAGCCAGGCCTAGTAAAAAACTAGTCACAAAACTTATTGTTAAAAGCACAGGCGCAATATAACGAACACTATCACCAAACATAATAAAATATGCACATACCAACTGAGCCGCATTATTAAAAAGGCCACCGCATAAACTAACACCAACCCAACTGGTTCTCTTTAATGCTGAATAAACGGCCATCATACTAAAACCCGAAGCTAAACTACCGGCCAGAGAAAATAAAAAGATATACGAAAAAAGCGTTCCACTTACAATACCTTGTAATAGAACTTTCAAAAAAATCAGAAGCGAACTTTCTTTTCGGCTCATATAAGCAAAGCTGAGCATTACCGGCAAGTTTGCCAAACCCAGACGGAAAAAAGGCACAGGCTTAGGAATTGCAGTCTCTACTACAGAAAGAAAAAAGCACAATGCCGCAAAAAAAGAAAGTTTCTTCAAGTCTACACTTTTGTTCATCTTATCTATATTAGCATAAAATAAGCATGAAAAACACAGTAAAGAAACCTTCAGCTTGAAAAATGAATTCGAGGATATGTTTAAATTTCAAAACGTGGAGCCCAGCAACGAGAATGTTTTTCACTTCTCTTAAATTGACTTCTTTCCTGCCCACTCCAGATAGAATTCCATCTTTTCGTCAGGAACCCGGATCTCACTTTCAGGCTGAGTTTTAAAGTTCATGATGCAAGGATTTTCATCTGTATAGTTTTTCCATTCCGGTAATGCAGTTCCATCAGGATCTGTATCTTTCCCGTTAGGATCCAGTGTCTTAATAAAATTACAAAGGTAATTACACATTTTGCGAGAAAGATCATAATACTTTCCGTCAAAAGGACGCCAGCACTTTGCAAGTGTTTCAAAGAAAAACCACAAATCGCTTGAATGGAAAGCACCCGGTTCATCTCCACCCGGCATATATGGTCCGAATTCATAAATCCAACTTTTACTTGTAAACCCAGAAGTTTTTCTAAGTCTTGTAAAAGCAATATTTCCAAGCTCAACAGAATTAAACTTCGTAGGGTCCTTATCGTTTTTACACATTCCGGCACCGCCAGGAATTTTCATCAATTCCAGAAATCTTTCTGAATTTTCTCCATAGATTTCCTTTGCCTTTTTTTCAAGTTCTTCTTGAGACGAACACTGCAGCTCACCAAAGAATTCATTATCTGTCCAGCCATGAAGCATCGGTACGTCTATGAAAGTTTTTTCACGAACCGCTTTTTCTACTCCTACCCGAGTAAAATCATTTCCAGTTAATCCAAACCACATATTATGGAAAGTGTCATTTCCGTCTCTAACCTGTTCCCAAGTTAAAGCTTTGGCTTCATCAATATTATTTACTCCAAGATGTTTCAAAAAATCGGCACTCTGCTTTTCTGCCAGATCAACTGGAAAATTAAAATGATCAATATATGGATTTATAAAATAACCACTTTCTACAACTGCGCCCTTAATATACTTTTTATTTTCAGGATAATTTAATTGTGTAAGAACACTTCCGCCTCCAGCACTTTGCCCACCGATTACAATATGTTCCGGATCTCCACCAAAAGCAGCGATATTTTCATAAACCCATTTCAGGGCAAAAGCCTGATCACGGCTACCTATATTTTTATCAACACAATTTCCATCAGAATCTTTTTCTGTAGAAGCAAAGAAACCAAATACATTCAGGCGATAATTTATTGTAACAACAACGATACCTCGCCGAGCGATTCGTTCCCCGTCAAATTCCATTTCTGCACTATTACCCCACTGGAGTCCACCACCATAAATCCAGAAATAAACCGGAAGCTTTTCGGTTTTATCTTTGGCTGGTGTCCAAATATTCAAAGTCAGACAATCCTCATCCATAGGAATAGTTTTGTCTACATTCCATTCCAGATCATAAATATTTGTAATTCCTGGCTGAGGTTTACTCTGACATGGAATAGGACTGAAAGTAAAACAATCACGAACACCTTCCCATCCTTCATGAGGCTGAGGGGCTCGCCAGCGAAGTTTGCCTACTGGTGGCTGACAATATGGAATTCCTTTATATGCAATTATTCTTGGGTCCGCTGCAGGAATACCACGAACTTTTCCCTGTTTAATTTCTGTCTCTTTAATCATTTTTTAATTTCCTTTTGATTTTTTTTAAGATGTATTGTCGCGTTCAAATTATATCTTTCTTCCATATTAATTCAGTTTTTTCATTTAACCATCAGTTAATTTTCCTACTTGCATTATGACAAATCCGGTCTTACCATATTTATATGAAAAAACTTCTTTTTGCTTTGCCTCTTTTATTTGCCGGATTAATTTTATTTTCCTGTGGCACAACTAAACCTGTAGTCGAAGAAAAACCGGAAATTTCCCAGGAAGAAACTGACATAAAAAACGAAAATCCTCTTACTTGTGAATACAAAGTTGTTACAAAATCAGATAGTTCCTATTATTTACAGTACGAACTGGAATATCCAGAATTCACAAACAATCCTGTGTTGAACAATGCAATCCAAAATGATTTTCTAAATCCATTCAAAAAACTTACTGTAAGTACAAAAAAAGAATGGGATGAAGAAAACCAGATTCGTATGGAAGAAAATCCAGAATCCTACTACACCCCTTCTGCTTACGAATATGTATTAAGTCTGAACCAGGTTCTGGAATCTGATGATTTTTTCACTCTGATTTTTGACGAATACACATATCTTGGCGGTGCCCACGGTTCTCCAATGACAAGGACAATTAACTACAGCAAAAAAGAAAATAAAGTCCTGACTATTTCAGAAGCCACAGGCATGAGCCTGGAAAAAATTTCCCGTCTTTGTTATGACTGTCTTCTTTCTTCCATGGAAGAATATGATCTTAATGACATTGACTGGATTCAGAACGGTACAGAACCAATCGAAGAAAACTTTGAAACCTTTGCCATTACAGACGAAGGACGAACTCTGACTGTTTATTTTAATCCTTATCAGGTTGCACCATATGCATGGGGAATACTTGCTGTTAGAATAGAACTGTAATATGAAAATACTTGTAATCGACGGACAGGGCGGCGGCATGGGTTCGCAGCTTGTAGAAAACATTAAAAAGAAATTTCCTGAAGCAGAAATCACAGCAGTTGGAACAAATACTGTGGCAACTCAGTCTATGCTTAAGGCTGGGGCTCATCATGCTGCCACAGGTGAAAATGCAGTCATTGTTGGCGCCCGCAGCGCAGACATCATTTCAGGCCCAATCGGCATTGTAATCGCAGATTCCCTTTATGGCGAAATCACTCCTAAAATGGCACTGGCAGTTTCACAGAGCAATGCAGAACGCATTCTTATTCCTATGAATGTTTGTTCAAACTATATTGTTGGAGTAGAAAAGGTTCCTGCCGCAAAACTAGTTGAAGCTGCGATAGAACATATTTCTACTATCATAAATTAATCAGCAAAATAACAAAGATTATTTGACTTGGGCCATTACATCCCTTTAAAATTAAAACATAAACTTCCGGATGAACCGGTTGTTTGAAGACAGAAGTCTTCGCTTAATTTTTTTGAATTCACGAATTTTCTAACGATAGTCAGAAGGCTGTCTTTATTCGTCAGATGACGGATAGGACAGCCTTATTGTTTTTAAAACTTTTTGCAGTGTAAAACAGCCGGCAAAATACAAGGAATGAAAATGACACTTAAAGATTTTTTTGAAGATGCAAAGTCGCACAAAACAAAAATCGGGCTGGCCTTTTCAGGCGGCGTAGACTCTTCATACCTTCTTTACGAAGGAGTCAAATCGGGAGCTGATATTATCGCCTTCTATGTAAAAAGTGAGTTTCAACCTCAGTTTGAATTTGACGATGCTCTGCGCCTTGCTAGAGAACTTAATGCAAAGATGAAAGTCATTAACCTTTCAGTTTTTGAAAACCCAGATGCAATTCGTAACGATGCAAAAAGATGCTATTACTGCAAGCGAACTATCTTTAACAGAATTCTTGAAGAAGCTGAAAAAGAAGGCTGTTCTATTCTTCTTGAAGGAACCAATGCTTCTGATGATGTTTCGGACCGCCCCGGATTCAAAGCACTTCAAGAACTGAAAGTTCTTTCCCCACTTCGCATGGCCGGTCTTTCAAAAGATGAAATCCGCCGCCTTTCAAAAGAAGCAGGACTTTTCACATGGAACAAACCTTCCTACGCCTGCCTTGCTACCCGCATTCCAACGGGAACTCCAATTACAAAAGAAGACCTGGAAGCAACAGAAAAAGGCGAAGCTTTGATGATGGAAATGGGGTACTCAGATTTCCGTATCAGAAAAACAGGAAAGTCTGCAAAGATCCAGGTGACTGAAAATCAAATGGGAGAAATCATAAAAGAAAAAGACATTCTTATAAAAAAACTTAAGCCTCTTTACGAAACTATTACACTGGACCTGGAACCAAGGAAATCAAATGACTGATATTAAAGAAATTCTTACAAAAGTTCAAAGTGGTGAAATCAGTGTTGACGAAGCACTTCTTTCTATTAAAAAGCAGCCCTTCGAAGATCTGGATTATGCAAAAATCGATCTGCACAGAAGTATCCGCCAGGGCATTGCCGAAGTAATTTACGGCGCTGGAAAAACCGCAGAGCAGATAATCGGAATCTGCCGTGCCATGAAAAAAAACGGACAGAACACAATTCTCATTACAAGAATTGATTCTGTAAAAGCCGAAGAAATTTCAAAGGCAACAGATTTAGATTTTAAATATTACGAAATGCCAAAAATCGGGATTGTTGGACCAATGCCAGAAATCAAGGGAAAAGGAAAAATTGTTGTTGCAACAGGCGGAACCAGCGACATGCCTGTAGCAGAAGAAGCGGCTCTAACCTGTGAAGTTTTTGGAAACGAAGTTTCAAGACTTTACGATGTAGGTGTGGCAGGACTTCACAGGCTTCTTTCTCATCTGGACGAACTTATGAGTGCCAGAGTCATTATCTGCATTGCAGGAATGGAAGGTGCTCTGGCAAGCGTTGTAGGCGGACTTGTAGACTGCCCTGTTATTGCGGTTCCAACAAGTGTTGGTTATGGTGCAAATTTCGAAGGACTTTCTGCCCTTCTTTCCATGCTGAACTCCTGCGCCAGCGGAGTTTCAGTTGTTAATATCGATAACGGATTCGGTGCCGGATTTCTGGCAAGCAGAATCAACAGGATGTAAATTATGAAAACACTGTACATTGATTGTTCTATGGGAGCTGCGGGAGACATGCTCACTGCAGCACTTTTAGAACTTCTTGAAAAAGATGAAAGAGAAGCTTTTCTTTCTAAACTGAATTCCATGGGACTTCACGGAATTGAATACAAACTCGAACCTTCAGAAAAATGCGGTATTACAGGAAGCCACATGACTGTTCTGGTTCACGGACAGGAAGAAGATGAAAGCATGCATGATCATCATCATGAACATGAACATCACCACGAGCATGAAAAACATCATCATGAACATGAGCACCATCACGAGCACGAAGAACATCACCATGAACATGAACATTCTCATGAAGGACACCATCATCATGAACATAGTTCCATGGATGGCATCCGTCACATTGTCTGCGACCATCTGAATATCAGTGAGTCTGTAAAAAAATCTGTAATGGATGTTTACGGCATTATTGCAGAAGCCGAAAGTAAAGTTCATGGAAAACCTGTTACAGACATTCATTTCCACGAAGTAGGTTCTATGGATGCTGTTGCAGACGTAACAGCCGTTTGCCTTCTTATGAAAACTTTGGGTGTAGAAAAAGTTCTGGCAAGTCCTGTTCATGTTGGAAGCGGTACTGTTAAGTGCGCCCACGGAGTTCTTCCGGTTCCGGCCCCTGCCACTGCAAACATTCTTAAAGACATTCCTGTTTACAGCGGAGAAATTCGCGGTGAACTTTGTACACCAACAGGCGCCGCCCTTCTTAAATATTTTGTCAGCGACTTCTGTCCTATGCCTTTAATGAAAGTTTCAAAAATCGGATACGGTATGGGAAAAAAAGATTTTGAACGGGCAAACTGTGTCCGTGTCATGCTGGGCACAACTCCCGACAAAAAAGACGATGTTCTGGAACTTAGCTGCAATCTTGATGATATGACTGCAGAAAAAATCGGCTTTGCCATGGAAAAACTTTTTGAATCCGGTGCTCTTGATGTATACACAGTTCCTGTCGGAATGAAAAAAAATCGTCCCGGAACTTTAATGCGCATTCTTTGCAAAGAAGCAGATAAAGAAAAAATGATTCAGGAAATTTTCCATCACACTACAACAAACGGAATCCGTCAGGCACGCCTTGAAAGATACGTTCTGAACAGAAAAATGAAAACCATAGAAACTGAATGGGGACCTGTCCGGAACAAAATTGTAAGCGGATACGGCACTGAAAGAAGCAAACTGGAATACGAAGACCTGGCCCGCATTGCACGAGAAACCGGAATGAGTATTTCTGAAATAGAAAACAAGATTAAGGAGTAAAGCTTATGCACATGGCAGATGCACTTCTGGCTCCTGCAGTAGCCGGAGTCATGTATGGAGCTACAGCAATTACCGCTGGAGTTTCAGTTCACAAAATAAAAAAGGAAAATGATTCCCACAAGATTCCAATGATGGCTGTTTGTGCGGCTCTGGTCTTTGCCGGACAAATGATCAACTATTCAATTCCAGGAACTGGAAGTTCCGGTCACCTTTGCGGCGGCTTTCTTCTTTCTGCAATTCTTGGTCCTTTTGCAGGCTTTATTTCCATGATGATTATTCTGGCTATTCAGGGGATCTTTTTTGCAGACGGCGGCCTTATGGCACTTGGAGCCAACTGCTGGAACATGGCCTTTTACGGCTGCTTCGTCGGTTACTTTGCATTCTGGCGGCCACTTATGAAAAACCCAGGCCGCACAAAAATCATTCTGGCTTCGGTTCTTGGCTGTATCCTTACACTCCAACTTGGAGCCTTTTCTGTTGTACTTGAAACAAGTCTTTCCGGCATTACAGACATTCCTTTCGGAACTTTCACAGCCCTTATGCAGCCAATTCACCTGGCAATCGGCCTTATTGAAGGATTAATTTCTGCAGCAGTCCTTGTATTCATTTATGAAGCAAGACCTGAAGTTCTTTCACTTCCACAGAACTCAGAAGCCCGTGAAGGGAAACTTTCACTTCGAACAACTATTATCGTTCTTGCTGCTACAGCACTTGTTACCGCCGGAGGTTTGAGTCTCCTGGCAAGTTCTCACCCTGACGGACTTGAATGGTCACTTTTTGGAAACGCAGAAGAAGGATACGCTGAAAATCTTTCACTTGATGAAGAAAACTTCGGATTCCAATCCGATGCTGCTGACAAAGCCGCAGCTATTCAGGAACGCACATCGTTCCTGCCTGACTATAATCTTCCAGAAAGTGAATCCGCAGGAGGAACTTCTCTGGCCGGAATTATTGGTTCCCTTATTGTTGCCGCTTTTGCAGTAATCGTTTCCTTCCTTATAAAAATCATTCGTAAAAAGGAAAAAGTTTCTGCCTAAATGAAAAAACTGAGTCCTCTTGCAAAACTTGCGGTAACTGCCATATTTATTTTCACAACTGTCTCCTTTTCAAAGTATGACATTACAGGACTCATTCCATTCTTTTTATATCCTGTCATTTTCTTTCAGCTGACAGGACTTAGTTTCAAAAAATGCATTAAGGCAACAGGATTCGTCATGCCTCTTATTTTTATGGCAGGTATTTTGAATCCTTTTTCTGACAAAAATCCTTTCAATATTGCAGGCTTGATTACTGTCCGTGCAGGAATCATTTCTTTTTTCACACTTATCCTGAAAGGAATTCTGTGTCTAAGCGCTTCATACATTTTTGCCGAAACAACAAAAATCGATGAACTTTGCGGAACCTTGCGCCGCATCCATATTCCCAAAATTATTGTTACTGTGTTTCTTCTTACCTGGCGCTATATCTTTGTAATGAAAGATGAAGTTTCAATAATGCTTGAAGCCTATCACTTAAGAGCTCCAGGTCAGAAAGGAATTCACTATTCTGCCTGGGGATCTTTTTTAGGACAACTTTTCTTACGCAGTTTTGACCGAGCCGATGAACTATATCAGGCGATGATTCTACGCGGATACAATGGAAATTATTTTTATGCCTGCAGCCGCGGGAAAAATTCCGGCATAAAAAGCTGGGCCTTTTTTCTGATTCTAACATTAATTATTCTTGCCGCAAGATTTTTTAATATTACAGAACTGATTGGAAAACTTTTTACTCTTCTTTCAGGAGGATTTTCTAGATGATAAAATTTGAAAACCTTTATTTTGCTTATGATAAATCTCTTCCAGTCCTTGATAACATTTCTCTTTCCATTTCAAAAGGTGAAACTATAGGATTAATCGGGGCAAACGGAGCAGGAAAATCTACCCTGATGAAATGTCTTCTAGGGCTCCTTCCATTTACCGGTAAAATTCTTGTAGATAATCTGGAAGTATGTGAAGACAATCTTAAAAAGATCAGACAAAAACTTGGATTCATTTTCCAGAACTCTGACAATCAAATGTTCATGCCAACTGTTATCGAAGATATTACTTTCGGACTTGTAAACTATGGAATCACTAAAGATCAGGCTGAAAAAAAGGCCGATATCATTCTGGAAAAACTAAACATAAAAGATTTGAAAAACCGCCACAATCACAAACTTTCCGGCGGCGAAAAACGAATGGCGGCAATTGCCACAGTTCTTGCCATGGAACCTGAAGTTCTTCTTATGGACGAACCTACTTCCACACTGGACCCTTACAACCGCCGTCTTATCATCAACACTGTGAATTCCCTGTCACAGACGAAGATAATCACTTCTCACGACCTGGACATGATTCTGGATACCTGTTCTCGCGTGGTGCTACTTTCGGGCGGAAAAATTGTAGCAGATGGACCAACCGAAGAAATTCTCAAAAACAAGGAACTCCTTGAAGCCCATAAAATGGAACTTCCGTTCCGCTTTCAATAGATTTTATTCTGACACTTTTTCAACTATTGTCAAAATAAAATCTATGTATTATTCTTATCTATATATCATATCTATTGAAATGCATAAAAACTTACGTAAGGAAAGAAAACATGCAGACAGCAGGATTTGAAGCGCGGCTTTATAGTTTCTTATCCGCGCTTCACATCCAGCGACGCTAGCTAGCGGTGCTGCGCTGCTGTTTTCTGACCGTAAGTAAGTTTTTTAGGAGTTAAATATGAATAATAAACCAATGATTCGTTCAAACATCTGTATCAACTCACACCCGGAAGGATGTGCAAAAGAAACAGATCATCAGATTGATTACGTAAAAGCTCAGAAAGCAAAACGTGGAATCAAAACAAACAAAGAAGGCGGAAACGGTCCTAAGTTCGTTCTGGTTCTGGGATGTTCTACAGGTTATGGTCTTGCTTCACGCATTACAGCCGCTTTCGAATACGGTGCAGACACAATCGGTGTTTCTTTTGAAAAAGAAGGAACAGAAACAAAATGCGGAACTCCTGGTTTCTACAACAATAAAGAATTCGACAAAGTAGCTACAGAAGCTGGTCTTTATGCAAAATCTTTCAACGCTGACGCTTTCAGCCACGAAACACGCAAAATGATCATCGACGAAATCAAAGCACAGGGTAAAAAAGTTGACCTTATCGTTTACTCACTGGCAAGCCCTGTTCGCACAGACCCAGACACAGGCGTTCTTTACAAATCAGTTATCAAACCAATCGGTGAAAACTACGGTGGAGCCGCTCTGGACATCATGACAGAAAGCCTTTCTGAAAAAACTGCTGAACCTGCTACAGAAGAAGAAATCGAAAACACTGTAAAGGTTATGGGTGGTGCTGACTGGCAGA
>JAKSTM010000033.1 GCA_024402565.1 Treponema sp. | reverse complement strand
ATTTTTCTCTGTTCAACTTTCATTCCCAGAACTTCTTCTGCAACTGTTACCAGTGAGCGGCGAGTGATAGAAGGAAGAATTGAATCAGATTTTGGAGTAACAAGTGTACCGTCTTTTGTAAAGAAGATGATGTTTGCCCCACCTGTTTCTTCCATGTATGTATGTGTTGCAGGGTCTGTGTACATGTTTTCTGCATATCCGCATTTGTGAGCGTCTACGATGTTGTGAAGTGACATAGCATAGTTCAAACCTGCTTTGATGTCACCAGTTCCGTGAGGAGCTGCGCGGTCAAGGTCAGAAATACGAACTTTGATTGGTTTTGCTCCGCCTTTGAAATATGGTCCTACTGGAGTAACAAGGATACGGAATTCGAATTCATCAGCAGGTTTTACACCGATAACTGCATTTTTTCCGAACATAAACGGGCGGAGGTAAAGTGTAGCTCCGCTTCCAAATGGTGGAACCCATTCTTTGTTGGCTTCAACAACCTTTTTACAGGCTTCTACGAATTTATCTTCTGGATAAACAGGCATTTCAAGTCTTGTACAAGAGTCCTTCATGCGGGCGGCGTTAAGGTCAGGACGGAAACAAACAATTTTTCCATCTTCTGTTGTATATGCTTTAAGACCTTCGAAACATGTCTGTGCGTACTGAAGTACACAGGCACATTCACTCATTGTGATTTCATGTTTGTCTGTAAGTTTACCTTCATCCCAGGCTCCGTTTTTGTATTCTGCAACGAAGCTGTAAGAAGTCTGCATGTAACCGAAAGACAGGTTTGCCCAGTCAATATTTTTCTTTTCCATAATTTGCCTCGAAAAATTTAAGTATTATTAAAGTATTTTAGTACTATTTAAACCCTTTTGCAATTATGTTTTTTATTGAGTATACTCATTAAAGCAACTCTTTATGAAAGTACTTTCCTGGAATAACCTTAAAGAATCAGATTTTCTCAAAAACACCTGCCTTACCATAGGGGTCTTTGACGGCATTCATGCAGGGCATAAAAAGCTTCTGGATAAGGTTCTTGAAGTGTCTGAAGAGAAAAATCTGGTTCCGGGACTTGTCACTTTTTCAGATTCCATTTTTACGATGTTCAAAAATTCAGGGAAACCGCTTCAAACTCTGGAAGAAAGGCTTTCCTGTGTAGAGAAAATGGGGTTTGAGTTCTGTATTCTTATTGATTTTACTCCTGAAATTGCCCGTACAGAAGGAACTGTTTTTCTTCACACTCTTATGGAAAAATGCCGTCTTTCTTACCTTGTTGAAGGGGAGGATTTCCGCCTTGGAGACGGGGGACGAACCGGGATGGCTGAAATTGATGATTTCTGTCAGAAAAATAATATCGGAGTTTCTTTTATTCCGCCTGTTTTATATGAAGGAAAGCGTATAAGCTCCACAATGATCCGTAATCTTATAAAAAACGGCGATACCGAAACCGCCTCCCACCTGCTTTCTTTGAAATAAAATGTTCATTTTCTTTTTTTTGCTTTATTGAATTTTGTCCTTTATAATAATAAATGAGAAAAAATAGAGAGGATAAAATGTTAGAAGTTATTCACAATGCGATTAATGCTGTAAGCAATGTGCTTTATCAGCCTTATATTGTTCCGCTGCTCCTTTTTGCAACAGGAGTTTGGTTTACTGTTCGTACCAAAGGTATGCAGGTACGCCTTTTTAAGGAAGCCTGTTCCGTAATTATGGATAAGCCTGAAAATAAAGGTGGGATTTCATCTTTCGGGGCTCTTATGGTTTCAACTGCTTCCAGAGTAGGGACAGGAAATATTATCGGTGTTTCAACAGCCCTTTGTCTTGGCGGTCCGGGAGCTATTTTCTGGATGTGGATTACAGCAATTCTTGGCGGAGCTTCTGCCTTTGTTGAAGCAACACTTGCTCAGATATACAAAAAGAAGAATTCTGACGGTACTTTCAAAGGCGGCCCTGCATTCTATATGGAACAGGCTCTTGGTCAGCGCTGGCTTGGTGTAATTTTTTCAATCATAATCATTCTGATTTATGCTGTAGGGTATAACCTGCTTGCTTCTTATAACCTTCAGTCAACATTCGGGGCTTTTGAATTCTATTCTGCAAGCACTCCTTATATCATTGGGGCTGTTCTTATGGTTCTTTTCGGAGTGATTGTAATTGGTGGTGCAAAACGCCTTATTCGTGTAACAGAATATCTTGTTCCGCTTATGGGTGTTCTTTATGTAATCGTTTCGATTGTGGTAATGATTCTGAATTACAAGAATATTCCGGCAATGTTCAGTTCAATTTTCAAAAGTGCCTTTGATTTCAAAGCTATTTTTGGCGGATTTTCAGGTTCATGTATCATGTGGGGAATTAAACGTGGTCTTTACTCAAACGAAGCCGGTATGGGTTCTGCTCCAAATGCTGCAGCACGTGCAGATATTTCTCATCCTGCAAAACAGGGACTTGTTCAGATGCTTTCAGTTTTCATTGATACACTTCTGATTTGTACAGCTTCGGCATTTATGTTCATGTGTTCAGGTCTTGCTCCTAATGCAAAGATGAGTGGTGCTCTTTATGTTTCCAGTGCCATGGAAGAAGCTCTTGGTACATTTGGTCCTGTATTCCTTTGTATTGCAATGAGCCTTTTTGCCTTTACAACTTTGATTGGAAACTATTCTTATTGTGAAGGTTGTCTTGAGTTTATCTTGAAGCGCGAAGCAAAAAAATGGGAACTTGTTGTATTCCGTGTATTTGCCACAATCATCGTATTTGTTGGTGCTATTGCAAGTGCCGGTCTTGTCTGGGATCTTTCTGATATGCTTCAGGGCTTAGCCGTTGTAATCAACGTTCCTGTAATTCTGATTCTTGGAAATACTGCAGTAAAATGCCTTAATGATTATACAAAGCAGAAGAAAGAAGGAAAGAATCCGGAATTTAAAGCTTCTGACATCGGAATGGATGCAGAAAAACTTGATTGCTGGAAATAAGTTTTGGGTGAATCCTGTTTAACACTATGAGTTGAATAGGATTTATTATTTCAATATAATGTAAATAATTGTCGCATTACGGATGTGTCTGAAGTTTTTCCGGTTCTCCCCGGACTGACTATCAATGCTTCCGCAAAGACAGACCGCTCCGTACGGGGCGAATAATAAATACCCGGGCAACTCAAAATTGAGTCCCATCAGGAGAAGAAAGTATGGCACTTTCAAAAGAAACAACAGCAGCTACTGTAAAACAGTACGGTGCAAAAGACACAGACACAGGTTGTGTAAAAGTACAGATCGCACTTATGACACAGCGTGTAAAACAGCTTACAGACCACACAAAGCGTTTCCCAAAAGACGCTGGTGCAAAACGTGCTCTGCTTAAAGTTGTAGGTCAGCGCCGCAAGATGCTCCGTTACTTTGAACGCACAGACCTGGAAGGATACCGTGCATTCATAAAAGAACTGGGACTCCGCAAGTAGTTTCTGTATTCTTTACAAAAACAGCTTTCACATTTTGTGAAAGCTTTTTTTTTAGATTTTAGTGAATATCGGTGATTGAGCTTGTCGAAATTACCGGTATTTACATTCGGATTTAAACCTGCATTATAAATTTTCCGTTGTTTTAATAACTTTCATAAAGTTTTTGCAGTTCTGGACGGCAGGAGAGGAAGACTTTTCCAAGTGTCGGGTCAAAGTGACTTCCAAGAGATTCTTCGATAATCGAAAAAGCTTTGTCATAAGTAAAGCTTTCTTTGTAACAGCGTTTACTTACAAGAGCGTCAAATACATCTGCCAGTGCCATAATCCTTGCTTCAAGGGGAATATCATTTTCTGAGATTTTTTCCGGGTAACCTGTTCCGTTCCATTTTTCGTGATGGTAATGAGCAACATTGATTGCAATTTCTTTGAATTTTTTATCATCCACCTGGGAAAGAACGCTTTCAACAATGCGGGCACCTTCCTTTGAATGAGCCTTCATTTTTTCGTATTCCTCATCAGTAAATTTGCCGGGTTTTCTTAAAATGGCATCATCAACTGCAATTTTTCCAAGATCGTGCATAGGAGCTGCTTTTATAATGGCGTTGCAGAAATCTTCAGAAATATTTTCGTATTCAGGAGCTTTTTTCAGTTTTTCTACAAATACTTTTACGCAGTCACTTGTTCGATTAATGTGGCCGCCTGTACTATTGTCGCGGCTTTCTACCATAACCGCCATACCTCTGATAATTGATTCCTGGATGGCAAGGATTTTTTCATTTTTCTCTTTTAGTGATGTTGTCATTTCGTTGAAAGTATCTGCCAGGTCGCCGAAAGAGTCGTTGGAAATGATTTTGATTTTATGGGAATAGTCTCCGCTTTTTACTTTCTGGGTTCCGGTTTTCAGTTTTTTAAGGGGTCCGTCGAAATAATCGCAGAAGGTGAAAAGAATGATGATTCCGAACAAAATGATTACTGCAAGAACTATAAAAATTTTTGAATCAATATTGATTCCATAATTTGAGGAAAATGTAACTAAGGTTGAAGTAAGGTAACTGATAGGGAAAATACTTACAGAAAGATAAAAGACAATTACAATGAAACGAACTGAAGGTTTCATAAGAAGAGAAAAGCGGCTTAAGTTTCCTTCAGGGAAAATTTTGGGTAAAAAGATTTTTCTGTGAAGCAGATCCATTATGAGAAATCCAAGGGTAAAGATGAAAATAGCTTCCTGAATGATATTTGAAAGTGAAGAAAAACAGATTTCCCGAATCTGAATATGATACTCCTGTTTTGCAAGAATCAGACAGACAAATTCCATAAAAAAGGAAAGAATCCAGCCAAGACTTCCTATTGCTGCAAAGGCGAAGGGGAGGTTTATGAAACGGCTTTCAGCTTTTTCTTTTGATTTTCCGGAGATACAGTAAAAGATACAGAGAAGAGCCGGAATAATAAAGCTGAAAAAGTATAGACAAGTAATGACTTTGTTGTGCTGGTCCATAAAGGCAATCCAGCCTTTATAGGATTCTGTGTTTGCAATGGGCATTCCTCCGCTTGAAGGAATAAGAAATCCCAGAAAGTTCACAATACTGATAATCAGGCCGTAAAAAAGAGAAATTTTACCGGGTAGCTGCCATTTTTTACTCATGTTAATAATCATAACATACATTGAAAAAAAAGTGTTAATCTTCTATTATTAAATGTATTATCCAAAGTTTTTGGATTTTTATTTGGTTTGCTGGCGGGTTAATAATTTACAAATGGAAATAGACGGGGCGTTGCGGGGTGTCCCCGCAGAAGGGGTAGGACGCAAGGTCGTGCGGCCGTAGGGGAAGGCTTTCCCCTTCACCTGTTTTTATTTGTAAATTATTAATTAGTCTGAAGCAAACCAAGAAAATTTTAATCGTATATATTGTCAATTATCAATTGTCAATTGTACATTGGAGAAAAAAATGTCAGTAGAAAGAGTAACCTACAGACTTGGTGATGCCGACCTGATTCTTGAAACAGGAAAAATCGGTAAACAGGCTAACGGTTGTGTTTACGCTCAGTGGGGCGGAGCAGCTGTTATTGCAACTATTTGTGCTTCTTCTTCAGTTACAGAAGGACAGGACTTTGTTCCGGTAACTGTTGAATACAATGAAAAATTCTATGCAGCAGGTAAAATCCCTGGCGGTTTTGTAAAGCGTGAAAGCCGACCAAAAGACAAAGAAATTCTCGTAAGCCGTCTTATTGACCGCCCAATGCGTCCACTTTTTGAACCATCTTTCGGACACGAACTTCAGATCGTTCCAACATGTGTTTCAGCAGACGGTGTTCACACACAGGATATCCTGGCTGTACTTGCAGCTTCTGCTGCTACATGTATTTCTGATATTCCTTTCCACGGACCAATCGCAGCTTGTCGTGTTGGTTACAAGGACGGAAAATACATCATCAACCCAACATTCAAAGAAATCGAAGAAGGTGACCTTGAAATTGTAGTTGCCGGTACAAAAGACGGTTTCACAATGGTTGAAGGTGGTGCAAAAGAAGTTTCTGAAGAAGTAATGCTTGGCGCTTTGGCTGAAGCTGAAAAATTCATCAAGGACATGTGTGCACTCCAGGAAGAACTGGTTGCAAAATGTGGAAAAGAAAAACTTCCACTGAACCCACTTGATGTAACTCTTGAAAATGCAGAAGCAATTGAAGCTGAAGCAACACCACTTCTTAAAGTTGCATGTTTCAAAGATTCAAAAATCAGCCGCGGTATTGCAATCCACGATGCAATCGCTCAGGTAAAAGCTAACCACGCTGAACAGCTTGCTGATGAAATGCAGGCAAAACTTTTCGCAGCTCTTATGGACGACATCCAGTACAAGCTCCTCCGCAAGTCTATTCTTGACGAAGGTGTTCGTGTTGACGGACGTAAAGTTGACGAAATCCGCCCAATCACATGTGAAATCAATGTTCTTCCAACTCCACACGGATCAGCACTCTTCACACGTGGTGAAACACAGTCTCTGGCTGTTTGTACTCTTGGTACAGCTATGGACGAACAGACATACGATGATATCGACGGAGACAGAAGCGAAAACTTCATCCTCCACTATAACTTCCCACCATACTCAGTTGGTGAAACAGGCCGCCTTACAACTGGTCGCCGTGAAATCGGTCACGGAAACCTGGCACGCCGCTCACTTGAAGCTATGGTTCCAAGCCGCGAAGAATTCCCTTACACAATTCGTGTAGTTTCAGAAATCATGGAATCTAACGGATCTTCATCACAGGCTTCTACTTGTGGTGGTACACTCTGTATGCTTGCTGCCGGTGTTCCAATGAAGAAAATGGTTGCCGGTATTGCTATGGGTCTTATTACAGAACCTGACGGAGACAATCCATACGGACGTTACTCAATCCTGTCTGATATCCTTGGTGAAGAAGATCACCTTGGTGACATGGACTTCAAAGTTGCCGGTACAAAAGACGGTATTACTGGTTTCCAGATGGATATCAAGATTGCCGGTGTTACAACTGAAATCATGAAGAAAGCTATGGAACAGGCCCGCGCTGGTCGTATGCACATCCTTTCTATCATGGAAAAATGTATCGACAAACCAGCTCCACTGGCTAAGAACGCTCCACAGATTCTCACAATGAAAATCCCAGTAGACAAGATTGGTGCTCTTATCGGACCTGGCGGAAAGAACGTTAAGGCTCTCTGTGCACAGTACAACGTTACAATCAACACTGATGATGACGGAACTGTTACAATCTACTCAAAAAACGGACTTGATGCAGAAGCTGCTAAAAAAGCTGTTAAGGGAATTACAGAAGATCCAGAAGTTGGAACAATCTACCAGGGTACAGTTAAACGTATCATGGACTTCGGTGCATTCATCGAAATCCTTCCTGGAAAAGAAGGTCTCTGTCACATTTCTAAACTTTCAAAAACACGCGTAAACAAAGTTTCAGACGTGCTTTCTGAAGGCCAGGTTATTCCTGTAAAACTCCTTGAAGTTGACAAACAGGGAAGACTGAATCTTTCTTACATTGACGCTATTGAACAGTAGAATTGATAATTGACAATTGACAATGGAAAATTGTCAATTTTTGAAAGCTATCGTTTTGCGGTGAGATTTATTCACTGCGGATGATAGCTTTTTTTTTATTTTTAATTATGAATTGTGAATTGTGAATTGTGAATTGTGAAAGTGCATTGTGAATTGTGAATTAAATCTGATATAATGGAAGAATGCAGATTGAGATTAAGACAAAATGTGAAGAGGGTGCAATTCTTCCTGTATATAAAACAAAAGGTGCCGCAGGCGCTGATGTATGCGCCTTTTTGAAAGAACCGGTAATCATAAAAAAAGGAATGTCCGCAATGATTCCTACAGGTCTTTATTTTGAAATTCCTGAAGGTTATGAAATTCAGGTTCGTCCAAGAAGCGGACTTGCTGCAAAAAACGGTGTAACAGTTCTGAACACGCCAGGTACAATCGACAGCGATTACCGCGGAGAAATGAAAATTATTTTAATCAATCTTGGAACTGAAGATTTTTCTGTAAATAACGGGGACCGTATTGCTCAGATTATTGTGGCTCCTGTTATTCAAGGAAATTTTGTTCCTGCAGTTGATCTTAATGAAACGGAAAGAGGAAGCGGTGGCTTTGGATCTACTGGAAAAAATTAAAGACTTTCATTTTAAAATAAATCAAAACAGAAAACTTGGAAGTGCTGTTCTTATAAAATATATTCTCAAAGAACTTTTTTTGTATTTTTTTATTTCTTTTGTTTTCTTTTTTATGGTTTTCTTTGTAAATCAGATTCTCTTGATTGCTGAAAGTTTACTAAAAAATAAAGTTCCGCTGTGGGATGTTACAAGACTTTTGATATGTTATTTTCCGTCCATTATTGCTCAATCCGCTCCATATGCTACTTTTGTTGGATTTTTGATGTGTCTTGGACGCATGATGAGTGATAACGAGATTCTTGTATTTCGGGCTTCAGGTTTTTCCTTTCATTATATTTTTGTTCCGGTTGTTGTTTTAGGATTAATAATTTCTCTTCTTTCATTTGTGGTTAATGATTATTTTCTTCCATTGGGATCAATAAATGCCACAAAAATTTCTAAAGAAATATTTTCAGCAACTCCTTCTGTAGAATTGGAATCAAATACTATAAAGAATTTGAATGGTTCGAAAATAGCTATTGGCGAAGTAAAAGATCGTGATATTTCTGACATAATATTTTTCCAGACTGATAAGAATGGAGACGACCGCCTTATTATTTCTGGCAATTCTCAAGTTCTTGATGAAAAAATTCCAGGTCTTATGATGCAGATCAAAATGGGAGATCCTTTTATTTCTTCCTTTAAAGATCATAATCAGGGCGATTATGAAGTTCTGAAATCTGATGAAGTGCTTTTGAATATTTTTGACACAACTGTTGTTTCTTCAGTAACCGGTCCGTTAAATCCTGATCAGATGACTTCCCTGGACTTAGGGCGGGAAATAAATAAAATGAAAGAAGAAGGCAGAACAGAGAAAAGAGTAATGAATGCCTATAAGATGATTTTTAATAGGAAATTTTCTATACCTTTTGCTTCTATTTTCTTTTCTATTCTTTCTCTTTCGCTGGCTTTCTTGTTTGGAAAGCATAATGGTCAAACTATAGGTTTGATTTTAGGTTTGATTATTTGTGTCTTGAACTGGGCTATGCTGATAATGGGACAATTGTTTTCTACTCGTAATGGATTTGACGGTTTCTGGGCAATGTGGATTCCTAATTTCCTTCTTGGTGGAATTGGAATTGGTTTATATTTTTTAATAATCAGGAAATAACTTTTATGAAACTTATAATCTACATAATGAAAAAGTTCGTTCCTGTTTTTTTAGGAGCTTTAGTATTTTTCTCTGTTATTCTTAATGTTGTTGATTTGCTTATGAACCTATGGAAATATATTTCACTTCAGGTTCCTATGAATACAGTTTTCACCATTATGAAACTTTACGTTCCTAAAACAATCTGGTATTCAATTCCTTTGGCTATTCTTTTTGCATCATCTTATTGCTTAAGTGAATTATATGCAAATAATGAACTTCTGGCACTTTTTGCTTCTGGGGTTTCACTTATTCGTTTTACTTTACCGATGCTTGTTTTTTCTGTTTTTATGAGTTTCGCACTTTTTGTTTTTGATGACAAACTTGTTGTTAATACTTATTACCAGAAAACAGAGCTTCAAAACCAAGTTCTTGAACAAAAAGATTCAGCTAATAACTCTAATGTTGCCGTTATTTCTGATGGCGGTAAAATAATTTACTTCGTCAGGGAATATAATGAAAGTCAAAAAAGAATATTTAATGTTTATGTTGTATTCAGAAATGAAGAAAAAAAGCCGGAGTCTATAGTATTTGCTACAAGTGCTGTCTGGAATGAAGACAGAAATCTGTGGGATTTAAAAAGACCTTATCAATATGATATTGTTGGAGAAACACTCGAAACTGTTCGAGTGTCTTCAGAAATTCTTGAAAGAATTAATGAGCCTTGTAGCACTTTCAGACGTGATACAGTTGATATTGAGAATATAGATGTCAAAAATGCAAAGCTTTATATTGATCATTTGAAAAGGGCGGGACTTCCTTATAACGAAGAACTATCAAAATATTATAAAAAGTTCTCATTCCCATTTATTGTATTTATCGTTGTTTTCTTATCGATTGGATTGACAGGAAAAACAAAAAAGAATGTTCTTCTGATAAGTCTTGCATCCTCTATTTCTGCCGCAGTTTTGTTTTATGTTACTCAAATGGTTACCATGCTTATGGCTCAATACGGATATATTTCCGCAATGTCTGGTGCCTGGTCGCCAGTTATTCTATTTGTTATAATCAGTTTCATTTTATTATTTTTCGCAAGGACTTAATTTTTATAGGAATATTATATGGATAGCGTTTTTAGAATTCTTCATCAGGATATGAACTCAAAGGCAAGAACAGGGCTTCTTGATTTACCACATGGAACTGTTCAGACTCCTGTTTTTATGCCAGTTGGAACAAATGCCACGGTAAAGGCATTAACAAAAGATGACCTTAATGAAATTGGATTTGAAATCATTCTTGCAAATACATATCATCTTTATCTTCGTCCTGGTGCCCCACTTATAGAAGAAATGGGTGGACTTCACGGTTTTAGTAAATGGGATAAAAACTTTCTGACAGACTCTGGAGGATTTCAGGTTTTCAGTCTTTCAAAGCTCAGAAAGATTACAGATGAAGGCGTTCGTTTTCAGAGTAATATTGATGGAAGTTACCACATGTTTACTCCGGAAAGTGTTGTACAGACTCAAACAATGTTTAACTCTGATATTCAGATGCAGCTTGATGTATGTTCTGGTTGGGGTGTTGATAAAAAAGAAGCAGTAAAAAGTCTTAAACAGACTTCTGACTGGCTTATCCGTGCGAAAAAAGAATGGGAAAAACAACGTGAAGAAAAAGGTTACAAGGGGCTTTTGTTCCCGATTGTTCAAGGAAACTTTTTTGAAGATCTTCGAAAAGAGTCTGCCGAATTTGTAGCCTCCCTTGATATGCCTGGAATTGCCATCGGTGGCCTTAGCGTTGGTGAGCCACCTGAAGAATTTATGCATTATATGGATTTTACCTGTCAGAACCTTCCGTATGAAAAGCCAAAATATGTTATGGGAATTGGGACACCTGAATATATTTTGAATGCTGTTTCCTGTGGTGTTGATATGTTTGATTGCGTTCTTCCAACTCGTAATGCACGTAATGGTGCGTATTTTACTCATGACGGACAGCTAAGTATAAAGCAGGAACGTTTTATTCATGATGCAGGACCTGTAGATAAGGAATGTAATTGTAAGGTTTGTCGTACATATTCGAGAAGTTATTTGCGTCATATTTTTAAAGAACAGGAAATCTTGAGTTCAATGCTTAGTTCTTATCACAATCTTTATTTCCTTCATAATATGATTCATGAAATACGTGATGCAATTTCAAATAACCGTTTTGAAGAATACCGAAAGAGTTTTCTTGAGCGTTATAAAGCTGGAAATATTCAATAAGTAATTTTTCCGCCTAAAGTAATATTTAGAGAGAAAATACTTCCTTTTGAAACCTGATTATTGAACATAATGGATGTGTCTGAATAGACGGAATAATATTTTTGGAATTGAACGTTACAATTGTGTGAAACAGAAATATTCTGGGAAAGGTCGTCATCCAGGAATCCTAGTTCAATATTCAGGTTTTCTTTTCTAGTAATTTTACTTTCAATGTTTTTTGTGTTTGCAAACCATTTAATGCAATCTTCGAGAGGACTCTTTTTTCCAAGCCATTTGAAGGAAAGTGTATTTCTTTCCGACCATTCTGATGTTGTGGAGTATAAGAAATCAACTGATGCTGAAAGACTAGTATCTGTTTTTATAAAAAATATACTTTGTCCATAAGCCGAAACGGTGGTTACAGATGCTTCAGGTTTTTCTTTAGGCATTTTTACTATGATTTCTGAAGAAGCAATAAACTCATCCTGGTTATACCATGGAAAGAATTTTAATTTGCTTTCATTTCCAAAAAGATTAAAACTTTCAAAATTTGTGATAAATTTAAATTGTAAGATGTCACTTATATTTTCTTCTTTATGGAAAATTCGTCCGGTTTTAAATAATAAGGAAGAAGGAAGATAAAAATCAGATAGAGAGTTTCTGTGAGGTCTGTTCCATTTTATTGTATATTCCCCGGAATAAAAATTACCAGATTGTTCAGAGAATAAATCATAAATTGGTAAAGCATAGTAAAAATCAGTTCTGTCTTCCTGAATGTTAAAAAGATAATTTGAATCTTTAGAAAAATTCCCACCTTTAGAATACTCTTCCGTATCTCCGGTTTTCTTGTCCCAAAGGATAGAAAATGATTGATTTAATATTTTAAATGGTATTTCCATAGAAAATAATTCATCATCAGAAATAGTAGTATTTGCATTTGATTTATATTTAGATGCAAGGCTATAGGAAATCTTTGGTGAAAAATTTTTCCATGGAAAATTGAGCCTCAAAGAGGTTTGAAAATATTGTGACCTTGATGTGGCGTAGTCTAGTCCGAATGCGAATAATTTTTTATCAAGTTCAGTATATGATTTGAAATAATCCTGGCTTTGAAAATTTTCTGGAGGTGTTTTTTCTTCGGATTTATATTTCACTTCTGTATTAATAAATTTTGAATTAAAGCCAATTGTGTCTTCGTTGATACTTGAATAATCGTTGTAAGTAGTTTTCTGAATTGAAGAAGCACTTAAATAAATTGGGATTTTTAAATCAATTAAACTTGATTTTATTTCTCGTTTTTTTGCCGTAGTATTTTGATTATTTTCAAAAGAATCAAAACGGAACTCTTCCTGGAGAGAAAGGAAATTTTGTTTCCCGTTTTTTGTTTTTAGTGAATGACCTGCGTTTACATTTCCTGTATTAGATAGTTTGAAATCTCCTGCAAGTTCAACTTCCGTTATTGTAATACCGGCTTTTGAAAATAAATAGGAATCTTCAAGTGAAAAATTATCATTAAGGGAAGAATTGCCATATGCCTGAAGATTGAATAGAACATTATTTATGACAGAATAATCATTAATGGTCCACAAACTTTCTTCATTTTTATATTCCGCCTGGAAGTTATCTTTCAGGAAAAATGAAGATTTGCTTTCCGAATAATAGATTGAATCGAATTCAATTTCACCTTCAGAAAAACCGTTGAAAGAAAAAAGAAATTCAGATGGCGGACGTTTTTCGTAAAATCTAATTGTATAAAAGTTATCAGGAATTTTTTCATTATTGATAAACAAAATATTATTTTTTTGATCAATTTCAAAAGTAAGCCATTCATTTTTATGGAGTGAATCTATTATTTCTTCTGAAAATTCAACATCTAATATAATTTCGTTATTTTGTTTTAATTGAAAAAAGAAAGAATGATTTGAAATGTCATTTTTAATTAATTTTTTTATATTTAAATTGAAACAGATTTTGTTATACGAAGAAAAATCAGATTTGTAAAAATAATCCCCTGCAGAGACAAAATAATCTGAATCTAAGGATAATTCTTTTGTCCAGTAAATATTGGTTTTGTAATTTGTTGTTTTATTAAATAATCCTTTTGAAGGAATGAAATTATCTTCTTTTGTTATTGTTTTGATAGAAATATTTTTTGAAGATTTTGTATAAAGAGATTTCTTTTCAGTTTCGTATGGACCAGCAAGAAGAATACCTTTTGATTTTTTTGTTTCACCTTTTTCGATGAAATAGATTCTTAAGTCATGATTTGCAGAAAGTTTTGCTCTGGTTTCATCATCAAGATTTATAGTTACTATTTGCCAGTTTTTATTAGAAAGATTTATTTGCTCAGTAATATTCCAAAATGGAAAATCATTGTTTTCGATATTTATATTTTTATCTGTTGCGTTGACACCTAAGCCTAAGAAAATATCATAATCGGATATTTGTTCTGGGAATGATTCAAATATTGGTTTTATTGCTATTTTAAAAGTTTGACATATTAATGAATCTTTAAGTTTTATGTCACCAGCTGTAAAAGAAATGTTGTCAGTTGAGATTTGATTAGTAAAATCGATTTCAAATGGAATCGCGTATCCTGAAATATCTTTTTGCGAAATACCTATTAAATTTCCAGGAGATACAAAGACAGCTCTTTCAAGGTTAATGTTTCCAATGTGATTAATTTTCCCGCTTTGAAAACCACTATTTTGTGAATGATAAAATGTTTCCGGAATATTTTTCCCGGAAGAATAAACATGTTTTAACCCTTGAAGGTTTTCGTTTGACGCTGAAAGACTGATGTTGTTTTGTGTTTTAAATTTATTTGTTTCGTAATATATCCCTTGGTTAAGTGAAACGTAGCCTGATGCTTGAGATTCGTTGAAAATTGTATTTTCTGAATAAGTAAGAGGCAGAGTTGTTGTAATATCAAAATCAAATTTCCATTCAGGAGTAAGGTTGATTTTAAATCCTGACGCTGCAGAAATTGCTCCGGAATTATAATCGTTATTTTCTTCGTTCCAGGAAATGATTATTTTGTCAGTGTCCTTTATTTCCTGTGCAATAAAAATAATTCCGGTTTTTTGTTCAAAAGAATAATTGTATTCTGGTATTCCATTAATTGTAATAAATATGCTTCCTTGTGATGCTGTGGATGGTATTTGAAAAAAACTAATAGGGGAATAGTTACGCATTAAAATTGCAGCATCAGAATCAGCTTCATCAAAAATATATATTTCGGGAGAAATCATTGCAAAAGGAAAGAACTTGTTTTGCAATTCATTTTCTTCTCCATAAACCTGAAGAAACTGATGTTTGTCATCCAGAAAACTACTTCCAGAAAAAATAAACTCATCATCAAGAGTATTTATGTTGAGTTCTTTTATTTTTGTTTCTGAACTTCTTGAAATAATGGAAAAATCTGCGTCACTTTCAAGTCCTGAATCATAAATTGATGAAATTTGGAAAGGGGAGAATTTTGCTGATGTTTGAAGAATAAGTGCTTCAATTCCATTTGAAAAATGATCTGTAATTTTGGGATAAATACTTTTAAGCGGATATTTTTTTTCTGACCCAAAGGTTTCCTGAATGTTCCCTAGGAAAGTATTTTTTGTTGAAAAGGAACCCAGTGATAATTTTAATTCCTCTATAACGTTTTCATTCTGGAATGTAATTAAAATGTATGGTTTTTCTTTGTTTTGAGGTCTTGTAACTGCATCTCTTGAAAGGACAATCATATTTTCAGAACTAATAACCAAATATGAAGAGTCAGAAAGTTTGGAGAAATGGCGTCCAGATGTATTAATAAAGTCACCGTTTTCGTTTTCTATAAAGACTTCTTTTATTTGAGTTATATATTCTTTAGGAATATAGAAGAATCTGTCAGAGACGAAATCACCTGGATTTATGTAGAAATCCATTACTTGATTTTTACCATAATAAATGTTTTCGTGTCTGGTAAGCATATCGTAGCGAATCATAAAATCGGCAGCCCATTTATCATTAGCTAAATTCAAGTAAAAGCCAGGGGATTGAGCGAAACCACCATTTGGATTCATATTAAAAACTGAGGATGAATATGTTGTAGGATAAATAATATTTCTATTGGAAAGAACCGCTTTTTTTACAGTGCTTTTTCCTTTGTAACCCATTGTCAGTGTATTTTGCTTGAATTCGTCAGCAAATAAAGCGTCGAAAAACCATTTGTTGTCGTATTCCATGGAAAAACTTAAGTTTACATCTTGTTTAAAAATTGGTATTCCAAAAGAAAAACCTATATTTTCATTTCCTAACGATAAAGATGAAATTTCAGAAATCTCTGTTTTCCAATATCCACTGGATGTTATTTCCAACTTGTGATCATTTTTCTTTATGTTAAAAAGCTGGGCAGGACTTTCTCCAGGTAACGGAAGAATTTCCTGTGGTTCATAATCTAATTTTGTAGATTTTGCAAAAACTTTTCCGGAATAGAGAAGTGAAAATATAAGAAAACAAAAACATAAGAAAGATTTTGTTTCTGGTTTTATTAGCCGGGCTTTTTTTACCCGGATGTCAGGAAATTTCTGTTCGATATTTAAAATTGCTTTTTCAATAGCTTGTTTCTTTTTTTGCCCGTCATCAAAGAGGTTCTGCTGATAAGTGCTTTCTTCCTTGTGGACATTGTCAAAGCCAACCCCAAGGAGACGGATGCCACGTGTTCGATCACATTTCTTTTCAAATAAATCTCTGATTTTTTCAAAAAAAGAATCTAATGTTAATATATCTGTTTCAAATGTCTGTCTGGCAGAGACAGTTGAAAAGTCATCATACCTTATTTTAAGTGTGATAGTTTTGCTTTTCATTTCTTCACGCAAAAGTCTGAACATAACAGTGTGTGCCAGTTCAAGAAGTGCAGTTTCGCTCGCGTAAAAATCCGTAATGTCAAATGGAAATGTCCTTTCATTGCTTATGGAATGTGATTTTGCTTCAGTTCCAAATACATCGTCACAATTTCCTCGGAGTACATTGTAAAGAAATGAGGCTGTGTTTTCTCCGTAAAGAAAAGTGAGCGTTGTAATATCTTTTTCGTATAATTCTTTTGTTGTTCTGATCCCGGAATTTTTGATTCGCTCGGCGGTTTTCTTTCCGATTCCCCAGATTTTTTCAATTGGAATAGAAAGCATATAATTTGTTTCTGTTCCAGGTTTCATAAAATAAAACCCATTTGGTTTGTTTATATCAGAAGAAAGTTTTGCAAAATATTTATTTTGTGCAAGACCTATAGAAATGTTCAGCCCAGTTTCTTTTTTTACAGTTTCTTTAATCTTTAAGGCTGTTTCTTCTGGAGGACCAAAAAGGCGTTCTGTACCTGTAAGGTCGATAAATGCTTCGTCAATAGACATTTGCTGGACGTCAGGTGAGAATCTGGAAAAAATCTGCATGATTTGCCAGGAAACTTCTTCATAACGGTGGTGATTGCCTCGAAGATATATTCCTTGTGGACAGAGTCGGTAGGCTTCTTTTGTAGGCATCGCTGAATGAACTCCGAATTTACGGGCTTCGTAACTTGCAGTTGAAACTACGCTTCGTAAATCTCCAGGTAAACCACCGACAATAACAGGTTTTCCTCTGTATTCGGGATGGTCCAGCTGTTCAACGGATGCAAAAAAAGCGTCAAGGTCGGCATGTAAATACCAGTGTTGTTTTTCCATTATTTTATGCCGGTCCTTATTCTTTTTTCTGTTTGAAAATATTCCCCATTTTCACAGTAAATTGCAGAAATAATTACTTCAGAAGAATCGTTCTGTTGTGCACCATAACTAAACGAGAGCTCTTTAGGTGGTTGGTAGGTCAAATTAAAAACTGCAGTTGTAGATGAGGGGGTAAAATATTCATCATCACTGTAAAGAAGTGGAGATGATGATTTTGAATAGATTCTTACGTCACAATATTCAAGATCTTTTTCTGATGTTATTTCTATGGTTCTTACAGTATCCGTAAACACTTTAGATTCTAAAACTTTTGCTGATATGAAATCATCTTTGCTGTTTTTTAAAAGAATTTGATTTTTGTTTTTTGAAGAAGACTTGAATGAATCTGGAATGAGGAAAAATAAAGCAACTTCAAAAGCCACAAGCATAAATGCATAAGTGATTATATTGTTTGTTTCTTTTCTAATTCCTTTTCTGTTTTTTTTCAGCCAGTAAAAATTTAATCCAGTAAAGACTCTGAAACAATTCATGTATTGTGGCAGTAAAAGAAGATAAAGAATTAATGAAAGGTAATTGTTATTTCTTAAAAGATTTTCCATTTTTGATGGTTCTGAGTTTGAAAGAAGCTGAAGAATAAAAGGGAGATACGGGATTTCAAATAAGATCATTATGGAGAAATGAACAAAATTTTGAGGAAAAACTGTAGAAATCCATGCAAGAATAAACTCTGTGGCTAAAAGTGGAAAAAGCGAAATATCAAACAGTGAAAAAAGTATAAGGTTTATGCTTGCAGTAATTAATGTAAGGAAATCGATTGTGCGTTTTGTAAAGTTTGGCCGGAATTTGAGAACCGTAAAAAAATACAGACAAAGAATCGAAAAATTTAATGGTAAAATAAAACTAATTGATGATGATATGGGAATATTGATTCCAATTTTTAAAAGACTGCTAACAAGACTTTTGTAACAATGGAAAACAATAATTGACGTGAAATAAATCCCGATAGGGTAGAACCAGATTTTGCGGATTCTGTTCCAGGCTTTCAACCCAAGATTTTTATTCAGAAAACCGTACATAACAAGGATAAGGAATGTGAAGAATATTACGATTATAATCAGTCTAGTAATTAAACCTTCCCTTATCCAGATATTATGATTAAAAAGAGTAAACATAAAGGAATGTGTGTCATTTGAAATAGTATCCTTAATGTCATAATTCTTACATAAATCAAAAATGAAATTTTCCTTTGTTTCTTTATCTAGCTTTTTTGTTAATTCTATGGAAATGGCTGGTATACCTTGTGTAAGGAATTCTTCAAGGGTGTTTTCTTCATATAAGTTAAGTTTATAGAAAAAACTGATATAACAGCTTTGAAAAAAATTCAGAATTTTATTCTTTGTAATTGCACTGTATGCATTTTTTATAAACCATGTCGGAGAAATTTGTTTTCCTGCCCCAGGTATTATTTTTGTTTTGTCAGATTCCAGTTTTAGAAAAATTGCAGAACAGCTTTGCTTGTCTTCAATAGAAGAAAGGTAAGCTGTTTCTCCCGAAATAGGGTAAAATCCCGGGATTTCTTGTGGTGTGTTGAAAGAAAATAAAAAAGTAATATCAAAATTTCTATTTTCTGCCGATAATTTAGAAAGGACTTCTGCAAAAAAATCAGTTTCTTTCCTATATTCATCCTGTGGAATGATAAAAATCAGGTTATCACGGTAACCTGAAGATATTCCCTTATTGGAAGATGGAAAAATAACAGATATATTGAAAGGTACGTCGTTATGGGTAGAAAGAACAATAGGGTTGATTTCAGGACTAAAACCGTTTTTTTTAAGTTCATTTAGAGTGAAACGGCTTAAATCTGTTCCATGAAGTCTTTGCTGGTCTTTTGGGGTAGATAATAGAGTTTGTGAAGGTGTGTCTAGGTCTCCATCGGTTTTTAAATCCTGTGGTCGAAGTTCGGAAGAAAAGCCGTAGGACGAAAATATCGATGAGAAAACCAGAAGATTAAAAAAAAGAAACAGAACTTTATGTTTCATCTATCTAGTATTTTAGTACATTAGTAAACTGTTTACAACGAATGTTGGATAGTTTATAATATTATAGTAGATTTGAGGGTTAAATGGGTGCTTCTGATAAAAAATTTATGATTGAACTTCCGTTAAAAGTCATTTTGACTGAAGACGGAGCCTCTAACTTTCTTAGCCATAATCAGAAACTTCTCCGTTTCCGTCTTGCAGATAATGTAGACGAATATGGGGTTTCTTTGAATAAATTTTCTCCTCAATCAATCCAGAGAATGATTCTTTTGGATTACATTTCTAAGATTGAAATTTCTATGTCTGAATTCGTTTCTTCACGTCAGGAAGTAATGGATTTGTCCAAGGTTATTGTTTATTCCCTTTTGTATAAACAGTTCGACAGAGAAATTTATTCTGCATTGATACGTTGTGAATGTGTCCGAAAACATAACAGATCTAATCCTTCAAACCTAATCGATGAAAAAACTAAAATGAGTGAACGTCAGCTTCGTGCAGTTCTCTCAAATAAAGAAAATATTATTGCAAATACCAGAAAAATAATTCTTGATCCGATCTGGAAAAGTATTATGTCAAATAAGGATTACACTTCTGAAGAAAAGAATGTTTTCCTTTTGATGTCTGAAAAATTTATGAACAGACTTGGACTTATGAACTGGTATATTATTACTCTTTTCCATAAGAGTGATGGTGCAAATGAAATGTTTATTGCAATCCGTAACCTTTTGAATGCTTATATGGAAAAATCAAAAGTTGCTGAATACATTTCCGTTATGGTTATGGAACTTGCACTTAATAATGAAAATACAAATATTCGTAAAGAAGCCCGTAATATGTACCAGGATGTTGATGATATCGGTGCACTTATTTTTGATCCGGAAGTTCGTGCAAAAATTGTAAAGGAACTTCAGAGAAAACATGAATTGGTATTCCTTTCATGGAAATTAGGTGGTGGATCATCTTCTATCGGTAAGCAAGGGCGTCTTTCTATCACTTTGTATAATAAGGATGATGAATTCCAGGAAGTAAAAGAAAATATCGAGAACGCTAAAGCGGCAGACTCTCATAAAAAAACTCTTATCGACTTCTATCGTGATTTGCCTGATGGTGAAGAAGGAACCGACCTGGGACTTTATTATCTTTCTTATCTTGATGAAGCTTGTAAAAAAGTAAATGTAAAGTTTGAATCTCTGGTAAATCAGTTTGCTACAAGTGAACTTACCGTTATTAATTTGAACTTTAATTTCTAAAATTTATGAAAAAAGTTCATTTTTTATTGCCTCTTTTTTTTATTCTGTTTTTTTCATGTTCTCAAAATCTTCCTGAATTGAATTCTGTTTCAGGAACTGCTGTTTTTGAATATGAAAATGGGAATGAATTACCTGATTTTCGACTTGGGGTTTATATCGATGTTTCATCGGATGTCCACCGCGTTGAAAAAATCCGGTTAGTTTGCCTTGAAAATGATTTTCAGTGGGAATGTGTGAATCCGGTGAAAGTTGAAAGTGGAAAGAAAAAATATGCAGGATATTCCGATTTTGTAATGCCTGAAAAAGATATTTTTCCAATGGGGAAATATATGGTCTGGTATACAGATGCAAATGGCAATGAAGAAAACAGTATTTTAAATCTGGCATTTTCACAGGAAATCTATGAAAAAACGGCATCTGAGGCTAGTGAATATTTGAAAAACCATAATGGGACAGAAAATTGGGCCGTTTTTGATGAGAATTCTGTATTGATATTTTATGGTGAACGGGAATTCACTTTAGGTGTTGAAGATTTGTGGTATCGTTTCCCTACAGCTGATTTTGTAAGGACTGTATGGACTCGTAGTAATGGTCGTGAAATTTGTATTTTACCAGCAGTTTATAAAAATCCTCTCCGGGCTGAAATTGAAAAAAATGAATCAGATGATTTTGATGAATCTGAAGATGAAGATGCTCTGAAATTGGAATCATTTGAGACTTCAATTGATTTAGAAGAATCTGAAGATGAAGATGCTCAGGAATTGGAAGAGTTTGATACAATCGAACAATAAAAATATGGAGAATTAGTATGGAATCTCAGAATGAAACACTTGAAGTAAATAAAGAACCTTCCTTCAGACGTGAAATCAAGACATATGTTCTCCGTATCGGACGCATGACAGATGCTCAGGAGCGTGCTTATAATGAACTTTCAGCAAAATGGTGCATTCAGTTTGATGAAAATGAAAAACTTGATTTCAAAAAAATCTATGGAAATGATAATCCTGTTGTAATCGAAATCGGATTTGGAATGGGCGATGCCACATGGCAGATTGCAAAAGACAATCCTGATACAAATTACCTTGGAATTGAAGTACATCGTCCGGGGGTTGGAAAGCTTTTGAATCACATCGAAGCCGAAGGATTAACAAATCTCCGTATTATTGAATTTGATGCTCTTGAAGTTCTGGACAAAATGGTAGAAGACGGCGGCGTTGACGGATTCCATATTTTCTTCCCGGATCCATGGCCAAAGAAAAAGCATCATAAACGCCGTATGGTTCAGCGCCCACGCACAAACCTCATTGCAAAAAAACTAAAGACAGGCGGTTACCTTTACTTCGTAACAGACTGGTATCCTTATGCCGAATTTGCCCTTGAAGAATTGAATCTGACAGAAGGTCTTAAGAACCGTTATGAGGGTTTTGCGGAAAAACAGCCGTGGCGAAGCCAGACAAAGTTTGAAAGAAAAGGTCAGGCTGCAGATCGAGTAATTACTGAAATTATGTTTGAAAGAATATAATTGAACTGAAACTTATTTTATGGCCTCGTAAAGGTCTCGTCCCATTAGTTTTTCAAAATATGCTTTAAGCTCAAAATTCTTATCCCATTTTCCCTGTGGATAATAGCCGTAGCGGGACTTTACGTCGTTCATTCGTGCTTCAAGATTCTGTGTGCCATCGGCACCGCAGGTAGAATCCAGTAATTGAATGAGACGGTCATAATCATCGTATTCATAGGAAGCCAGAAGATTCTGGATCTTCTTTAACTGAGTCTCAGAAATGTCTACCTTACCGATATAATCTTCTGTAGTCTGAAGATTAAAGGAATGGGTTATACAGATGCGGGCGGCATTTTCAAATCCCATGTTATTAAGATATTCGTAGCCGTCAATTACATGAGCCATATAAGTATAACCCTCCCGGCGCCCAATATCGTGAAGCAGGCCGTAAACATAGGCTTTGTCTGGATCCATGTTACCACCATTACTGGTTACCGCTTTTGCAATTTTTTCTGCAGCCTTTGCAACAGCTTTGCTGTGCAGTTCCCAGGGGCCGGGATTCAAAGCCACACTTTCACTTAAAAGATATTCAGCAATTGCTCTGGACGGTTCTATTTTTTTTCCAAGTAAAAGATGCAGTACGCTTGTATCACGAACAATCATTGCCAGTTCAAAAGGATCATTACTTTTAAAGTTCATGTTTCTTATAAGTGCTTCCTTGATTGTTGTTACATGAAGTTCAAATCCTGCTTCTGCTTCATAAGGATCAAGGTTCTGTCCATGGCCGTTGCTATCAACATCACAAAAATAATAAAAAGATTCCTGATCAAAAACAGTTTCTGCAAGTTGCGAAGATTTTTGAAAACGGGGAACTACGCCAAATTCCCGTACAGAATCGGGAATAACAGAAAGTCCTACCTCTTCGGAAACTTCTCTTATAAGGGCTTCGGATTTATTTTCATCAGCATGAATTCCACCCCCAGGAAACTTGTAGTATCCGCGATTTTTTGCATAAACAAGGGCAATTTTATCATCTTCCTTAAAGGGTAAATCTTTTTTTTCACTAAAAATAATAATTCCTCTGGCTGAATCCCGCTTGGAGTATGGCCAGTCAGATTTATAATTTTTAATATCCAATGTAAATAAATTTTTCATTTCTCTTTATTATAATCGAAACTGCGGAAAAAAAAAGGTGGAAATATTGAAGTGCACTTCACTTTATAACTGCCGACTTTTTTTTTATTTCTTAGTATAATTTATGAAAAGGGAGGCGGTCTTTATGGATCTTTTTGAATCATCTCGTGTAACTGAACTTGAAACATTAATAAAAAAATATCAGGCATCTTATTATAACGGCGAAGCGGAAATTTCAGACGCCGAGTTTGATAAGCTTTGGGATGAACTGAAAGCTATTGATCCAAAAAATCCTGTTCTCCAGAAAGTCGGCGCCGATTCCGGAAACTTTGCAAAAGTCCGCCATGTTATGCCTATGGGAAGCCAGGAAAAAGCCGCTAATCCTGAAGAATTCCTTGAATGGACGCTGAAACATAAATATGACCAGTATCTTGTAGAATACAAGCTTGACGGTGCTTCTCTTGAACTTCAGTATGAAAATGGGAACCTTGTTCGTGCTGTAACCCGTGGTGACGGCGAAATTGGTGATGATATTACAGCAAACGCCAGAAAAATGGGCGGTGTTCAGGCAGCCATTTATGTTGACGGTGTAAAGCAGGATTTTACAGGCGGAATCCGTGGTGAAGTAATTATGACTCATCAAGTTCATAAAGAACACTTTTCAGATAAAGCAAACTGTCGAAATGCTGCCAACGGCCTTATGAAACGCAAAGACGGAAACGGAAGCGAATACCTTAAGCTTATTACTTATGATGCGCTTGCTACTAGCGGAAATGCACCCTTTAATAATGAAGAAGGTAAAATCCGCTGGCTTCGTTCTGCAGGTTTTGAAACTTCGCCATTGTGTTTCTGTAAAAGTCCTGAGGAAGTAATTAAATACCGTGAATATGTCATGGAACAGAGAAAAACTCTGGAATACGATATTGACGGTCTTGTAATTAAAGAACAGAAAATTGACCTGGATGATGCATTCCGCGCCCGTCCTGACCGTCAGATTGCTTTTAAGTTCAGTCTTGAAGAAGCCGTTTCTGTTTTGCGTGAAGTTGAATGGAGTATTTCCGGCGGCACTTATACACCGGTTGCGATTTTTGATGAAGTTGAATTGAACGGAACAAAAGTTCAGCGCGCTTCTCTTGCAAACCCGGACACAATGCGAAAACTTGGGGTTCAGATTGGAAGTCACGTTGTTGTTGTAAAGCGCGGCGAGATTATCCCGAAAATTATGAGTGTTGTTCCGGCAAAAGACGCCGTGACAAGTCCTGTTCCTTTTCCTGAAAAATGTGAATGCTGCGGTACTAAACTTGTAGATGAAGGAAGCCGGCTTTTCTGTCCAAATAAGGATTGCGAAAAACGTGTTCTTCACCAGCTTCTTAAATGGCAGCAGGTCGTGGACATCCGCGATTTTGGTGTTACTCTTATTGAAAACCTATTTAAGGACAAACGTCTTAAGTGTATTTCTGATATTTATTCACTTTCGGAAGAAGAACTTGTTCCTTATTTTTTGAAGGACGAAGCAATTGATAAGGGAAAGGAAAGCCTGGGGGCAGGAAAGGTTTATGCTTCAATCCAGAATCACAGGACAATGAATCTTTCAACTTTCCTTGCAGGTTTTGATATTGAAGGATTTGGCGAAACTATGGCTGAAAATCTTATCAACTGCGGTTTTGAAACACTTGAAAAAATCCTTTCTGCAACAGAAAGTCAGATTGCAGCCTGCTATGGTTTTGCAGAAATTACCGCCCATACTATCTGTGAAGGCCTTAAAGAATACGGAGAAGAAATGCGTACTCTTGTTGAAGGCGGAACTATAAATCTTAAAGAAGTGGGCGGGGGAAAACTTGCCGGTAAATCTTTCTGTTTTACAGGTGAACTTAAAACAATGAAACGCCAGGATGCCGAAAAGCTTGTAAAAGAAGCAGGCGGTTCTGCAAAATCAAGCGTTACGAAAGATCTTTCTTACCTTGTCACAAATGACACTGAAAGCGGAAGTTCCAAGAACGTGAAAGCCCAGAAGTTTGGAATTCCTATTATAAATGAAGAACAGTTTTTAGATTTAATAAAAACGACCAATTAAGAAAGACGAGTTTTGACGGTTTTTGCGAAGCAAAAATGGAGCCTTCGCGACCAAGTCGAAACTCGTAGAGCAAGCTGCGCAGCAGGTTGCGACAATTCCTATTATTAATGAAGAAGAATTTTTAAAATTAATTGAGAATTGATAATGGACAATGGACAATTATTGTATAAATAAAAAAGGCTGCTTCAGTGAAGTGCACCCCAATTATTGGACACTTTAACTAGGCTGATTTTAAGGACTGA
>JAKSTM010000032.1 GCA_024402565.1 Treponema sp. | reverse complement strand
GACTGAGGGTTACCGAACCCGGAGTACACCGACCGGAAAACATTTTGTTTTCCGGAGACGCCATAATTAGTTTTATTTTCTTAATTTTTTAAATAATTTTACCAACAAACCAACTTTTCCAAACAAGAGCCAAAAAAGGAATGCAATCATTGCCACAACCGGAATTCCACAAACGATTAAATAAGAAATTATTTTTAAGAACACAATGAAGAAATCTAAAACATTTCCGCCAAAACGTCGTAATCCATTTGACCATGATGGGAACTCGAATCCTTCACTGGATGTTCTGTACGGAAGCTGAAGACTGATATTTATTACAGAATATGAAACCTGATCTTTCATTCTTCTTAAACGCCCTTCCATACTTTCAATTTCAGAAACCGCTGAATTCAATTCTCGTTCTATATTAAGAAGTTCTTTTGTTTCTTTTGCAGATGCCAGGTATCCTTCGAGCCGTTCACGAAGGATTTTTTTTGCAGACAGACGAGTTTCCAAGTCATAATATTGATCGGTGATATCATCAGAATAAATACTTCCGTTCAAAAATCTTCCATAAGATTTTGACTCGTTAAATGCTTCTTCGAATTTTTCGGATGGGATTTTTACTGTATAATTGGAAGAAGTTTCAGACTCCCAGGAATTTGTTATGTAGCCGCCAAATTTTGAAGCCCAGTCGCCGATTTGTTTTTCTGCATTATCAAGACTTTCCACTTCAAGACTAACACTTCCATTTCGGACAATTTTTCTTTCAATTTTCTTTTCTATTCCATTTTCGTAGTTTTTATCGTAAACACCAGCCTCCGGCATAGTCTGAGAAACGCTCTTTATATTTCCAGAAGCACTGTCCATATCGTTCATAAATACGGAAGCTTCTTCTGTAAAAGCTGGTACCGATTTTTTTGCAGACATCAATTTTGGTGCAGCAAATTCTCCACCCATATTTCTTTTTGTCTGTTTTACTCCATTTCCACAAGACGCAAGAACAAACACACATAATTGAATAAATAAAAGTTTATATGCAGATTTATTTTTCATACCTTCCTCCACTCTCTCTTTCTATTTTAACTAAATTTTTTGTTTTAAGTTACATTTTTACACATTTTTCTTGTAAAATAACAGTTATAGAATAAGGATTATATATATGCCAACACCTTTTTCGGAAAACAGACTTTCACCAAAAGCAAAAAAGTTGATGGATTTTTTACAGGAAAACTACGGAAAGAAAATCATTTCCGGCCAGATGACCTGTACCTGGAATTACAACGTAGACTGTCTGGAGTTTGTTCACCGCGACACAGGGAAATATCCGCTTATTGCAGGCTTTGATCTTATGAATATGGCAAATGCCATGCCTGATCCTGTGTTAAATGAAAAAGGCGAGATTCTTGGAAAAGACGGAAAATATCACCAGCGCCATGGACATCTGGAACTTGAAAAAGCCGAAGCCTGGCATAACAAAGGCGGCATTGTAACTTTTTGCTGGCACTGGTACGTAAAAGGCAAAAACGGAAAAACCGCTTTTTATGCACACAACGAAAACGGATGGGAAACTGATTTCCGTATTCCTTATGATTCTGCAAATTCAAATCCTTCTAAAAATAAATATTATCTTGATGAAAAAAGTGAAGAATTCAAACAATTAAAAATTGGTGCTGAAAAAGCTGCAAGTTACCTCAACGTATTGAAAGAAAAACATATTCCTGTTCTCTGGAGACCTTTACACGAAGCAAACGGCACCTGGTTCTGGTGGGGCTGCGGCGACAAAAACGGTGAACATAAAGCCGAAAGTTTCATCGCCCTGTGGAGATGGCTTCTGGATTTCTTCAATAAAAAAGGTCTTGATAATTTAATTTGGATTTATAATGGACAGGATAAAAGTTTGTACCCAGGAGACGATTACTGCGACATTATTTCGGAAGACATATATGCATCAGGAAATGGGAAAACTGATTTATCAAGTCAGCTGCCACGATTCCAGAGTGCCCTTTCCTGTCAGGAAGATTCGCCCTCTCCTAAAAAGATGATTGCCTTAAGCGAAACCGGAACAATTCCAAAAATAGACGAATGTTTCAAAGACGGTGCAAGCTGGAGCTGGTTTATGGTATGGAACGACTGCCGTTTTGAAAACAATATTCCTGTTGGAGATGAAGGAAACTTTTGGAGCGGTGAACTTCATAATCCTAAGGCACACAGAACAAGCATTTATAATGATGAGAGAGTTTTGACAATGCACAAGATTAATTGAAAATTGACAATGGAGAATGGAAAATTATCTTTTTGTAATAGGAAATATACTGCTAAGAAGATATTTTACCGAAACAGAAATCGACTGATTGTCAATTAAAAAAGCCACTGCCAGAAGATTTCTTCATGAACAGTGGCTTTCATAGTTAACAATTTTCCATTGTCAATTATCAATTATCAATTTTCTTATGCCTGAAGTGCTGTTACTGCAACTGTAGCGATAATGTCATCTACGTTACATCCGCGTGAAAGGTCGTTCAGTGGTTTTGCAAAGCCCTGACATACAGGACCGATTGCCATCCATCCGCCCATGCGCTGACAGATTTTGTATCCGATGTTACCAGCGTTGATGTTAGGGAAAATGAATGTATTTGCGTGACCTGCTACTGCAGAACCTGGAGCTTTGAGTTCTCCAACTTCTGGAGCAATAGCTGCGTCGAACTGGAATTCACCGTCCAGTGCAAGTTCTGGAGCATTTGCTTTTGCAAGTTCTGTTGCTTTCTGAACTTTTGTAACAGTGTCATAGAATTTTGCATCGTTTCCTGAACCCTTTGTAGAGAAAGAAAGCATTGCTACGCGTGGTTCAATTCCTGCGATTTTCTTTGCTGTGTCAGCTGAAGCAACTGCGATATCTGCAAGTTCTTCTGCTGTTGGTTCAATGTTGATAGCACAGTCACCGAAAACTGAAACTCCTTCAGGAACATACTGGTTTCCGCCTTCTGGAGCAACCATGATGAAACATGAAGAAACAGTTTTGATTCCAGGTGCTGTTTTGATTACCTGAAGTCCTGGACGCAGAGTGTTTGCTGTTGAGTGACATGCACCAGAAACGAAACCGTCTGCATCTCCTGCTTTAAGAATGAGAGCACCAAACATTGTGCGGTCTTTAAGGATGTAAGCTTTTGCTTCTTCTACAGAAGCGTATTCAGGGTTACCTGTTTTTTTGTTGATTTTTCCTTCGCGTGCTTTGAAAAGGAGTTCAGCATATTTGTCTGTATTTGGTGATGTGGCAGGGTCTACAAGTTCAACTCCTGTAAGGTCTACACCTGGAGCAACTTTTGCACATTCTTCAGCATTTCCTACCAGAATGATTTTTGCAATGCCGTCTTTAACAATTTTAGAGGCAGCTTCAACAACACGTTTGTCTTCGCCTTCGCAAAGAACGATTTTTTTACCGGCTGCAGCCGATTTTTTCAAAAGTTCATCAACAAAATTCATGATATCTTCCTTAAAATAAATGAAATGTTATGTGCATTAGAATACTCCCAAAACAGGTATTTTTCAACAACAGGTATTATGTTATACTTTTTCTATTATGAAAAAGATTCTTACAGCTTCCACAAATAATGATGTAATCAACACAGTAAAAATGGCCTGCAAGAAATATGCAGCATATTTTGAAGCAGAAGTTTTTGGAGATACAGACCCTATTGTCAGTTACATCAATTATGAAATCCCTGAAATCAAAGTTTTGGACTATTCATCAAAGAACATTGATTGTGCAAAAATTCTTGAAGCAATTAAAAGTGATTCTTGGCTCCATTACGGTGGAATCATTGCTGTAACAGAAACAAATCGTCAGAAAGAAGAACTGGAAGAATTAAAAGACAACAACATGATTGCGGTTTTGACAGTACAGAATTTCAAAATCCACTTTGAAAGAATACTGCGTATTTTATGGCAAAACCAGCAGTTCCTTTTTAATCGTGGAATGCAAGATATTATTGGTGGACAAGAAACAGGAAGCTTTATCTGTGGGAACGATCCTATGGATATCCGATTTTACACAAACTTCCTTGTAAGCTATCTTTACAACACAAACCGCATTTCAGCCGACGACCGTTATCGCCTTCAGATGACCCTTATGGAATTCCTCACAAATGCACTGGAACACGGAAACCTTAACATTTCCTATGAAGATAAATCGGAATGGCTTCTGGCTGGAAATGACATGATTGCTCTTCTGGAAACACGAAACAAAATGCCAGAATACGCTGACAGAAAAATCCATATTTCTTATTCCATTGGAAAAACAAAATCAACATTTGTAATCCGCGATGACGGTGACGGTTTCAACTGGAGAAAATATCTGGAAAAAAGCGACACTTTCGAAGAACTACATGGACGCGGTATTTCAATGGGAATAGATCTCGCAAAACGTGTTTCATATAACGAAAAAGGAAATGAAGTCAGTTTTGAAATTCCAAATCAAATGAACAGCGTAAATACAGTGCCTGGCATTATCGAACCTTTTGCCGTAATCGAATACAAAGACAAAGATGTTGTCTGCCGCGAAAATGAACTTTCAAACGACCTGTTCTTTATTGTCTCTGGACGATTTGCAGTTTATGCGCAGAAGAAACTTACAACAGTACTCACTCCAAACGATATGTTTATTGGCGAAATGGCATTTCTCCTAAATGACCGCCGTACAGCAACCATTCTTGCAGTAGGAGACTGTCGTTTGATTAAGATTCCAAAAACTGCTTTTTTAACACTGATTCGTAAAAATCCTCATTACGGCATTTTCCTTTCAAAAATGCTGGCACAAAGATTGCAGAGACAAACAAAAGCAAATATCGAATTAAAAAAGCAAATTGAATCAAAATAAATGGACCTTAAAATGAAACCAAACAAAAATTATTTTTTTCTGGCACTGAAAACATCTCTGCCTGTTTTTTTCGGATACCTTGCCATCGGCATTGCATTCGGACTCATGCTTACAACTGCCGGCTACCCATGGTGGCTCGCCCCAATCATGAGCATTACTATGTACGCCGGCGCCGGCCAGTACATTGCCGTAGGACTTTTTGCCGCCGGCATTCCCCTTACAATGATTCTCATTACAGAAGCACTTGTTAATATCCGTCACATTGTTTACGGTCTTTCCCTTATCACAAAATTCAAGGAATGCGGAAAATGGAAGTACTATATGATTTTTGGATTAACAGACGAAACATATTCCCTTCTTACAACAACAGACGCACCACTTGATGCAAACAAAGGAAAGTTTTATTTCACCATCGCAATTCTGAACCAGAGCTACTGGCTTTTAGGAAGCATTATCGGAGCCGTTGCCGGCTCACTTATTCCTTTCGATTTTGCAGGCGTCGATTTCGCCCTCACTGCCCTTTTCGTTGTTCTGCTTATCGATCAGATTGAAAAGTCTGGAGACTTCTTCCCACCATGTGTGGGCATGATTGCAACTTTAGGAGCAGTCCTTATCTGGAGACTTGGAATTTTAAAAGATTCAAACAACATTCTTCTAATTGCCCTTGCTTTAGGAATTGCTGTAATTTCTCTTATACGTTATCCGAAACACAAAAAATCACTGACAGAAAAAGCAGAAAATCAGGGAGGTAACGAATAATGCAGCTGACACTTACACAGGCAATTATCGCAACATTCTGTATCGCCCTGGTGATTCTTTGCGAACGGGCATTTCCATTTGTTCTGTTCACAAAAAAAGAACCGCCTGCCCTTATCCGCTTTATTGAAAAATACATTCCGCCAATGGTTATGGCAGCCCTTGTTGTTTACTGTCTGAAAGATCTTCAGCCTGGCAATATGGCAAGCCTTGTTCCAAACCTTGCAGGTATTCTTGTTACCTTCATTGCATACAAGTGGAAGCATAACTCTCTTGTAGCAATTTTTGGCGGGACTATTGTTTACATGGTTTTAATCAGAGTTTTATAAACTTAAATTTTTACACAGTAGATTTCTACTGTGTCCCCAAGATTTTTTCGTAAAGACTTTTTCATAACTTTTTCCCACTGACTTGAACCGGGCTTTGCGCCTGACTCTTTTATTTCAGGGAATCGTTCAGGGTGATGGCCTGTTGAAACTGTCTTTACAACTTTGAATCCGAACTTTTTCAAAATCTTATCTGCACGGGACGGCTCCCACACAGAATAATGATCTGTCGGACTGATTGTATAAAAATGGTCTTTATCTGTTACGGCAGAAACGCCTTCTCCGCTTGGAGTTGAAAAAGCAAAGACACCGCCTTTTTTTACAAGACTTCCCGCTTTTTCTAAAACTGATTTCAAATCCTGAAAATGTTCGATTACATACCACATGGTTACGGCATCAAATTCTTTTTTACCAAGTTCTTTTTCCGTATCGATTTCAGGAAATGCCGAAACGCAGGCTTTGAATCCAAGTTCATTTTTAACGCTTTCAACTGCGTCATCACAAATATCAGTTCCATAAACGTTCCAGCCATTTTCTGAAGCAGCCTTCAAAAAAGGTCCGTAAGCACAGCCGATATCAAGAACAGACGAATCCTTTGACGGGAGAAGAATTTTATTGATTTCAGAAACGCGCTTCACACAGGATGCCTTAATATTTTCGAAGTCTTCTTTGTATGTTTTTCCATACTGATTTTTATAGCTTTCAAAAAAATATTCTTTTTCATATTTTGTTTCAGGGACACAAGAAAATGAAATATAAACCATTCCGCATTCCGGACAACGACGGTAAGTTCGAGTATCATTGCGGGAAATAATTTTTCCAGATTTTTCATTATCAAGTTTTCCGCAAACAGGGCAATTATTTTTCGTACCTTCAGCTAATTTTAAAACAAAATCTGAATATTTAACTGAACGATCTATATCTTTTAAAAAGCCAGAATTATATACTTTTTCATTTTTTATATTCTCTTCCAGAAAGGATTCCGAAAGATTCTTCAAATTACAATTTGAAAAATTATATTTATTGGAAAGTTTATAATGCAATTTTGTTGTTGGTAAAAGCACAACTCCACAACTTGAAGACAAAGCTTCAAAAGCAGTTAATCCATAATGAGTAAAAACAAGATCAAAGTTAATCAGCTTTTGACTAAGGTTCTGAAAGTATTCAAAATAAAATATTGATGTTTCTTTCTCTTTTGGGACACTTTCCATTACGTCAAAGAAATCTGATGGCGGGCATTTTTTTGTCATAACAAAAATTTCCCGTCCAAAAGGAAAAATCTTTTTCAATTTTCCAGCTACTGGAATTGCTAGTCCTGCAGGATCTTCTCCCCCAAAACAAACCAGAATTTTTTTAACCTGATTAATTGATGCTAGTTTAGGTCTTTTATAATTTGGTAAATCCAGAAAGCCAACATTTTTTTTATTTACTCTATATTTGTCTTTAAGGGATGGAATAATATCCAAAACGTAATCCGCATAATCCCTGTTATCAGAGCCATCATCTATTGTTACCAGTGTCGATTTACTGAAAAAAGCTGCATCTTCTTTTGTCATTTCAAAAGGATCAACAATATATTTACAATCAAAGCCTTCTTCAGGAAGGCGGTCGATAATTTGATTTGGCTGAACTCCATTCTGAATGTATTTTTCTACAACAGTATAGAAGTTTTCCCCACATGGATTCTCATGAGAATGAAAAGAATCAAAATACAGAAAGCCACCTACTTCTTTAGCAAGTTTCAAACTCCGAACTAAATGTCCTGTTCCACGTCCACTACAAACGGATGGTACAAAAATCAAAAGTTTCTGAATATTTTTTTCTTTTGCTATGGAAATTACTTCTTCTGAACTAAAAGGCTTATTTATTTCCGCTACTTTTTTTAATTTAAGCTGAGTGGAATAAATCAATTGTGCTCTTAAATAATCTCCATAAGTATCTATAGTTGTCCTAAGCTCAGGAGCAAAAAATTTTTCTGGTGCTTTCCTAAACTCACACTTGAAACTATCTTGATGACGATACAATGCAGGACCTGCATGCTCATGATCAAAAGGATCATTTGTTAACTCACAAGCCTTTAATAAAGCGTTTCCATCAAATACTTCAACACCACTTCCGTGTGGCAAGCCTGAAAACGTAAAATAAGAACATTCTTCTGGAGTTCCCCTTAAAGAATCAAATTCATCAGCGCTTTCAGCAGCTGCTTCATAAAACAAAAAAGGATTATCTCCTGTTGCACGAACAACAGTATCAATTTTATATTTCCTGATAACCATGCAGAATCTTTCCAGTACATCTTCCAATGGTCCTGCAAAGCAATCATAACCAGAAAGGTCGCATATTGGTTTCAATTTTTCATAAGAATCTTCATCAGTAGCAAGAATATAATAATCTGCTGTAACTTTTTTCATAGCCTCCAAAGTCCATTGGATTAAAGGCCTTCCGCCTAAAGGGAAAAGTGCTTTTCCAGGAAGTCTTGTTGACGAAAGGCGGCACTGAACAATTACAGCCCTTACAGGTTTATTATTTTCATTCATAATCTAATTCCAGTTTTCAATTAATGTTTGCAAATCCATTTTGTACTTATACTGATTCATTTCTACCCAATTCTGGGCATCTTTAAATTGACGCTTTGCTTCAAAGTATCCACATCCTGAATATCTGAAAAAACGGCTGAAAGAAGATTTTTTAATAACTACATGATCCATTTTGTAGACAGGCAATTCATTCTTCAAATAAAACCTAAGAGAATCAAGATTTGGTGTCGTATCTTCAAATGGAACTTCTTCAACATTATATGAAAGTTGAAAAGCAGTTGAGATCTTTATTTTTTCTCCCCATAACCATGCTCTTACACCAAAATCCAAAAGCTGCCAGTATGGACTTTTCATGGAATAGTCAAAGCCACCAAGATCAATAAATTTTTCACGGTTGTAAAGGCCAATATAATCAAAAGGATAAACTGTACTTATATCATCCTGAACATGAGTTTTAGAATCCAATACAAAATGCATTTTCTGAGAAGACGGTGTTTTTTGTATTGGCAAAGAATTTTTTTTCATATCTACTAAACGAGGAGCTGTACAAACATATTCATTTTTCATGAGTTTATCAGCCAGATGCGGTAAAAGAATTCCAAGAGGAATATAAAGGTTATCTTTCAAAACCAGAACGTATTTTGACTGAACTTCAGCCATAGCAATATTAATCAATTCTCCGTCTGAGACATTTTCATGAGGAATAATAAATTTTACAGCGGGATACCTGCGTGATATTTCTTCAATATTATAATTTCCCACATCCGGTTCTACAGAAACCACAGAAGCAAAATTACATTTTAAAAGCTCTTCAAAAATTTGGAGTTTAAACTGACTTCCTGTTTTGTTCAGGAGGACAACAGAGATATCCATTGAATTATCAGAAAGAGTTTTTCCACCTAAAATTGTACGATTTATCTGATGCTCATTAAAAGTTAAAGGTATAGTATTCATCACAGTCTCCGCATGATTTACAATATTTATTTTCACTCTGATTTTTGATTTCCTCTTCAGAAGCTTTCCAAATTTCAGAAAGGGATTTTTCAAAAACATTACCTATCACTTTCCCGTAAACACAATGGCAAAAACTAACATCACCATTTGCAAGAATATTCATATCACGACGAAGATGCCAGCAAACATTTCGTTCAACAGGTGAAAGATCAGCAGGTTTTCTTTCAGGCAAAGTTTTACAGAAAGAATTATATTTCTGGATAATCAGATTTCCGTTTGATGGATTTGTTTTTTCATTCCAATACCGGAAAAAGTTTTCCAGTTCGGCTTCGTTCTCATTAAGTCGAATAAACTGTGGATAGGTATTCTGTGGAAAATATTTTGCTATTGTAGAAACATTCTCTACAGTTTTTCCAAAATCCTGTTCTTCCCTTCTTCTGATTTTACTGAAAGTTCCGGCACTTGCGGCATCAAGGCATACAGAAATCATGACTTTATCAAAACCATTTGTTCTTGGAACAGATTCATCAGCTACTTTTTTTAATGCAGAAACAATTTCTTCCGTCATGAAATTTGTTTCAATAAATACAGATAGTCCTGAATATGAAAGAATATGTTCACAAATTTTTATAAAATCAGGATGATTTACAGGGTCACCAAAATAGCTTAACGAAATCACTGCATTTTCTGAAAACTCTGCAATACTATCCACCAGTTTCATAGCAGAGTCTGTTTTCATTTCTGAATTATTATTTACTGGCGCAGAATCGGGAATGTAATCTGCATGAGAAACAGTTTTTGATGAAAGCTGAACATTATAAAATCCCGGAACAGTTTTTAGAATATTCACATTTTTCGACGCCTTTATAGAAAGTTCTTCTGCATTCAAATTCTGCAGATTACTTTTTTCAGAATCTGAAAGGCTTTCAAACAGAACCTGGCATTGAATACTATTTTCTTTTTTCCCACAATTAAAATCAAACCTAAGAAGGCGGTAATCATCATCAGAAAGGACCGTTTCTACTTCAAAAGCATTAATATCAGTTTTCAAAAAATCATAAAATGAAGATCGTGTGATTTCTTTACTGGCAGCTTCTTTCTGGGTTGTTTCTGACAGCTGTTTCATTATTTTCAGTGTCCCGCCATCAATCATTTCGGGAGCAAAACCATAAGGATAACCTTCTGCAAAAGTATATTCCGACAGAAACTCTGTATGGATATCAAATATTTCTTTGGTAAGATTTCGATTCAAAAAAGGACAATCCGCCCAGGCAAAAATTACTCCTTCTGCACCAGACTGAGATACTGCGAAAGATGCTTCAGAGATCAAATTTTCAGTTGTCCATGATGGAAGCGCATACACTTCTCCACGGTCTTTTAGATTTGTCTCCACAAGAGCTTTATTTTCATCAAATGCAAAAACAATTAATTTTTCACTTTTATTAGCTTCGGCCCAGTCCAAAGCTTTTTCAAAAGAAGAAAGCCCGTTAAAAACGGGTGTAAACATATATTTTGAGTTTTTATGGGCAAATAAAATAGTTACGGTTTTCATCACTTTAATATCGGCATAAAAATTTATTGATTTAAGGGCAATTTTAAGGATTTATCCGTAAGTAAAACGTTTTACGAATACGAATCTGTAGTTTATAATTATTCTACAAAATCACTTGTTTTAGTGATAAAATGAATATCTGAAATCAAAAAATTACCAAAATAGAGGAATAATCATGACTACAGAAGAAATCAAAGCTGAAATTGAAAGCTGCCAGGCAAGTCTTGGTATCGAATTCGGTTCAACACGTATTAAAGCCGTTCTTATCAATTCGAAATTTGAACCTGTTGCAGGCGGAAGTTTTGAATGGGAAAACCAGCTGGTAAACGGAGTATGGACTTACGACCTGGATCTGATCCACAAAGGACTTCAGACCTGTTATGCAGACCTGAAAAAGGACGTAAAAGAAAAATACGGCGTTACACTTAAAAGTTTCAAGGCATTCGGTGTTTCAGCAATGATGCACGGTTATCTTGCTTTCGACAAAGATGACAATCTTCTGGTTCCTTTCCGCACATGGCGCAACACAATTACAGGACAGGCTTCTAAAGAACTTTCTGAAAAATTCAACTTCCCTGTTCCTGAACGCTGGAGCATTTCTCACCTGTATCAGGCAATTCTGAACAAAGAACCTCATGTTTCTTCTATTAAAAACGTATATACACTGGCCGGATACATCCATTATATGCTTACAGGCGAAAAAGTTCTTGGTGTAGGCGACGCTTCCGGTATGTTCCCAATCGACAGAAACACAGGAAACTACAAAACTGAATACGCTGCCACTTTCAAAGAAATGACAGGATTTGATGTAAATGAAGTATTCCCAAAAGTACTTCCAGCAGGGGCCGCAGCCGGAAACCTTACAGAAAAAGGTGCTGCTTTCCTGGATCCAGCGGGAGACCTGGTTGCAGGCGTTCCAATGTGTCCTCCTGAAGGAGATGCAGGAACAGGTATGGCTGCAACAAACTCTGTACGCGTAAAGACAGGAAACATTTCTGCCGGTACTTCAATCTTCAGTATGGTTGTTCTTGATAAAGACCTTAAGAAAACTTACCCAGGCCTTATCGACATTGTAACAACTCCTGACGGAATTCCTGTTGCTATGGTTCACTGCAACAACTGTACAGGCGAAAATAACTACTGGATTAACCTGTTTGATGAAGTTGTTCAGACTATGGGCTTTTCTGCATCTAAAGGTGAACTCTTCGACAAGCTTATTGGAAAATCACTTGAAGCTGACAAAGATGTTGGCGGACTTCTTTCCTACAACTATCTTTCTGGTGAAACAATTACAGGCTTCAATTCAGGACGCCCTCTTTTCGTTCGTTCTGAAAACTGTAACTTCACTCTGGCAAACTTCATGCGTTCACTTATGTTCACTGCCCTTGGTGCAAACCGCAAAGGTATGGATATTCTTTTTGATGAAAATGTTTCGATTGATTCTATGTTCGGAGCCGGCGGTTACTTCAAGACAGAAGCAGGCCTTAAATACATGGCAGCTTCTATCCACACACCGGTAAGTGCAATGGAAACAGCCGGCGAAGGCGGTCCATGGGGAATGGCAATTCTTGCTTCATTCATGGCAGACAACAAAGGTAAAGTTCTTCCTGACTTCCTGGATTCAGAAGTATTCGGAACATGTAAAAAGACAACAGCTGAAGCTGAACCTGAACTGGTTGAAAGCTTCAACATTTTCTACGAACGCTACCTTAAAGGCCTTGCAGTAGAAAAAGCTGCAGTTGAAAACCTGTAAGTTTACTTTCTACTCATAAGTTTTAATTCAAATACGTCGAGTCAAGGCACGTCCGCCTTCGGCTACCATAAAGCCTTGACTTCGCCGTTTTTATGTTTTGTATAAAACCATAAATGTGAATATCGGTAATTTCGACAAGCTCAATCACCGTTATTCACATAAATAAAAATAAATCCTGGTTATTCAGATTTCTGAAATCAGGATTTTTTTTAGAGCATTCCCTCTCCCCCCCTTGGAATAATTTCGATACTGTTTTTTGAAAGAATATAATCAATATCTTTTTCTATATCTTTATAACTATATTCGAACCAGACTTTATAAGGTACTCCGGGGTCTACATGGCTATAAAAAAATTCAACTGAATGAACATTACTTTCCGGGTTTTCATTCAGAATTTCTTTTTCTACATTTTCAAGTTCCAGATAAACCCTTAATTTATCAGCCTTCTCAGGAATATTGGAAATCATTATGGAAATTCCCTGGTCTATACGTCTAGTATATTCTCTAAGTAATGTACGATAAGGATATCCGGTAAAGCTCACACTTATTTCTGTATCTGCTTTTATGACAAACTGATAGAATCCATCACTTCCAGGTAAAAGAATTTTATCTCCCGCTTTTACTTCTTTCACTACATATCCAAGTTCGACTGGTATACTAACTGCAAAACGGACATTTTCCCCATACTTACGGATATTACTTCCTGTAACATTAATAAAGCTGACACCTTTTTCTTCCTCAAGCAAACGGTTCTCTTCCACTTTTGCCGATGTAGTAATACGATACATAAACTCCAGATAATCAAAAGGAACAATTTGGTTTTCTGAAATTTCTGCTAAGAGATTTTCAGGACTACTTTCCCCTTCTTTATAAAGTTTCAAGCAAATTCTTACTTTCTTTTCAGTTATTGTTTCATAATTACCATAAAGAAGTTCAGCAAGATCACACTGAAGTGAATTAATTACAAGAGGATAATCTTTTTTACCAATACATTCACCTTTTATAGTGTATGCGGAAATTTCGTAATGATCTGCTTCTGGATAAAGAGATAAAAACTTTCTGGAAGGAGTATTGTAAGTTATCTTTACACCGTCGACCAAAGCTTTCATTTTTTTATAATCATCAGATATTTTAAAATCTTTTTGTTCTATATTATCTGTTACAAATCCATCACAGCCAGCCCATCGTAGTTGAACAAGAATACGATTATTTTTTATTTTTTCAGCAACAGACCAAAGAACTTCATCAAGGTTTATTTCAGAAAATTGTTTTAAACTGAATATTTTAGTTGTGGCAATTACTTCATCTTCTTCTGTTTCAGTTTTTCCGGATGAAACAATAATTCTGTAACCAGTAGCTTCTGAAGGTATTGTTTTTGTACCAGGAGCAGTAACAAATTCCAGAACATTATCTTTTATTCTTACTTCTGCAATTTCATTTCCTTTTTCATATTTTTTTCCAAAATCTGTACGAAGATAAGTTTTAAAGTTCTCATTTGGTTCAGCAAACTCTAAAGAAACACGTTGAGAGTCAATTTGATAGCGATATTGTTTTTCATTAATCGTGACATATTTTTCATCCCAGGAATATGGGAAGACATTTACCGAATAAGGATCTTCAATTATGACCTCATTCTGTTTAAACGTATATTGTTTCCCGTTACCAAGCCAAGTACCAAGTAAAGGAGAAGGATTTAAGATCAGGACACCTTTACCATCTATTCCGTTTTCCCAGAAATCAGAAACGAAAATATGAAGAGGAAAATATTGTTCTATGTCGGAATCAAGAATTTCATAATCAAGATTTACATACAAACCTTTTTTAGTAACAAGATGATCAACAAGAGCTCTGTTTTTTCCCTGATTATATTCACACAGATAATCAATAAGATTAAAACTATCATAATCGATTGTTTCATTACGAGGTTTTTCTTCGGTTCGCGAAGCCTGTATATCTTCAGTAATAATCTTATCAACAGATTTCCAGGAACTTGAAGCATCAAATCCATGGAAATAATAAGTCAGCTTTTTATAAGCAAAAAAGTTATGTCGAACATTTGGTTTTACAGAATATGAAAAAACACCTTTATCATCCACATTGAAGGAGATGCGCTGTTTATTTGAAACATCTATATCTCCTGTTCCACCGTTTGCACGAACACTTAAAATACCTCTTCCTATCTCGGTAAGTGGATTTTCAGAATAATACACGATTGTAAAATTATAATATTTTCCCTTTACAGTAAAAGGAAAATAAAAAGAAGATTCATTTACTGCCGAAGCATTGCAAAATGGTCCGGCACAGTCTATTTCAAAGTTTTCTTTTTCATTCAAACTTTCCCCAAGGTAAATGTATCTTCGAACAGCGCCTTCGGGAATATTCTCAAATAAAAGCTTTATGCCATAATCGACGGATTCACTTTTTACCAGAAATTTTGGCGGAAGATCTTTTTTTACAAAATGAACCTGAAGTGATACATCCTTATCAGGCATAATAAATTTGTATATTTCTGTGCAAGGATTGAAATTATATTTATCAAACTGAATATCACCGGCTTCCCAACTAAGATCACCGGTGACACAAGTTATGTAATCAACTTCATATCCATCTTCCAGACTAACAGTAATACGGACTGTTTCTCCAGGAATAGCTACAGACTGTGTTTTATGACGAGTCTCAAGAGTAACGCTACCAAATTTTTCGCAACCAGGACTAACAGAAACTTCAAGATTTCTAAAGACTTCTACGTTACACTTCTGAGCACAAAAAGAAAAGAAAACAAAAAAAGATAATGTTACTAAACGAAAGATTCCAAACAGTCTTTTATTCATAAATTATGTTATTTGAAGTGAAAATAAATCCGCACCATCTTTCTTCATCATTTTCTCCAAAATAGTACCATTCGATGAAGACTTTATATTTACCGTCTACAAGCTCATTCTTTTTTCTTTCCAAAACTTCGCCAAAATCAACTTCATCAAAAGTGGTAAGATTTTTTACATCCAGAACTAAATCCAGCCATTTATCAGAACCAGCATATTGGCTTTCAGGGCCATCGATACCTGATCGGAGTGAAACACGATATCCGTTTGCAGTATACCCTTCGGCATTTGTAGGAATTAATTTGTCACCAGGTTTTGAAAGAAACTTTATTTTTGTTCCTTCGATTCTTACATCAGCTTTTGCCCATTCAGCGGGAGCTTTATAGCCGCATACTCGAATATCACCCTGTTCCGTTAATGATGTTACCCAAGTAAGTTTCTCACCTTTTTCATTAACCGGTGCATCCTCTTCAGAGGTTTGAAAACTCAAATATTTTATTGTGTACTCATCGTTTATAATTCTTTCAGAATTATCAGAAAGAAACTGATTGAGATCTATTTCTGTAAGTGGATTTTCAAAATCATAAGCATATTCTTTCCATTCAAAGTCATTAAATGCAGAACTTAATTGAAAACAAAGTTTTGATACTTTTCTTGATCGAAGATAGTTAGCATATTTTTCCCCAGGAGTTGTTATTCTGAGTATATTTTCACTATTTATAGAATCAAGATTTGAAACAACAGGTTTTGCCCAGTCAGCAGGAACTTTAAAGTTTTTTACTTTAAGAGTTTTGTCATCAGCAAGGGATTTAACAAAAGTAATTTTATATCCATCAGGGCTCACCTCCGTTGCATCTGCTTCAGATGTATCAAATGATAAATACTTTATAGAATATTCCCCATTCTTGATCTTTGATGCATTTTCCACAAGGTCCGGCATAAGATCAATTTCTTTTACTGGATTTGCCAAATCGTATGGAACTTCTTTCCAGATAAAATCATTTTCACCTGAAGAAAGTGTAATGCAAATTCTAGAAACTTTTCTCTGTTTTAAATATGCCGAATATTTTGCCCCTCCTTCAGAAATCTTAATTACATTATTTTCAAGAGTAGCTTCGCTTTTTACCCATTCAGAAGGAACCTCCAGATAAGGAACAGTAACATTATCGGAAATCTCCATACACCATTCTTTCCAATTTGGATCATCTGGTTTCGGTTCAGTTCTCATGAAATTTGCACCAACAATATATTTATTTCCATTTGCTGCAATTTTTTTTGCATTTTCTGAAAGAATTAAATTCAAATCAATTGGATCTTCAAAATCTTTGATCTCTTCAGCATAGAAACATTCTTCCTTTCCGTCCTTATTAACTACGTTAAGAAAAAACTCTGTGATATTATATTTATATTTTTCTGTAACATACGCCAGTCTCTTTTCACCAGGAGCCTTTGAAAATCTGATAACATTATCTTTTACTATCAAAGCAGGTTTTGTCCAAAGATCATATTTTGAACTTCCAAAAGGAATTTCAAAATCGGGCACAACTTGAGAAATCCAGCTGCCATCATCTGTTTTAAGCCAGCAGGATATTCTGACTTTATATCCATAATCTGTTACAAGTTTTTCCTGCAAAGCAAGGGTTGATTCCAGATCAATTTCACCACCTTCAAGTCCAACGGAATAATCAGAATCTCGGGACCAGATCCAATCTTCACCTTTTGGTCCACCCCAAACATCAATACCTATTTTTGTACCAATTTTTTTATATTCTTCCAGAAGCTTATCACCCGCTTTTGAAATAATAACTTTTGTTCTTCCATCTGTTTCTTCATACGAAACTTTTACTGTTTCATAACCGCCAACGGTTTTATATTCAATATCATCCTGATGAGCAACAGAGGAAATATATTTATTATCAGCTTTCGTTGTTTTCGGATCAATTTCTGTTTTGTACCAAGCCATGTCGATATTAAACTTATTTCCATTTTCTTTTATGGCTTTCTCAAGAATACTGTTAGATGAAATAACCAGGTTCAAATCTATATCATCAAATTTTTCTTTATCTTTATAGGCAATATACGAACCGATATCACCAACATAAACCCAAATATAAAATCCATCTGCAGAAGCTGGTATTACTACTGGATTAGGTTTTGTAGAAAACGAAAGAATATTTTCCGAAGAAATAGAAACTACAGGATAATATTGTTTGTAAAGCTTAAACTTATTTGATTCACAAATTGGGAAACGATTTCCTTCTGTAAAGTAATATACATAAAGGAACATTTCATCAGACTCTGACATTTTGTGGGTATAATTTAAGTTGAAATCATTATAAATATTTCCATTTTTTAACACTTCTCCACTGGAAATTTCTTTTTCATATGAACCAATATATGTCCATTTACCATCAATAATGGAAGCAGCGTCCATTACAAGTTTTGCATTTTTCAAGGCAGACAGAGCCGGTGGATTGACCCAGGAATAATTTCCACTTTCATCAACATTTACAGCTACATCAGAAGAAATAATAACTGGAGATGATTTTCCTTTTTTTGCATTTACTTTAATAACATCCGCATTCAAAAGAATTACATTGTCAGAAGTATTTCCATTTGCATCTACGTATTCATATTTGTAATAGTGGAATACAAAGTCATAATCCTTTCCCACCTCAAGATATTCATATACATAATTATCGGCCAGTACCTTCGCACGGTTTTCAGCAGATTCCCAGGACATATCGGCAATCCAGGCAACCTGTTCCCAAAGAGAACCATTATTTGATACTTTGTAAACCTCAAGAATTTGAGCACCTTCACGACGATCGGAAATCTTTATTCGAACACCATCCTCTGTATATTCAAGATCCTGTTCCAGTTTAAGAGCTACTTCTGTTCCGTTTTTCTCCTGAATCATATCTCGGATAGATGCTGTCGAATCTTTCGTAATAATTACATCACCTTCTGAACCATCATCTCCTGTTTCAGAAACGACTTTATTAAAAGAACCACCTTCAACAACAACATCAACCTCAGGTGCCACTTCCAGAATACCAATCTCAGGTTCACCATCTCCTACGACAGCCCGCCCGCTAGAATAACGAGCTGCAGACCTTTGTGAACTCTGTGTTTTTTCAGAAATAATCTTTACGTTTTTATTAAGGCGTAGTTTATCAATCTGTACACCAGAACAAACTGCAATTGTACATGGAGCATCCACTACAACACTGGAAAAGATTCCGTCTTTAATTGTAACAGTCCCAGTCCCAACAGAAGCTTTAATAATCAAAGTCCCATTTTTTCCTGTAATTTCTCCAGCTTCAGTAATTGTGTAATTACCAGTAACAATCTGTACTTCAGATCCACCTGAAGAAAATCCAAAAATATCACAACTAAAAAACAAAACTGCTGCAAAAAAAGTAACTAACAGAAGTTTCCAGTTATTTTTTTTCATATTATCGCCTCTACTTTTTTCAGTTTATTCTATAAACATTATTATTAAACATAATTAGTAAACGTAATTATTCTATTACAATATTCTGAACTGCGTCGAAACTTTCACCCGGATTCAAATCAATCATGCCTGGTTTATTTTCCCAAATATGATCAGTATTCTCTGCATCTGGAATTCCATACCATGGTTCAATACAAACAAAACATGGATCACCTTGAGTATTCTGCCAGATCATAACGTAAGGGAATCCTTTTGTTCCGATTTTTAAAATACTTCCAGTCTTTTTATTTTTAAGTCCAACCCAGTCAGACCCTGTATTCAAAAAGAGATGCCCGTTTCCAAAACCTGCTGACGTAAGTGGTACCACACCATTTTCTTTTTCTCCATACGGAGCAGTAACTGGACTTGTTCCTTCTTCATCTGCTTTCAAATAACCTTCAGAGGTACAGAGTACTGCAGTCAAAGGTTCCTGTTTTTCAAACACAACTTCATAATCAGAAATAGAAGTGCCTTTCTCATCTGTATTTCTTGGAGCTGTAAAAGCCGCATGAGTTCCTGTTGAAAAACGAAGAGCTTTTTCATCATTATTTTTTACTGTGATTTTCCAGTCCAGACCTTTTTCAGTTACTTCATAAGTTGTCTGCAGACTGAACTTAAAAGGATAACGGTCCAAAGTCAGATCTGACTCAGTCAGTTCAAATACTACCTTTGATTCAGACTGTTCAATTACTTTTGTTTCCAGATCTCTGGCAAAACCATGATTCTTTGTCCATGTAGTTTCTTTTCCTTCTATGAAGAACTTATTTTCCAGACATCGTGCAACAAAGGGAAATAGAATTGGCGCATGATTTTTCCAAACTGCTGGATTTCCATCATGAATATACTGAGTCCCATCCGAAAGACTTTCCAGACTATAAATTTCAGCACCCAAAGTTGAAATAATTGCTTTATATTTGTTATTTTTTATTGTGATTAATTCGTTCATATTATTCTCCTGATAACATTATATCACATTAATGGGTATTAATCCCGACTTCATAAATCGTTTTACATGTTATATAATTAACATCATTAATCGACTTATATTCAGGAGAAATAATCATGTATACAGACATTAAACAGGCTGCTTACGAAGCCAATATGAAAATCCCTGCCAATCACCTGGCTCTTTACACATGGGGAAACGTTTCTGCATTCGATAAAGACAAGGGAGTTTTCGCAATCAAACCTTCTGGAGTTCCTTACGAAGACCTTACTCCGGACTCAATGGTAATTGTTGACGTTGACGGAAACAAAGTGGAAGGAAAACTGAATCCTTCTTCTGACACACCAACTCATGCAGTTCTTTACAAAGTTTTCGGACTTGAACAGAATGCAGAAATCGGCGGAATCATCCATACTCACTCAACATTTGCCGTAAGCTGGGCACAGGCTGTTAAATCTGTTCCGCTTTACGGAACAACTCACGCTGACCACCTTCAGAAAGACATTCCATGTACTCCATACCTTTCAAAGGAAGCTGTACAGAAAGCATACGAACTTGAAACAGGTCTTCAGATCATCAAATACTTCGAAGAAAAAGGCCTTAATCCAAGCGAAGTAAACATGGTTCTCTGCGGTGGACACGGTCCTTTTGCATGGGGCAAAAATGCAGACAAAGCTGTTTACAACGGAACAGTTCTTGAAGAAATCTGTAAAATGGCTACTTTCACAAGACTGAATGGCGCTTCAATGGAAGACCGCCTTCCTGAATACATCATCAACAAGCACTACGAAAGAAAGCACGGTCCAAACTCTTATTACGGACAGGGAAAGTAAATAAGAATTAATAAGTAATAAATAATAAGTAATAGGTAATAGATAATAAATAATAGATAATAAATTTCTGTATGAGCTGGCGTAATGTGTAAAGGGTTATGGTAGACGTATAGGATAGAAAACTCTTTTTATACGGAATGGAATAATATGGTGAGGAGATGAAATGAACAGAAATTATCAAAGTGATGCAATTGTTCTTTCTATCTCTTCCCTTGGCGAAAGCAATTCCCTGGTCACTTTACTCACAAAGGATCGGGGAATTGTAAAAGCATGTCTTTATGGAGGACCAAAATCCAAATTAAGAAGCTTATGTGCCCAGTTTCATACAGGGAAAGTCTGGATTTATGAGACTCCTGAAAAAAATCAAAACAAGATAAGTGATTTTGAAGTTACGAAATATCACCAGACTTTCAGTGAAAATCTATTTAAAAGTTATTCTGCCCTTTTAGCCACTGAATTAATAATAAAAACAGAATGTGCAGGCGGCGGGGAAAATATTTCAAACTGCTGGAACCTAATTAACGGTTTTTATGATGGTCTGGAACTGTGTAATGAAGAACAAGGAAAAACCGGGCTACTCAGATTTCTATGGAGATTCGTTCACCTTTCGGGGCTCTTACCAGACACTGAAGGATGTGAAATTTGTGGAAAATCATTTTCATCCGAAACCCTTTCTGAAAAACCCGAAAAAGTCCTTCTATTGGAAGAAATGTTCGGAACCCCACAAAAGGAAAAACAAATTGCCCCGAATACAGTCTATTACAGCCAGTACGACTGTTCTTTTATATGCCATGAATGTGCACCGGGAACTCAAGGACCAAAATTTCCACTTTCCATGATGGGACTTAATTATCTTTCTTCTATTAATACACTTCCCGCTTCTGCTTCCAGAAATATGCTTCTTGATGAAAGTTCATATTTTCAAATCAAACAAATCGTCTTTGATCTTGCACAAAAAGCTGCAAATGGAACTTTAAATACACTGCAAACAGGAATGGGAATACTGTAAGTTTTAGTGTATAATAGTACTTATGACAGTTACAGACATTATTGCAAAAAAACGCGGAATTTTTATTACAGATTCCGATGGTAACAGATCCCTTTCAGGAAATACAATTCTTTCAAAAGATGAAATTGAATTCATGGTAAAAGGATGTACAGAAAAATCAATTCCTGATTACCAGATGAGCGCCTTTTTAATGGCAATTTTCTTTAACGGCATGACTGCCGAAGAAACTGCTCACCTTACCAATGCAATGCTGTATTCTGGCGATGTGATGGATTTTTATTCAAAAAAAGACAAAAGTCTTCACGGGCCTTTTGTAGATAAACACTCAACAGGTGGTGTTGGAGACAAAATCAGTCTCCCACTGGCACCGATTGTGGCTGCCTGTGGACTTCAAGACCCAATGATGAGCGGACGGGCACTTGGTCACACAGGTGGAACTCTTGATAAACTTGAAAGTATAAAAGGTTATCGCACAAATCTTACAGAAACGGAATTCACCCGTTTTATTGCAGAAAATAACTTTGCAATGACCGGACAAACTGAAAAAATCGCTCCTGCAGACAAAATTCTTTATGCACTCCGCGATGTTACAGGAACAGTAGAATCTATTCCTCTTATAACAGCAAGCATTCTTTCAAAAAAAGTTGCAGAAGGAAGTGATGGGCTTGTTTTCGACGTAAAATATGGAAGCGGTGCATTTATGAAATCCATTCCAGATGCAGAACTTCTGGCAAATTCTCTCGTAAATACAGTAAAGGCTATGGGAAAAAAAGCATCTGCCTTTATTACAAACATGAATACTCCTTTAGGCCGCAAAATCGGTAACTTCCTTGAGATAGAAGAAACAATTGACTGCCTTAAAGGTTCAGGTCCTTCCGATGTAATGGAACTGACATATGAATTAGGATCTGAAATGTTGATTTTAGGAAATATCGCAAAAGACCGTGAAGAAGGACTTGAACTTTGTAAAAAGGCCGTAAAATCAGGGGAAGCATATAAGCGATTCCTTAAAAATGTAGAAATGCAAGGCGGAGATATAGTCCAGCTGGAAAAAGACTACAATACCCGCAGAAGTCCTTACAAAACGGAAATTTTTGCCGAAAATGACGGTTATTTAAGCATTGACGCATACGGACTTGGTATTTCTGGAGTAGGTCTGGGAGTTGGAAGAAGCAAAACAACCGACGCAGTCTGTCCTGATGCCGGCATGATTCTCCATAAGGTCGAAGGCGACAAAGTTTCAAAAGGCGACCTGATTATGGAAGTATTCGGTAAAAATACTGAATGTCTCTCCCCTGCTTCAGAATTAATTAAAAAAGCCCTGAAATACAACACAAATCCAACGGAATGTGGTAAACTTATATATAAGAAAATTTAAAAAATTTACCACTGAAAACATTCATGTGCCAGGTTATTCCTGCTTACATGAGTTGTGATATTACCTTTAGGGAACTATAGACATGACATATACAAAAACTCCTGTGACTTTGGCAGAGGTGACCCCTCTTTGCCAAAAATTCGACATGGATCAGCTTTTGGCGTCCATTTTTGTCCGTCGAGGCATCACAAAGAGCAGCAATCTCCTCTATTATCTGGAAGATGATATCCGTTTTGAGCATAGTCCTTTCCTTTTCTCAGGAATGGAAGATGCAGTCGAACGCATTCTTGCCGCCATAGAAGAAGGTGAAAAAGTACTCATATTTGGTGACCGTGATGTTGATGGAATAACCAGTACAGCAATTCTTTACAGACAACTAAAAAATATGGGACTTGATGCAAGTTGGAGACTTCCACTGGCTGAAGAAGCTTATGGACTTTCCATGGAAGCTGTGGATGACTTTGCTAAAGAAAACGGAACCCTCATAATTACAGTTGACTGTGGTATTTCAAATGCCCCGGAAATTGCTTACGCTGCAAAACTTGGAATTGATGTTATCGTTACAGATCATCATAATCCACCTGAAGTTATTCCAGACGCCGTAGCCATTATCGATCCGAAATGTCCTGATTCTGGCTACCCTTTTGACGGAATTTCAGGCGCTGCTGTTGCCTATAAACTAGTAAGTGCATTACGTTTCTCATCCAGTGATTTTTTCAATACGGAAATCTGTCTCATGGATATTCAGGAAAATACCAATGACCAGTGTTTCTATATAACTTGTACAAAAATCAGAAACCTGACCAAACGTCGTTCTATTACAGAAAAAATTATTCCTGGAATAACATCAATTTCCGAAACCCGTCTCCCAGATTTCCTTTCAGGCCAATATATTTATGTCTGGGACAATACAACCACCACAGCCCTCTTCCATCAGCTTTTTGGAAAAGGAATCGAAATTGGTTTTATCGATTTACGAAAGGAAGTCCAGCAATTCTGGCCGACTTTTGGACAAAAAAAAGCAGCAGATTTACCGGCAATTTCAAAAAGTGCCAGATATTCGGAGATTCCTGAAAATCAGATTATTACTGAAAGTCTTTTCAATCTTTTTGTAACTTATGTAAATGTATTATCTGCACGAAAAAACAAAAATCTGGAAACTTTACGAGACAATGATTTACAGCTGGTAGGAATCGCAGCTCTGGCCGACATTATGCCGATGACCAATGAAAACAGACTTTTCGTAAATTCAGCATTAAAAGCCATAAAAACAAAGGGGCCAGTTACAGGCCTTGCAGAACTTTTCGCAAAATTGTCCCTTGATTACCATTACATTACATCAAAAGACTTGGGATGGACCGTAATTCCAGCATTAAATGCTTCAGGACGTCTCGGTCAATCAAATCTTTCTCTGGAACTTCTCATCTCCGAAATGCCAAAAGAACGGGATGAGATTTCAACCAAAATCATCGATCTGAATGAGATGCGTAAAACTCTTGTTAATGAAGCTGCCATGAAAACAAGTAGTCAGGTACAGGAAAGCCTTGAATCCTTCGATGGAAAACTATGTGTTGTTCTAAATGAAGAAATTCATAAAGGGGTTACAGGAATTCTTGCCAACAAAATCATGAATACATATCAAGTTCCATCTCTTGCAATAACCGAAAATGACGGAATATATGCAGGAAGTATGCGAAGTTGCCGGGGAATTGTTGCCACAGACTTCCTGAAAGATTTCGGAGACTTTTTTATTGCATATGGCGGACATAATGCAGCTGCAGGTTTCAGTTTTACAAAAGACAAGCTGCCTCAATTTATGCAGAAAGCAAAAGAATTATCTGCACGCTTTGAACTTCAGGACAAAAATGCGGAAAACATAGTAGATGCAGAAATTCCAGCAAATTACATTACCCCAGACCTTTTGAGAATAATCGATATGTTTGAGCCTTACGGAAATGGTAACGATGAACTTTTGTTTGTCTCTCAGAATCTGCCTGTTTGTGACGGTATGATTGTTGGGAAAAAAGAACCATATCATTTAAAACTAACCTTTGACTGTGGGAAATATAAATTTCCTGCCATGTTCTGGTCTGCAGGTGACAAATGGAACAAAGAAGTGAAACTGGGAAGCCGGGTAAATGTTCTTTTTTCTGTAAACAAAAACATATATAATGGAAATATTACAACTCAGATGTTTATTAAAGAAATGGAAGTCAATAAGAATTAATAAATAAGAATTAATAAATAATAATTTAGGTGTGTGGGAGAGACTTCTGTGTGTGGGAGAGACTTCTGTATGTGGGAGAGACTTCTGTATGTGGGAGAGACTTCTG
>JAKSTM010000031.1 GCA_024402565.1 Treponema sp. | reverse complement strand
AACTCGAAGACAACGACGATGTTCAGAACGTTTACCACACAGCTGAATATCCAGAAGACTTCGAACCAGAAGCTTAATAAAGTTTTCTTTTCTTAATCGAGATAAACAATGAAGACGGTTTTTATGCCGTCTTGTAAAGAAAAGTCAGAACATTAGTTCTGACTTTTTTCTTTTTAAATCGAATTATGTTATAATCGAAAGTATATGGCACCATCTGATTTTCAGAGCCTTCCAGGTTCTGCTTCCGCTACAACAGAAAAAGTTTCTCGAAAAAAAATAAAACGCGTTCTTGGGATTGACCCTGGACTTGCAAATACAGGATTTGGAGTAGTGGATTACTATAATGGTCGCTATAGAATGGTAAGTTATGGGGTTATTACGACAAAAACTGAAAGTCCTCATGGGGAACGTTTGTTGGCTATTTATAATCGCTTGCAATCGGTTATTGATGAATTCAGGCCCGACGAAGCGGGAATGGAAACCCTTTATTTTGCTAAAAATGCTTCAAGTGCTATGACAGTTGCAGAAGCCCGTGGGGTTGTTACTCTTTGTCTTGCTCAGAACTGTATAAAACTTGGGGAATATACCCCTAATCAGATAAAGAGTGCTGTTACAGGTTCTGCAACTGCAGATAAGGAACTCGTTGAACGTTACATAAAAATTCTATTAAATCTGGAAACTGAACCAAAACCGGATCATGCGGCTGACGCCTTAGCGGGAGCTATAACTCATATTCATCACTCACATATTCATCACTCACTTTAATAAAAAGGTCATTTTGTGTATAATAGATTAGTTATAACTATATATTGAGGTATTTGATCTAATGTATACACCAGTTGATCCAAAAGTAGATTTTCCAAAACAGGAAGAAGAAGTTTTAAAGTTTTGGGAAAAGAATGACACATTCAAAAAATCAGTAAGTCAGCGCGAAGGCTCTGAAGAATTCGTATTCTTTGACGGACCTCCATTTGCAACAGGACTTCCACACTTTGGACATTTTATTCCATCTACAATTAAAGATATTATTCCACGTTACCAGACAATGAAGGGTAAGAAAGTTGACCGCCGTTTCGGATGGGACTGTCACGGTCTTCCTATTGAAAACCTTATTGAAAAAGAACTTGGAATTAACTCAAAACACGAAATTGAAGAAATGGGCGTTGATAAATTCAACGAAGCCTGTCGTGCTTCTGTCCTCCGCTACACATCAGAATGGCGCAAAACTATTACACGTATGGGACGCTGGGTTGATTTTGACCGCGACTATAAAACTATGAATCCTGAATTCATGGAATCAATCTGGTGGGTTGCAAAATCTCTTTGGGATAAAGGACTTATTTATGAAGGTCAGTATATTCTTCCATATTGTCCTCGCTGTTCAACAGTTCTTTCATCACACGAACTTGCTCAGGGGTATAAAGATAAGCAGGATCCTGCTGTTACAATCCGTTTCAAGGTAAAGAGTTTACCAGCTTGTATCGGCGACAATGACCTTGATAACACATACTTCATTGCATGGACAACAACACCTTGGACACTTCCTTCAAACCTTGGGCTTTGTATGGGACCTGAGGTTGAATACGTAAAACTTAAGGATAAGTCCGACGGAACAAATTATATTTTTGCTAAAGCACGTATTTCAGCTTATTTCAAGAATGAAGCTGATTATGAAATCCTTTGGACTCACAAAGGAAGTGAATTCATTGATGCAACTTATGAACCACTTTTCCCATATTTTGCTGATCTTGCAGATCCAAAAGTTTGCGAAGAAAAATCAGGTCAGAAATGTGAAAAAGGTGCTTTCCGCATGTTCAATGCTGATTACGTTTCTACAGAAGACGGTACTGGTATTGTTCATATTGCTCCGGCCTTTGGTGAAGAAGATAACAAAGTATTCCGTGGCTCTGGTGTACCAAATGTACAGCCTTTGGATGCTGAATGTAAGTTTACAAAAGAAGTTCCTGAATATCAGGGCGTATTCGTAAAAGACGCAGATAAAGACATTATGGACCGCCTTAAGAAAGAAGGTAAACTTGTAAAACGCGAAACAGTAAACCACCAGTATCCACATTGTTGGAGATGTGGTTCACCTCTTATTTATCGTGGTATCGGTTCTTGGTTTGTAAAAGTTCAGGATCATCACGAAGCTCTTCTTCGTGCAAACAGCCAGATTAAATGGCAGCCTGCACATATCAAGGAAGGACGCTTTGGTAAATGGCTTGCAGGTTCACGTGACTGGGCAGTAAGCCGTAACCGTTACTGGGGTAACCCGATCCCAATCTGGCGCTGTGATGACCCAGAATGTAAACATATTCTTTGTGTTGGTAGCCGTCAGGAACTTAAAGACCTTTCTGGTGTTTACCCTGAAGATCTTCACAAACAGTTTGTTGATAAAATTACAATTCCTTGTCCAAAATGTAAGAACACTATGCACCGCATTCCGGAAGTTTTTGACTGCTGGTTTGAATCAGGTAGCATGCCTTATGGACAGCAGCATTATCCTTTTGAAAATAAAGAATTTTTCGAAAGTCATTTCCCAGCAAACTTTATTTCAGAAGGTCTGGACCAGACACGCGGTTGGTTCTATACACTTACAATTCTTGCAAGCCACCTCTTTGATAAGCCTGCATTCCAGAACTGTATTGTAAATGGTCTTGTTCTTGCAGAAGACGGACGCAAAATGTCTAAGTCTCTCAAAAACTATACAGACCCTGTTGAAGCAATCAATATGTTCGGTGCCGACGCTCTGCGTCTGTTCCTTATTCACTCAGCTGTTGTAAAAGCTGATGACCTCCGTTACTCTGACGCTGGAGTTCGTGAAGTTCTTAAGAACATCCTTATTCCTCTCTGGAGCGGATACTCATTCTTCGTTCAGTATGCAAATATTGACGGAGTTACCTGTACAGGTCACGAATTCGATTCAAAGCTTCCAGAAAATCCTCTTGACCGCTGGATTCTTTCTGTTACTCAGAAAATGGTAAAAGACGTTACAGCCGCACTTGATGATTACGACCTCAGTGCAGCTATTGATCCTCTTATCGCATTCATCGATCAGATCAATAACTGGTACATCCGCCGTAACCGCCGCCGTTTCTGGAAATCTGGAAACGACAATGATAAGCTTGAAGCATACGCTTCACTTTACTATGCACTTAAAACTTTCTGTAAGGTTGCAGCTCCTGTAATTCCATTTATTACAGAAACAATGTACCAGAACTTCAAGACAGAAAGTGATAAAGATTCAGTTCACCTTTGTGATTATCCTGTATATAACGAAAAGATGCGTGATGAAGCTCTTGAATTCCGTATGAATACAGTTCAGAAGGCTGTTTCTATGGGACGATCTCTCCGTAATCAGTTCAACCTTAAGAACCGCCAGCCACTGGCTTCTTGTCAGCTTGTTACACGTAATGCAGAAGAACGTGCCGTTCTTTCTGACATGCAGGATACAATTGCCGAAGAACTTAATGTTAAATCAGTTGTTTTCCACGACAAAGAAGATGAACTTGTTGAATACAAGGCAAAAGCAAATTTCAAGGTAATGGGTAAAGAACTTGGTCCTAAGATGAAGGCTGCAGCAGCAATCATTATGACTCTTACTTCTGAACAGATTGAACAGGTTCTCAACGGAAATGCACTTGTAATTGATGTTGAAGGACAGAACGTTGAACTGACAGAAGAAAAACTCATTGTTGAACGCATTGAAAAAGAAAACCTGAAAGTTGTAAACGAAGGAACTCTTACAGTTGCTCTGGACACAAAAGTTACAGATGAACTTAAGAAAGAAGGATACGTTCGTGACCTTATTCGTGGTATCCAGAACCTCCGTAAGGAGTCAGGCTTCAATGTTACAGACAGAATTAACCTTTCTGTAAGTGGAGATGCAGACCTTAAATCGGCTTACGAATCATTCTCTGATATGATCTGTGGTGAAGTTCTTGCAGAAAAATCTTCATGGGTTGAAGGTCTTTCAGGAACTGCAGTTGATGCAGATGATAAAACCTGGAGCATTAAGGTTGAAAAAATTTAATTTTAAGATGGTGAAACGGCTTTTCAATTTCTGGGGAGCCGTTTCCCTTTTAATTCTTGTTTTTTCGTGTAAATCAGCTTCTTCTGGATTTCCCGTAAATCCTCTGGAATTATTTGATGAGGAAAACGGTTTTTTTATAGTTGTTCCTAAACAAGCGGATATTTCACTTATTCAAAATGTTATTTCTGAAAATTTTTCCGATTTATCTGAAAAAGACTTAGAAACGGCTCTTTCCCGAATAGAAAAAGCTTATATAGGGCTTGCTAATAATAAATCAACTTCCACTTACCAATGTGCTGTATCCTGTAATATTCCTGTAAACTTTGCACCCAAAATTTTTTCTCCCAAAAAAGGGTTTTCTAAAACTGAATATATCTCAGAATATAATTCTTCGAAGAAATATAATATTTTTTCATCAGAATCTTTAAATGTTTCATTGCCATCTAGTGAAATTCTCTTATTAGGTAGAAATGTTCCAGGAATGATTGAAAATTTTGTTCATTTGGAACAAGACGGTTATCTTCCAGGAGAAGAAAATGATTTGAAAATGGAAGATACTGTTTTTCATTTTTTAGATGGAGCTTATGATGACATTCGATTTTATGCAAATAAACCTCAAAACTTTTTGTCAATGCTTCTGGGAGTAAATCTTGATCTAAAACTTCAATGGGTTAAAGGAATAATGAAACCTGATCCCTTAAATGAGAATCAATATATTCTGGATTTGACATTCAATTTCAAAAATATAAAATATGTAAAAGCAGGAAAAGTTCTTTTATCAATTGCATTTGGTTTGACAGATTCAGTTTCTCAAATGGATAGTCCTACTGAATTGACAATAAGTGGTATAAAATTAAATAAAAAACAAGTTTATAAATTGATTACTTTTTAAGAGTATGGAGGAAAAAATGGCAGACGACAAAATTATTCTTAAGGCGGAAGATCTTGATGGTTACCTTACACAAGAAGATCAGGCAGATCTTAAAAAGCTTGATGATATGTATAAAGAAACCATGAAATATATGGAGCCTCTTAATAAAGATAAGGTAATTGAATGTTTTGATAATCTTGGGCATGAAATGCAGGAAATCTGTGCTAAACATCCTGGCATTCAAGTTTATTCTTTTGTAACAGAAGAAGGTGCACATGCTGAAGCTAGTCATGTAATTTCAAAGCTCCGTGATATAAAAACTGACCATCAGGAATTTATGTATTATTCGCAGCGAGCATATGAAATGCTTTTCCGAATGGCTTATACTGGAAAACATACAGAGAAAAAGGATCATATTTTTGTTCAGACTCCTGTAAATTTCCCTGTTCAGAATTATGCCGTTCATAAAATTCCTGATATTGATTCGCAGGTGAATAATTCTGTAATGTGCGTTATGCTTCGTGGTGCACTTCTTCCAAGTATGATTATGTCAAAAGAAATCCAGGAATATTCAAACGACTATATTACTCCGTTTGCACTTTTCAAAATCAGTCGTAATGACAGCAAGAAAGAAAACGATATGGAATACGTTCTGGACTTAAAGAAATCTTTCTTCAATCTTGAACAGCTTGATGGAAAAGATTTGATTTTTGCTGATCCTATGAATGCAACTGGTGGTTCCCTTGTTACTGTTGTGAAATATCTTCAGAGTCAGGGTGTAAAACCAAAATCAATTAAATTCTTTAATACAATTTCAACTTTGAAAGGTTCTATACGTGTAACTCGAGCTCTTGAAAACTGTACATGTTATACACTTTGGGTTGACCCTGTAATGAATGAAAAAGCTTATATTATGCCAGGACTTGGTGATGCCGGTGACCGCCTCAATGGATGTGATACTAAAGAAGCTCCTAGAAACATTATGCAGCTTATTGCAGATTATGGTCATAATATTTCGGCTCTTTATCGCTCACAATTGTTTGAAATTGAAAAAACTGTACTTGGCTAATGCGTAAATTATTTATTGCTTTATTAGTATTTTTCTCATTTTTGATTACATCTTGTGCAACGGATGTTTTAATTCCAGGAAGAAGTTCTTCTATTAGTAAAAATATCTATCAGGAATATCTAAATATTGGGGATGTATATTATGAATTGAAAAAATATGATAAAGCAATAGATTATTATAAAAAGGCTTCTGAATCACGAGGTCTTTACTGGGGATGTGTATATAAACTTGCCGATTCATATTTAAAACAAGGAAATTTTTCTGAATCAGAGAATTATTATGAAAAACTCCTAAAACGTGATTCCGATAATTCTGATATTAAACAAGCTTTAGCATATATATACGCCTCGACAGGTAAATTTGAACAAGCCCTAATTTTGTATAAAGAAATTGAAAGTATGTATCCTGAAAGTCAGGTAATTCTTGAAAACTTAATTGTTGTTCTTATATCAAATCAAGAATATGAAGCAGCAAAGGATCAAATTGATGTACTTCTTTCAAAATTTCCTGATAATACCAAAGCTAAAACTTTTTTAGAAAAGATTGATTCAGAAACTAAGGTAAAGGAAGATGATGACTCTGATTCTGAATTACTGGATTCTGTTATAGATAATGAAAGCATTAGTGATAATATTGATTCTGTTTCAGAAAATAAAAAAGACTCTGATAATCAAGATGTTTCAGAGTCTTTAGATCAAACTGAAATACAATAAACTTAATTGTGGTCAATATAATCCATATATTTTTCAGCATTTGCTCGGAATGCGATTATTGGTGCATCAGGATCTTCTTTTGCATGTTCAAGAGCTGCATCAGCTTCTTTTAACAATCTGTCTGCTCCGATTAGGCGAATTGTTTTTGAAGATATTCCGATATAACATTTTCCTTTATCTCCAACCGCATTCATTAAATCTGAATAAAGAGAATCTGCTTGTATAATAGCTTCATCAATTGTTGTGTTAGTCTTTATTGCTGCATAACAATCATCTTTGTATTCAAAGATCATATCCTTAAACTGGAAATATGATAAGATTACATCGGATGATTTTTTCATTTCTTCACTGTCTCTAGCGATATCTTTTAATTGGATAATGAAAAGACATAAATCAAATTCAGAAGATGAAGCACGAACCAATTCATTTTCTAGTCTAGTCGTTAAGTAAGATTCCCATCCAAATCCGCTTACATCGGAAAATAAGCCGTTTGGATTACTATTCTCATTATCTGATGGTTTAAAGTCTTCTACAGGAAGTTCAATAGCTTTTTCATTTATTGGTTCAATTGCTGTTTTTTCTATACAAACTTCTTCTTTTTCTTCTTCAGTTACTTCTTTTTCTTCTTCAGTTACTTCTGTTTCTTCTTTGATTTCTTCTTCTATTACTTCTTCTGATTCAGGTTCTGAAATAATTGTGTTTTCAAAATCTTTAATGTTATCTTCTGTTACGACTGTTTTTTCCAGAATATTAGGATCTACAAGTCCTGTTTCTTCAGAAGGAGAGTCTTCGATAATCTTTTCATCTACTGGTTCTGATTCAATTAAATTCTCTTCGATAGTTTCTTCTTCTTGAATATCATCGATATTTTTTTCTTCATTTATACTGATGTATACAATTAATAAAATAGTAAGGACTGTAAAAATAAGAACAATAATGAATGATATTTTTGCATAAAAAGCAATAGTGGAGGGACTTAATGTATAAAGACTTGCGGCTAAGTAAAGGTTTGAATCACCCAGTCTTACGGACTTAAAATATAGTTTCGAAAACTTTGTATTTTCAGCTGGTGTTTCACGGTCTCCTGGATAAAGAAAAACAGTTTCACCATCGATTTTAATTGTCATAAATGAATATGCATTGTAGGAACCAATTGCTTTTTGTAAATTTTCATTAATTCTTGGATCATTTGGGTTTTCGAATACTTTTTTTACATCAAGGCACAGTGTATCAAACTTAGATTTCGATTTTATATAGCCTTTGTTATTTTCGTTGTAAAGGGATATTCCTGAAAAAACAATTGTTCCTAAGAAAATTAAACTGACTATTACTGAATATACAGGAATAAAAATCTTTTTGTTCATAATATTGTAAACCTTTTCAAATCCTTAATTGCAGTTTCTTCCATTTTTTCAACAGAAAAATCGGGATTTTGTTTTCTGCAATATGCCATGTAAGGCAATAATGCTTTATTTCTAGTGATATCATCAGAACATAAGGAAATGATTGATTCCCTAGAATAAAGGATTTCGTTTGAAAACTCCTTATTTATATTTTCGTAATTTTTTTTGATAACATAACAATTTTGTTCTTTATAAAAATTTATTTTTTGACTTTTTAGATATTTTTCAAAAGAATCTCTATAGGATTTTAATGTTTCCGTGGTTTTTATTTGATTCTCTTCAATTAATTCTGTTCTATACATTAATTTACAAAAGGTAGTTTCGCTTTGAGTAATTTTAGTAGAATTTTTGTTATATAAATAATCTAAATAGGTTCCTTTACAATATGGTTTGTTTTTTGGATATGAAAAATCAGCTCCTATTACCTTTATATTACAAAAACCGGCTTTAATAGCAAAATCTAATGCTGCAATTGTTACAGTTCCTGAACCTGGGGTTAATGTAAGCTGATTAATATTTTTTTTTGTAAAATAAGTTGCTAAAGGATGCCCCGATGTAAAAAAAAGAAGGTCTTTATTATGTTTTTGAATTTTCTTAGCGATTGAAGGGGATGAAGAATAATCCAGTAGAAATAATTGTCCTTTATCAATTTTTTTAGTGAAATGGTTTATAGAAATGTTCTGTGCGTCTAAGGTCACCACAATGTTGCATTCAATACCAAATTTTAGTGCTGTTGAAAAAGCAGTGTCAGTTGCTATTATGAAATATTTATTATCATTATTTTTGATTTCAGAAATATAATTTTCTAAATTTGGTCCGGCCGCTAAAATTAAACATGTTTTTTCAGTAGGAAAATTTTCAATATGAAAAGTATTTGTTTGTTTTATATTATTTAAAATATTATGTTGCCATAATTTTCCAAAATGCGCTTGAACAGAATAATCTTTTGAAATATCTTGCAATGCTTGTTTAGTTTGTTGCTTTATGAAGTTTTCATATTCTTTGCTTACAGAAAAGTAATTGTTTTGTTCAATAATTTGTAAATTACCATGAATAGATGGAAGATACTCGTTAATAAAACATTCATAGAATTTTTCTTTGCTAATTATTTTAATATTAGGATTTTGAAATAGATTCTTTATTCTGGAAATGTTTGAAAGAAAATTGATATCAGTTTCAGAGAATTCTAGACAAATGATTTTAGATTTGGGGTTTTTCTTAATTAGTTCTTCTATGAGAATTCCAGAACCTAAACCATAAATAATATAAAAGGTTTCAGAAACTGATAAGGATTGGATTTTTCGTTCAGCGTCTTTCTGTGGATTATAAAGGGATTCAATTGTTTTGCCATTTTGAAGAACTGGGATTAATTCCTCATTTTTTGCTTTTATTATGTCTTTATAATATGACTGCATAATCTATCCAAAAGTTTTGTTGTTTCAGTTTCCATTTTTTCTGAAAGCTTTCTTTTTAGATTTTCGTCATATGTATGTGTATAATTTAGATAATCTGTAGGAAATGCATTTTTTAACCAGTACTCATTACTTTTAAGATTAGTAACGAAGTTAATTAAATTATTTGTTCGTTTTGCATCAGGTATAAAAGTATCCCTAGTAAAGATTGGTTTTTCCCCGGAAAAATTTACGTTTTCCAATTCAGAAACTTGTATATCAGAAATATTACCAAGACTATTATTTGCTGAATTTATAATTCTATAGATTTTATTGTCTTTATTTTCCTGGTTTGAAAACCAATCTTCGTATATTTTTAATGAAATTTTTTGATTTGAAAATTCGGCTGAACATAATCTTTTTTCTTTACTATTTAAGATATTATCAAATGGCATATTTAACAATTCCAGGTTGTTTATCTGGGTATGTTGAAACCCTTTGGTAATAGATAAATCAAGACCTGAGAAATAGATATTCCCTGAGGTGATTTGTTTTGCAAAAAATAATGCTGTTCCACTTACTGTTCCACAACGGATTCCGTTTATGTAGGGAAGACCTGTAGACTTATAAATCTCTGATTCTATTCCATCATTATAAATAATTGGGATTATAAAATTATTTTTTATTATCTGTATAGGAGCATTTCCTTCAACTGCAAGACATAAAAGTGATTCTTTTGGAATTTTTTGAATATGTTTTTTTGCCCAATATCCACCGTCTGTGGAAATAATAATGTCTGGGACTATATTGTTTTGTAATAAAGGGGCTGCTGCTGAAGAAACTGCAATTATATATGGATTTGTTTTTTTTATGAAAGGAATAACACTTTTTAAACTAGGCCCTGAGGCACAAACCAGAACATTACAATTTCCTTTTCTTGAAATTGTAGCTATTTTGTTGATGGATTTTGAAATATTAAAAGAGTTTTTTATCCAGCGTTTTTCAAAAAAAGCTCTTGTTCTTAAGATTGAATGACATTTTTCAATTAATAATTTATATTCATTAAAAATTCTAATAATCTGATCATTAAGAAGGGGAGCAACCGGTTCCCAAGATATTAAATATGAGAATGCAAGAATATTTTCACCAAAGGTATCGAAAATATAATCCATTAGTTTTTTTTCATTTTGAAAATCAAAATAATTAAAACTGTAGTCGAATAATGAATTATATTCAGAAAATTCTTTTATTATTCTTATTACGGCAATTTTACTTTTAGGAAATTTTTCTTTTAAATCCTTACATATATATGAAAGGCATGGTTCCACAATAAAGATTATTTCAGGTATAAAATTAGTTTGTATTCCTTGTGTAATTCGTTGACTTTCTTTAACAGGGGAATAAGAAGAATGAACAAAAATAGAATCTATCTTACAGGTTTTGTTTCCATCTTTTGATTGTAATATTTCAATATTCATATTTAATAAAAGAGGTTTTATTCTGGAAAATTTCTTTTAACAAAGATGATAAGAAATGTGCTAAACAGTTTCCTGTAATATTTGATTCTGATTTTATTGACAGATGGATAATTCCGTTTTTATTGTAATGAACTAAATTTGGGAAATCGTTTAAATTCCAAATTATTCTAAAAGCTTCTGTGTAAAACGAATGATTTAAAACCTGTTTAATTGAAGGTGAAAGATTTCCGGAAATTTCATTTGCTGCATCCGCAATAGAGATAGTAATAGAGTAGAAATCCTCATCAATAGTTGAATTCTCAAAAAAATCCAGATCTTCACTTAAGGAAAGGAAATCATTTGCTATTTCTTCCAAAAGAGATTTTTCTAAGGGTTCTTTTTCAAGTGCAATTAGTAGTATCTTATCGTTTGCTGAATATACCTGGACGTATTGGAAATTATGTTTTAATCGAATTGAAAAGAATTGTAAAATAGAATTCAAGTTATTTTCTTCAGTTGAAAAACTATTCCATTTGTTTTCCTTTAAAGTTCCATCCCAAAAATCAGAAGTAGAAATGGATTGCAGTATTGTTTCTCCATCAAATCCCCATGAAGAAGAGGACATATAAAATGTGTCAACTTTTGAGAAAACACAACAATGAGAAAGAGAATATTTCTGGATAAAATCAAAAAAAGAAAATTTTACTTTTTGAACGTTATTTTCAGCAGAGTTAGAAAACTCTGCTGAAATACGACTTAATAAGCCCATTATTATGCCAATCCAAGTTCAGTGAAGAGTTTTTTGTAAGTAGTAAATTCTTCCGATTTAGCAAACTCAACAATTTTTTCTTCAGGAAGATTTTCAAGCAGTTGATCCATGTAAAGAAGAACAGATTTTATATCTTTTTTTAGCCCGTCTTCTTCGATGTTTTCTTCAGCTTCAGTATCATCTTCAGAGACTTCAGCTTCCATAACAGCAGTCTCTTCAATTACTGGTTCCTCGCTTTCTTCGATAACAGGTTCTTCAACAGGTTCTTCAGGAATTACTTCTTCAGTTACTGTTTCTTCGATGACAGGTTCTTCAACAGGTTCTTCAGGAATTACTTCTTCAGTTACTGTTTCTTCGATGACAGGTTCTTCAACAGGTTCTTCAGAAATTACTTCTTCAGTTACTGTTTCTTCGATAACAGGTTCATCTGATTCTTCAGAAATAATTTCAGTATTGAAAGAATCTTCAACAGAAGGGAAGCCTTCTGCTGCTTCTGGTATTTCGTTTTCAGTATCTTCGCTGAGGTAATCAATATGAGACTCAGTTATTGATTCTTCCATAACTGAATCACTCATAAATTCTTCAAAATCATCTACTTTTTCAATAGTTTCTTCGGAAACTGGTTCTTCGATGATAGGCTCTTCAGTTGTTGAATCTTTTACTGAATCCATAAAATCATCATTTGATGATTCTACAAGAATGTTATCAATATCATCAGCTTTCGGGATTGTGATTTCATCTGGGAGTTCTTCCTCTTCAGATTCTTCTATTGAAAGGTTTGATGAAAGACTTGAGAAATCATCCAGATTAGGTTCTTCCAGAACTTCTTCGGATTCTGTAACTATATTCTCTTCTGCGAAATCAACAGATTCCTCTTCAGGGGCGAATATGTCTGTTTCTTCTACAGAGCCAAAGATATTGTCTTCGATTGTTTCAGTCTGTGTATCTTCAGAAATTTCTGAAACATCGGAAGTTTCAATTTCTTCTGGTTCTGGTTCAGTTGGAACAGGTTCTATATCAATTTCTTCAGGAATATCGTCTGTTTCTTCAAAAATTGTTTCTTCTTCTACTTCTGGAACTTCAATTTCTGTTTCTGCAGTTTCAGGAACATCTGAAGGAATTTCTTCTTCTTCAAAAATTTCTACTCCACTGAGCATATTATCAAGTTCGTCGCCAGAAAGAGCGATAGTATCATCGCCATCGGTATCATCAAAGAAACCTGTAGATTCTTTTTCGATCACAGGTTCTTCAACTACAGCGTCTTCGATAGCAGGTTCGTCGATAACTGGTTCTTTAGGAATTGTGTCTTCAACAACAGGTTCGTCGATAACTGGTTCTTCAGAAATTGTGTCTTTGATAGCAGGTTCATCGATAACTGGTTCTTCAGAAATTGTGTCTTCGATAGCAGGTTCATCGATAACTGATTCTTCAGGAATTGTGTCTTCGATAGCAGGTTCGTCGATAACTGGTTCTTCAGGAATTGTGTCTTCGATAGCAGGTTCTTCAACAACAGGTTCTTCAGAAATTTCTACGCCGCTTAGCATGTTATCCAGTTCATCACCTGAAAGTGCAATTGTATCATCACCATCTGTTGAGTCAAAGAATCCTGAAGACTCTTCTTCTGGTACATCTGCAATTTCTGGTTCTGTAATTTCTGGTTCTGCTTTTTGATTCTGAATCTGTTCAAGGTTTGCTTTGAGATTATTGATTTCAGCTTTCATTCCTGAAAGTTCGTTTATAATCTGCTGGAGTAATTCAGTGCTTTCATTTGTAACTGCAACTGCAGCTGGTGCTTTTATATCTGCCATAACTGTTTCCTGTGAAGTTTCAATTGGTTCACTTGGAGTATTTGTTGCTTTTGCTTCTGTTGGTTCAGGAGCATCCTTAATTTCTTCTACAACTGGAGCAGAGGTCATTCTTTCATCTGAAACACAAAGGTTATAATCAACGACCTTATCTTTCATTTTTGATTCTTCGACATTCTGTGTAATTGGTGTTTCTTCTGCATTTGCATCAATTCCGAAATCTGAAAGATCGATTTCTTCAGTATCGCCGAAAACTTCTGTCGAATGGCTTGCGCCATCTTGTTCATAAGTTATAGATTCTTCTCTATATTCTGGTTCATCGTCGAATTCTTCGTCTTCAAGAATATTATCTTCTGTTTCGATTGATTCAACTGATTGGTCAAAAGAGATGTCCATTTCAAGTGGTTTTTCATCAATTATTTCTTCTTGTGGTTTTGCTTCTGGAGCAGGGCCCGATGTGAAATCTCCTCCATCAAGGAAGTCATCTAAAGAAATTTCTCCGTCTGAAAATTCATCCATTGAGACTGAGACTGTATCTTCAGATGTTGCTGCTGCAGGTCCTTCGTTTGGTGCAAATCCGTTGTTACCACTGGCAATAGATTCATCTGAGAATCCTTCGTCCATAAACTCATCAAGAGAAATTTCGCCATCTTCTTCTGGCAGTTCAAAATCACTTGATTCGATAGACTCTGTTGGTTCGATAGACTCTGTTGGTTCGATAGACTCTGTTGGTTCAGGATCTGGAACTGATTCTGTTTCAAATTCTTTTAATGAAATATCTGAAATATCTTCTGGAATTATTTCGCTGAAAGATTCGATAGAGTCGATAGTATCGATAGAATCGGTAGGGTCGGCTGTATCGATTGTATTTGCTTCGCTGTCGGGAATGGTATCAGTTACATCTATGTCGGTTGTATTGGTTGTATCAGGTGTTGAATCTGTTGTTATTTCATCAAATGAGAAATCAGCTTCATCACTTTCTGTCTCCGGGAAATCTGGAATATCAAACATTGTATCAATATCTTCTGAAATTGGTTCTTCCGATACACCAGGACGCTTTACCCAAACGCCGTAACTGTCAAGTTCTGTTGTGTTGTCTGTAGTATCACTCATATATTTCCCCTCAAAAGGCAAAAAGTTTATTACTAATTTATTATCGGCATTTTTCTCTAAAAACTATACATGAAATTTGCTTATATATAGTAATAATATTTACATTATATCATGTTTTTTAAATTCAGAAAACTTTCTTTTTTGCCGATAATAAAGTGATTATGATTCACTTAAAGTTGTTGGCTTCAGCTTTAGCTGGGACTGTTGTTTATGTAACAGTATCAGTTTTTGCGGGTCAGAATGGTATAAATAGTTATAAACAGTTAGAAAATCAAAAACGTGAAATCTCAAAGCAAGCAACGATGATACAGAATATTAATGAAGAGTTGATTTTGGAGAAAAATGCACTATCAAATGACCGTGATGTGATTGCTGCATTTGCTAGAAAGCTGGATTACGTAAAAGAAGGCGAAACTCTTGTAAAAATAACTGGTCTCAAACCTTTTGAGCATACTTTGTACGATACAGGAACTGTTCTACGTAGAAAAGAAGTTTCATACATTCCAGATGATGTATGTAAGCTTCTTGGTGTAGTATTTTTCTTTATGACTCTTTTATTGTTCCTGTTCATTGATCTAAGTAACGGGAACAATCCTTTTGAAAGGAAAAAGAAGATAAAAATAGTCACGGGAATCCCAATTTATGGTGGTAAACAAATCTAACGAACAAAGTATCTCTTTAGCAGCTGAAATTTTGAACCATGGTGGAGTTGTTATTCTGCCTACAGATACTGTTTATGGTTTTTCTGCTAAATCTGATATTAACGAAGCAGATTTAAAAATTCGCACAATTAAAGGACGGTCTGAAGCAAAGCCTTTTATTCGTCTTATTGCTAAACCAGAAGATATTTATAAATATACCAATGATAAAATTCCAGAAGATTTAATAGCTTTGTGGCCAGGCCCCCTGACAATTATTGTACAAGATAAATTGATTCCTGGAATTACTACGGCATTTCGTTGCCCTGGGGATGAATGGTTAAAAAAAATAATCGAACTTTGTGATTGTCCATTATATTCAACAAGTGTAAATCGAAGTGGAAGTCCAATTTTACAGACTATAAAATCTATTATTAGTGAATTTGAAAGTGAAGTTGACTTAATAATTAACGGTGGTGATTCACTTGATTCAGTGCCATCAACCATTGTGAAGATTGAAAATGATAAAATTCAACTAATCCGTGAAGGCGCAATGGATGTCAGTTCTTTTTTGAAATAGTTTTTTATAATTTTCTATTCCATTCAACATCAATATTTCCAGATTGGACTGTATCTCCATCTGCATAAAGGGTATTTTTTACCCCAATTAATGTATTGTCTCCAGAAATTTTGAATTCCCATTTGATTGGATCTGCGTTTAATGCTGCTTCTAATGCCATTTGTCGTGGAAGGTCAGGGAAGAATGAAGCATTTGACTTTCCTGTTTGTGAAACAATTACAGTAGAACCTGAATCTTCAATTTTTACTGAAATGTTCATTGAAGCTCCATTTTTGAAAATCACAAATCCACGTCCACCGCGCATTATTAAAATTTTTTCAATATTTTGTTCCCCAGTCCATGTACCCGCAAGGCTTTCAGTCGATGCTTTAAATGTTTCATTTTGTGCAGGTAAAGGGGGAATGTCCTGCTCATCAGAGCTAGATTTTTCATTTTTTTGAATTAATGAAATAAAAGAATCCTGAAGTTCTTTTTTTCCTTCCATAAGAATTTTATAGTAAGAATCAAATTCTTTGGTTGATGTTAAATGTGAATTGGTTATCTTATTAACAATATGAAGAGTAGCCAGCCATTTTGAAGAATTTTCTTTTTTTTCAATTACAGTATAAAAGGAAAGATTAATATCTGAAAGCTCTGATTTCTCTGGAACCGTATTATCTGAAATCATGCCTCGTTTGTCTGTTACAGAAAAATCTTTTATTTCACAAAGCTGAGTGTAATAAAGATCACTAGTCATATCGGCCATGTTTTTATCTAGGTCAGTAGATGAGACTCCATAGAAATCAATAGACCATGTTCCTTCTGCGGAAAGAAAAGTGAGGAATGTAATGAATGTTACAAAAAGAATTCTTTTTTTTATCTTATTCATTAAAAAAACTTTTTTTATTAACCTCTAAGTTCTCTTGCAATTTCTCTTTGTGTTTCTCGTTGCAAGTCACGTTCTTTAATGGTGTCTCTCTTGTCGAATGCTTTTTTTCCTTTACATACTCCAATTGTCATTTTTACGCGGCCGTTTTTCAGGTAAATGTCTAAAGGAATTAAAGTATAACCTTTTTCTTCGACTTTTCGAGTTATTCGCTTAATTTCTTCTCTATGGAGAAGCAGTTTCTTGGGTCTGTCAGGGTTGTGGTTAAATATAGAAGAAAATGAATACTCTGAAATGTGGAAATTTTTAACCCAAACTTCATTATTAATTACTTCTGCAAATCCATCTGGAAATGATACTGATCCATTTTTTACAGACTTAACTTCTGTTCCTTGGAGAGCAATACCACATTCATAGGATTCTTCTACGAAATAGTTAAAACGAGCTTTTCTATTTTCAGAAATTATTTTTCTTCCTTCTGCCATAGAGTTTAATTATAAAACAATAAAGAAAGGGTTTCAAGGTTTGTTAAAAGTCTATATAAGTGATATTCTTCTATAATATGGATACAAGAAAAGTTTATTTAGGTGGCAGTGGAATTACAAAAAGAATTTCTATAGGTGGAGATAGTCCTGTTTCTCTTCAGACTATGTGGAAAGATACCATTGTTGATGTCTGTGAAAATAATGAAAAACTTGAAAAAATTGTGAAAGAACTTGCTTCTTTGTCGATGTTAGGATGTGATATCGTACGTTTTGCTGTTCCAGATATGGAAAGTGCAAAGGCTTTATGCCTTATAGCCTCAAAAACTGAAATGCCTTTAGTCGCTGATATTCATTTTGATTACCGATTGGCTTTGGAATGTTTAAAAGGTAATGTAGCTGCTATTCGAATTAATCCTGGAAATATTGGCAGTGTGGAAAATACAAAAAAAGTTGTTGATGCATGTCGCGATAAAGGAGCTGCTATTAGAATCGGGATTAATTCCGGTAGTCTGCCAAAAGATTTACAAGGTTTAATAGCTGAAGGGAAAATTTCCAGAGCTCAGGGAATTTGTGAAACGGCTGTTCGGGAATGTGAAATCTTTGATTCATTAAACTTTGATCAGGTAGTTGTAAGTATGAAATCCTCTTCGGTTGAAGAAACTGTTGAATCAAACCGTTTTTTTGCCTCTCATTATGATATTCCACTTCATTTAGGGGTTACGGAAGCTGGTCCCCTTATTGGTGGAATTGTAAAAAGCTCCATTGCATTTCATACTTTGTTGTCCGAGAATATTGGAAATACTATTCGTGTTAGCTTATCTTCTGGAATAGAAAATGAGGTCATAGCCGGTCTTGAAATTTTAAAAGAATGCGGGAAACGACAAGGTGGCATAAAGCTTGTTTCGTGTCCAAGATGCGGAAGACTTGGCTTTGATGTGCATGGCTTTGTTGATCGTTGGCAAAAAGAACTCCTTTCTATGAAAAAAGACATTACAGTGGCTGTTATGGGCTGCGTTGTTAATGGGCCGGGGGAAGGAAAACATGCTGATCTTGGAATTGCAGGAGCTGGTGATAAAGTAATCCTTTTTAAAAAAGGTAAAATAATTCAAACAATTGAAGCAAAAGATGCCGATAATGCATTTAGGGAGCAGCTTTCTTTACTGTAAACCGTAGTATTATGAAGAAGATTTGTTTATTTTACTTTTTAATTTCATCAATTGTTTTCAGTTCATTTTGTAATGAGACTATGCAATTTGAAGACTCTTATATTTATAACAATGCTGTTGAAGCATATGAGTCGAAAAATTATGGACGCGCATTGAAATATTGTGAAGATGCAGTTCTTTCCAGAAAATTGAAGATGGAAAAAGAGACAAAACTTCTTGAAAAAGCTATTGAACCACAAGAAGTATCCTCTGTCGGTGATAAAATATCTGAAGTCAGAGCCGTTCTTTTGAAACGAGATGAATATGATGCTGTAAATCTAATAGATTTTTATTTAAAAAAGAAAGGGGAATCATATTTTGATAATTCAGTTTCAAAACTTTTGAATCATCTTAATTCTATAAAAGTATATCCAGAAGCCCAGAAATTGATGGGTGATATTTATAAAATTGAAGGCGAATATACTTTTGCTGAAATGTATTATCGTGAAGCCCTTAAAAATTCTTCGGTTTTGGATATTCCAGATGAAAAATATGACATTTTATATGAATTAGTCGATATAAGTGCGTTACAAAATGATGAAGAAGAAAAAGAATCTCGTCTTCTGGTTATTCTTACAGAAGATAATGTTTTTTTAGATAAAGCTTTTGTTAATTCACTAATTCGACAAATTAAGTTAAATAAAAAAGATTCTTTAGAAAAGTTTTTTTCAATGTATCGTGCGGACAATTATTATATGATGAAAGCCTATTCTGAGCTTTCTGATTATTACAGAAAAAATGATGTAAGGGAAAAAGCATTAACTTTTGTTTCTCTTGATGTAATAACCGGATTTACAAAGGTTCTTTCAATCATTAAAAAGCGTAATATAAATTTTGAATATAAAGGATTATCATCAGTACTTTTTGAATGTAGTTTATATCCTGATATCATTGATTGGGGAATAAAAAATGATCTTTGGAAAAGTTTTTTTAATTTAGCTGTAATTGCCCGTGAAAATGATTGTTACATTTTCGCTGATGATTTGCTTAAAATTCTTGCCGAATATTTACCGGAAGAGTATTACAGAAAAGCGGCAGTTTTACAAATAAGATAAGTTTTTACCAGTTGAAAAATTAAAAATGGGTGCCAAGGCCAATTGATATTTCTGTGGTACTACACCCAGTATTTCTCCAACTGGAATTGATATGATTTCCCAAAAGCTTTCTTCCGATATCAACACCAATACTTGCTCGTACTACATAGCTTGACCATTTTGAAGGGAATACAAGAACTTCCATTCCTGCAGTGTAAAATCCATCTTTCAAATTCAGACTTCTATTCATGCCATGAACTTCTTTGTTTGTGGTAATCAATGCTAAATCTACAAAAGGCGAAACCTGTAATTCAAAGTTGAAGTGACGCATAAATGAAAGGTTTTTAGTAACAGGAAAACTTTCCCAGTCAGTTGTGAAAATATGAATCGGTAAGTCCAGATTTAAAACAATTGCACCTGAAGTTTTTGCCTGATAATCGTCAGTGTATGGGCTTCGCCTGTTGTCAATTATTCCACGAAGGTAACTGTCAATTATTTGGGAGCCACCAGTTTTTTCAGAATAAATATATCCAAATGCATTCAGTTGTGAGTTTATTCCAAAGTATTTAAATGCTTTGAAAGCTGTAATATTTGTTTGGAGTCCAATTGTGTATGGTTTGACTTTTTCATCAAAAATAGAACCAAAGTTATATCCAATAAGCGGGGTGACTTTTCCGTAAACACCTTCACGGAAGTTTCCAATCCAGTTTACTCTTCCTAAAGTTAGGCTTGAAGAAATTTCCAGTGAAGGCCCTTGTAAGGCAGGATTATAAATACCAGAGTAACCATTGTAATTTACAGGATCCCAGTTATAGGTAAGGGAAATAAGTGGGTAAATTTTTAATTGGTTTAGGTTTGGTACGTCACATATTGCAAATGGAGTGGAGAATGAAAAGAATTCCTTAAAATATGTTTCGTCATTGTCAGTTAAGTATGTATAATCTTTTATAAAACCTTGGGAAAATTTCCATGTTAATGTGGTAGATTTAAATGGATACTCTAAAAGAACTCCTGTCTCAGCGTCCCATTCGGGAGACAAATTTCCCCATGTATATGAGAGGGAATAATCATTTATCCAGGTTATTCTAAAAGGATCCACATTATACGGATAATCTATGGAAACATTTATTGCCGGCTCAAAAATTTTGAACGGGGTTCCATCTTCATCTGGTTTTACCTGAAAATCAATTGATGAATTTAAAACGTTCATTGTTCCCAGAAAATTGGTGTCTTTAGCTTTGACTTTAAGTGACATTCCGTCTGATGATGAATATTTCAGGTAAGGTAAACCTAAGAAATGAAGACTGTCTTTAACACTGATTAACAAATCAACTGAAATGATATTGTTTTCATCTGGAGAAGAAAATTCAAAAGTAACGTCTGACGATTCAAAACATCGTGTGTTAATTAAATCTTGTTTGATTTTTTTTATGTAAATATCGAAGTCGTTTTTAGTTTCAAAAACTTTGTTAGTTGAAATCGGAATATTCGTTTTAAGTGAAGCTTCTTTTGTGATTCCAGTTATATCATAGGAAACTTTTTCAATTTTGTAAGATTGTGCATAAACAGGAATTGTGAGAATAAAAAAGGTGAAGAAACAGATTTGTTTGAAGAACTTCTTTTTCATAAAGTTATTATGGCACAAAAAAAGATGTTTATCTACTTTTAAAATAGTTTTAGTAATAAATGGTTTTAGTAAGCGCCTTTTCCTTTAAGAACAACCCAAACTGTTTTAATAAGAATCCAAATATCAAGCCAGATGGACCAGTTCTGGATATAGTAAGAGTCAAATGTTATTCTTTCTTCATAACCAGTATCACTTCGTCCGGAAACTTGCCACATACCTGTTAATCCAGGTGTTACAGAGAGAACAAAATCCTTTGAGTCTCCATATTTATCAAGTTCACCATAAGTAACAGGTCTTGGACCAACCAGACTCATTTCTCCAGTAAAAATATTTACCAGTTGAGGAAGTTCATCAAGACTGGTTTTTCTTAAGAATTTTCCAAATTTCGTTACTCGAGGATCATCTGTAAACTTACGATCTTTTTCCCATTCAGCTCGGCGCACTGGGTCAGTAGCCAGAATTTCGGCGAGTCTTTCCTGAGAATCGATTCCCATTGTACGGAATTTCCAACATTTGAATTCTTTTCCGTTTTTTCCAGCACGTTTATGACCATAAAAAATAGGGCCCTTTGAAGTAACTTTTACTAAAAATCCGACAATTATGAAAGCAGGAAGGACAACTGGTGATACAAGAAGAATGAGAAATAAGTCCAATATACGTTTAATAAATAGATTGAATTTGAATGTCAGGTTATGTGTTGAAGAGAAACCGATAATTCCAGCGATATCTTTAATATGCTGTGTTGAAGAACTTGTTCCAGGATTCTTTTTTACCTGAATTGTATAGCGGTAACTTGTCATGATTTCAGTTAAGTCTTCATGATAATCACATAACACTGCAACTTTTATATTTTTTTTGTGAATGATTTTCTCAATTTCAGAAGAAGGTTTGAATGCTGGAATTCCTTTGTAAAAACTTTCATTTTCATCTAATTGATTATTAATGATAACAGCCGGATGATATCCGAAACTGCGGTTCTTTTTAAGGCGAGTAATAATTGTATCAGCAGAATCCCCATCACAATAAATGACACAAGGAACACCCCAGAATTTAAAGCGTCCAAAAAAGTGACGTGTTATTTCGCGCATTGCTGGAAGTGCAATAGTAGAAATCGGAATTGCTAATATAAGAGCGATTGATAGCTGGATTTCACTTGAATAAGTAATTAAGTGTTCGCGTGTGTAATCCCAATTTGAAAAATCCGGAATAAGGACCATAAATGTAATTCCGGCAAAACAGAAGAAGCAGCTTAAGAAGAATTTTTTTACTTCCTCTGCCGGAGAAACCATAATTCCTGGATACATTCCCATTCCTAAAAATACTAAAATAATTGGGGGAATGTAGACTGCGTAATAAAAGAATGAACGGAAATTGATAGTATGATTTGGACCATCAAATAAATTTACAAGGAAAAAAGAAAAACCTATGGAAAGGAATAATGCCAGGGCGTCAAAAATACCCATAATGAGACCTGAGCCAAAAGAACTAGTGTGAGGAAAGTTTTTTTTAAGATATTGTTCAAAGTATTCGTTTGTCATCTGATTTTAAACTCTTTTCCCTAAAAAATAGTTACATTAAGTCTAATTTATTATTTTTAGAATAGTAGGCTTAAGTAACTAATAAAATTACTTAAGCCTATATTTATTAAATGTCTGTTCCTCTAGCGTTTACTTTTTCCTGAACGTATGCAACAAATTCTTCAATCTTCATTGTTTTCTGTTCAAGGCCGCTAGACTGGCGGAAACGTACAGTTACAGTTCTTTCTTTCTGTTCGTTTTCACCAACAACCAGAATGTAAGGTGTTTTATGTTCTTTTGTAATCACCTTGATTTTCTGGCGCATGTTGTCATCGCTAAGGTAAGCGTTTGAACGGATATCATTTGCAATAAGGATATCGTTTACTTCTTTTGCGTAGTCAACAAAGTCATTTCCTACAGGAACAACAGCTGCCTGTTCAAATGCCAGCCATGTAGGGAAGGCACCTGCAAAGTTTTCAATGAGAATACCAAGGAAGCGTTCAAAACTTCCAAGAATTGCGCGATGAAGCATTACAGGGTGATGCTTCTCGTTGTCAGCACCGATGTAAGTTGCGTCAAGGCGTTCTGCACTTGGAAGCTGGAAGTCAGCCTGGATTGTACCACACTGCCATTCGCGTCCCAGGCAGTCGTAAAGCTTGAATTCAAGTTTTGGACCGTAGAATGCACCTTCACCTGGCTGAAGTTTGAATTCAAGTCCGGCGTCGTGACATGCGTCAGCAAGAGCTTTCTCTGCGCGTTCCCAAGTTGCCAGGTCACCTACGTGGTCTTCAGGCATAGTTGAGAATTTTACAACCAGGTCATCAAATCCAAAATCATGGTAAACAGCTTTGAGGAGCTTACAGAATTTTGCAACTTCGGCTCCAACTTGTTCCTCTGTACAAAGAATATGAGCGTCGTCCTGAACGAAGCCGCGAACACGCATTACACCATGAAGTGTTCCTGAAGGTTCGTTACGAACATCGTGTCCGAATTCTGCAAGGCGCAGTGGAAGATCTTTGTATGAGCGCTGACGGCTTTTGAAGATTTCAAGAGCACCAGGACAGTTCATAGGTTTAATTGCGAAGAGGCGTTTTTCAGATTCTGTAATGAACATGTTCTGCTGGTAGTGACCCCAGTGACCTGAACGTTCCCAAAGAGTACGTGGCATGATTGCAGGAGTATTAACTTCCTGGTATCCGTCACGGCGTACCATCTTACGCATGTAATCCTGCATTGTTGTGTAGATTGTCCATCCGTTAGGGTGCCAGAAAATCTGACCAGGATCTTCAGGATCCAGGTGGAAAAGATCCATTTCCTGACCCAGTTTACGGTGGTCGCGTTTTTCAGCTTCTGCAATCATTGCAAGATAGTCTTTGAGATCATTTGGTTTTGCAAAACACAGTGCATAGATACGGGTAAGCATTGTGTTGTTTGAGTCACCGCGCCAGTAAGCACCGGCAAGTTTATCAAGTTTGAATGCCTGACCGTTGATTTCTTTTGTGTTTGCAACGTGAGGTCCGCGGCACAGGTCCAGGTAACCGTCCTGTTCGTATGTAGTAATCTTTTCGCCGTCAGGCAGATCGTTAATCAGTTCGATCTTATAAGGCTGGTCAGCGAAGAGTTTGAGAGCTTCTTCTTTAGTGACTTCCTTGCATACGAAATCGTGGTTTCCTGCAAGGATTTTTCTCATTTCTTTTTCGATAGCGCCAAAATCTGCATCAGAGATTTTAACTTCACCGAAATCGAAGTCATAGTAAAATCCGGTATCAATAGCAGGACCGATTGCGATTTTTGTGTTTGGGTACAGATGCAAAACTGCTTCTGCCATTACGTGTGCACAGCTGTGGCGTACAATCTGTAAGTTTTCGTCCAATGCCATAATGATTCCTTCCTTATTATAGAATATATAGATTTATAAATTATAATGATTATTATCTAATCTTACAATGTATCATGTTATTCAAGTTTTCAAGTATCTCTTTACATAAATAAAAAAAATATTTTGCATTTAAGTAAATTTACTTTATAATTTACTTAAATATTGTTAATTTGTTTAAGGAGATTTTATGAAAAAGAAAATATTCTTTATCTTATTTTTATTTTCCTGTTGTTTTATTTTCGGAGCTGAAAAATCTGCAGAAGCTCAGAAGTTATTAGATTTTCTGACTTCAAATTATGGAAAACAGATTATTTCCGGACAAATGGATTTGACCTGGGCTGATTCAGTTGATATGGCTGATAGAGTTTATAAAGATACTGGAAAGTATCCTGTATTAATGGGGTACGATTTTATGAATTATACCAGTCGGCAGGGTGAAGGGCTTTTTCAAACGGAGGAAGCTATAAAATGGGCCAAAGGTCAATATCGTTATAATAAATCTTATAATGGCCATAAAGGTGGAATTGTTGCTTTTACATGGCATTGGCGTGGAGGAAGGGAAAAACAGTTTTATACAAATCAAACAAAGTTTCGTATTCCTTTCAAAGATGGTGCTCTTGATGAAACAGCCTCTGAATTCGGCCAGATGAAACGTCAAATGGATACAATTGCTAAAGAATTAAAACGGCTTCAAGACGCTGGTGTACCTGTTTTATGGAGACCTCTTCACGAAGCCAGTGGAAAATGGTTTTGGTGGGGTGCAAGTGGTCCTGAAGCATATAAAGCACTATGGAAATATATGTATACTTATTATTCTGAAGAGAAGGGATTAAACAACTTAATCTGGGTTTGGAATGGTCAGAATAAAGAATGGTATCCAGGAGATGATTTTGTGGATATAACAGGTGAAGATATATATTCAAATAATCATGACAGTCAAAAAAAGAAGTATCTGGAATGTAAAGCTTCCTCAAAGGGAAAGAAAATGGTTGCTTTAACAGAATGCGGAAGGATTCCTGATCCTGAAAAATGTGCTGAAGATGATGCGCTCTGGTTATATTTCATGGTTTGGAATGATAAGACTATAACGGGTAATTTTACAGATGAAGATTTTTGGTCCAGTGATATAATTAATTCCTTGGAATTCCGAAAGTCGGTTTATAATTCAGATAAAGTTTTAACTTTGGATGAAATAAAAGATTTACTTTAGTTGACGACTCATATTTTTATTAGTATATTTTGTTTAACTAATGGGGATGTCCCGGTTTCGACGGAATTGGGAATGCATTTACTGCAAGTGAGGGTGAAGGTCCTCTAAACTGACAAAAAAAATAACTGCAAAACGTAGAGAAGAAGAAGAATCTTCTGTTGAACAGTTCGCTCTCGCAGCTTAGTCTGCTTAGCGCGGAACTTACGGGGTGCTGTTCCTAACACTGTAACGTTCTGTCACTGATAGGGACTTGATTGAAGTTGTGTCTGGTCGACTTTAATGACATTTAATCAGAATAAGGAGGCGACGCTTGTTATGCTGCTACCGGCTCCCGACAATTACCTCGCATAACTAAACTTGTAGATGTATCTGGATTACTTTTTCGGACGCGAGTTCGACTCTCGCCATCTCCAAAAAAGACATTAAAAACGCTGTTCATTTTGGACAGCGTTTTTAGTTTTAAACCAAAGTTAGAGAAAACAAAAGTTGCGTCCGAAAAAGGTACTTTTGAGTTTGAAAAAAAAATAGCTGCCCGAAGTGAAGTGCACCCCTAAAGTTGGACAAATAAAGTTCAATTTTAGGAGGTGCAT